>NZ_LT906457.1:2641677-3348070 GCF_900186965.1 Legionella spiritensis
TGATTTTGCCAGTCAGAGCGAGATTCAGGCGGCGTTGACAAAAGCCCGGGACGCACAAAAAAACTGGCGGTCCATGCCATTGTTCGAACGAGAAGCCTTATGTACGGCGGCCATTGACACACTCGTCGCTCATTCCGATGCCATCGCCAATGAAATTTGCTGGCAAATGGGACGTCCCATCCAGTACGCCGCCGGGGAAATAAACGGTCTGGAAGAACGCGCCCGTTATATGATTGCCGCAGCCCGTACCGCTCTCTCCCCCATTAATCTGCCGGAAAAACAGGGATTTGTTCGTTATATCAGGCGGGAACCTTTAGGCATTGTTCTGGTCATAGCACCCTGGAATTATCCTTATCTGACTGCGGTAAACGCCATTATCCCCGCTTTAATGGCCGGCAATGTCGTCATATTAAAACATTCCGCACAAACCCCGCTGGTCGCTGAACGCTTTGCCGAGGTTTTCAAGCAAGCCGGATTACCTAAAGGCGTTTTTCAATATCTGCATTTAACCCATGAGGATACGGAAAAAATCATTCAATCGCCGGTCGTGAACCACGTGGCTTTCACCGGATCCGTATCCGGAGGACGAATGGTTGAGTGTATGGCCGCCGGACGTTTCATCACGCTCGGGCTGGAACTGGGCGGCAAAGATCCTGCCTACGTCCGGGAAGACGCGGATATCGGGTATGCGGCGGCAACCGTTGTCGACGGCGCTTTTTTTAATTCCGGCCAATCCTGTTGCGGCATAGAACGCGTTTACGTGCATCAAAACGTTTATGATTCGTTCATCGATCAAGCAGTAGGGATCGCCAGACAATACAAACTTGGCCGCCCCGATGATCCTGAAACGACCCTGGGGCCCCTTATTCGCGCGTCAGCGGCAGATTTTGTTCGCGGTCAAATTAACGAAGCCCTGACCATGGGGGCGTCGGCTCATATTAACAGCCAGGATTTTCCCATGGATAAACCCGGATCCGCCTACATGGCTCCCCAGATCCTGACGGAAGTCAGTCACCTCATGCGGGTCATGACGGAAGAATCGTTCGGGCCTGTGGTCGGTATTATGAAAGTATCCGATGACGACGAAGCCATCACCCTTATGAATGACAGCGAATACGGACTCACGGCGGCCGTGTTCACCCGTGATATTGAAGCAGGCACCCGAATCGGCGAACAAGTCGATACCGGCACGTTTTTTATCAATCGCTGTGATTACCTTGATCCGGCACTGGTCTGGACCGGGGTCAAGCATTCCGGTTACGGTTCAAGTTTGTCCTCACTGGGCTACGAATCGCTGACTCGCCCCAAATCCTTTCACTTAAAAACGATCATCTAACAGGAATTTTGCAGCATGAACGCATCATCCTTACAAGCAAACTGGAATTATCCCACGTTGATACGGGTAGGCGCGGGCCGCGCGGGCGAACTGGCCGAGGTATGCCATGATCTGGGGATGCACGCCCCCCTGCTGGTTACTGATCCCGGTCTGGCTCCTTTACCCTTTATCGATCAGGCTTTGCAGCGTTGCCGTACAAAACATTTAAAGATTTCACTATTTTGCGGGATTAAATCCAATCCCACCGCTGAAAATGTCATGGAGGGTGTAGACGCGTATCGTAGCGGACAACACGACGGTGTCATCGCTATCGGCGGCGGTTCGGCTCTTGACGCCGCCAAAGCCATTGCCCTGATGGCCGGACAAAGCCGCCCCATATGGGATTTTGAAGACGTGGGTGACAATTGGAAACGGGTTCATACCGCCGGCATAGCCCCTGTTGTGGCATTGCCCACCACGGCGGGTACCGGCTCGGAAGTCGGGCGCTCCTCCGTCATTACCGATACGCACCGGCAATTAAAAAAAATCATCTTTCACCCCGACATGCTGCCTAAAATGGTCATTCTGGACCCTGAATTGACCCTGGGGCTGCCGCCTGCCATTACGGCCGCGACCGGAATGGATGCCTTGTCCCACAATCTGGAAGCTTATTGTGCCAATTATTACCATCCGATGGCAGAGGGCATCGCCCTGGAGGGCATACGGCTTATCAAAGACTATTTGCCGCGCGCGACAAAAAACGGCCATGATTTGACGGCGCGAACCCAAATGCTGGTCGCCTCTGCCATGGGTGCGACCGCCTTTCAGCGAGGTTTGGGAGCCATGCACGCGCTTGCCCATCCCCTGGGTGCTATCTACGACGCTCATCATGGCCGTTTAAACGCCATTTTGATGCCTTATGTGTTGTTGGCCAACCGCATAGCCATTGAACCTAAAATTACCCGCCTGGCTGCTTATTTGCATATTTCCAACGGTTTTGACGGGTTTGTGGACTGGGTATTGAGTCTGCGGCAGGAATTAAACATCGAGAGCCGTTTAAAAGACATTGGTATCGATCTTCAGCAAATTGACCGCATTGCCAATATGGCGAAAGACGATCCCTGTGCGCAAGGCAATCCGCTTTTGTTCGATGCCGACCGCTACAGGCAAATTCTAACTGCGGCAATCACTGGCGAACTACAGGTGCTGCAATGAAGCTTGGCCTATTACTCTGTGACCAGGTCAAAGAACCTCTCGCCTCGATTCATGGCCAATACCCGGCCATGTTTGCCAGACTGCTTCTGCAAGCCGACCCGACACTGATTTTCCCGGTATATAACGCAGAACGGGAAGAATTGCCTAAACATATTGACGCGGCAGACGCTTATCTGATCACCGGAAGCCGCCATGGTGTTCTGGACGGTTACCGCTGGATCACAAAACTGGAAGAATTTCTCCTGCAACTGCATCATGCCGAAAAAAAGGTTGTGGGGATCTGTTTCGGACATCAACTGCTTGCCAAAGTGCTGGGAGGACAAGTAGACAAGGCGCCGCAAGGATGGGGTATCGGCGTATCGCAAAATCAAATCACCCGGCAACAACCCTGGATGACACCGGGCAAAAACTCGCTTCATTTGCCGGTAAGTCATCAGGATCAGGTTATAACTCCCCCTTTAGAGGCGGAAATACTTGCTGGCAGTGCATTCTGCCCTTTTTATATGATGCAGATTGGCCATCATCTCATGACGGTACAAGGCCATCCGGAGTTCAGCACATCCTATACCCGGGCACTTATTGAAACGCGTCGAGACATTCTTGGTCCAAAACTTGCCGAAGAAAGTGTCAAATCCTTGCAATTACCGGTGGACAACAAGCTCTTTGCCCACTGGATTGTAAATTTTTTACGTGAGCCAGGGTTAAATTGAGCGTCCATTGAGAAAAAATTATCAACAGATGTGATGAGGTTTGGTTTTCGAGCGATGTTCTTTCACTACTGTCGGTTTTGATGTTGTTTGCCCTTGCAAGTTCCGGATAACCTCCTTGATATCTGAAATGAGTTTTTCCGCCAAATCATGACTGAAGTTTTCCTTGATCACCATCCTTAAAACCGAAATATCCTCCGCCTCGGCAGGTAGCGAATAAGCAGGAATAATCCAGCCGTATTTTTTTAGTTCTCCTGAGATATCAAAAACGGTAAAACCGAATTCCTCTTTTAATTTCACCACAACGATCGGAAGAAATTTTGTATCCGTCAATACCTCAAAATGCCCGCTGTCTGTTAAATAGTTTTCAAGGATGACCGCATTGTGCATAACCGCATCGATAATACGCTGGTATCCCTCCTTGCCGAACCGTAAAAAATTGTAATACTGCGCCAGAAGCATGCTGCTGCTTTTGGAAAAATTTAAACTGTAATTATCCATGGCGCCACCCAGGTAGTTGATCTTGAACGGCAAGTCTTTTGGAAGATCCTTTTTATCCTTGAAAATCAAGGAACCTAATCCAGCATAAACCAGACCGAATTTATGATTGGACACATTAATCGAGCGGACTTGCTCCAGGCGAAAATCCCAGGCGAAATCAGGATTGGCAAAGGGCATGACAAACCCGCCACTAGCCGCATCAATATGAATAGGTATATCTTGTCCTGTTTTTTTCTTATGCTCGATCAGTAGCTGGTTAATACTGGCCACATCATCCACCTGACCGGTAAACGTCGTGCCGACAATGCCGCCCACTGCTATGGTATATTCATCCAGCAACGGCTGCACATCGTGCGCGTTGATGGTGTATTTTCCCGGTTTCATGGGAATAATTTTCATATCCACATCGAAATAGCGTGCAAATTTTTCCCAACAGGTATGAACATCGGCGCCGAAAATAATGTTTGGCCTGGAATCCCCCAGCCCTTTATCCCTGCGATGTTTACGCCATTGCCATTTATGAGCCAGCAATCCTAGCATGATCGCCTCGGAAGATCCTGAAGTGGTCATGCCAACAGGATCATTTTCTTTTGGCGCATGAAATAAACTGGCCTGCATCCGGATAAGTCGATCTTCGATGATTTTCAATTGCGGATATTCGTCTTCATCAATCAAATTATACATGGCTCCCAACTGCATCAACCGCTCTGCTTCCGGCTCCATCCAGGTTGTTACAAATGTTGCCAGATTCAAGGATGGGTTACCTTGCAGTCCCATTTCGTCACGAATAATCTGAAAAGCCTGATCACCTCTCATAGAGTCATCTGGAATGTCGGTTTTTGCCATTGATGACATGTCCCAACGGCTGCCATAAACCGGGGCTAACCATTCATCGTCCTTCCTTTCGTCCTGTTTTTTCATCAAACTGTCCTTGTTTTTTCCGTATTCTATAGCATAGACCAATCACCGGTTCTTCAGCGGCTCTCCTGGCAAAGTTTCCAAAGTTCAACTATCTTTTATTTTGCCACTATTTATTTCATGACGATCATAAATAGCGCAATATGAAATGGCTCGTGGCATAAATTCTGGCTCCAATTACTATTTATACAAGGAGATAATGCAATGAATAGGGATATATTTGAAGGTAAATGGGACGAAGTAAAAGGAAAAATGAAAAAAGCATGGGGAAAACTAACCGATGACGACCTGAAAGAAATTGAAGGTAATCATGAGGAAATTTTCGGGAAACTCCAAAAGCATTACGGTTATACCCGGCAGGAAATTGAAAAAATGGTTAGAGATTTTCGCAATAACCAATAAATCAGTATGGGTTGATGCCAGGAATTTCCTGCATCAATCCCTACGCCTACCCCGCTCCCAAGCATAATAGTCACACATGAAATCCCGGGATACGGCTTGCAGTTCCCTCACGGACTACAGATATTTTATGAAAAATTGCCCCGCATAAAGAGAAAAGTCACCAACAAAAAGCCCATTTAATATCCACTTAAGGTATCTATTATACACTACAGAGTATGAGAAACGCATGGCTTTATAGAATGTAAACGAGTCGAGGTCATCAATGGTTACCAGAAAAAAAATTCGAGATAATCTGGATGCACTCACCAAGTTGATTGAACAGTTTCATCAACATGTGGGAGATCATTCCATTGATGTGTTTTTATCAGAAATTACAAGCATCGAGGAACAGGCAAAGCACACCTCGAAACAGGAAACCTTGGCAGCCATTCATAAACAAAGCGCCTATCTTAAAAAGAAGATACACGTAGCCATCTTAAACGTCCTGATTAATCTTGCTAATCCCCTAAACAGTAAAACAGAGGTTAATCCCGTTGTCCCGAACACAGAAAACATGCTCAATCCCCAATACGTTAATACGCTTCGCAAGGCGTTGCAAAATGAAATTGATTATCCCAAAAGCACAACCAGTTCCCAGGGGATAACCTACCTCATAACAAGATACCGCCAACTGGTTGATAAACAATATGGTGTTTATCCGGTTGCCGAGACCCTGCCGGGGCTGCAGGTACTGAAGGTATCAAAGAAAAAAAAGAGCCGGCCTGCCTACATAGCTCCCCCGGCAATTCAGCCGACCATCATTGAACTGGTTCAAAAACGAAAAGATCTGCGCCCGGCTATGAAAGAACGAAGAGAAGTTCTTGATAAATTACTGGAACTTCATCGCACAAGACTGGAAAATGATTTATCCAAGGAACAACTGGCCGATCCCTTGATCAATGACCAGGTTCATAAAATCAAATTAATTTATGAGGAGCAATTGCTTCCGTTTGTACAAACGAGACAGCAGACGATCAGGGAATTGAGTCTGATTCGAAAATGGCAAACCGATCAACTGATTCCTGCGGAAAAAAAAGACGCGTTGCAATCAGCGCAAAGGAAACATGGTCTTATCAGCGGCGTCCAGCTATATAACAAACTACTGAAACTCGATCAAAACACGCTGGACAAATACGACCAATCTATTTCCGAACTTAATCAAGCGACGAATTTGATTTCTCATCGTATCATCGAGATGGAATCCGTTAAAGTCGTTCCTGATCCAGCTGATATTTCCGTACGCCAACACCATGAAGAACCCACCAAATCGAAATCACAAACCACGAATATCGGCGCACGTCTGCAACAATTCAGACTGGAATTGGCTCATCTGGAGCTGGCATTTCAGGAAATAACAACGCTCATTGAGCAAACCTGGCAGCGTGAAACAACACTGGTTGACGACGAGCCGACCGTCAGGGAGTTACTTGATGAACATAACAAGATTTTCAAGGAAGCTCAGGTTGTTATCGAAAATAAAAAATCAGACGACCATGAATTGAACGGGCCTCTCGCCCATCAAACCATACCTTTGGAAAGCGACCGAATCGAGCTGCAAATTACACATACGAAAGCAGCTATTGAACAATTAGGAAAGATAAAAAACGCTCTCATGGAGAACAAGGTGTTGCTGAGCCATGCTGAGTTAGGTGCTGAGAAAGAGCGTCAAAATACCGAAAGCATTTATCAATCTCATATCAAAATAAATATCCGGGAAAACCTGGAAAAACTGGCAACCATAAAAAAAACACCCGCTTACTATAATAACCAGACAAAGCAGACGATTGCTCAAGCGGAGCAGATACTCAAAAGTTATTTAGAATCCTATACAAAAGGTGGTCAGGATTACCTTATAAATCAACAATATACAAGAAAAACCTTGCTGGACAGGAAAGCGCTTGCGGAATCACGCATTACAAAAGCCATGGCTCCCATAGACGATATAGTAAAAGAAACCAATATGGCCTTTTACTATAAATTGGTTCAATACGATATAAATACCCGGATTGCCGAACTGGAAGCATTAAAAAGCACTGATCTGGCCATGGTGGGTCAATGTCCTGGCGTTGAAGATTTAAAGAGAAACTTTAACTCATTGCCAAAACCTCGCAATAGCTACGTGTCTGACATTGTAAGCCTGGATTTTGAACGGTTGCGCAATATTCATCTCGCATTAAGAGTCAGGGAAGAGTTCGCAAGACAATTACAGCAGCAAATGATCGAGCGTCAGGAAAGCCCTGAAGTTGCAACCGTTGATCAATTGATTCGAAACATTGACAGCGAAAAAACTCGTATTGAACACAAGTACAGAAACAGGGAACATCCGGATCCGCGTCTCGCTATCCTTGATCCGATGCTTACCCAATTACGCACCCATCGTGATGATTACACGCATCTAAAGGTAGACAAGCAAGCGTTCATAGGCAATGTTCTTAATGTTATCCATGGCAGCCTTGCAGACAACAAGCTCGCGCGTCTGACCAATGATGTCCTCCATCCTTTTTTAAGGTTTTTCCGGGAAAAACTGTTTCAACCCGTCAGCAATTTAATAAAACGTATTTCCGGAGATACTTACAAACCTTCCTTTTTTGCGAATAAAACGGAAAGCGATATAGGCGAATGGGCGCAAGACGCGCATGAAAAACTCCGTGTAATCCATACCAATTTGGAGCGTATCGAACACGGGATACCAATGATACCGGACAATGCGAGGGGATCTACCTTTTAGTCATCATTTAAAGGCACGGGGCAAGGTTATCCCGGGTATTGCCTTGTAGACTCCTTTATCTTCAGCATGAGACGTCGTCTCATGGCATGGTCGCACCGTGGTGGTTTGAACAGTACGATCAAGAGCGGTTATATCCTGCTCTCCTACCGGTTTTCCCAGCCGACTTAATTGTTTAAGACTACCGTTGCAATCCCTGGCTGAAGAGGTATTACCGGATTTCGCATCCGCCCTGTATTGCGCTTGCAAGCCAAACTCATCCGAATCCAGCACTTTATAGCGTAAAACATTACGAAGATAAAATTCCGCATCCCTTTTATCCACTTCTTTATACCGGTTTTCCTTCAGAAATTGAAAGACGTTGTTGATTTTTTTCTCCTCGGTTTTTCGCGCTTCCTTGCCGCAAAGCGTATCAAGATTGTGAACGTAGGGAAGTCGACTCTGAAAGGAATCATGGCCGTGAACATAAGTCACAGTATAACCATTATGGCATTGGGGTCTTGCGTCGCTGGTTTCCTTGTCCTGGTTCCAGCGATTCCATATCAGATATATCAAGGGGTACGCCGCTCTTTCTTCTTCAGACATATTTGTTTTATCGGCAATTTGATCATTATGAAACAGCGTATGGATAATGTTGTTATTAATATAAGATTGAAACTGGTTATTGATTTGTTCTATGGTTTCTGCCAGACCCTCTTTAGTGGCATCGTCATAAACGACGCCCAGGCGGCTAGCCAATAATTGAATAGTGTCCAGACGAATGGGGGCATGACTGAATAAAGTGATGCCTTCCTCACTGATGGTGTAATCAATAATTTTTAAATCGGATTTATAACCATCGATGAGCTGGTTTAATTCATTCACCGTCACAATGCCTTGTTCCAGCAATATCTTCAATCCCCAAAAAGAAGTGATTTGAAAATCAGGAATATTACCCATAGGTTTCCATTCATCACCTTGCAGGAATTTTTCGTAGGCATAGATAAATTCGCAACCATGATTGGATATCGTGTCATGTTTTTTGATCTGGTTCTGGTGCAAAAAATCAAGAATTTTTAAAGTAAAATAATCACAGAAGCCGCGATCGGACACTTCATCACCAAGCAAGCGAATCAAGGCTTTGTGATCATGAATTTCCAGGCTTTCCATGAATTGGTGAAACTGCGCAACCAAGTGCAACAATTTGTCTTTCGGTTCCAGCAATTTACCTTGCAGATTTTTTTCATTTTCGAGGGCCGTCTGCAAATCGGCCGTTGCCTGTTGATAGCGGTGGATTAATGACTGGTATTGCGGTCTATCCGGAGTAACGCCAAGCGATAATTGCTTCTCGATACCAGCCAGTTTTTCTTTGATATTTGCTTTTTTTATTTGCGCAAACTGCAGCAGGGTACGGTTTTCCTGATATTGCTCAATGATATCCCCGTATTGTTCATAGATAAAAACAAAGCGTTGATAAGCGTCCCTGACATTGGCGATCTCTTTTTTAAACC
This sequence comes from Legionella spiritensis, assembly GCF_900186965.1. Classification (NCBI taxonomy): domain Bacteria; kingdom Pseudomonadati; phylum Pseudomonadota; class Gammaproteobacteria; order Legionellales; family Legionellaceae; genus Legionella; species Legionella spiritensis. Next base: position 2,650,990 of record NZ_LT906457.1, read on the forward strand.
GGATTATCCGGTGACGGAAAAGGAAGTGGAGCAGTTTGACGGTATTACCATGCAAGTCACCGAGAGTCAGGGAACCGGAATGGCCTTCCAGAAAGTCAGGGTAGCTATAAATATCAATATTTTTATTTATAAGGCGGTTGGACATGCAAGAACCTGATTACGAGCAACCCATCTTGATCAAACAATTTTGTGGCATTTATACAATGAGCCTATACCAGATAGGCTCATAATAAAACAAAACTTGTCTAAAACATCAAAATTCGGAGAAAAACTATTCTCAATGAAGGATTGTCGACATGGATCCGCAAGGCATTACCGTTATACTTTCTTTGGGGTTCTTCCAAATGTTTTTCGGGCTTTTTGAGGATTGGAGCCGTAACCCCTTTTTTTATTAATGCCAGACTTATTGGGAGAGGAAGGTGCCACAAAAGCCGGTAAATGATGTTGTGGTTCAAACTCATCAATACTGATGCGGTCAAGCTTTTGTTTCATTAATTTTTCAATGGATTGTAACTGCGTCGCCTCATCCGCACTGACCAGCGACACAGCAAGACCTGTTTCCCCGGCACGCCCGGTACGCCCTATACGGTGCACATAATCTTCTGGAACCTGCGGCAAGTCAAAATTCACCACGCAAGGTAATTTCTCAATATCAATACCACGTGCCGCAATATCAGTAGCGACAAGAATATGGACCTTCCCGGTCTTGAAATCCGCTAACGCCTTCGTTCTCTGGGATTGTGATTTGTTACCGTGAATCGCCGCGGAATGAATCTGGCTTTCAGCCAATTGCTTTACCAATTTGTTGGCACCATGTTTTGTTCGTGAAAATACCAGGGTTTGTCCCCATTTATTTTTGTGGATTAAGTGACTGAGAAGCGCGTGTTTGCGATTTTTATCCACAGGATGAATGTATTGTTTGACGGAGACAGCCGTCGTGTTTCTAAGGGCAACATCAATCTCCAGAGGCTGATTCAATATACTTTTTGCCAATGTACGGATTTCTGTACTGAACGTAGCGGAGAACATAAGATTTTGCCGCTTGGAAGGCAATAATTTAATGATTCTTTTAATGTCATGGATAAAACCCATGTCCAACATGCGATCCGCTTCATCAAGCACCAGGGTATCGACGTCATCCAATCGGAGTGCGCCTTGCTTCTGCAAGTCCAGCAGACGCCCGGGTGTTGCCACTAAAAGTTCCACACCGACGCTCAGTTTCCTGATCTGAGGGTTAATTTTAACGCCTCCGAATACAACTTCTGCCCGCAGCGGCAAGTGTCGTCCATACTGGATTATATTGTCATAAACCTGGGCCGCTAATTCGCGGGTAGGCGTCAGGATTAATACCTTTGTGCCACGGGGTTTGCTACGCGGCTTCTGATTTGTTTGCTGCAAAATAGGTAAAACGAAGCTTGCCGTTTTGCCCGTGCCTGTTTGCGCGGAGGCTAGCAAATCGTGGCCACGTAAAATAACCGGAATGGTTTGCGCCTGAATGGGTGTCGGTTCGCTGTAACCCATTTCATTAACAGCGTTAATTAAAGGGTCAATAAGTCCCAATGCTTTGAAATTCATGAATTTTCCTTATAGATACACCCCGATCAGCATTTGGCGTTGGGATAAATCTGTTGATGAAGCCACTTACGGTTTTTACGTTATAAGAAACCCATAGTGGCCAACTATTGGACAATTATACCACGAATTATCAAAGTATGTTATCGATTTGAAAAATTCCTGGTCGAGTGGCATAAACCACCCCGTAACAAATCAATAACCTGTTTTTTGCGGAATATAACTTCTTAATTGTTGCGCAAACTGACGTAACGCCTCCAGGCCGGATTCTTCCGCCTGTTTGCACCACACTTGCAATGACTCGATCAATTCGCTTTGGGATGAGGCGGTTTTCAACCAGATCTGCTGCAGCGATTGCCGATAACTATACACCAGTTGCAAGGGCTCAAAATGATGCAGCATGGCTTGCAAACGCGAATGGGCACTCGGTGATAACAACCGTTCCTGCCGCCTTAGGAGACGCCCGCAACGATGAAACAAGCGCTTGCTCTCCTTGCACTTGACACTGTTACGCTTTTCATGAAGAAGAACGGGATAAACGACACGTTTGTAATAATCAGACATCACCTGATAGCGGTTACCGATAACGGCCTTGACCGTTTCCAGATCAACCTGGCATTTGCCTTCTTCCTTCTGAAATTTTGGGGGTAGTTTTTTAACTTTGGCCAATCCCAGAAAAGATAAACAGCGTATATACATCCAGCCTAAATCAAACTCCCACCACTTCACTGAAAATTTAGCCGAGGAAGCAAAGGTGTGGTGATTATTATGTAATTCCTCGCCACCGATGCACAATCCCCAGGGGATAACATTGGTTGAGGCATCCGGACATTCAAAATTACGGTAACCCCAATAATGGCCAACGCCATTAACAACACCGGCAGAAATCGGGATCCAAAGCATCTGAATCGCCCATATCGTTACCCCTGGAATGCCAAATAACAACAGATCCAGCAAGAACATGAGCAATATCCCCTTGGCACTATGGCGGGTGTACAACCTGCGCTCTATCCAGTCTTTTGGAGTGCCGTGTGAATATTTTGCGATCATATCCTTGTCTTTGGCCGCTTCACGATATAATTCGGGTACTTCCCAAAATACTTTTTTCAACCCGAACAAGGCAGGGCTATGAGGATCGCCCGCGACATCAGTGGTTGCATGGTGTTTCCGATGAATAGCGACCCATTCCGCAGTCACCATACCGGTCGTTAGCCATAGCCAAAATCGAAAAAAATGACTAACCACAGGATGCAGGGTCAAGGCACGATGAGTTTGATAGCGATGTAAATAGATAGTGACTGACGCAATAGTAATTTGTGTCAGGATGATACAGGCCCCAAAAAAGCCCCAAAAGGATAAATTTAATAAACCAAACATCACAAAGTCACTCCATAAAATCAGAATTTTCTTCTACAGAGAGCCGTTTTTTAAAATCTCTATGGAGAAAACCATCCAAACAATCAAAACCGTACGTAGTCTGCCAGGATTTCCAGGGCGTATTGCGATTTCGACATAAATCGCTGTTATAACGATACAAAGAAACCTTCATCCGTTGAAATGGGTCACGATCCTCTGTTTTCGCCGCATACATACTTTCCGGAGAGACAGATTACCACATATAGCCTAGATATTTCAGTATTTCATGTCATCGTTTTATCACATCACCCTATTTTATCAGGCGCCCCCTGTTTTTTGCGCGAAAAAAAAGCCTCACAAAAGAGGCTCTTAAGGAAGAAGCAGCAAGATCAGGCATAAGCCGTCAGGCTGATATAAGGGCCGCGGAATCCAAAACTGTTGGTTTCTTTCCCGCCTACTCTCTGAATACTGCCAAAGGCCAGTGTTCCTCGTATGGTATCCATTGAATCGATATATTCATTCACCTGAAACCCTGCTTCAACCACCACATTGGTATCATTTGCAAACGTGTGACTGTAATCGATTCCCAGTTTGCCGGTCAGGCTATTAACGATTCTATCATTTTTAGGCCAGACAAAATTAAAGTCCACACCGGCCAGATTGACAAAGGAATGTGAGTCGATTTTGCCGACAATCAACGCATAATCAAAATAGCCAACCAGTCCAAACCCTTGGCCAAGCGTGTAGTTACCATCCAGACTAAGCATGGGGCCGGCGCCGTCAAATTTGCTAATCATATTACCCGGAGCCGCGAAAGTAAGCTGGTGTTTCAATTCGGCATAGCGAACACCTATGGATGGACGAATAAAGAAATTACCGGAAACGTCACTGTATTTTCTACCCACCTTCAAGTCGACCTGATTCACTTCATACTTTAAATAGGCGTCACTCACAAAGCCCGGCGTCGGTGGAATAACCGCGTCAGGGAACAGGATGCTTCCAAATCCAATGGAGCCGTCGGAAAAATCATTGACCGCATGAGTTGTATTATCTAGAAACAAATAACTGATTTCGACATTATTGGCTGACTCGGGAAAGTTATATCCCACTTTAACGCTGCCGGCCCAGTCATGCTCCGGATCAAAAGGCTTGCTTCGAGCGGTAAAACTTGCCTGTCCGGCATACAACCAGCTGTCGGTTACCTGACCGATCCCCGTCTCGCTTGGCCTCACATAATAACCGGTAACCCCGGCATAGAATCCACCATTGACTTTGAACGCGCATAACACGGAAGTACAAATCGGACCATCCTTATCAAGCGCCTTGACACCGGCCGTACCACCAAAAGCAGTCCCAACCAGACACAATCCGGCTATGGCCATAGATAAACATTTTTTATTCACACATCACTCCTTGAAAATTGAATCACTCCAGTACTGTTTGTAACGAGAAACAGTATAAACGGCTTCGATATCAGCCATACAACCCCGACATCTTAATTATGAAAGCAATAATTTTCAATAACAATTAAGCCGTTTCATGATGGCATACCCGCGGCAGCCTTGGCATAACAGGTACAAAACCTTAAAATTATTAAGCATACCTTAAGATTATCAACGTATAATAACGGTAATCAAAAACCAGGTGATTTTAATTATCAATGTCCGTTTCAAAATGTTTGAACACTTTTTTTAACAAAATTGAATGTCACTATGGGGATACCGTTCATCGTATTTCCCATACGATTGAACATGGCGAACTCATGGACACCGAGCATGAGGAAATCAATTTCGTATTAAAACTCATTGCCAAATTACGGCAGGATTACGAAAAAAATCATGTTATTACTCGCCTGATGCTGGAGGAAATTCTCAAGGGAGGTCATCTTAAATTCCAGGATGACGGCACGTTCTACCAAGAGCTTAGAGATGAGTTTCACCACACTATCTACAACCGAAACTCCTCACATAAATCATGTGTGCCGCAATACTCCTTCTCAGGCCCGATTATTAAAGAAATTTTATTTGGTGTTTCCATAGACAGGAATAATAAAAAAACCACCTGGATCCAATTTGAAAAACATCACACCAAATCCATCGTGGAATTTGTACTGCATATCTTCGATTTTTTCATACACAAATGGAGCGGAAAAAACATCGGCCCGTTTGGTTCCTCTCACCGAACCGAAGACTACCCTATAGTCATTTCTAAAAAACCATGAGTTCGTGAATGAGTGAACCCATTACAGTTGCAAAAAACCAGAGCCTAGTTATTTGAAAGCAATCTCCTTACGGTGAAAAAAGGTAAGCACAATCATCAGTATTAATCCGGCGAGAATCCAGGTCATCAGAATAAAACAGTCATCAAGCGCAAAGGCGGTGGACTGCTGCGCCAGTATTTCGTTTAATTTGACAATCTTTTCGGAGTCACTCAGATTCTCAGGTAATATTCGATAGGCGAATTCATTGCCTGTCAGGGTAAAAGACGTCAGATACTCTCCAAACCGCTCGTGATAAAAAACCTGCCGGCGTTGCCACAGGATGGCATACAGCGACGCCCCCACACCACAAGCGAATATGCGAACTACGTGAAACAAGGTAATGCTGTCCTCACTGTGCTCCGGGTGAACATTCACGGTTAGACGAAACAACGGCGGCAAAAACAAGGCCAGGCCAACGCCTGCGGCCAGACGGGATATCATCAGTCGACCAAAATTAATTTCCTCGTTAAAGGTGGACGTGTAATAACTGGATGCGGTGAGTATGAATAAGGCAACCAACAGCGGCCAGCGCGGATCAAAACGACGTACGCTGAGATAGATGGGAATAAAGGCACCGATGGCCATGCCAAGCAACAGAACGGCAATCCAGTTGGGCGTATAATTGACGTATAGTTTTAACCATAATGAGAATAAAATCACCATACCGAAATAAGCCGAAAAAATGAATACGACATTCAGCGTCCAAAGGCAAAAATAGACGTTTTTGAACAGCGACAGGTTAATAACCGTTTGATGGTGTATGCTATTGAGAACAAGAAACGCGATAAACGACACCATGCCAATGACGAACAGGGTTGAAAAAACGGTGGAGCGAAACCAGTCCAGTTCCTGGCCCGTAGTCAGTGCTACTCCCAGACAAAAGAATCCAGCGGCATAAAAGAAGAACGTCAGCGGCTCGGGAAAGCGGCCAGGTCTTGAGCCAGTCGCCGGAATTTGCAGATATCCGATGTAAAACATCAAAGAAAACAACACCAACGTGTTGGAATAAAAAAGAAACCGCCAGTGGTAAACATAGGCAATCCAGCCCCCCCAACTGGCGCCAATCACCGGCGTACAGGCAAAAAAGGTCAATAATATGGGCAGCAGGGGAAAATCCGGAGATTTCGGCGCGTACAGGGGAATCAGCTTGCGCGTGAGTATCAGATAAAGCGGCCCACCCGCCAGACCTTCCACAAAACGAAACAGCAAAAAAACGAAATAATCGCCAGACCAGGCACAACCGAGGGATGCAAACGCCATAATGGCAAAGCAAATGCAATATAATTGCTGATCGCCCAGCGAAAACGTACCCTCCCTGCCCAAAGGCAAGGTTATCACATTGCCAAGGCAATAAAGACTCACCGCGTAAATGACAACGGAGCCATTACCTCCCAACTCGCCCACAATATAAATGCCCGCCATCAGAGGCAGCGTCAGGTTAAACACCACCAGAAAAAGCGACATCAGCATGATAATAAAATTCATGCGGCAGCCCGGGATGCTGGTTTGACAACGGCGACGTCAAGCGGTTTGGTAAAATACCGGGCAAGATCGGGATCCATATTGGCCTGAATGATTTTTTGAATAACGGCTTGTACGCCGAGTTCCTCTTTATCAAACACCGAGGTGCTATATCCGGGCGACTTGTCGCCTTTAGCCGGCAACAGGGAACCTGAGCCGGTAGCATTCACGGTGACGTGCATGGATAATCCAAGCCGCAAGGGATGTTTTTCCAGTTCGTCGGCATTCAACGCAATGCGAACAGGTAAACGTTGCACTATTTTGATCCAGTTTCCGGACAGATTCTGAGTGGGCAACAGCGAAAAAACATCCCCGGCCGCCCCCGGCAATCCGACCACGGTGCCATGATATTTTACCCCTGAACCATAATAGTCCGACCAGACCGTGGCGCGTTGACCGATACGAAGATGCTTCATGGCCGTTTCCTTAAAATTCGCGTTGACCCAGATCTGATCGAGCGGAATAACACTCATTAAAGGCAAATTCGGGCGAACGGTCATACCGACCTGAACCTTGCGGTTGGCGATAAGGCCACTGACAGGCGCACGGATATTGCTGCGGTAACGCTGCACCCATGCGTCACGAAAAGCCCAGGCCGCAGCTTCAACGCCGGGATGATTGGAGATGGATTGCCCCTGGACAAAAGCATACGCCTCTTCCAGCGCTTTTTTTCTGGCCAGAAGTGCTGATTGCGCCGCCAGCAAGTCATCCCGGGCAAACTGGAATTCCTCCCTGGAAATGGCTCGTGACGTGACAGCCGCCTTGCGGTTATTGAAATTAACGGCAGCCTTGGCAGAAAGCGCTTCTTTTTCCCGAACCTCCGCCGCCAGACGAAACACACGATGAAACGCTTCACAAATTCTCCGCGTTTCCAGAGCCAATTGCTCCCTCGCTTCGGCAAACCGTATATCGACATCCGTGTGATTGAGTTCCACAACCGTATCAAACTGCGTCACCGGAAAACTGTCGTCCGTTCTTATCCTGGTGACCACGCCCTCACGAAGGCTGTTAATAACCACAGGATTGCCTTCAACATACGCGTCAGCCGTATAGGGAAACCAGCTTCGGTATAAAAGCCAGACACCAAAAAAAAGAAAGGCGATGAGGATTCCTGATGCGAGTATGATGTATCCTTTCCGTGACATCATGTTTCCTTCTTTATCGGGATGTCCTGATTACAATACCCGCCGCCAAGTGACAGGATCAATCGTAATGCGGCCAGATACTGCGCCAGATTTTTATCGACATTCCCTATTTTATTCCCGATGAGTTTTTTTTCAAAGAAATAGATTTGCAGCTGGTTATCAATGCCTGCGTTCTGACGTATTTTTGACAAACGCAACTCATTCCCGGCAGCCGCCAGTTTCTTCTGTTCCAGTAGAAAGGATGTGTGGCTGGATCGCATTTGTGCCAAACTGTCCATAACCTCACTCACCGCTGCAAACAAAGCCGCGTTGTACGCAAATACGGCCTCATTAAATTGCGCATAATTTTTACGCACGTTCGCCCGAATAGCACCGGCGGTATACAAGGGCAGTGACACTGCGGGCCTTAATAACGCCGTGACGCTGGACAGTTCCAGAAGCTTTTGCCAGGCCACGCTTTCCATACCTGCCAGACCAATCAGGTTAATGTTGGGATAAAAATCCGCCATGGCAGCCCCTACCCGATTGGCGCGAGCCTGGGCTTCCCATATTCTGGCCATCAAATCCGGCCGTCTGGACACCAGGTTTAACTCGATATTTTTCGGCACATCAAGGCGACGAGGTAACGGCTTGAAATTGCGGACGGCCGCAATCGGTTGCTCCGGATCACGGGCAAGCATCCGGTTGATAACATGCTGATAACGTAACCGTTCCGTGCGTAGATCAGCGATGATCTGCCCGACAGATTCCTTTTGCAGCCGGGTATCAAGCACCGGAAATTCGGAATCCAGATTTTTATTCAGTAAAATTGTCTGAAGAGCTTCTTCCTTTTGCAAAATCAACCGCAAGCGTTGAGACAAAGCCAATTTACTCACCGCGGCCTGATATTTCAGGTAGTATTCGCTGATACTGACGGCCGTTAGCAAACGTGCCTCTGCCAGCTCCGCTTCTTTCGCTTTTTTATAACCGACCGCTTCCTGAAAACGGTTATAGTATTTGCCCCAGAAATCAAATTCGTAATTGAAAGAAACGTTAAAATCAACCTCATGGCCGTCTAGAGGAATATTGGGATTTAACGCGCGATACAACCCGTTTTTACTGCGGTATTGCTCATTGGTTTTTGCATGGAACCGTACCCAGGGGCTTCGCTCAGCTCGTCTTATTTTGCTTTCTTCAATCGCCGCATTGAGGCGGGCACGCAACGCGTTTAAATCAGGATTGGCTTTTAGCCCGGCTGCGACCAGCGCGTTGAGTTGCGGCAATTGCAACGACTCCCACCATTGCTCCTTCGGCCAGGAGCCGGACTTCATAGCCGATGATCCTTGCAGATACGATTTGACGGAGCGATCCATGGCCGGAACCTTGCTCACGTGTTGCTGGATCTGTTTTTTGTCCAGCGACAAGGTACAGGCGGACAAACAAGACACAAGGACGATGAATGATATTATTTTTTTATGTTGTCTGCGCAACCGGCTTGGCACCGTTTTATCCATGTCATGGAATATTGTCATTTTTCTATCATGGCAATTAACACCATGAAAAGAAATAGTTTGTTACGATTTATCTTTGTACGGAACCGACATATTGATTAAAATGGCTCTCAAGCCGATAAAAAAATAAGGATATTTATGAATAACGTGTTAAATAAAAAACAAACAGAGATGTGCGGCAGCTGGAAGAAGGATTACTCCGATCTCAAGGCCCTGTTTATCAACTGCACTTTAAAACGCTCTCCGGAGTTATCTCACACAGACGGACTGGTGCGCATTTCCCGCGCTATTATGGAAAGTCAAAAAATGACGGTTGACGAAATCCGGGCCGTGGATTTTGACATAGCCAATGGCGTGTATCCCGACATGACGGAACACGGCTGGGAAAAGGACGACTGGCCCGCCCTTTATAAAAAAGTCATGGCCGCTGATATTCTAGTGCTGACCTCCCCGATCTGGCTGGGCGAAAAATCATCCGTGTGTACCAAGGTCATTGAGCGCTTGTATGGTAATTCCGGGCTGTTAAATGATAAAGGGCAATACAGTTATTACGGTCGTGTCGGTGGATGTCTTATCACCGGAAATGAAGACGGCGCCAAACATTGTGCCATGAATATTTTATATTCCCTGCAGCATTTAGGCTATACGATACCACCCCAGGCCGATGCCGCCTGGATTGGTGAAGCAGGTCCCGGCCCTTCTTATCTGGATAAGGATTCAGGAGGCCCTGAAAACGATTTCACCAATCGCAACACCACGTTCATGACCTGGAACCTGATGCACATGGCCCGTCTGTTAAAAGATGCCGGAGGCTTACCGGCGCACGGTAACCAGCGCTCCAAGTGGGATGCCGGATGCCGTTTCGATTTTCCCAATCCGGATTACCGTTAGCAGCCAAACCTTAAAATCCGGCAAGAAAAGCGGAATCACAACCGTATCGGTGCCGGACACCAAAACAACCCGTCAGCAAAGTGCACAGAGTTCAGGTTCACACAACCCGGGCTCTGTGCCTAAAGTTTTTACCGATGTCTCACTGCAATTAAGAAAACCTTAAGATTACGAATGTACAATAATTAGTCATAACAATGGTTGGAGTGTATACATGGCGGGTGGAAACGACGAGAGTACGCTGGGCTTACTGGATATTGATCACAGCTTATTGTTTCAGGCCTCGGATTTTGTACTTGATGATGCGCGTGCATCCCGAATTGCTGCTCTGAAACTCAAAATTGATGAGAACAGGACGATTTCCGACGATATGAAAGCCGCCATGAAAAAACTGGCGGACATGCTCAATTTTTCCCTGCTGGATTACCTGACACAGAAAAAAATCAGACACGTCAGTTTGTTTACCGATATGACATTTAAAGACGAGGATATCCAGGAAAGACAGGCGTTGGTTCTTTTGCTTGAAGTACTCGATTTTATTGTTCACGATGTCATCACGCCGAATGATCTCTTCTGGAACATGACTGCCGAATCAAAGCAGGATCAGCCATCGGACATGGACATTTTCAAAAGCTTCAAGGGAAAACAACGCCACGAAATCAGTGAAGAAAACCCCTTTCTGCAAAAAATCGCCGCAAAATATCCGCAAGCCCATAAGGCAATTATGGAGACTGAGCCCGGCTTTTATCAAAATAAAAACAACCTGCCCGGTTGTGCTTTTAAAGCCGTAGACAAACCTCTGCCTGAAACGAAAAATACCTTTCTCATTCAAAGCCAGCTCACAAAAACGTTAGCGGAAATACTCACCAATAGTAAAGGATACACCCACTCGAAGGCTATCATGCTTGAACACATGCTTGCTAACCTTGGCCGTTTTAAAAATATCCTGGTTGTAGACGACAATCCGGAGGTCATAAGCAATGTTCAAATCATTAAACAAAAACGCGCCCACAACAAGAGCGACCATATAACTATTAATTATTTACACATTACCGAGCCCAACCGGATAAAACAGGATAGTAAAATCTTGCGAACCATGAAACGGGGTGCGCAAAAAGTAAGCGGGATATTTACTTCTCCGTTTTCTTCCCGGACTCCCTCGCCTTCCTCTTCGCCACCCAAAACACGTGGAAAACACGAGGAAACGGATATTCAACTCCCGTCACCCGGCAAATTTTAACGCGGTGTATGGAATTATCCGAAGCAGGTCTGACTCCAGGCCTGCAACAGTAACATAACGGTAATTATTCCAACCCCGCCGGAAAACCAGCAATAACTCACTAATCCGGCCGAAGGCAACTCTTCCCGAAACACATTCAATAATACGGAGCCCGCGAGAAAAGCGAGCATAAACGCCGCAACAACGACATTGACCGGCTCAAAAAAAACCGAGCAAAGCCAACCAATCAGCAGAAAAAGAATCAGGATAAAACGACCGAGATGATTGAATTGTCCCGCGAACAAGCGCGAGAACTTGCGATCGGTCAGCACAAAATGCAACGCCATGGAAAATGTAAACAATATTGCCGCATTGATACTGGTTTGAACCCGCAAAGACATCGTATAGGTGATAAGAAAATTGTAAAGGCAAAACATGGCAAGATGCAGGGCATACGTTAACCTGTTTCTGGTCGCGGCAGCTTTGGCGTTTTCAGCCTTAATTTCCAGCCCATAATAAATTAAAAACCCAAAGAGGGCGGCTACATATATCATTAATTCCGCGAAGGGCGTCAGCCACTCACTTTTTATTAAAAATCGGCCGATCGGCTCATTATATTCGACCAGATCAGGCAACATATGCAAAAAAACATACGCTACGGCCGTCCCACCGGCAAAAGAGACGAACGATCTGCCTTGTTCCGGAAGATGACTGGCAAACCACGGGCTAAGATAATGGGATATTATAAGAATGAACGTCGCGATGAACGCCATCCACAAATGAGCTTTACTGATCCAAATCATAAAAAATCCTTTTAAATAGTTACCTGGCAGGCCTTGCCCGAGATGACATCGTTTGCCCTATTATAGGGCGTGTCCTCATCAAACCGTGATCCTGTCTTGAAATTTTTATCTACAATTTGAACCATCCCAGGCTCTGTGCACCAATTTTTTCGCAAAGCGAAAATATGGATAATGGCGCCAATTACCCGCATTTGCAACTGTGAAAATTTTGGTTCACAGAGCCTACGCATTTTGCTAGAATTTTTATCGTTTTTTCGTCTGAAAAAGCGTTTACCTGATAAAAAAACACGATATCGTTTATGGACAGTCAATCACCGGAACTATTATGACCAATCTGGAAATTATCAGACAATTTCAGTACGCACTCTGGGATGAAAAAAACCTCAATGTCATTGACACATTCTTTGACCGGGAAGCCCTCATTCATAGCCCGGTTGCGTCCACACAAGGCACGGAACGAATGAAAGAAATTATTCGCCAATGGTACACCGGATTTCCTGATCTTAAGGTATTCTGGGATGATTTTATCTGTGAGGAAGACAAAGTCGTAAGCCGCTGGCATGCCGAGGGCGTGCATCAGGGTGATTTTTCAGGCTACCCGCCATCCAACCACACCATTCATTACTCAGGCGTTACCATTTATCAATTAAGGCATGGGAAGATCCGGCAATACTGGGCGTTTGTCGATATGCAAACGATATGGAAACAGTTGACAGGATCGACGATTACCGGATAAATCCTGGTAATACCGTTAACCTGTCAATTCTACGAAGGAACAAAATTGGCTACTGTCACTGAAAGCCCCTTAAACCGAAAATTATTGTGGTTTGGCGTACTGCTGTTTTTACTTGGGTTAATCACCGGCTTCGCAACGCCGTTTATGAAAAATCCCCGCATGGGACTTTCCAGTCACCTTGAAGGGCTGATGAATGGTATGTTTTTAATCCTGTTGGGTATAATATGGCCCCACCTGCGCCTCACCGGCCGCATCCTTGGCTGGACCGGCACACTTGCCCTGTTTGCCGCCTACACCAATTGGGCCGCGACATTGCTTGCCGGAATATGGGGAGCCGGGGCCGACATGATGCCTCTCGCCGGCGGCGATTATCATGGCCTGCCCTGGCAGGAAATTCTTATCAAATTCGGTCTCATTTCGCTGTCTGTTGCCATCGTGACGGTGTGCGGGATCCTGCTTTGGGGATTAAGAGGGAAAGCCCCGCAACGTTGAGCAATATCGCATTCTGACGAATGAACCGAGTGACGCCATGTTTTTTTCCTGTCGTTACAGGTTGATGGACGCCGTGGAGAATCCCTGTTTATTGTCAGGGCCGGTGATTTGTTGCCTGGCCGGTATGATTTGCATTCAGAAATTCGTCAATTAATCCCGGCATCTCATGCTGGATTTTTTCATGTTTATCGAGCATGATTTTACAGCTTTGACGTACCGTCATGTCGCGAAGATATTCCTCACGAAGAGGCATTTCTTTTTTCTTGTCCTCGTATTGTATTTCCTTTGCTTCGTTTATCTCGTCAAAATAAGCCATTTTTTCATAGGCCTCTTTAACCATTCGTAAAAAGCTCCTTATCTCCCCCATTTCCTGAGCGTGCCATCCTAATTGCGTCGCCCTGTCAAAATATATCTGGGCATTGTTATAATGATCTATTGAAAATTCATCGTCCAAGTCCTGGACCATCTTGCAAAGAGCCAGCATGTAATAAGCCTGTCCACGTAAACTGTTTGCCTTGTCAGACTTATCAGGCCAATTCACCCGGGTCTTTTCTATCCCGTTTTTCAATACCGTTTCAACGTTGATGATGGCGTTCATGGATGGTCTTGCCAAATATTGGCTTAATAACATATTCGCTTCGTTAATAGTGGAGCGTAGATAGTTATAAGCAATTTGCCGAGAAGCCGGCTGAAAAATACTTCTTGACGTTTTATTCGTATCTGTCATGATTCCATTCCGATCTATTTATGTCCATAGTAAATAAATTATAGACACAAATAACGGGTATTCCATGTAATTAATGAAACAAATTGTTTAAAATTCCTGCAAAATACACTGAGCAAAAGAACACCATGTCACGAACTGAGCGTTTGCTGGATTTAATTCAGATATTGCGACGCCACCGCTATCCGGTCAGCGGCGCATCGCTTGCGCAGGAATTAGGCGTCAGTCTGCGTACCGTATATCGGGACATTGCCCTATTGCAAGCACAGGGCGCCGACATCGAAGGAGAAGCCGGTATCGGGTATGTGTTACGCCCCGGTTTTCTACTGCCCCCCCTGATGTTTTCCGAAGATGAAATAGAATCCATCGTACTGGGCGCTCGCTGGGTGGCGGATCGAACCGATTCCCAACTACGACATGCCGCTCAAAACGCGCTGGCCAAAATCGCAGCCGTTCTGCCGGCGGAGTTACGCAATCAGCTTGAATCGTCCGGACTTCTTATCCCGCCGGGACAAGTGGCTAAAAGCAACGATATGGATCTTGTCGCGATCAGAAAAGCCGTACGGCTGGAACAAAAATTACACCTCAACTATCTGGATCTGAAGGATAACCAGTCCCGGCGTATTATCTGGCCTTTGGCGCTCGGTTTTTTTGATCAGGTGCGAATTCTTGTGGCCTGGTGCGAACTGCGGCAGGATTTTCGCCATTTCCGAACAGACAGGATTATAGAACTTCGCAAATTGGACACGCGCTATCCCAAACGTCGACAAACACTTTTAAAACAATGGCGAGCCGTCAATAACATCCCGGAACCTGGTAACCACTACTGACAAAAACCGTCAGCAAGTCCCGCTAAACTCCTGATCTCTATGAAAACTTAAGGAGAATCTGATGTTATCTGATCCCAATCTAGTCATTTTTTATGTGGATAATCCGATGGTCAGCGCGCGTTTTTATGAACGTTTGCTGGGACATCAACCGGTTGAGTCCTCACCAACGTTTGTCCTGTTCGTATTAAAATCCGGTTCACGACTCGGCTTGTGGTCCAGACACACGGTTGAACCGGCGACAACGGTTTCAGGAGGCGGTACAGAACTGGCTTTTCAAGTGGACACAGGCAACAAGGTTGATGAGCTTCACGCTATCTGGCAGCGGCAGGCGATAAATATCGTTCAACCGCCGGTGAAAATGAGTTTCGGCTACACGTTTACAGCACTGGATCCGGATAATCACCGCCTTCGCGTTTTTGCGCTACAGCCCGAATAACAGGCTGCCTGACACAGTTAGCCCGCATTGCGGCTACGCCTTCATGACGGGCTACAAAAAACGATTGTTGGTTGAAGAACTACAATAGCCGCCGAATGTTCGACCGGCAAGAATTTTTGCGCACGGCTCCTAAAAACCGGGATGCTGCAGCAAAAACGCTTTTTCCTCTTCGCTCGATACCCGGCCTAAAACAGCATTGCGATGAGGATAACGACCGAAACGCGCAATAATGTCGGCATGCTGTTTTTCAAAAGCCAGATTTGTCTCAAGCCCGGGCTCTGAAAATAATTGTAACGCTTGCTGATGTATTTTTAATGATTCGCTGTGCATGAAGGGCAAATACAGAAAGGCTCTCTGCTCGGGTGGGAGCGACTTGTTCAACCCTCGGCGAATGGCTTCCTGAGCCAGAACCAGCGCCATACCATCACAGGCAAATGCCTGTGGGCTATCACGAAACATATTTCGTGAAAATTGATCCAGAACAATCACCTCGGCAAGACAGCCCCCGGCCGTCTCACGCCAGGCCGACAACTCTCCCAGCCGGGTTTGATGATGGATGGATGCGAATTGGTTACGGATGGCCCGATCAATCGCCGCGTCTTTTTTCCACCATTGCTCGGGAGTGAGTTGGTGAAACCAGAAATCCAGGATGGTTTTAATAGTCATGATCGTTTGGTCGTTACTCGTTTGCGCTATTCCACCTGTTATTTTGAATAGTTAAGATACTGATTATCTATCGCTGTTCCAGCCAGGCAATTAAATATATACTCATTATCAGACGTCAGATTGCCTAACATCGTATAAAATTGATTTTCCATATTCTCGAACAGCGGTCTGGTCTCAGGGTTATTTTTCATGTTGTCTTTAAAATCACACAATGCCTGATGTTTTTCATTCGTCGTTTTTGCCGTATTTAACTGCCTGTCCAATTGTGACAAACACCAGGCATAATGCTCGGCCACACTGCCTCCTCTACGGTTTTCTAATTCTCTCTCCGGCACATCCAGAAAAAATTTCATGACGCTCTCCTCTTGTCAATTTCCAAGATTAAATGGCAAATTATCCGGCGCTTTCTTTTCATCAACAACCACGTCTTTTAACTTTTCCTTAAAGGTTTGGGTTGTATTGCCTTTTGTTCCCACATCATCACTGGAATGTTTCATGCTTGTCTCCGGGACACTTGTCGTTACTTTCATCATTTCCAGCAACGCACCCTCACTGTATTGGTCACAATACCCATGAATGACGGATTTAAATGTTTCTTTCGTATCCACAAGTCCATGCCCTGATTTATTATCACCTGTTAACGCCATAACTTGCGTGGCAACATTCGGATTGCTGTCCATATAATGCCTGATAACGGTTGTCGATTGTGCGTTTTTCACCATGTCAGGAGGCAGTTGATTCCAGGTAACATGGTAAAGTGTCGTGCTTTGCTCGGAACCAGGTACGGCGTTTGATTCCAGCCATTGATGCACCTCGGGATTCAGCGCGACCTGAAAGGAATGATCCAGGGCAAACACCGAACAGCTGGATGAATCTTTTTGCAAGGCCCCTTTCATAGTCTCGTCACTCTTGCCACTGGGAATCATCGGGCTTTTCACATAAAACACTTTATCAACCAACTTGCTGAAATCGGGGATCTGGTGAAGTCGGTATTGACTTGAATCATCGACCGCATCAACAATAAAACAGGAGCGATTTTTCTTGTCAATATCCAGTGTCGTGTAGTGAGGACCGGAACGGACAAGGATCTGGATTCGGTTATGGCCTGACGTATCTTCCGCAATGACACGGTCAATTTCAGCAAACAGCAGTGCGTTTTCACGTCGGCTATGGGCAATTCTTCGCTGTTCCTCACTATCCATCTGCAATTCTTCCTCATTTAAGGGAAGCATGGTAAACGGATCGGCATCAATGAGGCGGCCATTATAGGGAATTTTCTGACTAAAATCATGCATCATGAGCCGAACCATGTCATCCCTGTACACCTTTGGATCATCAAAATTACCGATCTGCCCTCTTAATTTGATTTTTGTAGGCTCATGAATAACAGGTTGTGAATTTTTTTTATGATCATCTGAAAAAACCGTTTGGTATTTGGGATTGCTTTTGACATCAGACAGTTCTTGAAAACACTCATTAACTTGATCATAACCCTTTGTTGTAATGTGTAATTCAATTTTTTCAAAAATCTCCGCCAGGCTGAGCTTGTCCTTGGCCAAATCAATATGAATCGTTTGCAAGAAATCAAAGTCCGCAATGTCATCGTCTTCATGATCATCAATATACTTATCCAGCACATCGAAAAGATCATTTCTAAATGCCTCGGCACTCGCCGTACTTAATTTATCAAATAATCGTTGTTGCATTTTCAGGCTCTGAAATTGAACACTTCTATTTAGTATAGTTTTATTTCATGCTTGTTGGCATTTCAATCTGAATTCAGGCACATAACAAAGCGTTGCACCCATCATCACCCCATAATTCTGGTTTCGCCTATTTTCATAATCCAGATATTTTCTCTGGAAAAACCTTCTGCGAGTGCCGCCTGGTAAAAGCGCTCCGGAGGAGCAAAAGGCGGTTCGTCGGACAAGATAATCGTCCCCCAATGTATGGGAATAATGGTTTCAGCTCGTAATTCCCGCCCTATTTTGACCGCAAGCTCAGGGGTCGTATGACTTTCCTGCATCAACGCGTGGGGCTCATACGCACCAATACTGAGCAGGGCGTAATCAAACGGCCCATAATCACGGCCCAAATCCAGGAAAAGACTGCCATAAGCGGTGTTGCCGTCAAAAAACAGTTTTTTGTCTTGCGACGTGATCATAAAATTGGCCCACAAACGCGTATTACGTACAAAGATATTACGTTTGGAATAATGGTAGGCGGGCAAGGCGCAAATGGTAATATCACCAATGGTTCGACGTTGATGCCAGTTTAATTCATAAATTTTTTTATACCCCAACCGCTTGAAAAATGATCCCATCTTTAATGGCACCACCACAGCAACGGATTCTTTACCGTCAATGGCAGCCAGCGTAGCTAAATCCAGATGATCATAATGATCATGGCTGACAAGCAACACATCGATCTTTGGCAACTGGCTGACCGTCAAGGCGGGAGGCGCAAACCGTCTTGGTCCGATACCGGCTATGGGAGACGCGTAATCGGTCAGGAACGGATCGGTAAGAATGGTTTTACCCTGCAACCGGGTAAGTAACGTATTATGCCCCAGCCAGGTCATGTAGTCCGAATCCCCGGCATGTTTTATCGTGGCAAGCACGGTTTCGGAAGGGATGATAAAATCATCCGGTATTTGCGGTAATGTATCGGTCAAACGACGATAGAAAAAACCAAGCCACTTAAACGGGTTGACATTACGCTTGGGCGCACCCGGTGGATTATGGAATCTCATGATACGGACACCTTAAAAACTGGACAATGGCGCCGGCTTGCTCCAGTTTTTTTTGTAAAAACCGGCGAGTAGCGCGCCCGTCGCTGGAGTGGTCAAATAACCAGTAAGCGAACGTTGAGAGATAAATGATTGTTAATCCTGTCTCTTCCAGAGCACGGCAGGGAAAAACAGCCGTAAATCCGGCCGCCTCTCGCCACCATTGTACGGTTTGGCTGATACGTTTGATGGCCGGTAATTGCAGATGGAGATGGCCTGGTTCCATTTTATGGCCGATCATTTGCCGGATAACACGTTGATAACCATTAAACGATCCCAGCCAGGCCATCAGTAACACCTGCAGTTTTTCCCTGGTGGGTAATGAATGAAATTCCGGCTTCAGACAGGACTGGAGCATGTTTTCATCAGCCCTGTCAAAACAGGCGTCAATGATTTGATCCTTGTCGGCAAAAAATTGTCGAATCACATTTAAATTAATATGCAACGCTTCAGCGATATCCGTTAACCTCACTCGTTCCCAGGAGGTTTGCAAAGCGATATCGATAGCCAAATCAATAATGTCATTTTTTAAGGATGGTACCGTGTTTTTCATAAAAACACCTCCTGTTATTAGTTTATAACCAATTTTTAAAAGAGGATGTTTCTATTGGAAAATTGTTGGGCGGTTCTTCTTTATCCTTTTCGTGGACGGGGTGATTTCCTCTTCGGTAACGGTAATTCAGAGGCCGTTATTTTTATGAGTTTTGTAAGCCATTCGTGATCCTCCCACATGTCCCCTGAAATGAGCAAATACGATTTTGCGCCAGGGTATGGCGGCGCCTCCGTATAATTGCCGACAAAGGCTTTGCCGGCATCGGTCGGTTTGACAAACAACTGGTCATCGCAAACCAGGGCAACCACTTTTTCGTTACAATAGATGGCATATTCCCCGAACATTTTTTTTGCAGAAACGGTTCCTGCATCCATGATCTGTTCAAGAATAAAATCCACAATATTTTGTGCCGATGACATAACAAACTCCCAAATCAGTAAAATACAGAAATATATCGGGGAAATTATCAAATAATTACCGCTAAAATCCTGAGAAAAAACAGTTGATTAAGAATACACCCAATCTGGTTTTTATAAAAAAAATCCCTTATTATCCGTCCGCAAAATAACTTAACTTAAGAAATACAATACAAAATGGCAAAAGAAAATAACAAAGAAACACCAAACATTGCCCTGGTCACCGGAGCCGATAGTGGATTGGGATTTGAAACGGCTAAACGCCTTGCTGCGGAAGGCTTTCATGTGATTATGGCCGGAATCAGGGAATCCGAAGCGCAAGAAGCGATAAAGGCGATTAGGAACGACGTTCCTGCTGCTATTCTGCAATTCGAATACGTTGATTTGGGAAGTATGAACTCGGTTAAGCGGTTATGTGATCGTCTTCTTGCCCAATACGACAATCTGTCGCTGCTGGTGAATAACGCCGGCGTCAACGACACGCCTTACCGCATTACCAAAGATGGTTTTGAAGCCACTTTTCAAATCAATTATCTGGGGCATGTACTATTAACCCAACGGCTGTTGCCGTTGCTTGAAGCAAACGGGAATGCACGTATTGTGCATGTCACAAGCTACGGACATCATTATGGCTCATGTGATACCCAATCCCCTCTCTGGCAAAAAATCAGTCCTGAAAATCAACCGGAATGTGAAAGGCAATACCATGGCATAAAAGCCTATTTTAATTCCAAGCTGGCTGTTTTACTGTTCCATAATGAGCTGGCGAGACGTTTCAATTATTGTGAGTCCTCGGTAAAAAGCATTGCGGTGCATCCCGGTTCTGCCAGAACACAGATGCTGAAACAAAACCCCTGGGCGAACTGCCAGCATTCGTTTTTTCAGTTAAGCGAACAAATGGTTGGCCAAACGCCGGCAGAAGGCGCCAGACCAACCTTGCACGCCTGTCTTCACAGCGATGTTAAAAACGGGGATTTTTATGGGCCCGACGGAATACTGGAGCTCAGAGGCTCTGCTAAACTGGTACGAGGCTCCAGAGACAGCGAGTCGAAAATATCAGGTTATGAATTATGGAACCATACCATGAATCTGCTGCGGATAGACTTTAATCTTGATACGGATTACGAACCGGAGTACGATTTTGATGCGCCGCCGAGTTGCCCCTGTACCCTACTGTAACCTTCTTTTTTCCCCGACACTGTTGAATGGTCGGCTACGAGGAGTTCGGCCATTCAATCCTGATCAGCACGTCACTGCTTGTGCGATATCCACGCCGTTTTTCAAACGTTAACACCACAATAATTGATCAAATATTGTTGCTTAAGGAACAAATTTTGTGATACTGTTTATTTTTTGGCTAAAAATAGGTGAGGTATCTTATGAAATCATCCACTGCGTTCACTCTTCTGCAATTAAACAATTCGCAATGCCCGCACCATAACCCGCAATCAGACACGTCCGGCACAACGGGAAAAAATGCTCCCGAACGGAGGTATCTTTTCTGAAGCTCAGCACGAGAAATCCACTTCTGTCCTTTCCTCTTCCCTTTTTTCTGTCAATGATCAGTTTCTTAAAGAACATCAATCGGCATCCGCAACCGCTTTACAAGGCATTATGACCGTTATGGTTTTTCACGGCGGCAACTTGAGTTTGTGGGTCAATGACAAAAAAACCGGCTTTCAGCAGCGGGAATATCAAACCATCTCCGGCGATGAATACCATCAATTAAAATCGGTCTGTCATATTCCTGTCATTTTGCTTGATCAAATCAAATCAGGACGGATCAGCCGGGAAACATTAGCGGATTTAGGTAGCAAACTAACAAACGTCTTAAAAGCATTGCCTGTCCTTCCGGAAACTGTGCATAGTAATGCCGTGGCCATCGTGGAACAGTCCACGCAATGTATCAATCGCCTGCAAGACATTTCTAACCTGCGGCTTGAGGAAAAAATAATTGGCGAGATTTTAAGGGATTACCAGTACGCCATTAAAGACAATATCGCTTTTCTGTCAGCCGCCGCTACCGGAAAGCAATTATCCGCATTACACGACGTCACCCAAAAGTGGCTGCAGGAATACGGTATAGATTTGTCACAAAATCGCGTGCTTCTAGTCGGTGCTCATGGGCCGCGCAAGGGATTTATTGAAATGCAGTATTTCTTGCGGCTGTATACCTGTGATTCGGCTTATGCCGAAACGCCTGTCAAAAACAATTACGTGTATTATATCGAAATGTTACCCTGCCATATGGCGGAACTCGATATAAAAGCCCGCCTGATTGATGAGTTTCTGGCTCATGAAGAACAGAACAAGCAGGTTGCCGACTGGTTGTTAGGCGAGCCGTTGGCGATGCAGCAGGATGTATTAAGAAAAGACGGACCCGACATCATTGCCCAGCTATTGCCGGAAAAAGAGCAACCGGAACCCATGAAAAAAATTGCTGTCTAAAGAGGCCGGTTTTGTAAAAACATCTCTTTACACAATTTTTTTGCAAAAGAGGGAGGTACCTGGATAAACGTTATCCCGCATTACGGCTTCGCCCTGAGGAATCCCGACATTTTTTGCACAAAAAATGGAAGCGCCAATGTTTTTGTGATCAAATTCAGATTACCTCGATCTGCCCCCTCTCCCGCGCCAGGAATTTGAGTAGTAGGATGATGTTTTTTCGCGGGATGAGGGTTGGGGAGAGGGCTTGTCACGGATGGTCATTGACGATGAGATATAGTGTCGTTTAGAAACGTTGCTTCCAAAACCTAAGGGACGTCATGGTAAGGATGAGCAGTTGTTTATGGAGGCGACAGGCGGGATGCTTCAAACGGCTTTACTTTAAAGCAGTCATGATGACGTCGAGGACTGTTGGCGTGCGCTGAAAGATATCATGATTCCAAAAGCGGATCACTTTAAAACCACGTGTCTTTAGCCAATCAGTACGCTTCGTATCGTAAATTTGATTGTGCAGGTGTTGACCACCATCAAGCTCGATAATCAGTCGTTTTTCAAGACAGGCAAAATCAACGATGTAGTCGCCTATTGGTACTTGTCTCTTGAATTTAAATCCAGGTCTATTCGCTCGAAGATAGTACCATAGATGCCTCTCAGCATCCGTACTGTTTTTCCTTAAATCGCGGGCTCGTTGCCTTAACACCGATTTTTCCACACCCTCTCCCCAACCCTCTCCCGCAAAAAACATCATCATACTACTCAAATTCCTGGCGCGGGAGAGGGGGCAGATCGAGGTTATCTCAAAAAACTGTGTTCAAATTCAGTCTGGGATAGCTATAAAAAACGTTAGGGATATCAAAAGCGATCTGTTGGAGATCGGGCTCATGCTGGAATCTGATAGTAAGCAGAGGTCATATCAGGCGAACACTGTTAAAAATACAGGGATATTTATTTTGAACAAAAATATGTCAGGATGATTCAGGACGAAGCCTTCATGACGGGCTATAGGAAATTATTATTTATTGTAGAACAATAGGCCCTGATTATTTTTTCAGTTTGGTCGCCATTAGTTGATCAAACAATTTTCGTTTCTCTTCCGACAGTTCCGCACGACGCAAGGCATTCATTTCCTCAATACTGCCCTGCACACAATTCGGGGTTAATCTGTCAATAATCAGGATACCATTGAGGTGATCAATTTCATGCTGCAGGACACGAGCGTAAAACCCTTGTTCGATCTGCTCATGACGCTGCCCGTGTTCGTCGTAATAACTGAGTTTGATTCGTTCGTATCGGGGCACTTTGCCGGCTTTGCCGGCTACGGAATAACAGCCTTCAAAATCGTCTTTCACGGCGGAACCGGGGATTGCTTCATAAGCCGGGTTACACAAAACATGTATAGGATAAGGCGTCACATTATCCCGCAACAATGCGGCATCCTCCGGAATATAAATGACAATAATCTGCCGGGACTGATTGACCTGGGGTGCTGCCAGCCCAACACCATGTAATTGACACAGCTTTTCTTTCATCGCTTTAATGAGCGTTCTATCGTCGTTACTTAAAGGAAAACGTACTATTTGCGCCGGTGTTTTTAAAACGTGTTGATACTCAGACTGTTCAATGGTCACAATATTCAAGGCATGAACGGAAGCAGATAGCGTCATCAAAAGACCTGTCAGGAAAAATACAATACGCATAGTTTAATTTGCAGTCCATTTTTTTGCAAAAGCGATCATACCGGCTCATGATAGCATGTCAGACAACCCGGCACCCGGGTTACACGTCGTTTGACTCAGGGCTACGCTGATGACCGGGTTGCCAATTTGGCAGCCCGGGATATTTTATTTTTTCGAGCCAGGTAGCAGTTTTTAAACCATAATCACACATCCGGTTTATTAAACACGAAACATAGAACGGTTTATGTGTCACAACGCTCTTCCGGTTCATTTTAATAATCGGATGCCCTGAGCCTCGATACTGATATTTCCCTGTTTATAAAGTTGACCAATCGCACTTTTAAAACTTTTTTTACTCGCACCAAACGCATCTTTGATTTGCGAAGGCGAACTCTTGTCATGGAGGGATAAAAATCCACCGACTTCCTGTAATTTATTAAGGATACAAATAGCAAGTTCACGAATATTATCCTGGCCAAATTTCCGCAAAACCACATCTATTTTACCATCTTCACGTACTTTCTTAATAAATGCCGTCATTTTTTGGCCATATTTCAAATGCTGAAACAGCTCACTATGATGAATTAAACCCCAATATGAATGGTTAATAATGACTTTCTGACCCAGATCCGTTTTATCGGCAATAAAAACATCAACCTCATCACCTGGATTAAATTGTGCCGGCGATTTATCTAAAAAGCGATCCGCTTTGGAACTGGCAATGATTCGGCCATCCCGATCCAGAGTGACAAAAACAAGATACGACCTGTTTTTTTCCATAGGACATTTCTGTTCCGGCCTGGGTACCAGTAGATCTTTATCCAGTCCCCAATCAAGAAATGCTCCAACAGGATTCACATCAATGACTTTTAAATAGGCAAAACAACCAACCTGGGCGTGAGGACGCAAGTTCGTTGCAATGATCTTGTCTTCCGAATCCAAATAGATAAAAACATCCAGCTTGTCATTGAGTCTGGTCCCTTGCGGTACGTATTTATTTGGTAATAAAATTTCTCCCTTGTCATAACCATCAAGATAAAGACCAAAAGCGACCTTTTTAATCACCGTTAATTTGTTGTATTTACCTATTTCAATCATCAAGTCATACTTCTTTAATTTTAATTAATTGTTTAATTTTACTCAGACCAAGTTGGTGCATAAGCAATATATTTTTTTCAGGGATGCTCTCGGTATTACCGTAAAAACCAATCGCTTTCCCGATACTGTCTTCTTTTAAAATATGGATCATCGGATAGGGGCTTCGATTCGTATAATTCGAGACATCGTCCTGTTCGATATCGGCAAAACAATATTCGGGATGAAATGTTGCCAACTGATAAACACCATTATATCCTTGCATGGATAATAACTTCTCAGCCAGGGATACAAAATCGAGATAATCCAGAAAATTATGAAACATCGAGGGAAAAATTAATAACGTCGTTTCTTCATCAGTATGCCTGTCAAGATCACCAACTGCTGACATGACCGCTTCCAATGCTGGCTCCAGTTTTTGCGCCAATGACACTTTAATCCCTAACGTATTATCCGTTATAACTTTTTTGGCAAATGGGCAGAGATTTAGTTCAATAACAAACGATAACACCCAATTCAATGAATTTTCTTTAATTTTTTCTACATCGTCATGGGGCATGATGAATTAATTCCCGGAACATAAGTGTACAATTATATCACAACTTGAAACGAAATCAGCTAGACCCATCCAGAATCCAGAGCCTAGGCCTAATCAATTAACTTGGCTCAAATTTCAAAGGGGTTATCTTATAGCTTTTTTCACTCTGCAACACAAGCAAGGCAACAAACGCTGATATAAGTATATAAAACACGGGGGCTATTGGTGATTTGAGTGAGTATTGCAAATAATTTGCAACCAAGGGGGCCGTGCCTCCAAAAATAGCCATACTAACTCCCCAGGCGACAGAAACACCACTATATCTGATCCGGGTCGGAAAAAAATCATTCAATAGCTTAAATATCGGTGCACCAACCAGAGCATTACATAAGGCATAAGGGATCTGTACAGACAAAATTAAAATAAACGAGTTCGTTTGGGGAACCAGATAGGCTAAAGGCGCGGCAATAAAATAACCTGCCAGGCCAATCCTTATCAGATTTTTTTCATTAACCTGATCCGCAATCAAGCCTGTTAAAACAATGAATAGAACAACCAATCCCTGACCCACGGTGACAATAAATTTGGTCTCGGCTCCCGGCAATGTCGTGTATTTTGCCAAATGCGACGCATAATAGACATTCATGATATAAATATAAATACCCAATGCCGCTACCAGTAGCGCCGCCTTAACAAGTTGTTTTTTGTAATCTTTAAACAGGCTTTTTAGCGGGTTTGATGATTTTCCCCCGCCCATCGTCAGATAAACCGGTGATTCACTTAAATTTTTACGCAAATACATGGCGCAAAAACACGATAAAGCGCCAAATAGAAAAGGGATTCGCCAGGCCCAACCGGGCATAGAAGGCAAATAAATTAAAGTGGACATCAATCCGCCAAACATCATGCCCAATGCCGAAGCAAAACCGGTCCAGCTACCGGCCTGACATGGTTTTTCCGAGTCGTGCTCGATAAGATAAATAGCGCTGCCGTTAAATTCGCCGGACACGGCAAATCCTTGAACACAACGTAGAAGCACCAATAAAACCGGTGCCAGAATCCCGATACGTTCGTAAACAGGAAGGCAGCCTATCAACAGGGAAGAAATCCCCATCAACATGATGGATGATTGCAAAGCAATACGACGTCCCAGCCTGTCGCCCAGATACCCGAAAAAGAGCGCGCCTAACGGGCGAAAAAAATAACCCAGGGCAAAAACGGAGAACGTTGCAATCATGGCAAGATGGTTGCCAAGCTTCGGAAAAAACAATGCGGCAATCACATTTGCGATATAGGCGTAATAAGTAAATTCAGCCCACTCCAGAAATGTTCCCGCGGTCGCCACAAAGACACGTTTCTTTTTATTTTGCATATACTAACTCATGATATTCTTTCATACTGCCGTGCCAGCCAGCGAAGCCCGGACGTTCATTTTATTTCGCCAATTCCAGAAAGCAATATAAAATTGCGGCAAAAGGAATTCCAGCTTCATAAATAAGAATGGTTTGTGTACAAGCAGGCACTGCTAATCCCCTTTTCAGGAGCATGGTTGCACTTGTTGTCAGAGCCTCCAAAGTCGAAAATTGACTTGTACAGTGACCCAAGTATAATGCCGGCAACTTGGCAAAGCTGGATGCTATCTAATGAATAAAGTTTTAATTGTATTGCCTTTACTAGTCTCAATATCCAACCTGTCTTATTCAAACACGGATAATTGCCAAAGGTTACCCGGTAACTGGAATGGATTTGCTTTATTAACAGATGAGCCGCTATGTAGATTATATGGTGGCTGTAAATTTAAAATCAGTGCCCATATTACCAGAATCTCCGAGACTCAATTTGAAGTGAACTATAGACCGGGCAAGGGCCAGGGAAAAATCATAGCGATTGATTGCCGGGAAGATCGGATTAGTAACCCATCCAATCCCGACAGTAAATTCAATTTTTGGTGCATTGCTGATAATTGCTCCATTGAATACAGCGATCCGAAACAAATTGTCTACGCCCAAAATTTCTAACCTCTCGTGGTCGCTTCTTCCTGACTGGCCACCAAATCGATAAACCGGGCTTAATATCCCGGTTTTGTTACCCGGTTATATCCTTGCTTTGCTCTGCCAAACAGGCACGCAACCTGAATTAATCATATAAATGCGCCTTTATGACGACGTTATCAGCAATCTCATGTGACGTGCGGCAACGGCACACCAGGATTGCAGGAAACCGGTAAATTTTGTTACAATTGGCATTCTTTCATAAAAAACGAGGTCTCGACTCCAGTGCGAATTATCTCTCAATAAATGTTTGGTGCGTTTTTTACGCGGGCTTTATTTATTGTTGGGGTGATTTATGTCGATGCTTTGTTCTATTCATCAATTATCTTTAATTTATCCTGAAAAAATTTGTTTTGAACTGTTTGATGCGTGCATTTATGCTGGTCAGCGGATTGCTGTCGTAGGAGATAATGGCTGCGGTAAAACAAGTTTATTGCGTATGATTGCAGGGGATTGTTCCGTTCATGATGGCGATATTCGCTTCAATCAGAATATTCGCATTGCTTACGTACCTCAAATTCCGGAGAGGTTTGAAGGCTTAAGTGGTGCGGAACGTTTTCAAAAAGCGTTATCCAATGCCTTGTCGTGTGATCCGGAGTTGTTAATCCTTGATGAACCGACAAATCACCTCGATAGGGACAACCGCAAACAACTGCTGCAATTTTTACAATATTTTCCGGGAACCTTGGTAATTGCTTCGCATGACACTCAATTACTATCTCTTGTGCCTGATTGCCTGTGGTCTATCAGTGATGGTAAAATTGCGCAGTTTGCCGGGCACTATGACGATTTTCTACGAGAAAAAGACCGGCAGTATGTTCAATTGAACCAGAAATTATGTAGCCTGCAAAAAGAAAAAAGAACGGTTCATCTTCAATTAATGAAAGAACAGAAACGAGCAAAAGGCTCTAAAGAGATGGGTAAAAAATCCATACAAAACCGCAAATGGCCAACAATCGTCTCTCACGCCAAAATATCCCGCGCTTCAATGACATCCGGTAGAAAAGGAAAACAAATCAGAAATACGCGTGAAGATATCATGGCACAAATGAGTGCCTTAGATAGGCCTGAAATCATTGCACCTGAATTCCATTTACCTTCCGGATTTATGTCTTATAAATCCGTGGTGATGATTAAAGAGGGGGCGATTGGTTATGGAAATACAATGATCACCAATCAGATTAATATTCAATTGTCCGGTCAAGGACGATTGGCGATCACCGGGGCGAATGGATGTGGCAAGTCAACGCTGGTTAAAGCAATAATGAATCATTCCGATGTGATTAGAGAAGGGGACTGGCAGGCACCTGATCAACTGGATATTGGCTATTTAGATCAGCACTATCAACAACTTTCGGTAAATGAGACCGTATTATCAACCCTTGAAGCGACCAGGCCGGATTGGACGCATCAACAAATTCGCTCTCATTTAAATGATTTCCTGTTTAAATCAAATGGTGTTGTCAATCAGTCGGTTACTTGTTTGTCTGGCGGCGAAAAAGCCCGGCTATCTTTAGCCAGGATTGCCGCCAAACCACCAAAACTATTAATTCTCGATGAGATAACCAATAATTTGGATCTCACTACCCGAAACCATGTGATTCAGTGTTTACAGCAATATCCGGGACCAATGATCGTCATTTCACACGATGGGGATTTCCTGAAACAGATTCATATTACGGACTATTATCATTTGGGTTAAGGGTTGATGAATTTTGAAAAGAAAACGTTTCACTATATTAAAAATACCATCGTTTTTTAGCACCGGTTTACAAATGCCTTTTGTATAAGACATAAAAGCTTGCAGTCAGGATTTAAGATGCCTCGTTGTGTTTAGGACAAACATTCAAAGGCGGCGATATAGAGGATGTTGCACCTTTGCTACGATTCAGTAGAACTCGTAGAGGAAATCTCATATGCTGGTAATTACCCATTAGGCCTAGTGCAACGTTTCACTGATTCTGTCCTGTTGCCAACGGTACAGAAGAGGTAGGTCGGGCGCCTCGCCCGACCTACGACTTGCCCCGCTGTCGCAGCAATAACAAACTAGCAAGACAACTTCAGTGAAACACTGTACTAGTGCCTCGTCTAGATTAGGTTATATCTTAAACAAAGAGAGTTATTTCGTCTTCTTAAGTAACAATTTCGCCAGATAATTTTGAAGCTTATCCAAGCGCGGAGGAATACTGCGATACCCCACAAAACGATCCGGCCTGATACAATAAAGACAATTCCCCTCGGCACCGTAACGTTGATGAGCAGCCTGGTGGACATCGTATAAAATCAGGCCATCAGTATGGAGATGCGGCGGCAATTTTTTAGAGGACAGAACAACGGCCGTTTGTATCCAATCCGAATAAAGCGAATTTATTTCCCCCAATAAATTATTGATTTGGTTTATGTTTTTATGATGGCAATGCTCACAACCCAGAAAAATCAATAACGCATGCCGGCCTTCTAAAAGGCCATCGTATAGCCAGCGATCCGGTGAACGGGCATCACGGGTGACCCCAAAAACATCGGGTGCCCTCTCCCCAGCTTGTGGACCATGACCAAAAGCGCTCCAGGCTTTAAGACAACCACCATGTTCATCCCAATGCTCAGCCTTCGAAATATGCCACGGCAACCCTGCATACTCATCAATAATAGGACTTTTGCGAAAACGGGCTGCTGTTTGGGACATCAAACCACCAAATAATTTCTTAACCGGCTCAAACCCCATCATAAGCTGAGTCAAATGATCGCGGATTTCTCGACTAACCAAACCAATCATGGAAAATGAATGCTCATTGGCATCCGATAGCCATTTCACCTCTTTTAATGTCTGATTTTGTTCTATTTCATAACTGTCTAATAAGGCGGGAGCAGCAATATCTCGGCAGACTAACACCAGTTTCCAGGCTAGATTACGCGCATCCAGTAACCCGGAGTTCATGCCCAAAGACGTTAACGGACTCACCTGATGGGCCGCATCGCCACATAGCAGAATACGTCCTTTTTTGCGTTGTTTCACGGAGATATTGTAAGTATGAAAATGAGAAATCCAGTAGGGATCACTTAGTTTTCCTGGAATATCACACAATTCATCAAACAAAGTCTGTACTTCAGACAAGACCGGTTGTTCACCTTGCTGAAACGTTCTTTTTTTAGATAAGCTTAATAAGATGCCAGACCGCTCGCCTGGTAAAGAACCCACGCTACAAAACCCTTTTTTTGCAAAAAAGAAATACCAGTCCTTATGCCGGAAATCCCCATCAACTTTCACATCGGCGATAATATAATGGGAAGGATACTTTTTTCCTTTGGACGGAATAGAAACCAGTTCACGAACCTTGCTTCTTGACCCATCACACCCAATCACATATCGACAGGTAATGGTATACTGATTTTGATTATGTATAACCAGAGCTACAGGGTTATCCTGACTGGTATCAAGATCGACTAAAGTCGTGTTCCAGCATACTTGATGGCCAAACTGGCTCAATCGTTCCTGTTGAAAGCGTTCCACATAATTCTGCCCTAAGAGACAAATTTGTGGGAATCGGGATTCAATGCCCCGCCAAGGTACTCGCATAGCTTGTTTGCCTTCCAAGTAGATGGATAGCGCATTAGTAAAAACGCCATGTTTTTCAAATGGTTTGATGTAATTTAAATCGGCAAAACCTTCCAGGGCAACGGGCGAAATAGCGGTAGCTTTCATGATCTCAGACGTGGTTTTTTTTTTGTCGATGATAATAAAAGAGAGGCCACTTCGTGCTAACTCCAATGCCATCATAAGCCCTGTAGGGCCGGCGCCAACGATAAGGACATCACAATTTTCGTTAGTCATGAAGAACTCCAACTAAAAATTAATCCTTTGTTACTCTGCTTACCGCTCTATCTATAGAATAGTACAATAGCAAACCTTACTTCATTCTTCGCAGAAGGAAGACCAGATCCTCGTTATCTGTGCCGGGCTGGCTGTTGTTGTATTTATTTTTTATTTTTCTGGTTTCAGTTCTTATTTATTGGCACTAAAAAGGGAGGGTTTACACGACCTACAAATACTACAATTTTTCGCCTCTTAAAATGTTGGTCTTATTTAGAATGATCAGCTTGTGCGAATAGATTGGATGGTTTGGATGTCATACTGTTTAGCAGGTTTGTATTCAAATTCACATTTACCATTGTTTGAACTGATAACAATTTCATCCCTGTCATCTGCTACGGTAATTGGACCAGAATAGTAAGCATTCATCCCTTTGATAAAATCGTCCTTCGCTTGTTTTGTGGCTGGTATGGCGGGAACCAGGTGGGTAATAATTAAATTTTTCACTTTTGAAGCGGCAGCCATTTTTGCTAAAGCCAGGGTATCTGAATGATAATGGGCAGTTTGTTTATAAAACAATTCTGATATTTTTAGATTGGGCTGAGATTTAAATGCGTTTTGAATTATCTGGCCATAATAGTGACTGAAAGCTTCATTTATCAGTATGTCAGCATTTTTTGCTACCGTCGCCAAATTATTCATGATTTTTGTATCACCGCTAATAACTATCTTGCAAGATTTATAATTTATTGTATATCCCAAAGCAGGGTATGCAGGATTATGGTTCACTCTAAATGGTGTTAATTGGATGTTATTTGCTTTTAATAACGGTTCTCCTTCACCATCATAAGGTGCCGAAACCAAAACAGGATTGATTTGATTTGCTTTCAGGTTTAAAAGGCCCTCTCGATTTGTCGCTCTATATAATCCATCAAGCGCATATAATTGATTCAATGCCTCAACAATTTTCTTGACACCTGAAGGTCCATACAGTGTTAAAGCAGACTTTCTCCCAGATAGCCAGGACACATTGTTTAAATAACCAATGCCTGCCATATGATCTGAATGCCAGTGCGTAACAAAGATATTATTGATACTGCCAAGGGGTAAGCCTAACGCTCCCAGGTTTTGGGAGCCTCCTTCACCAACATCAATCATAAACATTTGATTGTCACCAACAACGGCTAAACATGAAGGTTTCCTGATGGATTGCATGGCTATTTCCGGATCGCCCGTACCACAAAAATAAATATGTAATTTACCATCATTTAAAATATTTGCTGGCGCAACTTGCTGCTTAAAAACATGCATATCGGCATGCACCATATGACATATCAAAAAAGATAACAACGTGTACAATCCTAATCGCTTCATCTATATATCCTTCAGTCTAAATATTGTATTTACATATTTGGCACTTTGGATTAACAAAGTTTTCAACAAGCTGGTTAAAGAGTTCTTTTCTTGTGGCAAAAACAAAATGATCAGCACCATTGATTTCAACCAATTGTGCATCTTTGATATGTTGTCGCATATACAGGGCAACTGCCGGTACAACTTCTTTATCTAAAGACGACTGAATGATTAAAGTCTTGGCTTTTATTTTGGACAACAATGGCCGATAATT
Source organism: Legionella spiritensis (assembly GCF_900186965.1). NCBI lineage: Bacteria > Pseudomonadati > Pseudomonadota > Gammaproteobacteria > Legionellales > Legionellaceae > Legionella > Legionella spiritensis. The sequence goes on from NZ_LT906457.1 coordinate 2,684,125, forward strand.
TTCATAGGCAATATTATTAAAAAATGCTTTAAGTGTAACAACCCCACAATCGACGGTCATTTTTGTAAATAATTTCTTAATCGCTGTTAACTGCGCTTGGCAGTTTTCCTGCATAGCCGGTTTTAACAATGTCTGTGCAATCTCAGGCAAAGACTGTGTATCAAATGCCTGATTAAAATAATCAACCGCCTTTTTATCAAAGCCATAAGGCCAGTCCCTGGAAGTAGCAAATTGCGGTGAAGTATTGATTAATATCAATTTATCGGTCAAATTTGCATGCTTTTTGGCAAACATCATGCCCACATGCCCACCTGTGGCAAAACCAATATAAACGACTTTGTTGATCTTTAATTCCTTTAATACAGCATGGATAGAATCAGCATAAAACTCTGATAGATTGTTCATCTTATCATTTTTTAAAGGGGATGATTGTCCATATCCGGGTAAATCGACCGTTACAACACGGTATTTATGTTTAAAAAACTCAACCTGGCACTGCCAGGATTGGCTCGATAAAGGCAACCCATGTATGAATAAAAGTGTTTGTTGACCTCGACCTGCATCGTGATATGCAACTTTATAGCCGTTATAATCAATAAACATATCTTTTTCCGCAGCATGTGTTGTTGACGTAAACAAAAAAATAAAGACCAGTAAAATGGATATTGCTCTCATCATTCAATCATTTGTTAATATCCCCAATTTATCTATATTGAACAATACACTTATAAATATCAATATGTTTCGTTTGGCAGTCGCAGTAGCGTAAAAATATCCAACATAGATTTATCAATTGATTAGCAAAAATAGTTGAGCCAGTTAAAAATCTGGATAATTGATTTATGACTAAGAGATTTCAACTCAAAAATACTTGGCAGTTCATGGCGAGATTGACAGTATCATGAGCGCAATGAAAAATCTTTCCTTCATAGAAATCAGTAACTGAGGAAATTGAAAATATTCTCATTAGATGTAGCGTTGAAACATTCAACCAATTACTAGTGCCTTATCCGCATTCAATGCGTGGGTAAATTGATTTCAGTTTGTGACGTGCATTATCGATGCTGAATTGCCAGTTAACCCCTTTCTGCTTCTGATTTGTTTTTTGTGCCCAAGCGCGTGTTTCTTCTGCCAAAAGCTCAATACTGCCAAACCGTCTGTTATTGATACACTGACTGGTCATGGCGCTGAGCTCGCATTCTGCAATATTCAACCAGCTACCATGTTTTGGGGTATGGTGAAACTCGATTTTCCGCACAATTTCGCGTGCTTTTTCCGCAGGGAATGCCTCATAGAATGCACCGCGTGTATGCGTATTCAAGTTGTCGCAAACCAGAATAATTTTGTCAGCACTTGCATATTGGGTACGTATCAACTGTTCCATTTCTATAGCCCAATCTATCTTTGTGCGGCGAGAACGCACGCTAACCGTCCGGGTTCCAGCAAGGGGTTCTGTAAACATGAATATGGATGCCGTTCCTGCCCGCTCATATTCATAGTCAACGCGTTTTGGATGATGTCTTGTTGCTGAAATCGGTGTTCTTGTTTCATTCAGAAGCTGGATAGGTTGTTCATCCATGCAAATTACCGGTACCAGTGGATTGAAAGAGCGTGAGTAAATTTCAAGAACATCCTCCATGCCTGCCGCAAATTCACCGTCCGATTCTGGCGGAATAACCCAGTACTCAAGTTTCTTGCGGGTCAGACCGTTTTTTTTAGAATGCCCCTGATCGTTTCTCTGCCTATGGTATCCACTATCTCGAGTCTTATCATTTCATCCCTGAGAAGACTCAGAGTCCAGCTTCCATACCCACCAGGTGGCGTTCCAAGACGCATCGCTATTAATTGCGCTTCCTGTTCTCCAGATAGCCGTCTTGCCCGGGGTGGATTCTTTGGTTTTTTTCCATTGAGCGCAGTGTCAAATCCTTCCAATACAAGACGCTTGCGTACATCCTCAACAGTTTGTATGCGACAGTCAAATGCTTCGGCTATCTTGGCGTCAGGCCAGTTGACCCCATTAACATCTGCTTTCAACAATATCTGTGCGCGCTTTACTTTCTGCGGACTACCTCTCAGTTTCTTCACTACTCCTTCAAGCTCAACCCTTTCTTCTGGCGACAGGCGCACTATATATTTTTTCATAACTTCCTGTACTGATAAAAAACATCAGCACGAAAAGTATCTCTTCAGATTGCACAATTCAAGATGTTTATCCATTTCTGCTAATATTTCTTTTAGAATAGTATTATTTTACCCACGTGTTGAATGCGGATAAGGCACTAGGTGTTTCCTGCATCTTTTCTAGAATTGAATTGTAAACAATAGATATAGGTGCATCCTTGGGCTTATACCTTGTTCTTGGTCCGCCGTTACGGTTCGTGCTTCCTGGGGCCAATTTAGGGCATACACCAGATTTGACAATAACTCGTAAATTTGCTAAAAAATTTAAAGCCTGGGAAATTTTTATGCCACAAGATGACACTCACGTATGTTCCAAGAAGAAGATTAATAATTATTTCCTAATAGCATTAATATTCATAATTGTTATTAGTCTATGCTTCTATATTTACTTTAAAAATTTAAATGTATTGCTTACTACTTCATGCCCAAGTGTAACAGAGGTTCAGACAGTAATTATTAAGAACTCCATGATTCCAGGTAATAGTAAATATTGGCGAGACATAAATGGATTTAAATGGAAAATTGAAATACCTGAAACAGTAAAAAATCCTCCTATAGTAAGTGGATTTTACATGGCTTACTCACAAAATATTCTTAGTTTAAGGTGTGCATATAAGGTATACAAATCAAGCAATAAATATGATGCCATAATTGCGTCAGGACAATTTAATACTAATAATCCCATTAAAATCCCGATGACTAAGCCATGGATAACATCTGCTCAGGGATTTGATAAATTTTGTCAAAAAAATCCTCAGGATTGTACTTTTAAATTGTTAAAATCAAGCCCAAGTACGCATTAAAGATTCTGATGCTTTGTTGTATTACTACCCGCGCTGTTTTCGGGAGAGGATCAGTACCGAATTTGCAAGCCATTTATTTTGCTATTGCCATTGCAGAAAAGGATGCATTAAGTCGCTGATGTGGTCAAGTAAATTTGTACACCCCAGTTAAGCCACGTTTTTCATTAACCCCCAGAATCTGTTTTCAAATTGATTCGGACTTTGATAACCCAAAAACGAATGCAACCTTTGATTATTATAAAACATGGTCATGTAATCCAGAATATCCTGTTTTGCCTCGCGTCTGGTTTGATAATTACGCCAATGAATTAATTGATTTTTCAAGCGGCTGAAAAAGCTCTCAGCAACACTATTATCCCAGCAATCGCCTTTTTTACTCATGCTGCCCACAAGACCATGCTGATTGAGCAAGTCACGATATTGTTTGCTGGCATATTGTGAGCCTCTATCGGAATGCACGATAAGGCCTGCTTTGGGCTTTCTTTGCCAAATTGCCATGGTTAACGCATCACAAACCGTGTCGGCCTTCATTCTTGAACTCATGTTCCAGCCAACCACTTTTCGGGAAAACAAGTCAATCATCACCGTCAGGTATAGCCAGCCCTCATGGGTCGGGATATAGGTAATATCAGACACATAAGCACGATTGGGTTCATTGACATTAAATTGCCTGTTTAAAACATTATCAAAAACAGGCTGATTATGATTACTGTTTGTTGTTACCTTGTATTTCTTTTTATAGCGAACAAAAACACCAGCCTCACGCATCAAACTGCGGGTTTTTCTTCGACCAACCGGGTAGCCAAGAGCATTCAGCGCCTTTCTTATCCTGCGATTTCCATACGAGAATTTGCTGGATTCTGATATTTTTTTAACCCAATCCAATAACCCCTGATGTTCTGGTTTATTTGCCGGTCTTGTCCGTTTTCGTTTTTGATAACTATAGTATCCGGATGGAGTAACGCCCATTAGCCGGCACATCATGCCAACTGGCCAGGTCTTCTTATGCCGGGCGATAAACGAATATTTTATTTCGCTTCTTTCGCAAAGAAGACCGTCGCCTTTTTTAAAATTTCTTTCTCCATTGTCAGGCGACGAACTTCCTCTCGTAATTGACGAATTTCACTCTGTTCAGCAGTTAACTTCCCATTACCCCGGAAAGCCAAATTATCTTTATCAGCCAATTCTCGAATCCAGCGGCTCAGAATAGTTGAATGAATACCCAGGCTCCTCGCTGCTTCAGAACAGGTATATCCTTGTTCAGTGACCAGACTAATTGCATCCAGTTTAAATTTTTTTGTATATTTTCTTCTCATAGACATATTGAACTCCAATTAAGCAAATTATCTCTTAACTGGGCTGTCCAAATCAATTAGACCACGTCATCCTTTTCTGCTCGCTCAACTGCTTGATCTTTAAACTGGGGACTATACTTTTTTCTTTCTCTTTTTACTTCTGCTTTATTATTGTTCATTGATTACCTCTGGTTAAGATTTTACTCTCTTAACAAGGTGTCCATCAATTCAAGGCAAGATCAGACATCTGTTTTTCAGCGTATTCTTTTTTGTCCCGAAATATCTTTAAAAGCGAAAATGCAAACCAAAGTGCTCGCATTTCAATTTGGACTTATTAAACAAGGTTTGCTATTTAATTTTTCAAGCAGATCGCAGAGAGCAAAGTGACTTCTCATGGCAAATGCCTCCTCAGGAGTGATTAACTCTTCTCTTAACGCCTGTATGCCATTATCCGAAAATAGCGCATCAAGATATCCCGTATGTTCAGGCAAATCCATGGTCTGTTCATAGGAGATTAATTTCTCTCTTAAAGCCTGCAGGCCATTATCTGTGACAAGATAAGAGAAATAATGTAGTTCCTGCTTGTTGTTTAACATTTCCAAGGTGATTAGTTTTTCTCTTAAAGCTTGCATCCCATTCTCACTAAACAGATGAGTCAGAGATTTTGCTGGTAGCTTCTTAACCTGATCAAAAGTAACTAATCCCTCTCTTAGTGCGTTTATTCCAATATCACCCAGCAGATGATCAATATGCTCCCATTCTGGAATCTCAAGAGCTCCCCGTCGGTTTGTTATTGGCAGAGACTCGAACTGCTCAATGGTGATTAATTTTTCTCTTAATGCTTGCAAGCAATTACCCTTTAAAAGGATGCTCTTAATCGACAGCTTATCACTATCCCAATCAAAATCAGAACGTAATTGCTCAAGTGACACTAATCCTTCTCGCAGTGCCATGATAACATTGTCACTACTGAAATCAATTGGGGAATAATTTTCTTTCTGCTCCTCCGGAACCAGTGCCTTGAACCGATTGTCACGGTCTAGATTCCAGATATGTTGAATATCTTCAGCCAAGGACAAATTATAACCCTCATTAACCATTTTTTGTAATCGTATATCCAATTTTTTTATTCTCATTGTTGTAACATAGTCATCCCAATTTTTAGTGCCACTACTTTCGATAATCAGCTCGTGTACAAAGGCGTTTGTTTCTTTACAGAGCACTGAGAAATTCAATAATTCTTTTTGGGAATTGCCAAGAATTTTTTTAACAATAAATAGGTCGGCCTTGCTGAAAAATGATAATGCCATAATATATATTCTCATTAAATTTTAAAATATTTTAACATATAGTTTAAATATTGGTCAATCATGGTGGCGCCAGTTTTTGAGAACCTGCCGGGAATCGCCCAATATATTGGCGGTAGTCTAACTCTCACAGATTTTGGACTGGTGTTAATACATAAACTAAAAGCACCCAAAAGCCCTGCCATTATCTTTCCAAAAGGCGAGCCTTCCGGAGTTTAATATGCCGACTGCAATAAGATAATAAAGCGATCACGATTGATGCTGCCGCCACCGATACATTTAAGCTTTCAACCAATTCCACCGGTTGATCCGGCATAGTGAGTAAGTAACAATTGTTCTATAATGTAAAAAGAAATTATGGAGTTTTATATTAAAGGCAAAAAGGATTGCGCGTGACAGGGTAATCTCCCCGAAAAATAATAACAATGTTGAATTTATGAGTAATCATGAACAAACATAGTGAGCTAATTGATTGTTACTTAAACTGGTATCGCACCCAAAAAGAGGAATATTGGTGGGCATGGGAGGAAGTTGATATAAAACGAAACCCGGATGATTTACCGTTTATTTTTCAACTGATACAAGCTTGTCAAAATGATGAGGAAATTGCCTATGTAGCGGCAGGACCGTTACATGATTTATTTCGCACCCATCATCTAGCTATTAAATCAGCACTGGATATTATGGTCCGAGGTGATATGAACATGCGGAAGGCCATTCAAGCTCTAATCTTTGCAGAGGGTTCTTCAGAGAGAAAAACCCTGAATGAAATTTTAAATAAATATGGCTTACATTATGCAAGTTTATAGAGGCTCTTCCCCAAATACGGGGGCACTAATCAAGAACACAAAACTTTAACCTGATCCTCTCCCGACAATCCAGCATACGACAGTCCTCACCATTGCGACCGGCGAATTTCTCCGGTGCGTTATTCATGGAAGTGGCATCCTGTTCCTGTCAGAAGAACGGTCTGGTTGTTCGCTCAATCCTGAAGACTGAAAAAAACCATAATTTCCTGAGCTGTTCGTAAGAGGCTGCTCTTGGTCAGGTATTTCGTCTAACAGGCGATAAAGACTGGCGGATGCGTAGAGAGCCACGAACGCATTGTCAGGCACAGCGCCACAAGCGGTCAGGGTTGATGAAATGACGAAATCCCATCCTTTCGCCCGTGCCCCAAATCGCTCCAGAAAAGCTTCGGTTATAGCCTCTTGTTCTTCCTCACCCAGAGCCAGACTCTGAATCAGGGGATTGTCGAGAGGATTACCGATACCTTCATCATACGCCTTGTCAAAGACTTGTTGCATCGTCCTTAAATCATCCGAGGAATAATCCTGAAGCCTTGCCTGATAATAATCCCTGGCCCACTCCCGGACAAACTGAGCCACCGTCACCTGGTTTAACGGGCTGTATAAGGGATGGCTGATTAACGCTTGAAACAACCGTCGCTTCACGCCACTAAAACAAGACGGCTTGTCTTTCTCGTTATCGTCGTATTGTTCGCGTATGATGCGGCCGTCTTTTTCCACCTCCCGGCTTTTATCCCAATTATGTGCCCGGTTAAGCAAATGAAGCTGGCGGATAAACAAATCAATACGCTCAGAAACCCCCATGCCCTCTTCCATAGGTGGGCGGCTTTCGTCGCTGGCAGCCAGCCATAAATAGGCAATAAGCGGCAGATATTCCTCAAAGGTGGACCATCGGGTATTGCTGGCCCGGTCAATGTAGACATACGAGGCATTATCCGCCATCCAGCGATTGGGTTTGGACAAATAACGGTAGGCACTGTGGTAATGGTTTTGTAAATAAACGTTATAAATTTGCTGCTCAAGCGCCTCATCCATGTATGCATGGGTCTCTATAAACACCCTCATGTCCTCCCAGTCAAACGGCAACGCATACAATTCACCATCGATATCGATGCTGCTTAACTCCGGGCGCTGCTCGTACAAGTCTCTTAGTTGCTGCTTCAGACTCTCCATGACCGCCGCGGCACCGCCTTCCTCAAGCAATTGCCCTTGATAAGCCTCCTCAATCGCCGAAACGCTTTGCTGCTCCTGAGGCGTTAAACCATGCATCGATGATTCACGGTCCTGGGCCAACTCTCTTAAATCAAACACCGCTTCATGGTCATAAAAATTATGTCGCTCGGCCGCTTCTCGGATGGCGGGGATAGCTAAGAGACGCTGAATCATGTCTTCATGACCCACACTGAAGGCCAGGCGTAACAATTCATTGTGTCGCTGTCCTATCACAAGGCTAACAACTTGCTGTTCATCACGAAATCGCCGACTCCTCACATTCGCAACAACCAGCTCTTTAATGCCAGGAATGTTTAACAACCGCTCCACCGTCGCCAACGTATCAATACCCAGTCCACCCTCAATACTTCGTCGTATCACCTGACGCAAGACATAATAACCATGCAAGGCGCGCAAAACGTCTGGCTCGCCCTCGTCGTTACGAAAATCATAAACGCCGTCCGGATAAGCATCAGAAAAAGCATGCCAATCCTCGTCTAATTGCTGCAGGTAGTCTTGCGTGTAAGTCGTCACATAATCGGTATAATGATTTTCCTGCCAGTGCGATTCGGCATGGGCGTAGACGGATGAAAATTGCAGTAAATAGCGAACAACCGAGGTATGACCTTTTATTGCCGCCTGGCGGAACGCCTCGTAATTCCATGCAGCTACCATCTCAACAATCTGGTCGGGAGCCAGTTCCACCAGACAATGCAGGACATCCAGGTGGCCGTTTTCTGCCGCCAGGCGAAACGCGTAATAATCATCCGCCGCCACCATCATCGCAGCTTGGTCGGGGGCTAGTTCCACCAGCCAAGTAACCATCTCCAGATAACCGTTTTGTGCCGCCACGCTAAACGCATAATAATTATCTTCAGCCACCATCGCCGCAACTTGGTCGGGGGCTAGTTCCACCAGCAGGTTTAGAACATTCAGATGACCATTTTCAGCAGCTCTTTTGAATGCCTGGCAAGATTTTTCTGCCACCATCGCAGCAACCTGGTCAGGCGCCAGTTCCACCAACCGGTTTAGAACGTCAAGGTCACCGTTTTCTGCCGCCCACAAGAACACGGAATTCAATATAAAAACAGCCTCGCCGGGGGACACCCAACTAATCATCGATTTTGCCAGTTCCAGATGGCCATTTTTTACCGCCATGCGGAGTGCATAGATATACGTTCTACTGTCATATTTCCAATTATGAAACTCATTGATGCGAGTAAAGTTCCGAAGCCGTATGGCTGCTTTCGCATGTCCGTATTTTGCAGCCAGACTGAACGCAGGCCGAAGGTTTCTCTTTGTAGCGCCCCAACTATTCGGATTCAGAATCAATTTAACAATGTTGTGATGACCGTTTTTAAACGCCAGTTCGAGTGCGTAATAACTCTTTTTAGCCAACATATCATCTATTATGCCAGGAAACCGTTTTGCAAGTCGGTTTAGAACGTCCAGATGACCATTTTCTGCAGCTTGGCAAAATGCAGAATAGCCCCTGTTATTTCTCAACACCCCTTTATAATCATACATCCCTTCCAGGCGCTGAACTTCATTAAAGGACGCATTGTCCATAAAATCGCCCAGAAAATAGTTTACAAATTTGAGATTGCCATCCATTATCGCCAGGCGGAAAGCAAGATACTCTTCTTTAGGCAGGGTATGTATGACGTCCGGGCAATCTTTACTATAATGCTTCATGAGGTCAACACGCCCGATGAGAGCCGCCCCCCAAAAGGCATCATTAGGAATAATCTCTAAAACATCAGTAGCTATTCGAATCAAGTCCAATAGCGTCCAGTCAGGGTGACTAAGCAAAATACCCACCCAATGCTGTAATTTTTCTTCATTACTTGCCTCAACGAAATTTTCTGTTAAAACATCCATTACATTTTCAATAGTCATCAAACGGAGAGTGCTTTCCTGAATTTGACCACTATATACAGCCTCCCATAAAAATCTGTTGATCATCCATGCTTGCGGATCATTTAAGCGCTCGTTTTCGCTGCGAAACCTCATTCTCAATCCTCTCCATAAATATCAATAAAATGAAGCCATCATATTTATGAAAAATTAAGGCAATATGAACATTATGACGCCATTTACCCACAGTAATTAAAGGTGGGTAGACCAATGAATGAAGAGAAACATATCACTATGTTGCGTATTTTAACCGGTCTCGGTACAGAATATTGCGGGAAGATCGAACAACATGATTACCAGCTTTATTTGGCGATAAACAGTATTGAGCACACTAAAACCAAGGCGCAATCGCCGCAAACCAATGGTATTTGTGATACGCTTCCATAAAACTACTACACTTGAACACAATAACAAGCAAATAGCCTGGAATTTTTTTGATAAATCTCAAAATTCTCATCTTTTAGATATATATAAAGTTCATTCTGAAATACTAGACGAGTTTACTCGTATTTTGCAGACATTTATGACTAAATATGATCTGATTCGTCTTTTAATGCATCGGCCTTTGATTTATGAACAGTTTTGTCTTTATGATGAGGTGGAGAATAAAGAGTATAAAGTTTTAATTCTTCGGCAGCTGTCAGATCAAGTTTGAACTACTACAATTTACATTTAGAGAGATTGTGGTCACAAAACATCGCGATTACTACTCGACTTGTTGATACAGTGACTACACCCATATTGCTCAAAACAGTATATGCAAAAAAGATAAATCCTACCTTATTAATTAGTCACCATTTTAAATTTGAAGATATTATGGATGCTTATGAAACGTTCGGCAATGCAGCTAATACCCATGCGCTAAAAGCAATAATTGACGTAGGATAATGTTGTTTACCAGGGAGTTGGCAAGATAGCTAATCTCCTCGCTATCGTAGAAAGCAACTTAACTTAATTTTGTCTGGATGCGCTTTAGCCGATCGTAAGCATCCTGCGCTATTTCCAAAATTTCCGATTTGTTAACAAGGCCCATGACAGCAAGTGGATCCATAAAAGAAACAAGTACGCTACCATCATTTTCTTCACTAACAACTACGTTGCAAGGTAATAATAACCCGATATTTGGATCTATTTCTAACGCTCGATGTGCTAATTGCGGATTGCAGGCACCGAGAATAATGTATGGTTTTCTTTCAATGCCTAATTTCTTTTTCATGGTTGCTTGTACGTCAATTTCAGTTAAAACTCCAAATCCTTCTGTTTTAAGTGCTTCTGTTACTTCTGCAATGACATTTTTAAATGAGTCGTGTCGTTTAACATTGAAATGATACATAATTTTTTATCTCCATAGTTATGTTCGATTCTCTCAGCCTGAAATCGTTAAACAGCTTGTATATGTAGCTGATTAACAGTAGAAAGGTATTATTCTTTAAATATGCCATTATTTAAAAAATACTCATCAAAAGGAAAAATTGCGTGAATCTACTGCTAAATAAATTAGGTCAATAGCAACACTTATCTTATATTATATACCTCTGCGCCACTGAAAGTATCGTGCAGTGACGTGGGAAAAAACTTTAATGTTACCTAGTAAAATTACGGTTCAGCACATTTTCAAAGACCGGCTTTTTATGTTTGCTATTCGTCGTTAGCTTATATTTTTTTCAAAGTTCTATAACTACAGAAATATATTTGGCGCCTAACCTAAAAGATGTGATTTATTTCTCCTATCCTCGTTTTTTAATCTATGGTAGCAGGAAAAGCGAAGTCCGTAACTCCCGCATGAAAATGTAGCCCGTATGCTGCAAAGCGGAATACGGGTTCTCGCCCAAGTCATCAACACCCAAGTCTATTTTGTACAAACCGCTTTTTTCAACTCTGTGATACCATTCATACAATGATCTAAACAGTCATTCAACCGGGGCATATTATCTTGATAGCGATAACAAGAAGCCTTGCACGTCAACCAAGTATTGGTGATGAATTTTTTTTGTTTTTTCGTCGAACATTCCTGAGCAACCGCAGTCATGACATACAAGCTCAGCAAGATAGCTAATAGCCATTTCATCTCATTCCTCCAAATGTAATTCAACGAACATGCCGACGGCACCACTCCCTGGCTGCTGCATTCGGCTGCGGATCACAAAATAACCGAATCCTGTCTGCACGACTATTGGCTTTAGATTGGGGTTTACGCAGACAGTGCTTGGGTTGGCTTGAGGCAATAAACAAAGGCTTGTTTACCACGGCACCTTTGGCAACACAGACTTTAATATAGGGTTTTTGGGTTGCTTGCCGACACTCAAATCCCTCGTCACAATCAGGCCACTTATTATCATTTTGTACTTGGCAACAACACCCCTCCCCATGACAGTCTTTTGTCTTCTTATCATCTACCTCTTCGTCTTGCGGTTCATCTTGGTAACACCCAGCTGGTTGATTGGAGGCTAGAAATAGGGAAGTATTAGCTGGACTTCCCTTTTTAACGCAAACAGAAATGCGCGGCGGGTCAACCATACCGCGACATTCATACCCTTCACTACAATCCGGCCAAGTGCCCCCGGGTTGCACATTGCAACAACAACCAGCGCCTTCGCAAGGATACGTTTTAGCATAAGAGGTCACAGACAGATTCAATAGGATAAGTCCACTGAGCAGATATGCTAATTTATCCATGTTATTTCCTTATCTTGTCCTTAAACAGCTTAATATCTTGCTGCAGCTGCTTAATCCGATTGTGAAACGTTGCTTTGTCGAAAGGAATGACTCCGCCATTGATATACCAGCTGACGATCTTACCGGCCTTTAAATAAATTTTCTCTTCGGTTATGGCTTGTTCCTTGCCACGATAATAAGTCACATCACGCTGAAAATAGATCAGCTGATTTTGGTCAAAATAAAAAGACTCCACGGCATTGCCTTGCTCACCCATATACTGGATCCAAATTTTTTCAATCCCCTGTTTATTGCGACAGACTTTTAATTCTGACCCTTCGGCTGATAACCCTTCGATTATTTTGCTAGATATCTGACAGGCATCTAATTGTTGATTGATATGATTAACGACGGCATTAACCGACTGTTCAGCCTCCATTTTATTTGCAAAGCCAGAGCTAGAAACGAATGACAACAACAAACCTAAGCCCATCAAAATTTTAATAACCATTATAAATTCCTTTTATCCATTTTCACGCACCACAATGTCATCGGATATGTAAATATTATAGAGCATATTTTACTCAAGAATTGAACTCAAATCCCTTCACGATCTTTTGAATCAATCCCTTTTGTTCTGCTTTAGCCAGAGCAATTGGATTACCCTGAAACATTGCATAAAATACGCGACCAGTTCATAAAAAAAACTCCGGGAAAATTAATGGTATTTAGCATGCTTCGTAAAACGTGTGCTATGCGCAATCGTAAGTTAGCCAACTATCCGTAAAAATGATGGCATTAGTATGATAATTATTATGGTATAATTTCCTTATGAAAAGCATCGTATTATTAATACCCCACTTTCTAGGGCGTGTCCTCATTCTGTTTCGCGAGCTAAAAGTTGGGATAATTTAGCGCAAATTGCAGATTGAATGAGGAGAATAGCCAGCCCTGTTTGACGAATTCAAACTGTAATTTGAGCAAATTAGTACAGGTTTTAGTCGTGAAACAGAATGAGGACACGCCCTAGTAGCCTTGATAAAAATTTTGCGTCCTGGTGGTACTAAGGGCGATGATTGCAGAAAATATGGCATTGCGCCAGCAATTGATCACATTGTCACGTCGCCATAAGCGTACACCAAAATTGTCCTCTTCAGATCGACTTATATTTGGATTTTTAGGCGGATTCATTAAGCAGAATCGTTTATCTAAAATTGCTATTTTGATAAGGCCCGCGACTATTTTAAAATTCTGTAAAGCGACTCAATAGACGAGAACGTTATTTGCAACAACAACCTGTCATTGCTGCTATTTATTACTTTAAACAGCGATTGCATCGGCTACTCATGCGAAAACATCGCACTGCCAAGCAGTGTACGCGCTTAATACCTCTCTTTCTTAAATTGATTGCCAGTCTGAAAGAAAGTCCTTTTCAATCACTAAAAACTCTGGGTAAAACGTTATATCAATGGCGGGAAGAAGTCGTTAGAATGTGGCGGTTTACTAAAAACAACGGCATTACAGAAGGCTTTCATCGAAAGATGAAACTCATTCAACGTCGTGCCTATGGGTTTAGAAATTTTGAAAATTATAGGTTAAGGGTTAAGGTTTTGTGTTCTTGATTAATGCCCCCGGAATTGGGGAAGACCCAAAAAATTCAACAACATGACTTAAAAAAACCCATGACAAGGGTGAGTAGACCAATGAATGAAGAGAAACATATCACTATGTTTCTAGTGATAAAATCATTCTATGAATGATATGAAATCTTCTAAATTACAGCCATATTTCTGATTGGGTATGTCTTCATAGGAGTTATAGTAATTTCTGGTGTATGACAAATTAATGGAGGCGTCTGGAGAGTAGCATTTGATTCTAAAAGGAAAGCTATTGTCCTTGTTGGTGGTGATAAGTCTGGTAGTAGTAAAAAACGATTTTATAAAAGCTTAATTAAAAAAGCTGATGCTGGATTTGATAACCATCTTAACAGTTTAAAGAAATGAAGTGTGACATGCCACGATCCCTTGAAGATAAAATTAAAAGTTTGCCTAAAAAGCGCCAACAAAAAATTCAACAACGAACTAATGATCTGATCGCAGAAAAAATATCTTTGTGTGACATTAGAAAAACATTAAAACAAACTCAAGAAGATTTGGGTAATATTCACGCAACTGCTATGCGGTAATGCAAAAACATCATTATCTAATCGAGACTCTTGCTATCAGAGTATCACAGTAATCACTTTTATCAATTAAACCAATCAAAAAAATAAATTATATTTTTCGTACTGATATCTCTACAATAAATATAGTATTTAAAGGAAATATAGAGCCACATGGAAAAGGAGAAAACTTTATGAATCAAGTTACTGTATTCGCAAAGCTAAAATCTAAAAAAAACAAGCTTGAGCAAACTAAAAAACTTTTATCCAGTTTGATTGAACCAACTAAGATGGAGCAAGGTTGTATTATTTATGATTTACATCAAGATCAGGGAAATCCATTAAACTTTTATTTTTATGAAGTCTGGGAAAATAAAAGCTTACTAAATGCTCATTTAAATTCACCTCATGTCCAGCATCTATTCGATCGTCAAAAAGAATTATTAGATAACGAAATTGAAGTTGGCTTTACTGAAAAAGTTATTCTTGACTAAATAAAAGGAAAGACTATGTTTGAGAAAAATTTATTGTCAGAAAAACGTGTTATTGTCACCGGAGGGTCATCTGGTATAGGTGCAGAAATAGCTAAAGTTTTTGCCGAGTATGGTGCATCACTTTGGATAGCTGGTGGTCGCGATAAGCTTGGATTAACAAACACACTTGAGGTTTGCTCAAATTATGGCGCCAGAGTTGATGGTAATTTATATGACCTATCTAACTCCAAAAGTGCTGAGGATATTATACAGAATGGTGTCGATTATCTAGGAGGAATTGATATTTTAGTTAACGGTGCAGGAACAAGGGATTTAAATAGCTTTACCAATATTGATAATCAAGCAATTGATTTGTTATTTGAAGTCAATGCCAAAGCGCCATTTATCGCGGCAAGAGAAGCTGCAAAGCATATGAAGAAACAAGGCAGTGGCCATATATTGATGATAGGTTCTGAAGCAGCTGAGCATGGAACCCCTAACTTTTCCTTATATAGTGTTACTAAAGCCACTATGCATGCCTTAACAAAAAATCTTGCCATTGAATTAGGACCACATGGATTACAGGTCAACTGTCTAGCTATGGGGCCAATCAAGAGTGGACGAGTTAAAGAGCTTCTTGAAAATGATCCGGAGTTTTACAAGTCCAGGATCAATAAAGTCCCAATAAGAGAATTTGGTGATCCTCACAATATTGCCAAAACAGCCTTGTTCATGGTTTCTCCAGTTAATCATTACATGAATGGTTCAATTGTTTTAGTAGATGGAGGCATTACTTCGCTGTGAATTCACTAAATTTGGCTGTTTAGTTAGATATGATCAAGAGACAGCCGCTTAAAACCAGGAATCCTATTAGATGATTCCGCTTAATAGAGTCATTGGTTTCCTGGTTACAGCTCTATTTTCCTGCTTAATAAGGATATGTGTTACAAATCTGCTACACCTATATTAGGCACTCAAGACCGAAACAATTTAACTTATTGAAAAATATAGTAATTTATATGGTGCGCCTGGAGGGATTCGAACCCCAGACACTTTGGTTCGAAGCCAGGGACTGTAGCCCTGCAATCCTTTAAAATAAAAGCCCTTTCGTTGCATCATAATATCCAATTACGGTCTATTGCTGCTTCAAACGGCCTTGGCCTGCCACAGTTACGTCACAAATACATCACACTGGAGTTGCGCCAATTTCCGTCCTGTTTGTCTAAAACATTTCTATTCTCACCTGATATTAGAATTCGAAATATGGGATAAATAACATTCTTATTGACGTTTATCCGTATATTTAACAATAGAAATGTCAGTTATCCAAGAATAGTGTATACTGACAGTTACTCAATGTAAGGTTTAGCAATGCACCTAAAACGTACTTTAAATCTACCAGGATTGTTGCAGAAGAAATCCTTTTTCTTCTTCGGTCCCCGAGCTACGGGTAAATCCACTTTAATCCATGATAGCTTTAAGCCAAATGAAATAATTTTAATTAATTTACTACGCAGTGACTACTACCTGATGCTCAACAATGCCCCTCACACATTAGAGGACATCATTCAAGGTCAGCCTGGTTGTCAATTAGTTGTAATAGATGAAGTTCAGCGGGTTCCAGAATTATTAAATGAAGTTCATCGGTTAATTGAAGAATTGAAACTTACTTTTTTACTCACAGGTAGCAGCGCCAGAACTCTGAAAAAGCAAGGAATTAATTTACTGGCTGGAAGAGCATGGCAAGCTCATTTATTTCCATTAACTTCTGAAGAAATACCCTCATTTGATCTAAATCGCTATTTAAGATACGGCGGATTACCTGCTGTGTACTTGAGTGATTATCCTGAAGAAGAGCTTAATGCCTATGTGCATACTTACTTAAGAGAAGAAATTCAGGCTGAATCTCTGATACGGAAAATTCCCGCTTTTACTCGTTTTCTACAAGCTGCAGCGCTCTCTTCCGGCCAGATGCTAAATTTTAGTGAAATATCCAGTGATACTGGAATTCCGGTATCGACTATTCGTGAATACTACCATGTTCTTGAAGATACCTTTATTGGCTTTATGGTGCCTGGATGGACTAAATCAGTTAAAAGGAAAGCCATTGCAAAGGCTAAGTTTTATTTATTTGATATCGGTGTGAGAAATGCTTTATCCCAAATTTCAGATATCCCTCCAAAAACAGACGTATTCGGTCAATCTTTTGAACACTTTATCGCTTTAGAAATTCGAGCATGGTTAGATTATTCACGAATCAACAAACAATTATCATATTGGTGCTCAACGCATGGTGCTGAAGTGGACTTTATTATTGGTGATGATATTGCAGTTGAAGTTAAATCGACAGATAAAATTCATGACAAGCATTTAAAGAATTTATATCTGTTAGAAGAAGAAGGTATTTGCAAAAAATATTTTATTATCAGCTTTGATAAAATCAACCGTAAAAAAGAAGCTATTAACATTATTTATTGGAAAGATTTTTTACAACGCTTGTGGCATAATGATATATAAGCCTGTATCAGAACTTTTCATTCTATGTAATATCATACTCATATTTGCTACGGTAATCCCCCCGAAAAATCGGACACTTTGCTAAGCGGCCATTTTAACCTCAAACAATTCGGGTGATTTATATGACCTTTATTCATCAATTCCATCAGGCCAAACCTCGATCATCGATGCTTCCTCTAAACATTTCAATGCATGAGATTGACCTATGATTATCTCAAACCACTCACCAGCATTAATTATTTTTTTTGTTTGCTCAAATTCTACTTCTAACTTTCCACTAACCAGATAGTTGCAAACGGGATTTTGGTGAGTATGTGGGGGAATAATTGCCCCCTTGGGGATTTCAGTAAATGTAATAAATGCCTTGCTAGATGGTTGGTAGAAACTAAACTGCTCCAGGTTTACTTTCTCCATATTCTTTATCATTTCAGGAAACATATGATTTGCTACTGCTAACTCTCGATAGCTTCTCATTGTACACAAAACCAACCTGGAATCCACCACCAAATGGTGGGGTTTTGGGACACATTTCATCATTGTTCAGTTTTCACCTCTGACTAAGATTTTATTATTTTAATAGGGAGTCCATCAAATCAGGTTAAGATCATACATCTTAGGATGTGCCCTTTTAGAAGTCATCTACCGCAGCCTTAAGCTATTTTCTAGTAGGGGAGGTATACTTTCCAAGTGGGTTAATTTTACTAGTGATTACTTTCATATCTTTATGCATAGGGTTAATTACCAAGTTACGCTCTTCTGGCACCATAACAGAAGGAACTGATATAGCGAGAAATGTATTTTGGTTAAATAATTGCTTTTCAGCAAAATCTCGGGTGACATTTATCGCGGGCTCACTGTTCCATCCTTTAGGTAAATCATTCACCGAAAATTTTTTGATTAACTTATCAGGGATATCAATTTCAAATTTATAATAAGAGTAACCAGAGACAGATAACCCATTATGGGCTAACCACTCTAGCGTACAAAGAGCTATAGAATCAGAGCAATAAACTACTTTACGGCCTTTATGATTCCACCTGCCAGGAACATAAAGACCCCCGTCGCCCGAAAAAACGTACTTTATCATCTTAGTATTATGCGCTCTATACCACATCGCCATTAGCTATAAACGCCATATTTGATTTGCTGTAAGGCCTGCTCAACAAGTCTATGACCAACTTCGGTATCAAGCAAATCAATAGGTTTTCGATTACCTAATGAAGGGATTTCTCTGTAGAGCCAATCTTTTGTTTCAGACTCGCCAATAATTTCACCCGCCACCTTAATTACTGACACAAGTCGCATAAGCTTTTCGGAAGCAGCGGAGTCAAGAACTTGCTTTCTGCCCTTTTTCGATTTATATGTAGACGATGGAATATCAAGTCGCTGAAGCACATCTTTCATGACATACTCGTAGGGTGATAAGTAATCCTCTATATGCTGAGGGAGTACACCACTTCTGATGGTTTCAATTTCTTTGATGGGGTCGCCCAATAATTCTTTGATAGTTATATTAGCCATATAATTTCTCCTATATAGATTGATTATATAGTACATATTGATACTTTGTCAAAGACAAAGTGATACCGAGCTAATTACAAGTCTAATTATAGGTTAAGGGTTAAAGTTTTGGTGTTCTTGATTTGTGCCCCCGGATTTGGGGATGAGCCTAAACTATTGAATAATATGATTATAATGGCGCGCTCGGAGGGACTCGAACCCCCGACACCTTGGTTCGAAGCCTTATGCTCTAGTTTAAAATACGTTATAAATCAATACCTTGCGAAGCGTCAATTTCACTAAAAACAGCCTAAAACTGCCTAACACAGCAGAGAACCGCCACAGTTGAGACACATTTTGGTCACAGTAAAATGTTACTCACTTTGATTTATTAACTAACATTCGAGAGTGCGTTATACTTGTCACGAATTATCTGTAACGAAATCCAATCCTGGCAGCAACTGCTGCATCATCCATCCCCTGAATACTGGGACAGTATCCAATATTCGAATAAATATAATTACCCAAATAGGATCATTGAGTTTACTACAATGCAACGATTTAAGATTATTACAAGAATTGAGACTAATCCCGAAAGCGAGGCCATGGATTTAAAAATCAGCTTTGAATATCACTTGCCAGATAATTACGAAAAGATCGGCGATCCTTTTCTCGGCCGACTCAAAATATTTAAAGTAACGGATATAAAAAATTGTCCTATTTCTTTTCGCCTTTTGCCCTTATATCCGCATGTTCTAATTATTAAGGCTTGCTGGGATTATATGGAAAGGAATCAGCTCTTCAAACCAACCAATGTTATTCCAATTTATTGAAATTCAATTTTTTATTAACAATGAGGGAAGTAATAAAGATCGTTGACTACATTAACTACACTTATTATTAACTGTCTGATTATATAGATTAAAGGTACTATTGGATTAGTATATTCAATGTAGTCATCGTTATTTGCGTAGAATAACATAACTTTTTAAAGATTCAATATAATTTAGCTGATATGATTGCTACCTTTAAAATAGATGATTTAGAATAAGAATGCCTATAATTTTTCATCCTAATCCAGGGCAAATTTTGCTATGCGATTTCTCCGATTTTAAAGAACCAGAAATGGTTAAAAAGAATAGACCTGTTATAGTTTTGTCTAGTGCGCTTAAAGGCCGAGATAAATTGCTAACTATTGTACCTCTTAGCACTGTAAAACCAGATCCAATTCAACCTTATCATTATTTACTCCCTAAAAAATCGATGCCTATGATTGGCATTTTTCAGGAGCCTGAGAGTTGGGTGAAGGGTGATATGCTTTATACAGTAGGCTTTCATCGGCTAAATTTGATAAAACTAAATACCCGTACTGTAGATGGAAAGAGGGATTATTTTAGAAATAAGCTTGGAAGAGAGCAAATGAAGGAAATTTATAAATGTGTATTGCATGGACTAAATTTATCCAAATTAACAAATCATTTGTAATTTATTGTAGAAATTACTATAATCTAATTGTTCCTGCTCTGCTTTAGCATCAGGCATTCGAGACTACACAAAGGTCCGCCCAGTGTAGCTGGCACAACAAAATGGAGATGACAATCCTTGTTGATGCCACGTTTAAGGCTTCTTCGGAAGCCTTCGTCATTTTAGCCGTGCAACAACAAAATGAACACCAAATACAGTCATTGTGCCTCTTAAATAGGTATAAAACCTTTCATATAGAGAACTAAAGCTTACAACAGTTTATGTCGTGGAATAATCTGCAATTAGTTTTCCTTTTCTATGATCATCCCCATTTCGAATAGGTTGTGTAGATTCGTATAACTTGCCTCTATTTTTTCTAGCAGCAGCATCAGCATTATTTCGATCACTATATCGTGCTAAGTCATGATCTCCATTTTCTTTTTCATTGGTGACAACAGCGTAATATTTCTTATCCATATCAAATTTTCCTTTGGTAACCCCCCCCAGAAAATACACCTTAAATCATCAATTTAATAATTCAATTTTTTTAAATCAACCTGTTTTTTAAATCCATAAATATTATGGTACTAGCATCGTAAATTTTAATCATAGTTACATATAGAGTATGTCCCTTATAATCATAGGATAAAAGACATAATTTTTGTCAAAATTTACGGATTACCAATATGAGATACTAAATTTTTAATAGCAGCAAGACAATTGATTCTATACTCCTCCTTCACTTGCACCCTGTGACCATTCACGGTTTGTTTGCCAGCCTTTAATTTCGAAAATGGCAACCCCCTGGCAAATGCAATTACACCAGCTGTTTGAAAATCTCTAACATCTATAAAACATTCATCAATATTTTCAGCAGTAAATATATTAGGAGTTCCCTTCAAAAGAACAGAAATGTCATTTTTAATATTATTGAGCACAGCATCATAAGCTGAGGCAGGTCCCATGTATTGAGTCAGGCGATTTTTTACAATTAAGTGAATTTTAGGAAGAGCTCTTTCAGCATTCTTTAATTTTGCTGAAAATGCATAAGTTGAATAAATTTCAGAGGGTAATTTTAGCCCATAAATCAAAGAAAAAGCATTTTGTATCGCTCTTCTTGAAGAGTCATCAGCCATAACAGGTAAAATAATTCTTTTAGCAGAAGCTAAGGCAATTTGTGTATATAATGAAAAACTTGGATTACAGTCTATAAACACCATATCGTAAGGCTCTAAAATATTTTCTAAAAAATCTTTCAGCCAGTCAATTACAGTAATCCAGGTATTTGTTCCTGGTATTTGCTGATTTGCAAGTGTATTTACTGCATTTGACTGTAATTCAAGAAGAGGATCGCCACAAACTAAATCTATATTATCTGCAATAGCATCATTGAAAATATTTGGTTTAGAAATAAAGTCCTCAGAAGTAAAGTTTGGAATAGCGTATGGTGAAGGTAAACGCAACTGAAAATACCCACCAATACTACACCGTGGGGTTAACCCTTGTTGTTGTAATAATTTATCACTCCCCTTTTCAGTTAACCCTCCTAGGAGAAGCTCTGATAAATTCGCCTGGGGACAAAGATCAATTGCCAATATTCGCTTATCAGAAAAAGTTTCAGCGTAATTACAAATAGTTTGAAAAGAAAGACTTGTCTTCCCAGTTCCACCTTTATTATTCCAAAATGCATATATCATCATCTTTAGGATCCTTAAATTTATCGGTTGGACGACTTATTATTTATATTAGACGACAAAAAAATAAATGTCAATTTATGACTTTAACAAGTCCATTATGGACATAGTTATTGCATTTAATGCGCACATATAGTCATCATCGATATTCATTGAATATAAGGGTTTGCATACCCTTCAACCCTGGCCACCTGACGTGACCATGTCCGTTCAAATTCAGTCACCGGAAAATCTCTGTTCCAGGCGTCAAACAACTGTTTTTGCTGCCTGCTTAATCGTATTCCGTATTTATCGGCCATGAATAAATTAGCTCTGGCCACTATCCCTTTCGCAGAATCGGGGGGCTCGGCTTTTCTCAATGCCCTGTCGACATAAAAACCACAACCGTAGGTCTGCCTTTTACTAGGAATTGACGAATACCGGTAATTACTGCGTATCTGATTAATCAAACCATTGGCCGGCCATAAATTATAAAGTTCCGCTTCCGCTTTTTGAAACGCCTTGTCTATTCTGGCGCAGCATTTACGGCCTTTATACGCCCTGCCCTTGCTGTCTTTGCATAATTTCTCCCGCCAGCAGCGAAACTGACGACCGAAATTTTCAGCAGGCATCATGTGTTCCCATTCCACGCGATGAGCGCGTTTTTTATTGGATCCCGACTCCATCCCGCAGCTTTTTAAATCAATGCGATTGTTTTGATCGAATCGACACTGGCAATACAAGGTAACGCGGTGATTGGCAAACAACGCACCCGCGATTTTTTTGGAGCTGGCAAAAGAATGGGGTTCCAGCGCGTGCAAAGTCATTGAACCTGCAAGCAGGATAAGGGATAGAGCGGTCCCGGAGACTTTTTTCATGACACCATGGGTAAAATGACGAAACAATTAAGAAATATCTTACAAACTATTACGCCATTGTCATAGTGATTATTTTTTGGAGCCTGTTAGGATAGATGTTACGAGGAGGCGGATTTGAGGACATCAGGGATGATGTAAGCCTGAGGGATCAGGTGCTCAATTCCCCCTCGACCAATTCTTACAGTTCTGTACATATTAAAAATACAACACCACTCTGAACGACTCGTGAACACCCCTGAAACTTCCAGACAAATCAACGGGATTGACAGCGTATGCACAAGGTTATCCACAGAATTTGTGGATAACCGGTTTTAACTCCCGATTTTGATAATAACATCAAAAGCCAGGCCAGCTCTGGATTGTCACGCTGAAACGAATAGAATCATTGAAAAAAACACGGGGTGTTTAAAAAAAATATCCACAGATTGTGGGTTGGGGAAAAATATGCTTTATGCCCTGTAAGGTTATCAGAAAAGAAATAAAAAAACAGTCTTGACACTAATAAAAAAATGTCCAATTACCAAAACCCAGGGACACTTCCTGCAGGCGTTTCATTCAATGCCATGGCACACTCCGTGTTGGGACACGATTTCCCTTGATTAAACGAGGCCAAATCATCCAATCGGTCGGCCAGGGTTTTGTCGCCATAGGCGATTCTTTTTAGATCCGGAAAGCTCCTTTCCACCGGTTGCAGGCAAAAACACCAGCCGGTTTCCTCCGATGCGAACGCCTGGGTGCCAAACAACTGCTTTTGCCCCTGACTCACTAAATAGCGGTCGATGGTCATGGCCACCAACCCTTTTGATGACAAATCCCCTGAATCAACCGCGCGTTTTGCCCACAAAAAGGCCTGAAAATAGTGGTCTGGTACATCGCCATGCTGATAAATCAGAGAAGCAGCGGCGTAATCCTGGGCTTCTTTAAGGCACCCTTCCCCAAATATCTCCCCGACCCGCTTGCGACGGCTCTCGTCATGACAAGACACATTCTGCTTTTCTTCCTCCGACAACTGGTCCCAATCCTCGCGTTCTTTCTGATCATCCTGCACCAGGCGTTGCAATTCCCGGGAACGGGCCTGTTGTCTGTCCGGCTGCTCCTGGCAGGTGCGATAGATGGGACTTTCAGAGGCCTGAACGCTGATAACCGCACCCATCAGCGATAAAAGGAAAAACAATGCCGGTAATTTTTGTCTCATTGAACACAACACCTCAAGAAAGAAACGGACGGACCAGCATAACCAATTTCAAGGGCAGGAACCAGCAGCCACCCGACCCTCTTATTCGGGTGTCCGCCGCCATGGCTTAATGGCATCAACATCCTGATAACGCCAGTTGTTCATTTTGGGCGTGACCGGATAAATAACCAGGTCATTGCCTTCATAAGGATGAAGCAGTGATTGCAACAGGCCAGGGTCTGTCAATTCATTATCGAGCCAGGCATCCTGCGCTTTTTTATCAAGCAGTGCCGGCATGCGGGTATGAATGGATTGCATTGCGTCATTGGCTGTTGTGGTAATCAGACAGCAGGAATGAATGACCTCACCTTTGGGCGATTGCCAGGTATCCCATAATCCGGCGACCGCTAAAAGCGTGTCGTTTTTCTGCCTGGTGTAATACGGTTGCTTTACTTTACCCCGAGCATGCCATTCAAAAAAACCGCTCATGATAACCATTCCGCGCCGTGATTTAAAACTCTGTCGGAAGGCAGGTTTTTCTGCCACGGTTTCCGCCCGTGCGTTAATTAATGGACGGTCAAAGGTTTTTTCTTTAGAGAAAAACGGGATGAATCCCCATCTGAGCATAACACCGTGCCGTGCTCCATCACTGGAGGAAAGAATGAAAAAAACGTCCTGGGCAGGTGCAATATTAAAACGCGGTATAAGCTCCGGCAGTTCATCAACATCAAACTGCGCTTTGATGCCGGATAAGGTCGTAACCAAGGCAAATCGTCCGCACACAATCAAGCCTCCACACCAATGCCGTCTTATCATTCAGTTTAGGATTTTTTTATGCCAATAAACAATCAACCGCCTGACATCAGTATGTCATTTCACCAGCACCACCGGCAAATCCGACCACCTTGTCGTATAACAGGGAGAGCGCATCCCGGCACGCATCGCCCATGGTTTGCTGTGACCTTCGGCCGCCAGTTTGATGGTATGGCGGCCATAACGCTGATTGATTCCATCTAAAACACCCATCAGCCGGTCTTTTTTGATAAGGGAAAGCTCCGTTGGCTGATGCAGCAAATCAAGCTGGATGGGGTTTTTTGGTATTAAATCCTCCAGCATGACACCGACTTTTTTATAGTAAATCCCCTCCCGAAACAGTCGTTTCAAACAGCGTTTGGCCATCCCGGTGATGATACGGGTATCATCGGTTGGATTGACCAGACGACAGGCGATGCTGTTGCTGTATTGTTTTAAATCGGCACGAAACGGGTTGGAGCGGACAAACACATGGAGGTGCTGCGCCACCAGATGCTGGCTGCGTGCCTTTTCACAGGCGCGGGCGCAATGGCTGCTGATGGCCTGGGCAAGGCTGTCATAACCGGTTTGCATCTCACCAAACGATTTCGAGGACAGGATGCTTTTTCTGGCCACGGGTTCGTCCAGTCCGCCGCAAGACATGCCCTTTAACTCCATCGCCGTTCGCATCAACATCACATTACATTGTTTTCTAAGCAGAGGCGCGTTGGTATTGGCTAAATCCCGGGCGGTCATAATGCCCTGCTCCATGAGTTTTTTCTGCCAGCACCGCCCTACCCCCCATACGTCCCCAACTGGAACCTGACTTAACCAGTACTCCGTTTCGTCAAGGTGAAACACCGGAGTACTCAGAACTTTCTTACAAAGATAATTAGCCGCTTTGGCCAGTGTTTTGGTCGCTCCCATACCAATAGACGTTGGTATGCCGGTGGATTTTAAAACAGCGCCCTGCAGCTCCCGACAAAACGATTCGTATTTCCCTGGCGCCATGGTTGTTAAATCAAGAAACGCCTCATCAATGGAGTAGATTTCAACCTCCGGCCAGGCCGATTCAATCATCGACATTACCCGTTGCGACATATCGCCATATAACGTGTAGTTTGATGAAAACACGGCAATGTGATGCTGTCTAACCAGGGATTTGATTTGATAAAAAGGTACCCCCATGGCAATACCCAGTGCTTTTGCCTCGTTAGAGCGGGCAATGACACAACCGTCGTTGTTGGATAACACAACAACAGGCGTGTGTCGCAGGTCCGGTCGGAACAAGCGCTCGCAGGAAGCGTAAAAATTATTGCAGTCGATGAGGGCGAACATGATTAAAAGTCACTTGATTAGTGATACATTAATCAAATAATAGGCAGAAACAGGCGTGCTGTAAATGACCATGACGAGTCAGCTGCCTGAAATCGAAGGTAACCATCTAAAAACAATCCATAAACTATTTTCGGTATTTTTTACATCCATGTCTTTGCACTTATTTTACACCATAAATACCGTTTCATTACACTAAAGGGTGTAAGATGGAATCAGTGGTGGTTGTTTCTGCACAGCTAACAGAGCAAAAACCGGACGTCAACAGAAAACCGTGGTGTGCCAGCCTGCCTGTTGCAGGACGCCTGAAACGGTTTCGATGATGCCCACCTTAAAAGAGAACTGCTGCAGGACAACACCCTCCCTTACTTGACCACGTCAACCCATGCTGATACCTAACTATAGGACAGTATGATCTTCTTGGGTTTAAATTCTTATTTCACTGAGTAATAAAAATCAATATAAAAAAACAGCAACCAAGCAAAGTAATCATTGACCCAAATGCAATCCAACAGTATCTCCATGTCCGCTCAGTCAAATCCTTCGCTTCAATCAATGAGTCCGATACTATCTTTTTCATGGCCTGAACAGATTCACTGGTCGACTCCCTCAATAATTTGGCCATTACCTCTTTACTCGCTGCCAGAGTGGCATTGATCACATTTTCGGCTTTTTCCTTGGCGTCATCCTTCCACTGAGAGGAAATGCCTTCCATTTCCTCTCTGAACTTCACCAGCAGCTCCTCTTGTGCCTTTCGGTTTTCCTCAAGCAATCTGTCATTCATGGTTTGAAGGATAAGAACAGGATCGTTTTTAGCCAAAACTACACCATGCTTGATGGCAATGTCCTGGATAACTTCATTAAGTTTGTCGGACATCAGATCACCATGGCGTTATCAATCTGGCTAAATAGCTGATCTCGTATCAGCTTTAATCGTTGCCTTGTCATAATATTTCTTTCAGGAGAATCGATTGCTTCATTAAAGGTGATTTTTTGTTGAAGCATGTTTGATAAATCCAGGCCGAAGGTTTCTTCCTTTAAATCTGGGATATTGATGATTGCTGCTATTTGGTCCTTTGTTTCTTTGTATACCTTCATTTGCTCGAAAGGCCTTCCTTCATTCTCGATTTTTCCCCAATAAGGATTGAGCCATACAACATAGCGTACGTCTTTTGGAAACTGGTTCACCAGCTGAGCAAAGCCGTTTATTGTATCCAGCAATGCCTGGCCACCGGTGATAACGGTATGGATGACGAGTTCATGCCCCATGTCTTTTAACAAAGCAGGCACCTGGTTTGTGATGAGATAATGTGATAAAGGCACAAATGAGCTGGCGCCATTATCAATAATCACATCATCTTGGGTATTTGCAATCTTTTCAATCAAAGCATCAAAATGGCGAGGATTGATTTCATCACCCTCCATAATATCCAGGCGTACGACATTAAGTGACTTAAAACCATGAAAGGTGGCGTTAATGGGATCCGTATCTATACAAAGTGGTGATTGTGCTTTGTTAAGCTTGTACTGAGCGGTAGTAGCTGAGACAAAGGATTTGCCGACACCGCCCTTTCCCTGCATCGTGATATGTATTTTTGCCATTACAAGAGTTCCTCCGGGTTGGGTATTGGATTAAAAGTAAAACCCTTGATTTCATTAGTGGCTTTACTTTTGCTCGGTTTGTCATCCTTGATTGTTTCCTGTTCTGACTTAATTAACTTAAGTACGTAATGCCTGAAGGCTTTATAGCCGAATGAAATTTGCCCTTCATCCAACAAGGTTTCCCAGACCGCTTTCATGGACCAGCCAGCTTCAAGCGCTTCACGGATGTCATCTTTGAGTATGATAAATTGTGATTTGGCATTGTTTCGCTTCGCCCTTTTTTCCGATTGGTTTTGAGCTACCCGTTCTGAAAGTGACTTTTTCATGCTTTTATGGCGTCAAATTTTTTTCTTAGATTAATCTAAACCATAATTTGAAATTGAACAATGAAAAAAGGAATAATTTGGAATATTTATGGAAGGAATAAGAATAATTTTGCACTACTAAAGGATTTAATTTATCTTTAAAGAGAACTTTTTAGAATAATAAGGAACTATTAAGCCCCATATTCCAAAAAAATCCTTTGAAAATCGTTGTAAGTTCCAAATTGTTCCTGTTATGATTCCTAAAAGAAACGTTGAAACACAGGGCAAGATAGGTGAAGTTAGCTAACCAGCAAGCTGGCTACCAAACTTCACATGGCTTATTCGCACCTTCGGTGCTCAACGGGCATCTTGCTTTTTGAGTTCAAAAAAAAACAATTAATCAGTACCTAAAGGATTGCATAACCACTTATTAAGAGGTCAGCATCCTTATGGTTGAAAAGAATAAAAAACCTACCAGAAAACACGGCCGCCACCTTCGTGTTCCCGTTCTTCCCGATGAAGAAAACTCCATTAAATCCAATGCAGCTCAGGCTGGATTTTCTATTGCGGAATACCTGCGCCGTGTCGGCCAAGGCTATCCAATCCAAAGCGCAATTGATAAAGATTATATTCTCCAGTTATCCAAAATAAATGCAGATATGGGAAGGCTTGGAGGATTATTTAAGCTTTGGCTTACCCAGGATAGACGAGTCGCTCATTTTGATCATCGGAAGATAAAGGCACTACTAGATCGTATTCAGACAACGCAGGATGCCATGTTTGAGGTGGTAAAGAAATTATGATTATTCGCCACATCCCCATGAAATCAGCGAGACTGAGCAGCTTTTCAAGCCTGGTTAAATATATTGTCGATGAACAAAACAAGCAGGAACGAGTGGGCAAAGTCAGGATATCAAACTGTAATAGTATTGACCCCACCTGGGCTATCCAAGAAGTTTTGGCAACACAAACGAGAAACCAAAGAGCCAAAGGTGATAAGACATACCATTTTCTAATATCATTTGCCCCAGGGGAAAACCCATCTGAAGAGATATTGAAGGCTATAGAAGACAGGGTTGTATCGTCAATTGGATTTAAAGAACATCAAAGAATAAGTGCTATTCATCATGACACCGATAACCTGCATATTCACGTTGCGATTAATAAAATTCATCCTAAATCCTTTACCATGATCGAGCCATATAGAGCCTATAGGGCTTTTGCTGAAGCAGCAACGACACTGGAAATCGAATATGGACTTGAAATAACCAATCATCGAACTAGAAAAAGTCGCGCTGAGAATCTTGCGGACGATATGGAACATCATGCTGGAATTGAAAGTCTGATTAACTGGATGAAGCGTAATTGCAGGGAAAATCTGGATTCGGCAGAAAATTGGGACGAGTTTCATAAAATCCTTGCTGTGCATGATTTGGAAATTCGGGTCAAAGCCAATGGATTTGTTTTTTGTAATAAAGATGGCCTTGTAATTAAGGCCAGTTCTGTTTCACGAGGATTTTCTAAAAAGAACCTTGAATGTCGGTTAGATCCATTTTTACCCTCTCCTTTTGGTACTCACCTGGCTGGGCAAAATATTTATCGTTATGAACCACTCAATAAACAAGTGATCGGAAAAGAAATTTATGCGCGTTACCTTCATGAAAGGGAGCATGGCAAAACGATTTTTTCCGAAAAACTTAAGAACCTTCGTGAAGCTAAGGCCAGATTAATTGATAAGGCCAAGAGGCGTGGCAGAATAAAGCGTGCCGCTTTAAAGCTATTGAAAACCTCAAGGACTCAAAAGAAATATCTATACAAGCAATTCAGCAAGACTCTTTTGAACGACATTGAAAAAATACGCCAAAATTACGCTAAAGAGCGAAGGCATATGATTGATTTGCACCAAAACAAAACCTGGGCTGATTGGTTACAACAAAAAGCTCAGCAAGGTGACAAAGAAGCTATAACAGCCTTGCATTATCGAAACCGAAAAAATCTAAGTAATTATACCTTATCTGGAAGATCGTTCGATATTTCTTTAACTGATATAGAGCGAATTGACTCCATTACCAAAGAAGGAACAGCAATTTATAAGCTGGATAAGGCAGTTATTAGAAATGACGGTGAGGAAATCAAAATTTCTAAAGGTGGTTCTATTGCCACACTGAAAAAAGCCATTGAAATGGCAAAGCAGCAATACGGTAACTGCATCCAAGTCAAAGGCTCGCCACTTTTTAAAAAGATCATTCTTCAAATAACAGTGCAGAACAAAATCTCAATAACCTTCGCTGACCCAGATATGGAAGCCCAGCGAAAAAAAATGATTTCAGAACAGGAGAAACACCATGAACAATCAAGACGATACGGATTTAATGATGGAAGAAGAACTGCAAGAAGCGATGAAATTGCTGGAACAACCCTTGGAAAAAAAAGAAAGCAAAGAGGCATCCTTTCCAGAACGAAGCCCAACGCTTTCAGCATTAGACAAGGCCCGCCAGCCGAAGGTCAAAACAGCTTGCGAGACCTGCCCCAACTCGATATGGTTCAGTTCACCGGAAGAAGTAAAATGCTATTGCAGGATAATGCACATGATCAGCTGGAGCGGCAAAGACTCCAACTTGATAACCATGTGCGACGGAAAGTTTCTGGACTAAAACAGAAAGGTAAAAATCACAAGCAATAAAAAGTGTGAGCTTTTTAGTTGATTTTGTTCGTTGGCGCAGTGCAGTTTTCATCGCAGCGTTTGTTCGCGGCTGAAAAAATATCCCAGAGCGATACGGCCACCATTAACGCCAATGCCAAGTAAGTGACATAGGTGCTCCAGTCGTATTGGAACCAGGGATATAGAGACAATAGCAGCAGAATCGGGCCAGCTATACCCAACAGACTCCGGTGCCATTGCCGATGACTAAACCAGCCCAGTCCGTTTGCAGCCAGGGCAATCCAGGCGAACAGCGGCAGCAGAGTATTGGCGAACATGCCTTCCACTGGCTGAGCACGCCAAGGCCGAGAGCCGCGCCCAGGCTAGCGATAGCAGGAAAACACATGGCACAGCCCATGGCGGATACAAGTGCTCCCAGCGATCCGGCTTTGTCGCCAATACGGGCGAATAAGCGAATTAGTGTTTTCAAATTAAGCCTCCATTGGGTACGCATAGAAATTCAGATTGTTTGAGCTGGACACATAATATCTACCGGGCTCAGCGCCTTTTTCCGAATCAATCTTTTCCATTATTTCTACCCTTTTTGTTTGAGTGAAATAAAAATTGGGCACAGTTCATCTGGTTGGCGTGTTTCACAGTCACTGACCAGTGCTTTTAAAGCTTTTTCCAGTCGCTTGAGTTCTTGAATCTTTTCAGCAATATGCGCCAGTTTTTGCTGTGCCTTGGATTTCACTTCACCACAGGATTGTTTGGGGGAGTGATGAATGGACAATAATTTCTGAATTTCCTTGAGGGTAAATCCCATGGTCTTGACACGCTGGATAAAGCGCAGCTTATCAACTGCTTCCATGGAATATTGGCGGTACCCATTGGCGGCACGAGGGGGTTCTTCAATCAAACCATATCGTTCATAAAGCCTAATGGTGTCATGAGAAACACCCGCCAGACTCGCTACTTGTCCAATCGTTAGTGCCAAAGCCATTCTATCTCACCTCGGTTCAATTTAATGATCACAGCACGCATCTGATGAACCACTTTCTTCCATAAAGGCTTTATAGGCTTTTAAAGCCCACATTTCACCGACACAGCCGCCCATGGTAGAGACAACAGCCAATACTTCCCCAAGTTCAGCTTCCGTCGCACCCAGTGATTTGGCTTGCAGTACATAATATTTTAAACAAGGCTCACACCTAGCATTAATGCCGCAAATGGTCGCTATCAATGCCTTGGTTTTAGCAGGTAAAATACCATTTTTAAAAATAACCTCCTGGCGCATTTGCTGAATTTTCGTCGTCGTGCCCAAACTTACTTTTGAAAATGCACCTATTAAACCTAATGCAGGATCAATGTTTTTCAATTGCTTGCTGTCCACTCTTATCCTCCTTCATTATGAGCTCTACATATAAGCCTAAACCATGGACTATAGTCCAATGTCAAGTGACGTTCATGCAATATTTGAAGAATGTTAGAATTGTTAAAGGATAAGCATGAATAAAATGTTATTATTTTACCCTGTTCATAAGGGTTTCTCTGTTTTATCAGATAAGATGAAATACATAATGCTGCTTTAGCCTGACGTCATGATAGAGTACACTTCAATCTGGCATAGCAGAACAAAGTAGAAATATGCAAAAGATTTAGTATGATATCTGAACTGGCTCATCATTATTTAATGCTGTTTTTACTATGCGAATTTGACTATTTTCCAATATCTTAACTGAAAAAAATAGACTTCTTTCGAAACTGGCATCAAGTTAGTTCTATGTTATAAATTACGGCAATTAAGTTAAATATTAATCCAAATCTTTTTCGTCTTCAAGACCTTTTATATTTCCATACTTCATCAAAGCTCCTTGATTAGGAGCTTTTTATCAGCAACTTTTGCCAAAGGCTAGTTTCGAAAGAACTCTATTGTATTTTTACTGGGATTCCGAACGGAGCAAAAAGTGTTTTCCCATCGATTTGTACTTGGGTAAACAGTTTAATAAATCCCGCTTTATTAGGCTCAATATGAAATTGTAACTCGGGTCCTCCTCGCTCAAATCCGTTGGTGGGCTCTTTGCCCATTGGATGGACATGAGTAACCGTTTTAAAGTCCTCATTAAACCCAACGATGTGAGCATAGGCACCCATAATTGGTTCTAACGTATGAACTGGGTTTCCCTTGGCATCAACAATATCTATTTTACCCATGGCTGGTTGCCCCACTTGTAAGGGCGTTTTATCAAAAGATAATTTGAACTGATAACCATCAACAGTGCTTTCAAATAAAGGCTGGCGATCAATATGACCTCCTAATCCCTTAATGTTTTTAGGAGATGGAAAATCGGCAATAATATATTCCTGAATTTTTGTATTCGCAGGCAATAGATCGGCCCAAGTACGATAAGTAGCATTTTTGAGATTAGGCTGCCACTCAAATTGGTAAACACCGGGTGTCGTTGTTTCAACTGGATGAACATGGCTGTAGTCCATGAGATTGTCATCAATAATTAATAAATGAATCTTTTGTGTATGTGCCTCAACAAGATCGTTTAGGGTAACTGGTTTATTATTTGTTGTTTTAGATAACTTGATGAAGACTAGGTAGTGTCCCTAAACCTTAAAATCTGATATTTTACCATTCTATATTTGAGATATAAATGGAGTTCGGTCAGTGGCAAGGATGGTAATTGATGATTTACTTTGGTCAAAATTAGAAAAACTATTGCCAAAGCGTGAAGAAGGTGGTCGACCTGCGAATGATCGGTTGTTTATAGAGGCTGTATGTTGGATAGTTCGTACAGGGGCTCCGTGGCGTGACTTACCACCTGAGTACGGGTCATGGAAAACGATCTATAACCGATACAATAGATGGTGTAAAAATGGTGAATTTGATCGAATACTATCGATCTTAAAAAAAAGGTGGCGATCACGAATGGCACATGATTGATGGAAGCATTATTCGCGCACATCAACATGCCGCAGGTGCAATTGGCGGACAGGATAAAGAAGCCTTAGGTCGTAGTCGAGGTGGATTTAGCACTAAAATTCATGCGAAAGTTGATGCACTTGGCATGCCCCTTGGGTTCGTATTAACCGGAGGGGCAATTCACGAAGTAAAAACAGCGCCAATATTATTAGATAAGGATATTAGTGAGTATTTAATTGCTGATAAAGCTTATGATAGTAATGAATTTAGAATATATTTGTCTGAACGTGGTACTAAGCCCGTCATACCTCCAAGAAGTTGTCGGCTGATTCAGACAGAATATGATAAGTTAGCCGCTACTTTCATGGGCGCATTGAACATTGCCAGTATTTTGATATGGTTGAAGTAATCATGGGTTTAGGGACACTACCTAGTTTCTTATCCTTTTTTTCAATTATCTTCTGAATTGATAATCGCATGGTAGCACTTTGCTGTGACTTCGATGAATTTTTTGAGGGATTTTTCATCGCATGATGATGTGAATTTCCAGCAATAGCAATTCCATAATACGAATTACTTAATAGCAAACCAATGAGGGTGATGATAAATTTTTTCACAATAATTTTGGCTCCCAAGGACACTCAACCGTTCTGTATCATTATATCGTAGATAAACACTAACTACCTAGGTTTCAATTAACCGCTTTATATGATTACTGTTTTTTTTAGAGTTTATACAACATCTCATTCAATTGCTTAAATCAGTTTAGCGAATTAAAGTATAAGAAAAATTAGATATGCTTAAGATAATTCACTTTATTTTAAGTTATTATTAGGTAATCTATTTATCGATGGAACTATCATGAGTGATATGGAGATCTTGGAGTATTTTCCTGAAGCAAGAGCCGAAGAGGAAAAAGAAAAAGCTCTCTGTTTTCACCCAAAAAATAGTAATCATGCACAAAATAATCTAGTCTATCTTTTGGATTGGGAAGAAGAGTTTGATGTTATTCGTTCAATCAATTAGAGCTATTTATTTTGACTGGTGATTGAATGACAGTCTATATTTTAATTATTTCCTTTTAAAATCATGGATAAAAATCATCATAAAACAAAGTCATTGGTTTATTTTAGCCTGCTGTTTATTACTTGCTGTTTGTACAAACAGTGGAGCTGCCAACGATAGTACAAAGAATTAAAATATTCATGTCGCGCAAGGCCATGGAGGTGGCAGTGGTCGTTAACATCAGGGGCTTTAGACTGAATTGTAAGGGTTTGTCGTGAGTATTGATTCTCTTATAATACCAACTTAGGCGTTTGAATTTTTAGGGAAATTAGACTCACATGTATAATAGGTGAGCAGATTCAAAGGATGGACGCAATGACGCAGATTTGGCATGACAAGAAGCCCCAAGAAGTGGCCAAAGTACTTAAAACTGATTTATCAGTTGGTTTAACTGAGGAAGAAGCACAACGACGCTTAGAAGAGTCTGGCGCTAATGTATTGGTCAAACAGAAAAAAACTTCTTTTTTGAAAATTCTTTTCCAACAAGTAAACAGTTTAGTCACCTGGGTTCTTTTAGGCGCTGTAGTCATTTCATTTTTACTGGGTGAAACAGTAGATGCCATTGCCATTTTTGCCATTGTGGTTTTGAATGCCATTATCGGCTTTATTATCGAATTTCGAGCTGATCGTGCTATTTTAGCGTTGCAAAAATTGGCTTCCCCTAAAGCCAGGGTAATTCGAGATGGTCATGCCAAGATGATCACTACTTCCGATATCGTGCCAGGCGATACACTTCTTTTTGAAGGAGGAGATTTAGTTGCAGCTGATGCTCGTCTTTTTGAGCTGTCTTCCTTAAAGACGGAGGAAGCCCCTTTAACTGGTGAATCATTGCCTATTGAAAAAAATCTCAATTTTTGTAGTGTTGAAACGCCACTCGCTGAGCGCAAAAACATGGTCTTCATGGGAACATCCGTGGCGAATGGTACAGGTCGAGCCATTGTAGTCGCAACCGGAATGAGTACCGAAATGGGACGTATTGCGACCATGTTGAATGAGGCTTCTCGTGATGAATCCCCATTACAAAAAAGGCTTAATCAAGTGGGTTCCCGGCTATTATGGCTTTGTTTTTCCATTGTCCTACTGATTTTTATTCTCGGTTGGTTACGTCGTATTCCATTTTTTGAATTGTTTATGAGCTCCGTTAGTCTGGCTGTAGCGGCTATTCCTGAGGGTTTACCTGCGGTAGTCACTGTTGCTTTAGCCTTAGGTGTTCAACGCATGGTACGACGTGCCGTCTTGGTAAGGCGTATGTCAGCTGTGGAAACTCTGGGTTGTCTCCAAGTCATTTGTACGGATAAAACAGGGACATTAACAGTGGGTGAGATGACAGCCCGTAAACTCATTACCGCAGAGGAAGTGTACAGTATCATAGGTGAAGGATATCACTTGGATGGTCATTTTATTTCCCAAGGTCAAGAGATCGATGTCGCCAAAGATAATTTGTTACAGACGGTTTTGAACGCCGCTTCGGCCTGTAACAATGCAGAAATTCGTTTGCAACAAGGACAACTATCCACTGTTGGGGACCCAACAGAAATTGCACTATTAGTAGCGGCTGCCAAAGGAGATATTTGGCGTGATAATCTGGAGTCTACTTTTCCTCGCATACGAGAATTGCCTTTCGATTCAGAACGAAAACGTATGACGATAATCCGTAGGCAAGCAGAGCAACTGACTGCGTTTGTCAAAGGGGCACCTGAAGTGATTTTCGAACGCTGTACCCATATTTTGACTCGAGAGGGCATCAAAAAATTAACCCCTAAAGAACGTGCCCGTATGCAACAATCCTGTCAATTGATGGCCAGTGAAGCATTGCGAATCTTGGCCTTTGCACAACGGCAATGCGATTCTTCATTATTGGAGGCTGCTGATGAAGACATTGAAAATAATCTTGTTTTACTGGGTCTTATAGGACTCCAGGATCCCCCGCATGCTGATGCAAAAGCTTCGGTTAAACGTTGTAAAATGGCGGGCATTAAACCAGTCATGATCACAGGCGATCACCCCGATACCGCCAAAGCAATTGCCCGTGAATTAGAGATACTGAATCCAGGCGATCGCCTGATGACAGGTAATGAACTGGATAAGATGTCTGATGATGACTTTATGGCGTGTGTGAAACAGATTGCTGTTTATGCTCGCGTTACTGCTGAACATAAATTAAAAATCGTTCGTGCCTGGAAAAAACACCACATGGTGGTTGCAATGACTGGTGATGGTGTAAACGATGCACCGGCACTAAAAGAAGCTTCGGTTGGTATCGCAATGGGGATCACAGGCACTGAAGTGACTAAAGAATCTGCCGATATTATTCTCATGGATAATAACTTTACCTCTATTGTCGATGGGATTGAAGAAGGGCGGACAATTTATGACAATATTGCCAAAACGCTTGCTTATTTATTAGCGGGAAATATGGGTGAACTGCTGGTTGTTTTTAGTGTTCTTTTAATCGGCTGGCCCTTACCACTATTGCCAATCCAATTGTTATGGATAAATTTAGTGACGGATGGTTTGCCGGCATTGGCTTTGGCAACCGATCCGGCTGAGCCTGGAATTCTTAAACGTCCGCCAAGATCATCACAACAATCTCTGATGAATTTTTCATTTTTCAAGCAGGTATCTTTTATAGGCTGTTTAACGGCACTAGTCACCTTTGGTGTGTTTGCTTACGAATATTTAGTCAATGCGGATTTGATACAGGCTCAGGACGCTGCTTTTTCTGTTTTAGTGACTGCTGAACTATTGAGAGCCTTTGGGGCTCGTAGTCAAACCAAGACCATATGGCAAGTAGGATTGTTTTCAAACATGCGATTGTTTTTTATTGTCAGCATTAGTTTTGCGTTGCAGATTTTCATTCATCATGTCCCATTTTTGCAACGTCTTTTTGGAATTAGTCCAGTGACTTTATCTGAATGCTTGCTTTGGATAGTCTTAGGAACCATCCCTTTACTGATTTTGGAATTGAAGAAAATGATTACATTAAGGAATTCACCTCATGAGGCGTTTTAATTTAAAAAAATGCTTCTGGGTTATCATGATAATAAGCTTGATCAATTATCCTGTTTTCTCTTTAAGCCATGCTGCTCCAATACCGGCTTTAGAGAAACTGATTGAAGAGGCTAAGGGAAATAACCCACAAATTAAGGCGGCTCAGGCGCGCTGGCTCGCTGCCAATCGTGTTGCACCCCAAGCCCGTTCACTACCTGATCCAAAAGTCAGTGTTGGTTCCCCGATGAATATTGATCCCATGCGGCTACAAATGATTGGTGCAAGTCAGGAAATTCCATTTCCAGGGAAGCTTGCAGTTCGTGGGAAAATAGCGGTGGAAAAGGCGAAGCGAGCAGCTGCTGACTATCAGGCAACGTGCCTGGTTGTTATTGCCCAATTAAAGCGTATCTATTACAACCTTTATTCGGTTAATAAATCAATTGAAATCCTGCAAAAAACCCTACTGCTTCTGCAAGAGCTTGAAAAAAGTGCTCAAGTGAATTACAGCGTGGGAAAAGTACCGCAACAAGATATTTTTCGGGCGCAAACCGAAATCGCTCGCCTGGATATGCGTTTGGTTATCTTAAAACAAGAGCGGGAATCGCTTGAGGCTGATATTAACCGTCTTTTAAATCGACCTTTGGATATTGCAATTCATACCCCACCGCAGTTATCTGTAACCCATCATCGTCATAATTTGGCATTTCTCAATAACCTCATCAAACAGCGCTCTCCACAATTAAAAGCACGCGAACGAAGCGTTGAGCAACGACGCCAAACGGTTAAATTAAGTAAAATGAATTATTTTCCTGATGTTGAAATTGAAGGAGGAAAATTACATAACACAGTAACGAATAATGACGGATATATGGTCAACTTGAAAGCCACTATTCCTTTGTATTTTATGGAGAAGCAAAATAATGGCTTGCGAGAATCCCTTTCTCGTTACAATGCTGAAATAGAAGATTTGCACACTACCTATCAAGCACTGCTTTTCCAGGTCAAAAACGCTTTTTTAGTGGAACAGCGTTCTGCAAAGTTAATTGAATTGATTCAAGGCTCCATCATTCCTTTGGCCACACTAACGTTTAATTCATCACAAGCCAATTATGGAGTTGGTAAAGTGGATTTTTTAACCTTGCTTAATAACTTGCTGACGTTACAAGAAAATGAAATTGAATTGCATAATGAGTTGGCAAATCACGAAAAAGCCATCACGCAGATAGAAGAAATTACAGGGAAGCTCACATGAAGTCTAGAAAGCCAATCGTCTTATTTATTGTGTTATTAATCGCCGTTCAAATAGGTATTGCGCAATCAACAACAATTACTCATGACAAGATGGATATGAAAAAATCCACCTCGGACAATTTAATCATGATAGACCCAGTTCGCTTACAAGCCATAGGCATTACATCGGAGCCGGTAAAAAGCCAATGGATTGAAAAAACGATTCGTACGGTGGGTTATGTTGAAGCAGATGAACGGTTGGTTGCCCATATTCATGTGCGTTTTGATGGTTGGATAGAAAAATTATTCGTCAATTTTACTGGAGAGAAAGTTAAAAAGGGTCAAGCTTTATTTACTGTTTATAGTCCTGATCTGGTTTCTACTCAACAAGAATATTTGTTGGCTTTGCAGGCCAAAAAAATTCTTGGAAAAAACCAAAATAGTTCGATTGCATCAGGCTCAGAAACCTCCTTCGAGGCTGCCAAGCAAAGACTTTTGCTGTGGGGGATTTCTGAAAAGGAAATTAAGCAATTAACCCAAAGCGGTAAAATTACCAATACGATGACCATTAGTTCTCCAATTAATGGAACAGTTATTCATAAAATGGCATTAGTCGGTATGCGAATCAAACCAGAAGATGAACTGTATACCATAGCCGATTTATCTCGTTTGTGGATTTTAGGCGACATTTATGAGTATGAATTACCTTATATTAAACTCGATCAAACAGCAGATGTCACCTTGTCGTATTTGCCTAATCAATTGTTTAAAGCCAAACTGGATTTTATTTATCCAACGGTCGATATGAAAACTCGTACCGCCAAGGTTCGTTTTGTGGTGGATAATGCCAAAGATCAATTAAAACCGGGGATGTACGCCAATATTGACTTAAAAATTCCTTTAGGCAAGCGACTTGTAGTGTCCAAAAATGCTGTCTTGATAACGGGCGAGCGTGCGGTGGTGTTTATTTATCATGGGGATGGAAAAATTGAGTGGCGCAATGTGACATTGGGTGTGCGTGCTGGTGATTTGATCGAGGTGGTACAAGGCATCAAAGAGGGAGATAATATTATTACGTCAGCCAATTTCCTCATTGATTCCGAGAGTCAGTTAAAAGCCGCAATGGGCGGAATGCAGCATTGACGCATTAATACGATAAAAGGATTTACATGGTTGAGAAAATAATTGAATTCTGCGCAAACAATCGATTTATCGTGTTGCTATTTGTCGTGGGGTTCTCCTTGGGCGGTTGGTGGGGTTTAAAAAATACTCGCATGGATGCTTTGCCTGATATTTCGGATACGCAAGTGATTGTGTATACCACATGGATGGGCAGAGCACCGGATCTGGTGGAAGATCAAGTCACTTATCCCATTGTAACAGCATTATTATCTGCACCGAATGTCGTAGCTGTGCGTGGTTTTTCTGATTTTGGCTTTTCTTACGTGTACATCATTTTTAAAGATGGAACGGATATTTATTGGGCACGCTCGCGCGTATTAGAATACATGAGCCAATTGAGCGGAAAACTGCCTGAAGGGGTGACCCCTCAATTAGGTCCTGATGCCACACCAGTCGGTTGGATTTATCAATACGCCTTAGTGGATGAAAGCGGGAAGCATAATCTGGCCGATTTACGCACTTTTCAAGATTGGTATTTAAGTTATTGGTTAAGAGCTATACCTGGTGTATCAGAGGTCGCCACCGTGGGTGGTTTTGTTAAGCAGTATCAAATTAATTTAGATCCCGTCAAAGTACTTTCCTATAAACTTTCTGTACCCCAAATTATTGAAAAAATTCGTATGAGCAATAATGATACTGGTGGGCGTGTCATTGAATTTTCAGGGACAGAGTACATGGTTCGTGGACGAGGCTATATCACGTCGACAGATGATATTGAAAAAATAGCCATTGGTACGAATGCCAATGGGACGCCGATTTTATTACGAGATGTGGCAACCGTGCAGCTAGGCTCAGACATGCGTCGTGGTGTGGTCGATTTAAATGGTCAAGGCGAAACCGTTGGTGGCATCGTCATCATGCGTTTTGGGGAAGACGTTTTGGAAGTGATTGGTCGAATCAAGGATAAGCTCAAAGAATTGGCTACTGCCATTCCAGAAGGAATAAAAATGGTCAATGTGTATGACCGCAGTAATCTGATTCGAGAAGCCATTTCAACGGCCAACTGGAATTTGATTGAAGAACTTGTGGTGGTTGGGTTATTAATCATTGTTTTCTTGGGGCATTTTCGTTCCGCTTTGATTCCAATTATTACTTTGCCGCTTGCTATTTTGATTTCGTTTATTCCCATTTATTTTTTCAATATCGGCCTTAATATCATGTCCATTGGCGGCATCATTGTGGCGGTTGGGGATATGGTGGATGCGGCCATTATCATGGTCGATAACGCACACAAACGGTTAGCCGATTGGGAAGCAAAAGGAAGTCCCGGCGATCGCAACAAAGTGTTGATTGATTCAGCGAAAGAAGTAGGCCCTGCCATTTTTGCATCATTAGTGGTTATTGCCATATCGTTTATGCCGGTTTTTACCCTGGAGGCCCAAGAAGGACGGTTATTCTCACCCTTGGCCTATACAAAAAATTTAGCCATTTTTATGAGTGCTTTGCTGGCCATTACTTTAATCCCCATGTTATTACCTATTTTGGTGCGTGGGCGTATCATCCCCGAGCAAAAACATCCCATTACCCGCGTGATGCAAAAAATGTACGCACCAGTTTTGAAATTAGCACTGCATTACCGTGGTGTTGTAGTAGCGATTGCTGTGGTAGCAGCATTAGCCACGGTTCCCCTCTATAAACTCATTGGCTCAGAATTCATGCCGCCTCTGTATGAAGGTACGATTTTATATATGCCTGTTACTTTACCTGGCATATCGGTCACACAAGCCACAGAACTGCTCCAGGAAATGGATAAGAAATTAAAATCATTCCCGGAAGTGGCTTATGTGTTTGGAAAAACGGGACGGGCTAATACGTCAACCGATCCTTCTCCTTTTAGCATGATGGAAGTGATTGTTGAACTTAAGCCTAAGAAATTTTGGCGCAAAAGCGTGACCTATGAAAGCCTGGTCGCTGAGATGGACAAAGCCTTGCAATTTCCCGGTGTGAGCAATGCCTGGACTATGCCCATTAAAGCGCGTAATGACATGCTCACCACAGGAATTCGAACCGCTGTAGGGATTAAAGTTTTTGGTCCTGACATTAAAAAAATTGAAGCCATTGGCAAAGAAATCGAAATGGTAGCCAAAGAAGTACCGGGGACAAGTACGGTGTATGCGGAACGGGTGGCTGGAGGGTATTTTCTTGATTTTGACATCCATCGAGACGAGCTTGCGCGCTATGGTTTAACCATTATGGATGTCAATCGTATCATCGAATCAGCCGTGGGTGGTGAAAACATAGCGACCACAATTGAAGGCCGTGAACGTTATCCTGTTAATGTGCGTTATTTGCGAGAATTACGCGATGATCCGGATAAGATCAATCGTATTTTAGTGAAAACACCCAGTGGTGCTGAAATACCTATTGCTCAATTGGTGACTTTAACCTTTCGTTCAGGTCCTGCCATGGTTCGCGATGAGAATGCGATGTTAGCAGGTTATGTGTTCATTGATATTAGCGGACGAGACATTGGAAGCTACGTGGAAGAGTTAAAGCAAGTGGTCAAGGCAAAAGTCACATTACCCCCGGGCTACACGCTTGCCTGGTCAGGTCAATACGAATTCATGCAACGCGTGTATGAACGACTTAAAATTTTTGTACCACTCACCTTAGCCATTATTTTTATTTTGTTTTACTTTACCTTCCGCACCATCACTGAGACATTGATGGTGATGCTAGGTGTACCCTTTGCTCTACTTGGCGGATTTTTGCTGCTCCTTCTATTAGGGTACAACATGAGTATCGCGGTCTGGGTTGGGATGATTGCACTTGCTGGAGTGGCTGCTGAAACGAGTGCGGTGATGCTCGCTTACCTTGATTCTGATTACAACGAGCAAAAAGAAAAAGGATTACTCAAAACCTTGCCGGACTTGATTCAAACGGTGCAGCAATGCGCCGTATCGCGTATTCGCCCTATGGCGATGGCAGGGCTTGCGAATATACTGGGTTTGTTACCGGTGATGTGGGCGACAGGTATTGGTGCTGATGTGATGAAACGCCTCGCGGCTCCCATGGTGGGTGGGATTTTTTCAGCACTATTGCTGACTTTAATTGTGATTCCCGTGGTTTATGTGATGTGGCGCTGGCAAGTGGATTTGAAAAAACAAGGAAGTCTAATGGAGGCAAGATGAAATTAACGTTCTTAGGGGCAACCCAAACCGTTACTGGTTCAAAATACCTTTTGACCATCGATTCTAAAAAAATTCTCATCGATTGTGGTCTTTTTCAAGGGTATAAAGAATTACGATTACGTAACTGGGCTTCATTGCCTATTGACCCGCGCGATATTGATGCTGTGATTATCACTCATGCGCATATTGACCACACCGGTTATTTGCCCCTATTAGTAAAAAATGGATTTCAAGGAAAAATCTATGCAACACCCGGCACAAAAGCATTGTGTGCTATTTTATTACCGGATAGTGGTCATCTTCAGGAAGAAGAAGCACGATTAGCCAATAAATATGGTTTCTCGAAACATAAGCCAGCGCTTCCTCTTTATACTGAAAAAGACGCGAGAACGGCATTAAAACATTTTGAAACCGTTGATTTTAATGCGCCGCACCAATTATTTAATGGATTTAGCTTCGAATTTCATCGTGCAGGACACATCGTGGGTGCCGCGATGATCAAAATAAAAACAAGCAAGTGTTCCCTTTTGTTTAGCGGGGATGTTGGTCGACCTTATGATCCGGTCATGAAGGCACCAACCCCCATTCAAGACACGGATTATCTGATCATGGAATCCACTTATGGCGACCGATTGCATGATGCAACTGATCCGTTGCCGCAAATGGGGCAAGTGATTAATACAACCATCAAACGAGGGGGTTCTGTCGTCATTCCAGCCTTTGCCGTAGGGCGTGCGCAAAGTCTTCTTTATTTTATTTATCAACTGAAACAAAAAGGAGAGGTTCACAAAGACGTTCCAGTGTTTTTAGACAGCCCAATGGCCATCAATGCGACCCATTTGCTCTGCACTTATAAAGAGGATCATCGTTTAAATGAGGAACAATGCCATGACTTATGTAACGCAGCTACTTATATCAATACCCCTGAGGAGTCAAAAGAACTCGATCGTCATAAAATGCCTCAAATCATTATAGCCGCCAGTGGGATGGCCCAGGGTGGTCGTATTGTGCATCATTTGAAAGCCTTTGCCCCTGATCCTAAGAGCACCCTTCTTTTTACCGGCTTTCAAGCAGGAGGCACTCGTGGTGCTAGGATTGTCAATGGGGAACGTGAGGTCAAAATTCATGGTAGTATGATTCCTATACGCGCCAAGGTCGTTGTCATGAGCAGTACTTCTGCGCATGCCGATTATCAGGAACTGTTAGGTTGGCTAAAGCACTTTATTCGGCCACCCAAAAAAGTCTTTATCACTCATGGTGAACCTCACAGTGCACAATCGCTCAAAGACAAGATTGAACAGCAATTTGGTTTCACCTGCATGATTCCTTCTTACCAGCATGTGGAGGATTTGTCGTGACAAAAGAAGTGGGTCATGCCTTGCGTTTAAAATATTTAGGCATCAAGACGTATCATGAAGCCATTATTTACATGCGAGAGGATTGTCATGTGTGTCATGCAGAAGGCTTTGAAGTGCAGACACGTATTCAAGTGACCCTTGGCAAACGCTCCATTATCGCAACGCTTAATGTCGTTACCTCAGAGCTGCTTAAGCCCGGGGAAGCCAGCTTGTCACACTATGCCTGGGATTCTTTAAATGCTAAAGAAGGGGATGAAATCCAATTATCCCATCCTAAACCTCTGGAATCATTAAGTTATGTGCATACGAAGATTTATGGTAATGAACTCTCTTTTAAACAAATCAAAGCCATCGTTGATGACGTTTTAAATGGTCGTCTTTC
Organism: Legionella spiritensis; assembly: GCF_900186965.1. Lineage (NCBI taxonomy): Bacteria > Pseudomonadati > Pseudomonadota > Gammaproteobacteria > Legionellales > Legionellaceae > Legionella > Legionella spiritensis. The sequence goes on from NZ_LT906457.1 coordinate 2,729,087, forward strand.
TGATTTGCAAATTTCTGCTTTTTTAGCGGCCAGTGCCGCAGAACGTTTAAGCAATACTGAAATCATGAAACTTACAAAAGCCATGATTGACAGTGGCGATCGCTTATCCTGGTCATCTCCTTTGATTGTAGACAAGCATTGTGTTGGTGGTTTGCCAGGAAATCGCACCACCCTTGTTGTGGTTCCCATTGTAGCTGCTTTTGGCTTGATTATCCCAAAAACTTCCTCTCGGGCAATTACTTCTCCAGCAGGTACTGCAGATACAATGGAAACTTTAGCACCGGTGTCACTGAGCCCAAAGGCTATGTGTCACGTGGTTGAAAAGGAAAACGGTTGTATCGTTTGGGGAGGTGCTGTGAGCTTAAGCCCTGCCGATGATGTGCTTATTCGGGTGGAGCGTGCTCTTGAGTTAGATAGTGAAGGTCAATTGGTCGCCTCAATCCTTTCTAAAAAAATTGCCACAGGAGCAACCCATGCCGTTATTGATATTCCAGTGGGACCTACCGCAAAAGTCAGAAATAAGTCCAGGGCTTTACTTCTTAAGCAATCCCTTGAAGAAGTAGGAAAACAGTTAGGCCTTGTGGTCCATACCCTAATTACTGATGGCGCACAACCGATAGGAAATGGTATTGGCCCTTCCCTGGAAGCACGCGATGTGTTGGCGGTATTACAAGGATTGCCTCATGCCCCAAAGGATTTGCGCGAAAAATCATTAACTCTTGCAGGAGCAGTACTGGAATTTTCATCAACAGTACAACCTGGCTTAGGTCAATCGATAGCCAAACAATTATTAGATAGCGGAGAGGCGTTTAAAAAATTTCAGGCGATTTGTGAGGCACAAGGAGGCATGCGGGAATTGACGGCGGCACGTTTTACTCACCCTATTGGTGCTGAGAAAGCAGGTAAAGTATCTCTCATTGACAATCGAATTCTCGCAAAAATTGCCAAGCTTGCAGGGGCCCCTAAGTCTAAATCAGCAGGGGTTGATTTGCATGTTCATATTGGCGACCAAGTTGAAAAAGGACAGCCTTTGTTCACCATCCATTCAGAGTCTTCAGGAGAGATGACTTATGCTCGCGATTTTATTCGCGATAAACAAAATACCATTGTTCTGGGAGAGAAGCCTTGAAGCCCATTTTATTTTCATTATTTGATGCTTCAGAAATCAGTAGACGTTTAAAAGAAGCGCTTCAAGTGGAGGTGGGTGATGTCACGTTGCATCGTTTTCCAGATACAGAGTGGTACGTAAAAATTAATTCGGAAGTTAAAAATCGCAGCCTCATTGTAGTGGATAGCTTAAACCGACCCGATGGAAAAATACTGCCTTTGCTGTTTTTTGCTAAAACAGCTAAAGAATTAGGAGCTAAAAAAATCGGCTTGATTGCCCCTTATCTTCCGTATTTACGTCAAGATATACGTTTTCATCAGGGTGAAGGGATTACGTCGCGTTATTTTGCTGAATTACTCTCCACTTCATTTGATTGGCTCATGACCATCGACCCCCATTTGCATCGTTATAACTCTTTAGATGAAGTCTACTCCATTCCTACTTTTGTCTTACATGCTACTTCAAATATATCGAGATGGATTACAAGCCACATTAATAAGCCAGTGCTTATTGGGCCCGATATGGAAAGTCAGCAATGGGTTGCCGACATTGCAGAAAAGGGAGATTTTCCCTATGTGATTTTGGAAAAAAAGAGACGGGGTGATAAAGAGGTGGCTATTTCAATGCCTACTATCCCGAAGCTTGAATTCTCTACCGCGGTATTAGTCGATGACATCATCTCCACAGCCAGAACCATGGTGGAAACGGTGAAGCATTTGCAAGATTTAGGGGTTAAGTCAGTGACTTGCATTGGTGTGCATGCGCTTTTTGCAGAAGATGCCTATTCCCTATTATCAGAAATGGAAGGTACACAAATCATCACGTGTAACACGGTAAGTCATATAACCAATGCCATTGATGTGAGTGATTTGATTGTGGATGAGTTAGTAAAACACAATTTGGTAAAGGCTTTAAAAGGATAAGTGGACCAACATTTATTTTCAAGGAGTATCAGATGTCAATTTTTAAAATAACTATGGCGTTTATTGTTTTTATTGGGTTAGCTGGGGCAACACTCTTTTTGAGCTCCTGTGATGGGTTGAGAAAGCATGGTTCACAGGAGGTTGATGGAGGCTATGGGGGACACGGTGCTGGTGGCCACGGTGGCCATGGCGGTGGGCATTGAAACGAGTTCTCTGCTTAAGTGAAACTACTAATACGAATAGGTGATCAATGAAACACGACCATCATCAACAAAAGCATACAAACACTGGAAAAAAGGACGCTTGTTGTCATCAGGAACATAGAGTACAGAAGTCACGCGATGCTTCCTCCAAAACAGAGGGTGCAATCATCTATACTTGCCCCATGCATCCCGAAGTACGTCAGACTAATCCCGGGATTTGCCCTCTTTGTGGTATGGCCTTAGAGCCGGAAACAGTGACCGCCGAAAGTGAAATAAATCCTGAATACCTTGATATGAGGCGCCGATTTTGGATGGCAGTGATTCTTACTTTACCTGTTGTGGTATTGGAGATGGGCGGACATTTGTTGCAAAACATTATATCTGCCGGTGTTTCAAACTGGATTCAACTGCTATTTGCTACACCTGTTGTGTTATGGTGTGGTTGGCCATTTTTTCAGCGTGGCTGGCAAACTCTTAAAACACGTCAATTGAATATGTTTACTCTAATAGCTATGGGTATTGGGGTAGCATGGGTTTATAGTATGGTGGCAGTACTTCTGCCCGGGGTATTTCCCATGACTTTTCGAAGTCAAGAAGGGGTAGTCGCTGTGTATTTTGAAGCGGCAGCAGTCATTACTACCCTTGTCTTATTAGGACAAGTGCTGGAATTAAAAGCAAGAGAGCAGACAGGCAGTGCCATCCGTGCTTTATTGAAATTAGCACCTGACAGTGCGCATCGTATAAAAGAAGATGAGAGTGAAGAGGAAGTATCTCTGGATAAAATTAATGTCGGTGATTTACTGCGCGTTCGCCCTGGTGAAAAAATACCGGTAGATGGTGAAGTACAAGAAGGCCGAAGTTTTGTAGATGAATCTATGGTGACTGGAGAACCTATTCCGGTTACTAAAGAAGCAGGTGCTAAAGTTATTGGTGCGACAATTAACCAGACGGGTAGTTTTGTTATGAAAGCACTTCACGTTGGTAGTGACACCATGCTTTCTCGCATTGTTCAGATGGTGAGTGATGCTCAACGAAGCCGCGCCCCTATTCAACGTTTAGCAGATACTGTATCTGGATGGTTTGTGCCTGCCGTGATTTTAATTGCCATGCTTTCTTTTATTTTGTGGGCATTGTTGGGGCCGCAACCATCATTTAGCTATGGCTTAATTGCTGCTGTATCTGTATTAATCATCGCTTGTCCCTGTGCCTTGGGCTTGGCAACTCCGATGTCTATCATGGTAGGAGTAGGGAAAGGTGCTCAGAGTGGTGTATTGATTAAAAACGCGGAAGCGCTTGAGCGAATGGAAAAGGTGAACACGCTGGTGGTAGATAAAACAGGAACACTCACTGAAGGGCACCCCAAATTGACGCAGATTGTAACTGATCAAGGCTTAAATGAGGAAGAGGCATTAGCGCTAGCGGCATCGCTTGAGCATCAAAGCGAACATCCGCTTGCCAAAGCCATCGTGAGTGCAGCAAAGGAAAAACAGTTGGCTCTTGAACCAGTTCAAGATTTTGACGCCCCAACTGGGAAAGGAGTAGTGGGTAAAGTAAATGGTCATCGTGTTGCCATTGGTAATATCAAATTAATGCAAGAGCATGGGAACGATAATGCTTCTCTTTTTACAAAAGCAGATGCGCTCCGTGCCAAAGGTGCCTCTGTGATGTTTATGGCTATCGATGATAAAACAGTAGCCCTTTTGGTAGTGGAAGATCCAATTAAATCAACAACCCCTGAAACCATCCACTCACTTCAACAAAGTGGCATTGAAATTTACATGCTGACAGGGGATAGTAAAAAAACAGCAGAAGCTGTGGCAGGGACACTTGGCATAAAAAAGGTAGTGGCTGAAATCATGCCCGAGGATAAAAGCCGTATTATAAGTGAATTAAAAGATAAAGGACTCATTGTTGCAATGGCAGGAGATGGGGTAAATGACGCGCCGGCACTGGCACGAGCTGATATTGGTATCGCTATGGGAACAGGGACTGATGTGGCTATTGAGAGTGCTGGTATTACATTATTGCATGGTGATTTGCGTGGTATTGCCAAGGCTCGCCGTTTGTCAGAAGAGACTATGAGTAATATACGCCAGAATCTTTTCTTCGCTTTTATTTATAACATCTTGGGTGTCCCTTTGGCTGCGGGAATCTTGTATCCATTCACAGGATTACTCTTAAGTCCAATCATTGCAGCAGCGGCGATGGCACTTTCTTCTGTATCGGTAATCGTTAATGCGCTTAGGCTACGACAAACAACACTATGAAATAGGAATAATATACTTCCACAGAGTGCTGCAATGGTTGTTTTAAACCGCATGCCACGACCTACCGCCAGAAGACCTAATGCATAAGCCGACGCGTCAACAAGCATGTCAAGTGAGTCTGCAATCAGTCCTGTTGACTCAGCGATAATCCCAGCAATTAAACCTACCACAAACATGATAAAATTTAAGGCCAGTGCAATGGACAGTATTTTTTTGTCAGTAACCGTAGTAGCCATTCATAACCCATGACATTTCCTCTGAAAAAACTGCATTATTATATAGATTTGAAGGAAGATATTTGCAGCCATCATAACAACTCTTGTTCAATTTTTTGCTTCAATTGATTAAATGCAACCTCAAATTCTTCATTGAGTTCAATTCTTTATCGTTGCCTTTAACGCTAATATTATTTCATCAACGTCAATTTTTTCAATGAATCATCAATTTTTCCTGTCAAATAAAGAGATAAGTTCCCCAGCCAAATTAAAAATAATTAATAGCTTTAGCAAAAAGAAAAAATCAAATCTATACTGAAAATAATTGGTTAAACTATTTTTTAAGGCAAAATCATGGTGTTCCCAGTTGTGATGATCGTGCTTGGTATTGTCTTTCTCATCAGTGGTGCTTATTTAGTCAATAGATTACTTCAACAAACAAGTCATTATCGTATGCAATGGTTAGGTTATCTTGCTTTTATCGGCGCTTTTATTCTTAGTTATTCGGCCAGCATTTTTTACGGTCTATTGGTCGATCCGCACTGTCTTAACTATTTTTATGCCAGTGTGTTTTTATTAGGTGCTACCTATGTCTATTTGTCTTGCCGTCTTATGACCAAGACCATTCAAAAAATGGAGTTGATGGATGATTTTAAAAATCGCTATGAAATATTACGGCATCATGCAACCTATGATTCACTGACTGGCTGCAATAATCGGGAGTATCTTTTTGAGATTTTAAACACACGGTTTCAACAAATCAAGATGAATGCAGGCTCTGTTATTGTTCTTTTTATTGATATGGACCGATTTAAGACTGTCAATGATCGCTATGGTCATGAAGTAGGTGACACCACGTTACAAATGTTTGGTGGACTCCTAAGGCAGTGCTTACGAAGGGATGATTTAGTAGCTCGTTATGGTGGAGACGAATTTATTGTTTTGATGGAGAACACCTCCATGGATGAGGCAAAAAAGATTGCTGAAAATCTTATCACGGTGACTAGAAAATCATTCAAAGAAGGTACTCTATCTGAGCTTAATCTGGGTTGCTCCATTGGTATTACCCAGATGAATCACCACTCGGCTTCAGTAAATACCGTGATTAAAGAAGCTGATTTGGCCTGTTATGCAGCGAAGCAAAGAAAAATCAATGGTTCAGTGTGTGTCTATAGCCCAATGCTGGCAACAAAAAATAATGCGATACACTTTAGTAGAAATCAAATTACCCAATAAGAAGTAAAAAGTTAACAAAAACCAGTCTCTCAATAACGGTTCATTGACTCTAAAGAGTCCCTTTTTTCTTCTTGATGTCATGCCTTGTTTAATCACATTGGATAAGAGATACTGAAAGGATAGAATAACAAAAAAGGTATTGATTAATGACACATTTTCTAAAGAAACGCACTCTCCTATTAATGGTTCCGGCAGTCCTAGTTGGTTGTTCTTATAATGCTAAGTTAACTCCTGAAGGCGAAAAAGTAACCATTGTACAGTCAGGAAAGCCTACAAAGAATTGCACTTTTTTAGGTGAAGTGAGGGCTTATGATCGCAATGGGATGAGCCAATCTTATCAATCCCATGAGCATTTGATTAAGGATGAACTCAATATCCTAAGAAACAAAGCAGCGCTTTTAGGAGCGAATACACTTAGGATTACCAAACATCAGCAAACTTACGAAGGCAATCCCAAAAATGATTTTGTGGCGGATCATGGGATGGCGGGTAAAGCTTACCGCTGTAAGACAAATTAATAATCATTTTGAGTCTTCCCGTTTATGAAACATTATCGCGCCTGGCAGTTTTCCTGTTGGATAGTGCTCCTGTTGTGCTCCTATTCGACAATAGCAGGGAATGCATTGATCCTTCAGGAAATAACCCAAATTGCTCTAGCAAATAACAAGGATTTAAAAGCGGCTCGTTATAATGTAGCTATTGCAAAGGCCCGGTTGATCCAATCTGGTCTTTGGCCTAATCCAAACCTTAATCTCTCAAACAATGACGATCGCTTGTTTAATGATGAAGGAGAATACTCACGCAGCGCTGGTTTTAGCCAAGCATTCCCTATTTCTGGACGTATTGCAAAACAAAAGACAGTCGCACGCCTCGATGTCATGAAAGCCATCGCCGAAATTAGGGAGGCCGAGCGTCAACTCAGTGCCAAAGTGGCGAATGCATTTTATGCCGCGGTGATTACGGAGCGTCGCCTGCAACAATTGAATTATTTATTAAGAATCAACAAAGAATTAGTGAACGTCATCCATAATCGTTATCATGCCGCTGAAATTTCAAAGTTGGATGAGAATGCAGCGCGCATTGAGTATCTGCGCATTGTTCAAGAAAAGCATTTATTACATAGCCTTCGCATCAGTCAAATGGCCACACTGAACCAATTGATGGGCCGAGATGCGAATTCTCCTTTATCTCTTAAGGCAGACCTAAATACAGGGCAAAATTTTCCTGAATTACCTGCGCTAAAAACGTTAGCACTTAATAATCGTCCTGACCGCCAATCCATTGCTCTATCAATTAACCGCGCCATTGCCGATCGCCACTTGGCAAAAGCGGAGCGCTTTGCTGATTGGACAGTAGGGTTTGGTGTCCAACAAGATAAAATTGTGGTGGAAGAGGGACCACCCCAACCAGCCGATCGCACTTTGGGCGTTACGCTTTCTGTTCCACTTCCTCTTTTAAATCAGAATCAGGGACGAATTTTAGAGGCAAGTCGCACGGGAACTCAGGCGATGATGGCGTTACGCGCCTTGAATTTAAGCATTGAAACAGAAATAGCGAGTAACTATGCCCAATTGAAAGCACTTAGGATGAGCCTTAGAGAAACGCAAAGCGTATCTCTTAAAATAGGCGTTGAAAGCGTGAAACTGGCGCGTGACTCTTATGAAAATGGACAAATTTCGCTTTTGAATGTGTTGCAAGTGCAAAAACAACAAAATGATTTGCAAATGACTTATCTCACGACTTTAGAAAAGTATTTACAAGTGTATGTGGCTTTATGTACGGCCATTGGCCCTGGTCACACACAAGGATTTTGTCCTTACTTAGCTTATCAAAGGAATGGTTATGATGATGGCATTACAACAGCGAATTAGAGCAATTTTACTCGCCAGTGTTTTTCTTGGTCTCCTCATCCATGCTCAGGGAGTGTTTGCCCATGGAGAAGAAATCGAAGTGAGTGAAGGAGGAGCCAAAGGTCCTGTGCATTTGACACCCCAACAAACCAAAATGCTCGAAATCAAAGTCGCAAAAGCAACCAATCGTCCCATGGCGCAAATGCTTGGTTTGAATGGCCAAATTCAACTCTTACCCGATGCGCAGGCGGATGTCAGTATTCGGATTAGTGGGAGCGTGACGGCCATTGATGTGAATTTAGGCGATGGTGTCAAGACAGGACAACGCTTGGCTACCGTGCAATCACGATTAGTGGGTAATCCCCCGCCGAGTGTGGCGGTCATAGCCCCCATTGCAGGCATCATTGATGCCAGGAATATCAATTTAGGTCAAGCTGTTGAACCGAATACGGTTCTTTTTCACATCAGCAACCGCGATAAACTGTTAGTCATTGCCCAGGTTTATGAAGAAGATTTAGGCAAGGTTAAGGTAGGACAGGAAGTCAATATTCATGCGTTGAGTTACCCAAAGCTGGTTTTTCCAGGCAAAGTCACTTTAATTGAACCCAATCTTGACCCGTTAACTCGCACAGTGAACCTGCGAATTACTTTGAATAATGAGAAAGAACTACTCAAACCGGGCATGTTTGTTCGTGCCAATGTCATTTTAGCTCATAATGAAGCGGCACTTGCGGTGCCTAATACCGCCCTTTTACAGGCGGATAATGAGCAATTCGTTTTTGTGCAAAATGGGGATGAGTATGAACGAGTGGACGTTAAAGTAGGTGCAGTAGACGATGACTACTCAGAGATTACAGATGGCTTAGTGCCTGGCGACCTCGTTGTGACTCAAGGCAATCGCGAACTTTATACACTATGGCTCACTGGGGGCAGTAAACCGCAGTCAGGCCAAGAGGAGCATCATTAAATGTTTACGCGATTAATTGCCTGGTCTTTACATAATCGCCCTTTGATTTTGGCGTTAACGATTATCCTTTGCTTACTGGGTGGCTATACCTTAAAACAAATGCCCGTGGATGTTTTTCCTGAATTTGCTCCACCACAAGTGGTGGTACAAACCCAAGCGCCTGGTATGGCCACCCAAGATGTGGAAACTTTGGTGACCTATCCCTTAGAAAGTGCCATCAATGGAACGCCAGGAGTAGCCAGTGTTCGCTCAAAAACCTCCGTCGGACTATCGACGATTACTGTGGTATTTGATGATAAAACGGATATCTATCGCAATCGCCAATTGGTTAATGAACGGATTCAACAAGTAATAAACCGTCTTCCTCCAGGTGTCTCGTCACCAGTGATGTTGCCGGTCACCTCGGCAGTGGGGTGGCTACTTAAATATGCGCTTATTAGTCGAACTGCAAGCCCTGAAACATTACGTACACTTTCAGACTGGACCATCCGTCCGCGCCTTTTGGCTCTTGGTGGCGTCGCTTCCGTGGTGTCTCTAGGTGGGGAAGTGAAGCAATATCAGGTCCAGCTTGAACCTAAGCGTATGCTGGCCTATGGCATCACGGTTGAAGAAGTGCGCCAAGCGTTAGCGACAGGAAATCAAAACGTGCCTGGTGCTTTTGTTCATCAGGCAGGTACTGAATTCGTTGTGAGCACCATTGGGCGTATTAAGACGCTGGAAGACATTAAAAAAACACTCATTGTGGTTCGTAATGGAGTACCCATCACCATTAACAACGTAGCCACTGTCGCTTTTGGTGGTGAAATCAAACGAGGGGATGGGGCTTATAATGCAGAAAACGCGGTCATTGGTACCGTTTCTAAAATCTTCGGTGCCGATACGGTAACCACGACTCAGAAAGTGGAACACGCTTTAGCCGATATCAAAAAATCTTTGCCAGCGGGTGTTGAGTTAATCACCGATGTGTTTCGTCAAGCCAATTTCATTGAATCAGCCATTCACAATTTGACCAAAGCCCTTATTGAAGGGGGCATCATTGTGATTGCTATATTGTTTCTCTTTTTAATGAACTGGCGAGCTTCCTTCATTACCTTTCTCTCCATGCCGGTTTCTTTTATTGTGGGTATTCTAGTACTTCACTATTTTGGTTTTGGCATTAACTCTATGACGTTAGGAGGGATGGCAATTGCTATTGGTGAGGTAGTGGACGATGGTATTATCACAGTTGAAAATGTAGTACATCGACTAAGGCTGAATCGGTTGGCCAAAAAACCTCTACCCGCCATTGAAATTGTTTTTGATGCGGTTTTGGAAATTAGAAGTTCAGTGGTCTATGCGACCATTATTATTAGCTTGGTGTTTTTGCCTATTTTCTTTTTGTCAGGTATTCCTGAGCGAATTTTTAGCCCTTTAGCGATTGCTTATATCGCCTCAGTATTAGGTTCTCTTGTGGTCTCTATTACTATGGTGCCAGCCCTTTGTTATCTTCTTTTAGTACGAAAAACGGAAAAACAGCAGGATACTAAAGTAGTGATGCATGCTTTATCTCAAGAGGAACGTTATCATTTGACGGAAGAAGAAGCGGCCCAACACGCTCAAGCGGAAACTCGTTTTGTGATTTGGTTAAAAAAACATTTTTTAACTGGGTTAAATTGGTCTCTGGCCCATTGTAAAACAGTCGTGGCCATGGCAATCGGTGCCTTTCTTTTCGCCTTGACCTTGCTTCCTTTTTTTGGGACTTCGTTCTTACCTGAATTTCATGAGGGTAATTTTATTATTGTGATGAGCACGTTGCCTGGAACTTCATTGGATGAGTCCATGCGATTAGGCAATCAAGTCAGTAAAACTTTGCTGAAGTACCCGCAAGTCATCTCCATTGCCCAACGGGCAGGACGCAGTGAATTGGATGAAGACGCACTACCACCTAATGTTAGTGAGTTTGATGTGCGCTTAAATTTTGACAAAGACAAAACCATGTCTCCGGATGAGTTGTTGCAACGCATTCGCGCAGATCTAGCGAACATCCCAGGAGCACTGTTTAACGTAGGGCAATTTATTGCCCATCGCATGGATGAGGTGCTATCAGGCGTCAGAGCACAAGTGGCGGTGAAACTCTTTGGTGATAATCTTGCGACCCTTAACGAACTAGGCCAGTCCGTCGAAGCCATTTTGAAAACCATTCCAGGAATAGTGGATGTTAACAAAGAGCAGCAAATCAATGTGCCTCAGTTAATTATTACCATTGACCGAGAGAAAGCGGCTCGTTATGGGGTTAATGTAGGGCAAATTTCTGAGGACGTGCAAGTTCTTCTCAATGGAATGACGGTATCGAGTATTCTCGAAGGCCAGCGAACGTTCGATTTGTATTTGCGTATGAATGAAACAGGGCGAGACAGCATTAAAGCCATTCAAAACATGCTCATTGATGCTCATGGAGTGGCAAATCAGGAAACCAAAATTCCTTTGCGTGCGGTGGCTGATATTCGCTTAGAGCCGCAGCCTTTTGCGATTAACCGCGAAAACGTGCAGCGCGTCTTAGTGATTGCCTTTAATGTGCAAGAGAGGGATTTAGGTAGTGTGATTCAAGAAGTGCAACAACGGGTTAAGGAAAAGGTCACCCTACCGAGCGGTTATTTTATTCAATATGGTGGTCAATTTGAAAGTCAACAACAAGCCTCACGCGTAATTATTGTGTTTGGTGGGCTTGCTATTTTCATTATGTTGATTCTGCTTCACAAAGCCTTTGGCACGTTCCGTGAAGCACTGCTCGTGATGTTCAACTTGCCACTGGCTTTGATTGGTGGGGTGGTTTCTTTGTATCTTGCCAGTGGTGACATGAGTGTCGCGGCCATGATTGGTTTTATCACCTTATTTGGAATTGCGGCACGTAATGGGATTATTTTAGTGAGTCACTACAATCAATTGCGCATCCAAGGACAAAGCCGTGAACAAGTGGTCATTCAGGGCACCCTTGACCGCTTGGTGCCCGTGTTAATGACAGCAGCAACGGCCGCTCTTGGCTTAATCCCTCTGTTGTGGGGTTCTCCTGCTGGAAAGGAGCTTGAGCGTCCTTTGGCCCAAGTATTGCTAGGAGGATTATTTACCTCAACGTTTTTAAATATGTTTGTAGTACCAACAGTTTATAATGCCATCGAAGCATGGCGTGAGCAGCATTTGTATTTAAAGGAAAACCAAAACCCTCAAGGAGAGTCATGATGAGTCGAATAATGGAATGTATTAATAAGAAAGCAGTGGATTTATTTTCTTTGCTGGTGGTTTTATTGGCTTTATTATCCCCTTTGCATGCCGCAACCAACCCTGATGAGCAGGCTCAGGCTCAATCCATCCCAACCACCATTCCGGCCATTTGGGAGGCAATAGATGAACGCGCGACAGCAATTAATAAAGCACTTGCCAACAATCAATTGGATACCATTCATCAGCATGCGTTTGCGATTCGGGACTTAGTCAAAGCACTACCTGGTTTAAGTAAAAACTTGTCCGAAGAACAATTAAAAAATCTTCAGCTAAACGTCGGTTATACTGAGCAATTAGCAAAGCGTCTTGATAAAACCGGTGATGCCAATGATAAAAAGGGCACAGAAGCCAATTGGCAGAAACTACAAAAGGTGATTGAACAAATTCGTGCCATTTACTCTTATTAAGTTTTGTCACTACTTATTTGTTTAGTAATCATCTTGTATCCCCACCGTAGAGTGATTCAAACACTTGTTCCATGAAGTCATTTCGCCCGTTCCTAAACACCTTTGTTGAGGAACGAATCATCTCGCACATCAGTTGCTCATTCTTTATTAAACCCATTATCTTCATTGAATGTTTGACGATTGGCTTCAACTGTTTTAACCAACAGAACTTTTTGAAAATGAAATGGCGGGTTAAATTTTGTGCTATGATTTACTATATTTTATTGATTCTATAGCTTAATACCAGGGATATCGGTGATGAACGGACTAGAAAAGGAATGCTGCCCCAAGAAAATTATATTAACTAAGCAGGAAGAATCTTCAGAACCTATAGGCTCTTGCTGTGTACCCGATGATGCAGATACTACAGATAATTTCTTTGCTCTTTTCGGTCAGTTATTTCAAGCAAACCTTGCTAAATGGACTTCAGGGATAAGTCCTGCAGCGATAGGCTCTTCCTACTCCACTTGGCTTTGGCAATTAGCACAATCCCCAGAAGTATTATGGGAACTGGCCTTTTATCCTGTTTTTCATGCTAAAGATTGCATTAATAACATCATTTGTGTTGAGCGTGCTGCCGGTGGCAAAGACGTACGTTTCAAAAAAGACAGTTGGCAGCCTATGCCTTGGCGTTTATATGCTGAAGGATTTTTGCAGGTGGAGGATTGGTGGCGACACGCCACAACTCATGTGCCAGGATTACCCGACCAGGTGGAGCGTACCGTTTCGTTCTGGGCACGCCAATTCCTCGATGCCCTATCGCCTTCCAATTGTGTTTGGTCTAACCCTGATTTATTCCATGAAGCCATTCGCACCGGGGGATTTAATCTCATTCAAGGCAGCCAAATCGCTATGGAAGACTCCTTAGAAAAGCTAACAGGCGCACCTCCTACAGGCTCTGAACATTTTATCCCTGGCAAACAAGTGGCGATTACCCCAGGACGGATAATATTTCAAAATCATTTAATTGAGTTGATTCAATACGAAGCTCAGACTAAAACCGTGTATAAAGAGCCAATACTAATCCTGCCTGCCTGGATTATGAAATACTATATTCTCGATTTATCCCCCCATAACTCCTTGGTAAAGTGGCTTGTTAGACAAGGGCATACCGTGTTCATCATCTCCTGGCGCAATCCAGATAAAGAGGATCGTGATTTAGGAATGGATGATTATTATCGCCAAGGCGCCATGGCTGCGATTGATGCGGTATCAGCCATTCTTCCTCAAACAAAAATTAATCTGATGGGCTATTGTTTAGGCGGCACGCTCGCCATGATTACGGCGGCCGCGATGAGTAGAGATAAGGATGAACGCTTAAATAGCCTCACCCTTCTTGCAGCCCAAGGGGATTTTACTGAAGCCGGGGAATTAATGCTTTTTGTTACTGAAAGCCAAGTGGCCTTCCTTAAAAACATGATGAGAGAACAAGGGTATCTTGATACCAAACAAATGGCCGGTTCCTTTCAAATGTTGCGTGCCTACGATTTGATTTGGTCCAAAATGGTTCAGGACTACATGCACGGGATGCGGCGTGGGATGATTGATTTAACCGCTTGGAATGCGGATGCCACCCGAATGCCTTATAAAATGCACAGTGAATACCTTGAACAATTGTTCTTAAACAATGATTTTGCAGAAGGTCGTTATACCGTGGAAGGAAAGCCAGTGGCTGCTGAGAATATCCAGTTGCCACTTTTTGTAGTCAGTACTGAAAAAGATCACGTAGCGCCTTGGCAGTCTGTTTATAAAATTCACCTGATGACGGAGGGTGATATTACCTTCGTTCTCACCGGCGGCGGACATAATGCAGGGATTGTGAGTGAACCGGGTCATCCGGGGCGTTCTTATCGGGTTCATGAGAGCAAGAAAGGTGATGCTTACCTCAATCCTACGAGTTGGCTTGCGATCGCAAAACAACAAGAAGGCTCCTGGTGGCAAGAATGGCATGATTGGTTAGTGCAGCAATCGGCTAAAAAACGCGTCCCTCCACTGGTCATGAATACCTCACTACCCGCTGCACCAGGTACTTATGTACTGCAGAAATAAAAGGGAAGAAAAATGGACAAGGAGTTTCTTGAGAATGTGACTTTTGATGAGCTTACGGAGGGCCGTCAAGCGAGTCTAAGTAAAACACTCACTCAAGACGACATCAATTTATTTGCTGCCATGTCGGGTGATGTGAATCCTGCTCATATGGATCCGGTGTTTGCCCAAAGCGATATTTTTCATGGTATTGTGGGTCATGGCATGTGGTCTGGCTCGCTGATTTCAACACTTCTTGGTACTGTTATACCTGGTCCAGGCACCATTTATCTTAAACAGGACATTCAATTTAAAAAGCCAGTGCGTTTAGGGGATACTCTCACCATTACCATCATCGTCAAGGACAAGGGTGCGAATAAGCCCCGTGTGATTTTTAATTGCAAGGGTGTAAATCAGCACGGAGAAACAGTCATCGAGGGCTTGGCAACCGTGCTTGCGCCAACGAAAAAAGTACGGGTTGCACGGACTCATTTACCGTCTATAGAAATACATAACCACGATCGCTTCGAGGCGATAATCAAAGCGTGTCGCTGTATGAGTGCTGTTCGCACGGCCATTGTGCATCCGGTTAGTATGAGTGTCATGGAAGCGGTGAACGATGCGGTAAAAGCAGGACTCATTATTCCCATTTTGATTGGCCCTTTGGTCAAGATGAAGACTGCAGCTTTGGAAGCAAGTATTGATTTATCACAGTGGGAAACGATTGATACAGAACACAGCGATGCCGCAGCAAGCAAGGCTGCCGAATTGGCAGCTTCCGGCGAGATTGATGCCATCATGAAAGGCTCATTAAGCACTCATGAATTAATGGGGGCTATTGTACCCACCGCCTCGGGCTTACGCACGCAACATCGTGTGAGTCACGCCTACGTCATGGATATCCCTTCGTACCACAAACCACTCATCATTACAGATGCTGCGATTAATATTGCCCCTACTGCCACCGACAAAGCGGACATTTGCCAAAATGCCATTAATCTTTGGCGAGTATTGTTTGGCGAGGACAAGAAGCCCAAAGTAGCCATCCTTGCCGCCATCGAAACCGTCAACCCTAAGATGCAAGCCACTGTCGATGCCTCTATTTTATGCAAAATGGCTGACCGAGGACAGATAAATGATGGCATTCTTGACGGTCCCTTGGCTTTTGATAATGCGATTAACAAGGAGGCAGCCAAAGAAAAAGGGATTATTTCTTCTGTGGCAGGCGATCCGGATATTCTTTTGGTTCCTGAAATCGAGTCTGGGAATATTTTGGCCAAGCAATTGACTTTTTTAGGTCATGCGGATGCTGCCGGAATTGTTTTGGGTGCTCGTGTTCCAATCATTCTGGTGAGCCGAGCAGACTCACTTCGAACGCGGCTTTTCTCTTGTTCCCTGGCTGTTAAACTGGCGGCAGCTCGAAAGGAAGGACGAATCAAATGACTGCAATCAAAGCAGCCAGTATTCTTGTGATTAATGTGGGCTCTTCCAGCGTCAAATTTCAGCTTTTTTCAAGACAATTAAACCCACAACTTTTAGTTCAAGGGAAGGTGGCTGATATTGGCGGGAGACCTTCCTTTATAACCACCGATGCCATACTAAACCCTGAGAATAAGCAGGCTGACAAAAAAATACTTTCTGATAATTGCTCGCACGAAGAGGCTTTATGCCGTATTTGGGACTGGATTGAGGAGTGGAGTGAACAATGGCAGGTGACTTCAGTTGCTCATCGCGTTGTCCATGGCGGGACCCTCTTTAAAAACAGTGTGATAGTCAATCCACATGTCATGCAGAAATTATGGGCATTAGCCCCATTGGCTCCTTTACATCAACCCCATAATCTCAAAGCCATTGAGCTCATCAGTACTCTGAAGCCAGAGGTACTTCAAATTGCTTGTTTTGATACAGCGTTTCATGCCCATCATAAGGCTTTGTTCACCGAGTATGCATTGCCACAAAAGATAAGGGAGCAAGGTGTTCGTCGTTATGGGTTTCATGGATTATCGTATGAATGGATTGTTCACACCTTGCGGCGATATGAGCCGTCATTAGTTGAGGGACGGCTTATTGCGGCCCATATTGGCAATGGAGCAAGTTTGTGCGCGATGCGTAATGGAGTAAGTATTGATACGACGATGGGCATGACTGCCTTGGATGGATTACCCATGGGAACTCGTTGTGGGAGCCTTGATGCCGGCGCTGTGACGTTTATGATGCGTCATTTAGGCTTATCTACCGATGAGGTTGAGCGTCTTCTTTATAATGAATCTGGACTTCTTGGCTTATCAGGCTTAAGCAATGATGTGAAAATCTTGCAAGACAGTGAGGATACAAGGGCACAATTTGCATTAGATTATTTCTGCCTTAAAGCTGCCCAATTCATGGGGATGATGGCAGTAACCCTGGGTGGGATGGATGCCATCGTGTTTACGGGCGGTATTGGTGAGAACTCAGCCTTTGTGCGAAACACTATCTTGCGTCATTTGAAATTTCTTAAACCTTTTGAAACACGGGTTGTTACAGCTAACGAAGAGCGCATGATGGCAATTCATACCATGTCACTTCTTGAGCGTCAAACGGGAGTAAAAGCTGATGGAGAATAAAAAAGGATTGATTGTTGGAATTGCCAATGAGTACTCCATCGCCTGGGGTTGTACTAAAGCATTGCATGAAGCGGGCGGCGAATTGGCAATCACCTATCAAAATGAGAAAACCAGGGGCTATGTACAGCCTTTGGCTGAAAAAGTTTCATCTCCTATTGTTATGCCTTTGGACGTGACGGATAAGGAACAATTTGATGCCCTATTTCAGAAAATAAAAGACCGCTGGGGTCGTCTTGATTTTGTTATCCATGCGATTGCCTTTGCCCCAAAAACTGATTTACAGGGTCGTGTTGTCGATTGCTCGAAAGACGGCTTCATGATGGCGATGGATATTTCTTGTCATTCGCTCATCCGATTGGCAAAAGCCGCTGAACCACTGATGGTCGATGGAGGGAGTATCATAACCATGAGTTATTATGGTGCCGAAAAAGTGGTCAAAAATTACAATCTCATGGGGCCTGTTAAAGCGGCTTTGGAAACCTCAGTACGCTATCTCGCCATGGAACTTGGCAGTAAAAAGATTCGAGTCAATGCCATTTCTCCAGGGCCAATAAGCACTCGTGCAGCCTCAGGTTTAGCTGATTTTGATACGCTGATGGAACAGGCAGCAAAGGAAGCGCCCTTGCATCAACTGGTTACAATAGAGGACATTGGTGAAACAGCCTCATTTTTGGTATCCGATAAAGCCGCCTCCATCACTGGTCAGACTCTTTATGTGGATAGCGGCTACAATATTAAGGGCTAATAAACCAAAAGTCATTTTTTCTTTAAAAGTATTCTTGGTCATTTAGTAATTACATGTATTGTCCACCATTGATATCAAAGTTAGCACCCGTGATAAAGCCACTTTGTTCATCAGCAAGAAAAGCAACGACCCGAGCAATTTCCTGAGGTTTGCCTAATCGCCCCACAGGAATTTGAGCGACAATGGCTTCTAAAACATCATCCCTCATCGCGGCAAGCATCTCCGTATTAATGTAGCCAGGGGAGACCGTGTTCACGGTAATTCCTTTCTTTGCGACTTCTTGCGCCAGGCTTTTGGTAAAACCATATAACGCCGATTTACTGGTGGCATAATTACATTGTCCGAACTGCCCTTTGCGCCCATTAATGGAGGAGATTGTGATAATACGCCCATAACCATTATCCAACATGTTGGATAATACGGTTTTCGTCATATTAAAAACGCTAGTTAAATTGGCATTAATGACTTCTTGCCATTGTTCCTGTGTCATTTTTTTCAAGCTGGCATCATGGGTAACGCCTGCATTATTAACTAGAACGTCAATTTTGCCGTACTTCTCTATCACCAAATCCGTTAATTTTTCACAATCATTGAAGGAAGAAATATCCGCATAGGCAATGTCGATATCAAATCCTTGCATGGATTGTTTTTTCTGCCATTCTCTTGCTAATTCGTGATGGCCATGTTTGAAGTAGCAAGCAATCACTTGATAATTGAGGTTTTGCATTTCTTGACATATGGCTGTTCCAATGCCACCAGTTCCTCCCGTTACTAAAGCAATTCGTTTATTCACCTTCCTTCCTCCTTGATTTGGTTATTTAATTATTTAACGAGTTCAACGTCCTCTGCTTGCGGCCCTTTTTGTCCTTTGCCTACTTTAAACAGAACGGTTGCCCCTTCGGGAAGGGTTTTAAAACCGCTACTTTGTATGGCACTGAAATGGACAAAATAATCCTTGCCACTACTTTCAATAAAGCCAAAGCCCTTGCCTTCATTAAACCATTTTACTTTACCGCGAATTTTATTTGTCATTTTGGTTTTTTCCCTGATGATTTTAGTGCTTTATAGTGTCATGCTACATGATTCTCTGTGTCAATAGTCAGTATTTTAGCTCAGCAATCCTGGATTTTTTTATTCTTTCTAAGTCATGGGGTTTTAAAACCAAAAGACATAATCAAAAGAACTGAGGAGAATTATTGCTTGTCGCATTCCTTTCTCAATTAATTGAATCAAAGGGCTTAGTTTCTTCTTCCATCTTTTTCAATGAAACAACTTTATCACACTGAATCTCAATGGTATTTGTTTTACGTGTTGATACACCCCAGCATCTTATCCTTTTTCCATCTATATTCATTGATAGGATATGAATAATCAAATTTTTTCCATAGGTGTTATCTATCTTAATATCTTGAGTATTACTTGTTTTTGTAGTAATTCTCCCAATTGAATTTCCATTACGATGGAACTCTATTAATATCTCGATATTGGATAAAGATACATTTTTTATTTTGGAATCTTTATGATATTTAATATGATAGGATTCCATGCCTGCATAGGCGTTTATTTCTGTGAAGAAAAAAATAACAGTAAGAATAACCTTAAAAAGGCTCATTTTTTCTATTTTAGACAGTCTGATATGCTTCATGCGAGTCATGCTCCCCTTATTTTTTTTGATATCCCAATAAAAATTTTCATGCGCCCCAATTCCATAAAGTTCTATATTGATAAGCAGTAAATTTTTGCGTGAATGGAACTACTAACCGCAATCCTTTTAAATAACCACTTAGCATTATATCTGAACTGGCTCATCATTATTTAATGCTGTTTTTACCATGCGAGTTTGACTCTTTTCCAATGCATTGACTGCAAAAAATATTATTTACGTTGAAAAACAAAATAAATGAAACGTTGCTCCTTTCCCGCTGGAGTAATATGCGTCTCAAATTGACTGTCTAATAAGATAAATTCATTACCAAGCTCATACTGTATGGAGGGATTATCATATTGAACGATGTCAAGTCCACTGCATTTTTGGGGACCGTCTTTAGCAAATGTTGCAATAATAATATGCGAACCTGATTTTACAGTATTTTTGAGTACATTAACGTACAATTGCCTTGATTTTATGTCTGTCAAAAAATGAAAAACGGCGCGATCATGCCAGATATCATAAGTATGAGGAGGTATAAATGCAGTAATATCTTTCTCAAACCATTCGATCGTTGTTGCCTGGTCGGAAAGTCTATTTTTTACATGTTCAATCGCTTGACCGGATATATCCAATACTGCAAGATTTGAATATCCTGATTTCAGTAAGTGATCAACTAGAATGGATGCACCACCGCCAACATCAATGATTCGCGCATTTTTATCGCTGAAACACCGGATAATTTTTAATGAAATAGTCGGTTCTTGTTGGTACCAGCTTACATTTTGAGGAAGTTTTTCAGTGTAAATACTTTCCCAATGAATTTTAGTATTCTCTTTATTCATCTTTTTTAGTTCATTTTATATCAATACAATCATTAAGCATTATAGCCACTAACTAATACCGCTATCAACGTCATAAAACCTATTAATTGCTTTGATAACAACAAATCCACCCTCTCCACACCCTGGTTTAACGAGTTCTGGCGTAACAATCTTATCCAGCGGAGAAAAAATAGTTTGATAAACCTCTTTCTTTGAAAATCCCAATTGATTGATTAATGCCATCAATTCATCTACTGAATAAAAATGGGCATTCTGGTAAAAAGAGTTATCCATTTTTTGGGTCTCATACAAACGGCCTAATGGCGAGTTTTTATCAATCATACCAATGATTAAGACGCCATTTGATTTAAGGACACGTTTTGCCTCGCTGAACGCTTTTTGGGGAGAATCAAGAAAGCAGACTACTGTATTAAATAAAATATAATCAAATTGATTAGTTGCAAATGGCAGGGATTCTGCCACACCTTCATAGATATTAATACCCCGAGATTTAGCAATTTCACCTAATTTTTTGGCAGATTCAATGCCAGTTTTTATTCCAAGCGCCGCGGCAAATCGTCCTGAGCCCACACCAATTTCCAGTCCTTCGCCGGATTTTGGCATGACTTTCCTAAGCGCTGCAATCTCTGACTTAAAAACAGCTTGATGTTGGTCAAACCACTGATCATAATCTTGTGCGAACTGATTAAATGGGTTGATATTTTTTTCGCTCATGCGGCTTATGTCTCCTAAGAATTATTTCACTGCATATTATTTAATAAATAACCTACTGTGGCAAAGATTAAATACAAAATAACCAGGCTTCCACCCATCCATCGCGATATTCTTTGCGTTAGCATGAAAAGGGAAATTACAATCATGGTGAATAAACAAAAAGGCAGGTAAAAAAACAATGTTTGTTGATTAACCATTACAGGTTTTATCATGGAAATAATACTTGCATTAAACAGGAAAAACGCAAAAATTGAGCCGACCACATTACCAAAGCTTATCTCAGATCTTCCTTTAAGTGCTGCAGGCAATTCTCGTACTATTTCTTCAATGCTGACTAAAAAAGCCAGAATAATCATTCCGAAAAAGGAACCGGAAAGTCCAAAATAACGAATCATGGTTTTAGATGCCATAACGATGAACTCACTACCGACAATAATGGCTGCAAGAGAAAGAAACAAGAGGCCTGCGTCTTTCCATCGATGCTCTTTTTTAGCGTGAGCAATGGTCTCAAAAAGTTCATCAGATGGTTTGATGTCATACCCCTTTTTATTAAGCCATAAGAGATAAATTACGGAGAAAATAAAACCTACAAATAAAATCAGGCCGTCAATTCTTGAAAGCACACCATCGAGTGATAACAGACCTAACAGAAGAATGGCAAGATTAGGTAAAATGAGTATCCGCTTTGGTGTTCGCTTAAATTGCATGGGTGCAATGAATGCAGTAATACCCAACGCCAGCGCTATAGCTACCATCGCAGCACCAATGATGGAACCTAAGGCAATACCAGCCATATTGTTAAAAGTACCGACTGCTCCAACAGCTAAGTTTTCCGGGTCAAAACCTATAAAAACGACGCTAATGAAAAATGCCGAGATACCAAATCCCCTAGAAGTTCCCACGGCCCCTTTCAGCAGTTTCTCAGCAAAATAAAGTACTAAGGAAAATCCTACAATAAAGAGCCCAAATGCCGTAAAAATATTCACTTTTGCTCCTATTCTGCCAGCCACTGGACTCGGCGTCGTATCTCTTCTCCCCTGGATAATCGTTTATGACCAGATTCGTCCTTCCAATATTCCCGCTGTTGGGCAAACGGTAATATCATTACTTGTTTTAAGTGGTTATCTTTTTTCATCGCATATCCAGGAACTCCGATATCAATTTCTTCCTGGGATATACCTAAGCCGATTGTCCGGTGTAACCTGTCCCAAACCGAAAAAACAACGGAGTAGTTCGAATCTGTCTCCTTTTTGAAATTAGAGTGATGAATGCCATGCATCCTCGGTGTTACGAAAATAAGGTTCAGTACCCGTTCCAAACGCAACGGAAGGCGCAGGTTTGAATGATGGAAAAAAGTACCAATCTGAAATATGGCTTCGTAAATCACAAAAGTGCTCACTGATACGCCGATGAGTGCCACTTGAATAGCTCGAAAGATTGTGGAAAGCGCCACCTCACCTGGGTGAAACCTAAAACCTGTGGAAACATCAAGATCGAGATCCATATGATGTACATTATGAAAACGCCAAAGAAACGGAATTTTGTGGTTGGTAATATGCCAATAATAGAAGCTAAGATCTAACAGCAAAAAGCCGACCAAAGTTTCCCAAAGCCCTGTGAGTCTAAGCCACCGTATTAGTCCGAATGGCGTGCTGGCGGTCCAGCCGAGAAAAAAGCTTGTCGTCGGACGTATCAGCAGAAAAGCGACTGTAAAGGTAGTCATGGAAACTGCAATATTGACAGTCAGACGGGAAAACGTGTCTCTTTTGCGCTTCCTGAGAGGAAACACTCTTTCCAGGAAAAACAAAATTAGTGCGAATCCAGCCGCAATGAATATCCCAGTCAATGCCTCATCCTTTTCATTTTTAAAATGAAAGCACTATAGCAAATTTAATTGACCTTAAGTCTAAATTTGGCGAAAAATGTGGTTAATCGTTGGCTGTCAAGGATTATCGAGGCAATGAACAATTTATTGTCGGGGTCACAAGTGATCGATATTTAACCAAATGTGAGGTGGGTACGTAAGAGTTGAATGTATGTCTGGCGGTGATTAAAACTTATATGACCACCGCCTTAATCAGATTAAATCTAAACGATATGCACGACATTGCTTCCTCGCCATTGGCGCAGTTGATTGTATCTCCTAGCAATTTTTTCTATCGTTGGCTTTATTTGACGTTTAACACCCTCGATGCCTAGCTTGCTGAGGTTGGCTAAGTCATTAAAATCACTGAATTCCTTAGGATTTGATGATTGCTCCCCTGGTGCAAAGATTGGTATAACAATAAAGCCATTAACAGCATCAGCGGCTTCGCCAGCCTTTTCTTTGCCTGGGTTGATACCTTTTGATTGTTCAAGGTGTTTATCATCATCTGCGGCCAGCATGATCGGGGTATTAGGATATTTTTCATGTATAGCCTTTGCCACCGATTTTAGATTTCCTGAATCAAAGGCAGAAACGACCGCTGGTAGCCCAGTGGCTTCTTTTATCGTTGCCGCAGTTGCATAACCCTCAGCAATGACAATAACAGGCGAATCAGCAAGTTTTTCTAAGCCACCTAATGCATGAAAGCAGCCTTCCTTTCTGGAGTCTTTAGCAAAATTTTTGGTGCCATCATCACCGATGTATTGAATACTCCAGATTTTGCCATCAATATCCATTGCAGGGATGCAGGTTATTTTATGAGCAGGGCTGGTATAAACACCGGAGTGAACCTGAATACCTTTTGATTTCATGTAAGGGGTTAGCTCGGTGGCCTCTTTCATTTTGGATAGCCTATGTTTTAGTTTGAGCGCGGTATTTTTATGCTTTTCATCAAGCTCAAGTTCTCGATTTTTCTGATTTTCGAGTGCCTGCACCTTGAGCGCTGATTTCTGCTCATCGGTTAATATATAACCTTTGCACTTCCATTTTAATTCGCTACCTGTGCGGTTATTTTTGATATAGCCTGCGGGAATACCATCTAAATGGGCCACATAAAAGCCCGCCTTTTCACCGTGTTTATCATCGTCCATTTGTATTCGATGGGGTTTACCATCCATGATGGGATGATCGCCTGTTACTATGGCGCCTAAGCTGATTAATGCTTCTTTGAATTCATCAGCAGGTGAAAGGGCTTTATCTTCTTGCAAAATTTGGTTTTCTGGAAGCCAGGCTTTGATCTTTTCAATAGAAACACCAGGGTTTGCATACCAGCATTTTTGTTCTTTATCCCAAGCAATGGCAGGTGTACCATCAGCCAGTTTACCAACCACAGATTTTGCTTTGTCTTTTTCTTTGTAAGGGATACTAAGCCAGACTTTCTCAGAGATAGATTGTTTGGATTCCATGAGGATTTCCTCTTTTGGTTGTTCATCCCTGGTTTGAATGGAGTGCTCTTGATTAAGCTCTTGGACCTGTTCCAATGAGCAAATATGGCTGACTATCTTTTCCGCATCAGCTGACGCTCTGAATATTTCCAGCGGATCATCTTCTAAAACACGAATCCATGATTTGATATAGGCTGTGTGTTGAGAAGGGTCATGACCGATGCCAAGCTCTGCGCCTAACAGCATGCTGGCAATTTCAGCTCTTAATTCTTCTTTGGCATACCCTTCACTGCCAAATGGATGGCTCAAGTCTCGATTAAGCCTTGAAGCATGGCCACTCCAGTGGCCTAATTCGTGAAGCGCTGTTGCATAATAATGGGCTGCAGATTTAAATTGCTCTTTGGGAGGAAGGTGAATGCTGTCGGTTGATAACCTGTAAAATGCTCTGTCGGCTTCCGAATGAAAAATGTTAGCACCAGAATTAATCAGCAAGTTTTCCGCTCTTTCAATTAAAGACCAGTCCTGTTCTTTTTGAACGAGTTCCGGCATATTATCAATTTGTGAGGCATGGAAAACCCTGGCATAAAACACCTTGGGTCTTTCAAGGTTGACTTGCACTTTAACCGGATTACCATGCTCATCGAGGATTGGTTTTCCCGTCTCATCTTTTTTTACTTTTTCATCGGTGAACTTCCAATATTGAACGGTTGTGCCTTTTTCTCCCTTCCTCACTTGTGCATCAATGCTTTGGGCTTGTTTGTAGGTTAGCCAGCGATTGTCTCCGGTTTGATTCAGCATCAAATACAAAGCATTGATGCCGCGATAGCGCTTTCCTGTGACAGGGTTAAAAGGGATTTGGCCATTACCAATACCTGGCTCCCATGGCTTTAGCCATGGAGCGGTTCCAAGTTTCAAGCTTTCAATGATTTGATTGGCGACAATCTGGTGGTGAGACAACTTAGTCATAGGCTGCCTCCTGAGCATCAATTTCGCTTAAGGCATTCTCAGAAAAGGCGCCCATGATGTCTGCCTCGATGGGTGTGACCTCAGCGATAAAACCAGGAACCATCAAGTCCTCCAGTTTTTCAGAAATCACATCATTTAATTTACTTTCTTTATTCATGCACTTTCCCCCGTGTTGTTTTTAACCCATATAGGTATGATCACTCCTTTGATTTGCTTGATGCTGACAGGGCCGTAATAACGACTGTCAAAGGACCACGAGCTTTGGCTGGTCATGGTCAACAATTCATCTTCTTTAAGCGGATAATCTTTTGCGTGCCATTCCGGCAAAGGACGGTTCATCCCATCTGTTGATATGGGTTTTGAAAAAGGAATACGTTGACGGTTTACAAAAACACCTTCATCGATGACAGAGATGTTATCACCTTTGATTGCGACTACTTTTTTCATCAAATAGCCATAGTTACCCGGGCAAAGACCGCTATCGATATAGCCTCTATCTCTTGCTTGTTGAAAGGCTGGCTTATCTTCCGGGCAAAATATGACAAAAGCATTTTTAAGATTCTTAATGTCCGTTATGCGATAAAGTCCACTAGGGATAGAATCGGTCAGGTTGATCCTAAAGCCCATAACCACCAGAAGGAGTACCGCACTTAAGATGCTCAGCAAAAAAATGCTAATCCAGGCCGTCAACTTCCTCATAGCCTGATTTCCTCATCTTCACTTAAACGGGCACGTAAGATATCTGATTGAACAGGTGCTTCAACCGATGCTCTGGCAATAAAAACAGGGTCTTTGAAATATAAGGGCTGTTTCCCATAAATGGCTGGAAAGCCTGCCACATAAATCACCATATCGCCTGCCTCATGAATTAAGCCATTCTCATCTTTTTTTGGCCCTGGCATACGCTGGCATTCATCGATGGTTAAAAGTGGACGGGATACTTCCTGCACCGTTTTAGATATCTGGCTTAAAAAGGTTGATATCCGTTTACCGCTGGTGGTGATATGTTCTTTGACAATGGTGGTTTGGCCTGTCAGTTTTGAAAGATGTTCAGCGGTTTCTATCCGGTTAGGTGGATAGGCGTTTTGGATATGGCAATTAGAGGTAATGGTTTCATCGGGTCCATAGCCTCGCTCACGACTTTTAAGCTGGTTGATGTCCTGACAAATGAGATAAAACTTCAAACCGTATCCGGCCACAAAGGCCAAGGATTCCTGTAAAATATCAAGCTTGCCAAGGCTTGGAAATTCATCAATCATACACAACAGGCGATGCTTGTAGGTTTTCTTCGTTCTTATAAATCCATCTACCCGCTCAAACTCCATTTTATCGGCCAAAAGACGAACCACCATATTCAGCATGACTCGAACCAGGGGTTGTAACCGTGCTTTATCGTTGGGTTGCGTGACGATATAAAGACTGACGGGCGTGTCATGGTGCATCAAATCTTTGATACAGAAATCGGAGGCAGACACATTGTGTGCCACCACCGGATCTCGGTATAAGGCCAGATAGGACTTTAAGGTGGATAATACGGAACCTGCTTCTTCCTCGGGCCTGTCAATCATGTCACGGGCCGAGGCACTGATAACCGGATGTGTTTTGCCATCATCATGTTGATATTGGGTCATTTCAATCAACAAATCAGCGATATTGGTATTCGGATCGACCAACATCTTGTCAATGTTGGGAAAAGTGGCCGGTTCCCCCTGGTTTCTCAGCTTGTAAATGGCATGCAGGATAAATCCGACCAGAAGTGCCTGGGAGGTTTTCTGCCAGTGGGTTTCAAGCCCTTTGCCATCAGGGTCAACCACAAGCGTTGCAAGATTTTGTACATCACCGACTTCATATTCAGTACCAACCCTGATTTCATCCAATGGATTCCAGCGGGCTGAACCTGTTAAGGTTGCAGGCTCAAACCGAATAACTTTATTGCTAGCATGTTTTTGACGCCAGCCAGCGGTTAATGCCCACAGCTCTCCCTTTAAATCGGTAATCACACAAGACTGTTTCCAGGATAAAAGTGTAGGAATAACAAGACCGACACCTTTCCCAGAGCGCGTTGGGGCATAGGTTAGTATGTGTTCTGGTCCATTATGACGTAAATAATGAATCTCACCTTGTTCATCTTCAAAAGCACCCACATACACGCCTTCTTCATTGCCGATAAGCCCCGCATTTTTTAAATCTTGCCTGTTAGCCCACCTTGCAGAACCATGCAGGTATTCACTGACATTTTCTTTTTTTAAATGCTTGCCAACAAAAACGATCAGTATTAAAAAAAGACAGCCACTCATCACCATCAAACCAAAAGCCGCATTAAAGTAATCCGGGTAATAATGATGGTATTTCAGGCTCCACCAGAGGGATTGCCAGGGCAAATAGACATGGGCTAATGAAGAACCTAAGCCATCATGAAAATGTAACTTATAAGCCACATACTGTGTGCCAATCAGCATGCTCATGAGTAGTGAGAGAACGACTAAAAGAATCAGCTGTTTATTTTCTCTGTCCTGACGCTTTTGCCTCACTTGTGGACCAATGGCTTTATTGGGCTTCATCAGACTCATTGACTGTCTCCTGATGCCTTTTGGTTGACAAATTGACTGACCTCATCAGCACAATCTTCTTGAGGTCCAAAATCATCGCTTCCAGAACTAAAACTGCCTTCTGGCGCACCCATGGCTGTGACATTTTGAGATGCGGATGTTTCAGATGAAGAAGAATCCTTGTTGGCAGATGAGGCACGCTGATAAATGGCATCGGCAATCCTGCCACCTGTGGTATCAGAGGCTTTGGCAGAAAACGAAGCTTTCATGCTGCCAGCTTTGTCACGAGCCACATCAAATGCTCCTGAAGCCAGGTGCGAACCAAAAGAACCAGCAAATTTAGAAGCTTGTCCCATGGCCTGGGCTAAACCACCAAGTTTTGAACCCGAACTGCTGCCTGAAACAGCACCCGTGTCACCTGCGCTAACACTCTGAGAAGCGGCTTTGAATGCAGCATTCAGTGCAGAAAGACCGCCAGCACTATGAGCGCTTGCAGCACCGGCCGCACCCGCCAAAGCAGTACCTGCAATACCCGCAGCACCTAAAGCACCGCCCAGGCCAAGACCACTGCCACCGCCACCTGAACCGCCACCAGAAACAATACCTGCCAAAACTGGTGGAATTTTGTTGATGAGTACCAGTAATACAACGGCTACCACCAGCATGATAAACATTTCTTTTAAGAGAATGTCTTTCGCCATAGCCGCATAGTATTGATCGACAAATGACTTACCGATGCCGATAATCAAAATCATGGCAAAGGCTTGTAATGCGATACCAAGTACAGTTTTGTAATATTGAATGGCAATATCCTGCGTCCAGCGGCCACCGCCAAATCCCAATACAATGATGCCACCGTAAGTTAAAATCCAGGCGGTAATCAGGATGATGAGCATGTTGATACTGACTAATGCCAAAACGATGAGGATAATGCCTGCGACTATCAGCCCAACAGTCGTTGCCGCAGGCGACCAGATGGAGGAGTTATCAATCGCTTTGGAAACAATATCAAAGCCCACATCAACGATATCAGAAGGCGATACGGTAGCCGAGATACCAGAAGCATTTGCTGCAAGCTTGCGTAAAGAGTCCATAATGGCGGTAGCAATGGCTGGACCATTGTCTAAAATCCAGTAGAAAAAACCGACCACCACTAAAAACCGCACGGTTTCTGCCATGAACTCCTGAATATCTGCTTTGCGCAACGCCATTAAGCCATAAGTCCATACCATGCTGATGGTGGCCAATGACCAGAACAGGAAACGCGCATAGCTTAAAATAGTATGACTCCACATCGAGGCATTATTGGAAAAGCGATAGAGAATGTTATCCAGTAAATCCCTGCTATCCATACCAACACCCTGGGCGTGGCAAATGCCTGAAAATCCAATTAAAAATAATACGGTAAAGCTTGTTATCGTCTTTTTTTTCATAGTATTACCATTTCATGCCGGAGCTTTTGGAGTAACTGCCGCGTTTAAAACAGGCGTCTGCTATCGCTTGCAGTTCTTCTTTGGTACGGCCTTGTTTTGAACTTTCACAGGTGAGTGAGGCAAGATGCGCCGCCTTTTTCCTCACCTTGGTTTCAGCACTGTCACAACCTGAAAGCAAACCAACCAAAAGCGCTAAAGAAAAAGTTAAGATTTTCATTTTTGTTCTCCTTGATGTTATGAATGCACTACCATTTTTTACCGGAACTTTTATGGTAAGTCCCTGCCCGAAAACGCTCATCTCCAGCGGTCTGTATGGCTTCTTTATTTACAGCCGCAGCATCCCTTACCGCCTGTGCGTTTTGTTGTGCGACCAATAATCCCCTGATTTGCAATAATTGATGCGCTTGATTGCTGGACAATTGGGAAGCGGCTTGGAGCGCTTGCTTTTGTCCTTCGGCAGTTTGTGCCTGGGATTGCAAGACTCGTAGTTTTTCGGAATCTTTTTTCAAGTTCTGCTGTTGCTTATCAATACCTTTGAGCATGGCATCATTAGCACGTTTTTCAGCCACAGATGCGGCCATTTTGTTTTGTTTAATTTTTTTGAGTTCTTCAGGTGAACATTGTCCATTGCCATTAAAGCATGCTGTTTTTTGATAATATTCCTGACTTTGGAAACGGTCGAGATATCCTTGCAGGCTCCCTGCTTCCTGTTTGTAATAATCAATGGTGTTGGTTGCCTCAAGCAGGTTATTAATCACCCCATTGGCGTTATCCCATTGAAACGAGGTCAGGGATTTGGTGTTGTCGAGCATGTTCTGGTATTGCAGAAGCTGGTTATTGTATTGATTGATTTGGGTTCTGTACTCATTAACCTGATTTACTATCATTTTTCCATTTTGCAGCCAATTGGCAAAATCAAACACCGGTGCGCCATCGGAAAAAACGTTCAAAGACCATAACAAAACCAGCAGAATTCTAAATATCATTGTGTTCTCCTCTATGAATACGCAAACGATCGGTAGGGCTGTTTAAAGGTTAAGTCTTTCACAACGATGACATTAAAACGGTAACCAGGACGCACATGAATGGTCGGTGACACATTGAGATTTTTCGACACCAGCTGCGAAGTCACCTCACCCAGTTGCTGGCCTAGTGCCTCACTCAAAACATTGCCAGCTGTCGGTTGGTTGTAACCAATTTGGTTGGATTGATTGGCGTTTTGGCTGTAGGTAATGCCCGCAACAATGCCCGACATTAAAAGGGCCGAACCATAAATTCTTGCATAATGGTGATTGACCTGATCTCGAAACCCGCCATAACCCGCACTGTCCGCCCCAGGCATGGAACCAATATCCAATGCTTTCCCATCTGGAAAAACCAGGCGCTGCCAGGCAATCAAAACCGAGTCCTGACCAAAACTTACATCGCTGGAGTAAATGCCAATAAGCTTTGTTCCCTGCGGGATTAAAAGATACCTGCCGGTCGCCGTGTCATACACATTTTGCGACACCTGGCCGATAATCTGCCCTGGTAGTTCGGAGGAAATACCACTGACCATCACCCCTGGAATCACGCCTCCTGCCCTTAATTCATAGCGACTGTTGGGGTTTTCAAGTTTTGAGTTTAAATGCCAGCGACTTTCATCCTCGATACCCCCCAAAGTTTGCGGCATCGGCATGCTTTTTTGCATGCCTTGTAAACTTTGAAGTTGCTCTTTAAAAGAGTTGGCACCATTTACATCATTTCCAACTGTATTGTCCTTACCATTCAAGCGAGCGTTTTCCACCATAATGGATGTTTTTGCTTTCACTGCTTCTTCAAACGCTTGGGTCTTTTCCTGGCGAATACGTTCAATTTCATTATCAGGTATAGCCTGATCTTCTGTTTCAAGTTTTACCGTTGGTTGCTGCGGCACAGGCATTGGCAATGAAGGTTCCAAAGGATTTGCCTTTACTGCACTATTTGCTGCAATCATCCCTGACTTATGATCCCCCACAACCTCGTAAGCAAGATTCATGGTATTTTTCTTGGCTGTTTTTAGCTTTGCTGGTTCTGTGATTTGGTTCTGCGCATTCGCTCTTTTTTGGGCAACAAGCGCTATCAACACAACGAATACCGTTAAAACACCAATAGCAATGAATAACGGCATGTTGTTTACTCGTCTAACGCCTGCTGTGGTGAGCTTTTGTGGCGAGGAATCCGGTGATAACAGATTGTTATTTTCATTCATCAGTCTCACTCCTTATGTGACCATGGGCTGATTGGGGTAAGCTTGCCGCGGGTGTCAGCATACACCCTGCTTAAAGTCTCTCGACCAATATAAAGACTGACTCGATACAGACGGCCAATTTCCGCCTCATCCACCACATAGAAAAAGTTTGCCTTATTCCTTGATTGGGGCTTTTCAACCACGCCATACCCTTTTTTGCGCATCTCCTGAATCAGCTTGATGCCAAAGCCATCACAAATTCTCTGACTGATACAAAAGGTATTTCTGGCTGGTGGGTAAACACGGGTTAATTGGGATACGGCATCTTTAGCCAAATAGGCATCCTTATTTCGAGAAACATCCGTAAAAGTCCCATAACGCATACTCGCGCAACTCGATAACAAAATAGTCAGCAATAAAAAGCATAATTTTTTCATTGTTAGCACCTCGTAATGGTAATTTTTTCTTGAGATGAGCCGCTGCCAACAACCAACATAGCCCTGTCGAACACACTATCGACAATATAACGACAACCTTGCAAACGATAATTGACCATTACTGTCTCTGATTTTTGGAAGAAGCCACTTTTTCTTAGGACCAGTAGAGCAGGCGCCTCAAATTGCGACATAGCTTTGGGCATTTCAATAATGGTTTTAACGCCATTGTTATATACCCGCACCGGCTTGAAGCGGGCATTGCCCTGGATTCGGTAATTAAAATTTAGATTGCCTAAGTATTCGTTCGTTTCAGGGAAGGTATTGGCGGCTCTACGTTCGGCTTGAATTTGCTGTATCAATCGCCATTTTTCTTTGGCCTCATCTGGATAAATAAACGAGATATAGGGCATGAACTCGTAGCGGTCAGACTTCAATCTGAAATGATAAGTTCGTCTGTCCGTGGTCACGACCAGTGAAGAATCAAGTCCCACATCTTTAGGTTTGATAATGAGGTGAATTTGCTGATTGGTTCCTGAACCTGTAATTGAAGGTTCAACAATAAAGCGTGGATCGCCAACATTCATATCATTAAACTGCTCGCCTCTTTGCAATGCGATATCACAAACCTGCAAGGGCGCGCACACAACCCTGATTTGACCTGAGCCATAGACAAAGCTCACTGAACTATCTGAGGATTGAAACGGCTTACTGGTTTTGTCGCCTTTCTGCCAAAGTCTCGCAATTTCCAAAGCCTGCTTTTCCTGATAGGACAAATTCGGCATGCTTTTAGAAAAATAACGGTTGCCCAATTCCTCATTATCCTGAGCCAGGACGGTAAGTGGTACCACCAAAAAGATTGAGAGAATTATTTTTTTCATTGTTGTTCCCCATGCTTTAGGTCATAAGACCAGTTGAAATCGCGCACATAAATCAAATGAGGGTTCTTTAAAATGGACTCACTGGAAATATCATTAAGCTCGTTGTCTTGATACATGGTCACCATTGCTTTCATGACAGAAGGTTTTTCTTTGACGGTGCCGTCGCGATTTCTTACCGTTTCGACCCAATCCACCTGCCAGGTATTTTCTGATTCCTGAAGGACTGAACGAATTTCAATGCTGACGATTTCATGTGCCGCGCGTTCAAAAGGGTTAGAACGTTGCTTGTCGTTATAAAATTCCTGTACCTTGCTAAGGGCGGCATCGTTTTGGTTTAAGTAGGAATAGACTTGAAAGACCGCCTTTTTTTGTAACTCAACATCGGCACTGACCATGCGAATATTTTCAATAAAATGAGCCGCAGTTGTGCGGTAATCATCAATGCTCACCTCTCCCACTCTATCGCCGCGAGTCACTGAAAGCGTATTGCCGTTGGCATCTTGTTGGAACACCAAGGGGATAAATTTGGATTGACTGCCAATTGATATCAGTCCTCCAACAGCGGCTAGTGTTATTAATAAACTACCCATTCCAACCAACTGCCAGACCTGTAAGGATTTCATCAGTCCAGCAGTGTGGACGTTCCAGGCTCGTTTGGCGTTTAGATAAGGATTTTCAGTTAATGCTTCTTTTTTTGTTTTCTGGCTTGGCTTTTTAAGCCAAAGGATCCGTTTTTTCATGCGGCTTCTCCGTATTGATTGAGTTCAATTCCTTTTTCTGACAGCCAATAAGACACCCACTCAGCACCGTATTTCTGCTCAAGTTGCTTCATACGCTCGATGGAGTCGGGGTCGGTGGCACCAACAAACGCCAGGGCCAAGGGACCCAACGCCAATTGAAACAGACGTTGCCCTTTTTCACTGACATAGTAGTAATCACGTTTCGGTTGAGCTTGAGCGATGATGTCAATCTGGCGTGGGTTTAAGCCCATGCGTTCATAAATCACACGTGTTTCGGGATCTCTTGCATAGAGATTAGGTAAAAAGATTTTGCTGGCGGTGGATTCAACAATCACATCTAAAATACCAGAACCCGCTGCATGGGATAAATGCTGGGTGGCCATAAACACCACACAGTTTTTCTTGGCCATGGAATCCAGCCATTCAGCGATTTTATTTTTAAAGACAGGATGCGCCAGCATCAACCATGCTTCATCCAGTAAAATTAAGGTTGGACGGCCATCAAGGGATGTTTCAATCCGGCGAAACAGATAGAGCAATACAGGCAGCGCGAATTTCTCACCCAATCCCATTAAATGCTCGATTTCAAACGTCATAAATGAGGACAGCTGCATGCCATCACTTTCCGCATCCAGCAGATGCCCCATTAATCCATCAATGGTGTATTGTTTAAGTGTTTCACGAATAGATTCATCCTGAATGGTCATGACAAACTCAGACAGTGTTTTAGAGCCACTTTCATACATGCTAATAACGGCATGACCGATTTCATTTCGTTGGGCTGCTGTGGTATTCAAACCATTTAGAGCTAGAATGGTATCAATCCACTCCATAGCCCAGGCGCGGTCCCCCTTGGTCGCTAAAAATTGTAAGGGTGCAAAAGCAAGCCGTGAGTCTTTATCGGCAATGGTGTAATGCTCCCCACCTGTGGCTTTGCAGGTTGGATACATGGACATACCTTTATCAAAGGAATAAATGCGAGCATCCTTGTAACGTCTCCAGGACAGTGCGATTAAACCAAGATGCGTTGATTTACCTGAGCGTGTGGGACCAAACATAATGCCATGGCCTAAGTCTCTGACATGAAGGTTTAAACGAAACGGCGCATTACCGCTGGTGACACACTGCATCAAAGGAGGGGCGCTGGGAAGAAACAGCGGGCAAGGCGCTTTGTTGTCACCGGTCCATATGCTGGAAGTGGGTAACAAATCGGCCAGATTCATGGTGTTGATAAGAGGTCGTCTGATATTCTCAACGCCATGACCCGGCAGGCTGCCCATGAAGGCATCCATGGTGTTAATCGTTTCAGTTCTTGCGGTAAATCCAAGGGCATTTATATTTTTTTCAATAAAAAGGGCTGATTTCTCAACCTGTGCCCTGTCTTCATCCATTAAAACAACAACGGAGGTGTAATAGCCTTGCCCCACCATGCCTGAATTGGTTTCAGCAATCGCCGCTTGCGCATCTTCCACCATGCTTAGCGCATCATCATCGATAACGCCTGAATTGGTATTGAAAAGCTGATCGAAAAAGCCCCTGATTTTTTGTTTCCACTTTTTACGATATTTAGTGAAATGCGCCACCGCTTCATGAGCATCCATAAAAATAAAGCGCGAACTCCAGCGGTATTCAACAGGCAGTTGGGTTAGTGTTGTTAAAATGCCAGGATAGGAATCCATTGGGAATCCTTCGATGGCCACACATTGAATGAATTTGCGACCAATCTTTGGCGTGATACCTGGCGTTAATTCCTGACCCCCGATTAAGGCATCAAGATAGACCGGATTTTTAGGTAAGTTGACTGGGTGATTCAGCCCTGTGATACAAAACTGGAGATGTCTTAAAAAATTGTCTTGTGTGACTGTTTTACCTTCATCATCTATCATCTGTTCAGACTGCAGCCTTTCAAGATCAAGGGCTGAACTCATGCGTGATTCAAAGTTTCGGCAGGATTGCTTAAATTCTTCAATCAGCTGATGGGTTTTTGCTTTCTGGCTTAAACGCGCATGATCATCATCAAACATCAATTCAACAAAACGTTTTTGTGCCAATACCGGTGGATACCAGGTCAAGGTAATGACAAAATAGCCCTCAAACAAGGTCCCTATACTTTCAAATAGCTGCCTTCGTTCTTCATCAACCGCCATCGAGATGGCATCGGGAAAGTACGAATTTCCCCGCGCACTGTAACCAGGAGCAGTACGCCTCACGGCATCGACATGAACCATCCAGCCACTGCCCATGGCGGACAATGCCTGATTGATGCGAAACGACACCATCTCCCTCGCCTCATCGGTGGTATTGGAATTATCTTCCCCTTGATA
This sequence comes from Legionella spiritensis, assembly GCF_900186965.1. NCBI lineage: Bacteria > Pseudomonadati > Pseudomonadota > Gammaproteobacteria > Legionellales > Legionellaceae > Legionella > Legionella spiritensis. The sequence goes on from NZ_LT906457.1 coordinate 2,764,985, forward strand.
AAGCCAGGCCGCCATAAATGAGCCGTTTTTACCGACAATCACGCCATCATCAACAACTGCGGCATAATTGAGTAAGTCAACGAATCCCGTTTTTGTATTTCGATGCTTTTTTAAATGATGCGCCTGGCTTTTCATGCGAGTCTGGTAAAACAGGAAGCTTAAGAAGACAAGCCCCGTCATACTGAGAAAAAAGGTAATAAATTCGATCATTGATAACCTCTTTTATTGTCCCTGAATGGGGTTGAACGCGCAGGATAATAGGCTTGATAGCATCGCTGCCTAAGATAGATTGCGCGCATACAAGGATCGGATTTCGCCATTAAGCGAAGCCCTTTCAAAGATAAAAACCACATAGCAGCCCCAGCAATAGCCGCCAGCCAGTCCTGGACTGCAAATACTAAAATGGCTGATAGCAATCCAGAAAACATCACCAGCTCACGATCCCCGCCCATAAAAAGGCTTGCGCGGTTTCCACAGCGACGAATAGGGATAGTACGAAGACTCATGACATATGCTCCGTCGTATTAAACTCAACAGCTGGCTTGGTAATTTCTGCCCCTTTACCGGTAATAGCCGTCATGGTGTTTTGTGCCGCAACCAGGAATGAAAGAACCAACACAAAAAAGACAAGGGTTCGCATAAAACCGTTCATATCGCCACCAAAAATCAAAGTGGCGCCAGCGGCAACCAACCCAATGATCGCGGCACTAAAAGCAAAAGGGCCGGTAATGGATTTCTGAATTTTGGTCAGCCACGAATCAAAAGGCAGCCCTCCACCGGTTGTTGATGCAAGAGCCGGATGGGTCATAAACAATAAAAATAAAACGAATAACCCCATCAGCAATATTTTTTTATAATTAAAAGTATCTATCTGGTTCACTGACATTCTCCTTAAACAAGTTTTTCGATTAGGTATTGGCCATTTTCAAAACCATTCACGGATATGATTTCTTCCACCTTGCGTCCCTGCGGTGTTCTTGCGATATGCATCACACAATGCACCGCCTCACCAATTAAAGGTTCGATTTCAGCGGGTGCTGCCGGGTTTCGAGTAATCAATGATTTCAAACGATGGAGTCCTGCAAGGGCGTTATTGGCATGCAAGGTAGCAGCGCCACCTTCATGGCCTGTATTCCAGGCATCCAATAAATCCAGCGCTTCACTGCCTCGAACTTCACCGACAAGAATCCGGTCTGGTCGCATCCTGAGCGTGGTTTTTAAAAGCTGTGTCATGCTGACATCTAACGTGGTGTGATATTGAACGCAGTTTTCGGCAGAACATTGGATTTCACCGGTATCCTCTATGATAAAAACACGTTCTTCTGGTGCGCTTCTCACCATTTCATTGATAATGGCATTCACCAACGTGGTTTTACCTGAACCCGTACCACCAATGACTAAAATATTCCGGTGATTTGATACGGCTTTTTTAATCACCTCACATTGCACTGATGTCATAATTTCAGTTTGAACGTATTCATCCAGCGTAAAAACGGATATCGCTTTCTTGCGGATGGCGAAGGTCGGGCTTGAAACAATCGGTGGCAGTTGACCCGCAAAGCGTGAACCATCCAGCGGCAATTCCCCTTCCAGCATTGGTTTAAATCGGGTGACCTCTTTACCGTGAAATCCCGCAATAGTTTTGATAATGGATTCAGCACGAGCATAGGAGATACTGCCAATGCAGCGCATTGTTTCTCCAAGCCGCTCCTGCCAAAGCCTGCCATCCGCATTGAGCATGATTTCTACGGTTTTTGGATCGCTTAATGCAGTTTCAATCAAACCACCCAAATCACGCCTGAGCTTTTCTTTGGCTCTGTCTTTAACCGTCACCAGTTGCTGTTCATCAATATTCATCAAATCATTCCCATGAAGCGTTTGACTTAAGTTTTAGCGCTTTTAAATTTATTGATGAGCCTGTCGACAATGCTTTCTTTGTTAGGGGTTTTATCGATAAACCAGTTATCTTTCATTCGATCGAGGTATATGCGTCGCTGAATTTCATCACGATGTATAGGAATAGACTTCGGTGCATCAAAAGCAAGACGAACTTCATCATTGTCATACCCTACAACTGTGCAGTAGATATCCTCACTGATTACAACGGACTCCCCAATTCTTCTAGTTAATATCAACATGTCTTTTCTCCTATGGGTTTTAAATTAAAAATGCTTTACATTGTTTGATATTCGTTTCCACCACCTCGGTGCTTGCAGGAGCAACTGCTTCAGGCGTGACATAAACGTAGTTTCGCTTTTTTATGTCTCGACAAATGCGAATCAGTTGAGGCAAGCTTGGCGGCATTTCACAAAAATCCCGACACTCAACGATGGCCTGATTTAAAATCTCATCACTGAATCGTATTAACCCATCCAGCCACTCTTTTTTTGCAAACTCCAAAAAACCATCGCTCTTGAACTGGCTGCGCCATAAGTGCCCGTAAAAAACGGCAAAGCGAGTAAACAAATTCTCAATCCGCTTTTTATTGCTGTCGGTAGCATTGCAGGTTGATGACATTGGATTGCTGATATTCGTCTTCACTGCTGCTTGCTGTGTCTTCTGTTTCAGGGTTCCAGAATGGATCAACGGTTGTTGTTTTAGTATTTGGGCGGCGCTTCTCATTCCTTTTCTCCTGCTTTAATTCGATGTTGACTTCATCTTCCCAACATTTTTGTGCTAGCCAGTTGGCCGGATATTTCCACGGGGGTACCCATTCTCCGTGCGCATCCTTGGCTGTTCTCGCCTTAATTTGGTTATCAAGGGCTTGAAGCATGGTGCGTAATAGGGATTCGTCTGGGTTAATTTGCTGGAAGGTTTCAAATGCACGTTCACGGGATTTTTTCTCGGGGTACAAACGCCAGAAATGTTCGAACCGCCTAAGAAGATATATATAATTATCTTCTTTTATAAGAGGTGTGACGGCTTTTGAGGGTTCCACTGTGACGGGTTTATCTGATGAATCACCATAAAGCCCTTTATTTTCAATGGATTGGCTAGAAAAAAATGTGACGGCTTTCTGTGACGGGTTTGTGACTACTTTATTTTGGGTAAAACAACCCAAGGTTGCTAAATTGCATTTTAAAATTAATTGCAGTTCTTCCGATTGCAAAGTAATTAAACCAACACGCTCCAATGCAGATAATGCACGTCTGGCCTGAGGACGAGAAAATTTTTCACCTTTTATACCCTGATGTGGCTGTATATGCAGCTCTTCAGCCAACGATTGCAAGCTAATACGCCGCCTAACGCCAACTAGTCCTGTTTTAACGTCCATATATGGACGTATTCCTCGTAAATAAGCAAGCTGTTGGTTATGGGGTAACCCGTATAAAGCCGCAAGTTCCTCGCTGTTCACCACAAAATCCATAATTGACAAACATTCCTGGTTGTACATCTCGTTATTATTTTTATTCTGTGCTATCTTTGTTTGAAAGAAATCACAAGTTAATTACACATATAGTGCAATTAACCATGACGATATTGCACAATTAGAAAATTGTCAATGGGTTTATTGTTGTTTTGTGAAAAGGTATAACTCCATGATGAACATCAAAGAAAAAATTGGAGAACGCATTTTTCAAGAGCGTCAGGCAAAAGGATTAACCAGAAAAGCACTTGCAGAGCTTACAGACGACTTAAAGCCCTCCAGGATTAATAACTGGGAAAGAGGCATACGAACTCCAGGGCCTGAGGAAATTAAGCAGTTAGCCGTCGCTTTGGACGTCGCTCCTGGGTATTTAATGTGTTTGACAGAAGATAAGCAGGTTAAGCAGGAATTTCCTTGGCTGGGAGCTTTAGTTCCCTTATTGGATGCTCAACAGGCTTGTGATCCAACAGCAGTTATTCAGGCAATTAGAGATGAGACAGGACATGATTCTGTTTCGTTTATTCCACTCAGCCCTGAAATATCGCAGAAACTGGGGGAGAATGCTTTTGCATTGCGTGTACAAGATGACAGCATGTCACCTGAGTTAAAAGTGAGTGATGTTTTAATTGTTGATCCGGATCAGTCTGCTCAGCCAGGAGGGTTAGTTGTTGCGAATCTTCAAAATATTAATGAAGTTACAACTCGCAGATATAAACAGTTATCAACAGATGGCTTATACCATGAGTATGAACTTATTCCTGCTAATGAAAATTGGGCATCTGTTCGAGGCATCTCACCTCGTAGCCATAAAATTGTTGGAATGGTCTTGGCAATTATAAGAACATTATAGAATGATTCCCAACGTAATTTTATTTGCTTCGCTCTAAACGTGTTTGGCTTCGCAATGATTCTATTGCAAGCGCTATATCCTCATTATTAGGTTCTGAGTTCCCTAATTCTTTCCAAAAATCTCGTGTGGCGCTATTTGGGGTAATTTTATCCTCGATGGCAATAGTACTGCATCACCAGAAGAATTGCTTCACCAGTTTCAACTAAAGGTAGGTAGTCACTCAGCCCAGATAATGAATCTGGAACCAGTCGTTTTATATCGCCCTGATCTGTTTCATAAGTAACGCGTAATGCCAAAAAATTATTACACTGACTCAGAATGGTGCGGCTAACATCTGTAGGTCGTTGACTTACTACTACAATTGAGAACCCATATTTTCTGCCCTCCTTTGCAATTCTCTCGAAAGAACTGTAATGCCTATTTTTGAACAGCATCAACGTCATCTTTATTGGGGAAATATAAGTGCATTTCATCACATAGCAAACTTACCGGTGTTCTTTGATCGGCCTTTGCTCAGACGTACTGGATTTATAATTTATTAAGTTAGAGATTAATGTATTTGAATAAAATTATTGAAATTAATTAGCCTTAATTATATATTGCAATGGTTTTAGGATGTAGGAGAGTTTTAATGGAGTTTTTAGATTTTTGCAAAGTTATTCAAGAAACCGTTGAAAATTTCAACGAAATCAATGGTGCCTCAAAAAAGAGTCTTATTTTACTGAGTGAATTAGATAAGATAATCAAAAACAATGAAGTTAATAAATCTCTCTGCATGACTCAAGCAACTATTTTATTTGAAGGTTTTTATCGTCATCTAAGTAAAGAATCACTTAAAAAAGATTTTCAGATTATCAGAGCCAAAAGATGGGCAAACCATTTTGGAACACCCACAATTACATTTCTTTTATCATACAAAACACAGATTGATCAAACAACAAAGGTATTCGATGAACTAACTCTTGAAATGGAGCAACCTATTGAGCTTCCGTGGGACATCTCGAAAATAAATGGATTAAGTATAGATATTGATAATAATATTATCACTGATCCAAAAAGTTTTACACGTATAGAAACCCCATCTTCTAGAGAAATTACAGGTATATTTACAAAAACTCACAATCCTTTTGGAGGTTTTACAACAACTCCATGTGATCCAGTTTCACAACAGTTTATTAAGCATGCAGCTTTATCAGCTCAACATGGGGGAAAGGTATTAGAAATAGGTGCTGCTTTTGGAGCGGCAACATTAGAGGCGATTGCAAAAGGAGCGACTGTTTTTTGTAATGATATTGATTCTGAAAATTTAGCAGTTGTTCGTCAACGCTTCTTGGAAGCAACTGCGGAGTCCGGTGACTCCTTAACCGGAGATAGCAGTAAGCTGGTTCTTGTACCTGGTGAGTTACCCAATGAGTTAATTGGTCTTCCTGAAAAACATTTTGATGCTATTTTGATTTGCCGTGTATTACATTTTTTCTCTGGCAGTAAGATTGAGGAATCATTAGCCTTGTTAGCAAAACTGTTAGCCCCAAAAGGTAAAATATACATCGTTTGTGAAACACCATTTTTGAGAAATTGGCAACGTTTTATCCCTGAATTCAATAGACGGGTTGAGGATAATGAAGAATGGCCTGGTGAAATTACCGAACCAGCAAAGTATGAAAGCAGTGGCCGGGCAAGCTCTCTACCTAAATTTGTCCATTGGATCACTAAGGATGTTTTAGATCGGAGTTTAGTAAAAGCTGGTTTCTCAGTAGAACACTCCGATTATATAAATAGAAGTGGACAATTTCCTGAAGATTTATTATTGCCAGAATATGGTAAAGAGAGCATTGGTGCAATTGGGATGATGTGAGTAAAGGATTATGAAAAAAAAGATCGGTTGGTATGAGTGGATTGCTTGTATGCTAAAAGAGTTTGTAGCTGAAACGGCAAGAAAGCCACGGTACGAGATAGTTGATATTTTTGAGTGCAAAAAAACTGGTTTTACAAAAGCAGTAATTAAATTGTCTGAAAGACATACCAAAGAAAGAAATATCAGCGATATTATCATGGATAATGAATTAATAGAGAATCTGGACACTAAAACTGTTCGGACTTTGACTTATATCGCCACCGTTGAGCGATTAAAACCAGACTATTCTATTGTGGTTCAGCATATGACACCCGAAGTAGATGAGTATTTGCTTGAAATAAAATCAAAATCCAACGCAGCTACTATAAAAAAATCCCCTTCTGAACTTTCAAAAAATAAAGATTTAATTGAAAAATTTAATTCATCGGACGCCAATAGGATTGGATATTTAGCAGGAGTAAGAGAAACTGTTAAAGAGTTCCAACTAATTAAATAAGAAACAATAATTGTATTGAGGAGACGTTTTTGAGCAAGGAAGTTTTTGATGCACTAGCTCGCAAAAAGCAATATAAATATCCCTATTTGCTACTCGGGTTATATTTAACCTTTTTACTTTCAACGGTATGTTTAGCTAGTAGAATAATGCAAATTGGAACAATGCTTGAGCCAGGAGGAATTTTTGTATTTCCTCTTACGTTTAGCATCTGTGATATTGTTGGGGAAGTATATGGGTATGCTTACCCAAGGTTATTTATTTGGATTGGAGTGCTGGCTGAACTCATTTTTTCCTTAGTAATAACAGCAGTATCACATATGCCAGCGCCAGAGTTTTTCACACAAACAACAGCTTATCAGATAGTTTTTGATCCCACATTAAGATATGTGGGTGCGGGGCTTATTGGTTTGCTAATTGGAGAATTGACTAATATATATTTGCTTTCAAAATGGAAGATTTTTTTAAAAGGCAGATATTTTATTTTAAGATGTTTGTTATCTACTGCTCTAGGACAAGCATTGCTTACAATAGTAGTTGATATACTAAATTATTTTGGAAAGTTAACTAATAATCATCTTGGATGGATGATGATTTGCGGTTATCTATGGAAAATGGGTTATGCGATCATTATGGTCTTTCCAGCTTGGCTAGTAGTGAAGTATCTAAAGAAGGTAGAACAAGTAGACCATTACGATATTCATACAAACTTTAATCCATTTATCTTTGGATTACATGAAGAATGCGCTAGTGATAACAGATTTAATATTGAATCCGTGCTTCAATAAGTGTTCCTAAAATACGATCATTGGGCTTGTCTAATTTTGTCAGTTTAAGGCTTCCATCCTCTAATCCCTGCCGCAGATACAAGATATTATTTTCGATAAATAATCTATTAAATGCAATTTCTCCCTCTTTTGATAAATACACTATCACAAAATCCCTATCTTTAGGAATTTTACCTGAATCAAAGATTAAAAGTGTATTTTGTTGAAAAAGAGGTTCCATTGAAGCATCAGGCATAATTAATGCAAAAGAATTATTGTCAATTTTCTTATCAATAAATATTTCTTGCAAATCTTGGATTTTGTCTGACTCTGAAGGCCATTTTTTTAATGACTCCCATTCTATAACAGGTATGGTCCTGATCTGTAGATCTTCCTTAACTGCATCAGGAATAACAGTTGGTAGAGGTTCTTGACCAATTAATTCATCGATGGAAACAGAAAAATAACGAGATAGTTCTTCAAGTGCCCTTTTTCGTGGATTTTTTGTTGAACCAGTTAGAATGTGATGAATCGTTGGTTGCGGTATACCAGTTACCCGAGCTAACTCACTAACAGAAATATTGCCATGTATTCTCATAAGTTGTTGTAAGTTATTACTTAATCTCATCTCAGTCATTAACAACCCAATAAACGAATAAAATTATTCAAAAACAGATTGACATAAATATTATTAGTTATGTATATTATCGTTAATTGAATATTTTTATTCAATTAACCTGCTAAAATAATCTTAAATAGAATAATTATAGCCAATATATCATGTTGCTGGTTAATCCACCAAATAATATTGCGGGATAATTTAACTTTTAATGAATAAGTTAGCCAGTAAACAAGATAGCCAAAGGAGCATTATTCATGGAGAACAATTCTAAATTACAAATTTACAAAGGAATTATTCAATATCTGTTGGGATCCACTAATTACACACTAAAAAACATTGCGGAACTGTGTAATTCATCTATTAAAAGCATTCAAACAATCTATTCAGATAGTCTCATACCACATAATTTTTCATCTGAGAAGGAATTAGTGAAGTTGTATCAAATGATTCTTGAAATTAATTCAAATAGGGACGCTTATCGTAAATACCTTCCCTTACCTAAAGAGCATCGTCAATTAAGTATTAATTGATTTATAAGGATTGAAATGAAAACGCTCAACATTCAACAAGCTGCTGAATTTCTTGGAGCACATAAAGAAACTGTTCGCCGAATGGCAGCACGTAAACAAATCCCTGGAGTTAAGATCGGTCGTAGTTGGATTTTTATTGAACATGATCTTGTGACGTACATTAGAAACAAGTACTCTAGCAACGACGCTTCTCAGGGTGACCATAGGAGATTAAAATGGCACTCTACAAAAGAGATGAAGTATGGTGGCTTGATATCCGGCACCAAGGAAAAAGAGTACGCAAAAGTACTGGGACTGAAATAAGAGAAGATGCGCTGCGGTTGCATGATCAGCTGAAACATGAATTGTGGCAAACAGATAAAATTAAGTCATTGCCGAATAGAACCTGGATGGATGCGGTATTAAGATGGATAGATGAATCATCTCATAAGCGCAGTCTTGAAACAGATAAATACCATCTGGCATGGTTGGATACCTTTTTAAGAGCAAAAAAACTAACTGACATTGACAGAGATTTACTTGAGTTTATTGCTAAGAAAAAGGAAGCAGAGCATGTTTCCTTAACTACTGTTAATAGAGTTTTGGAACTGATTCGTGCAATTTTAAATCGTGCTCATAAAGAGTGGGGTTGGCTTGATAAGACTCCTATTATTAGGATGCGGAAAATTGAGAATAAGCGGATCCGTTGGTTAACAAAGGTAGAGGCTAATTTGCTTTTGAAAGAATTACCATCTCATTTAGAGGCAATGGCTTCTTTCACTTTAGCAACAGGTCTTAGAGAGTCTAATGTAACCCAATTGAAATGGAGCGAAATAAATTTAGATAAAAAACATGCGCTGATACATGCTGATGAGTCTAAATCTAAACGCCCCATACCTGTACCGTTAAACAAACAAGCAATCTCAATTTTAAAAGCACAGCAGGGAAGAAACCCAACGTATGTATTTACATACAAAGGAAATCCTGTAACTCGTTGTAATAACCATGCTTGGCAAAAAGCATTAGTACGCGCAGGTATTAATGACTTTCGTTGGCATGACTTACGACATACATGGGCAAGTTGGCATGTGCAAAATGGTACACCTTTGCATGAGTTACAACAACTCGGTGGGTGGTCTAATTATGAAATGGTGTTGCGTTATGCGCACCTTTCTAGTGCACACCTCAGAGCTGCGGCTGAACGTGTTTAGACACGTTTTGGTCACAGTAACTTGGTTTTTTGGTCACAAACTAGAGCTAAGTGCTTGATATTAAATGGCGCGCTCGGAGGGACTCGAACCCCCGACACCTTGGTTCGAAGCCAAGTACTCTATCCAGCTGAGCTACGAGCGCAATTGAGTGTATAAATGGTGGGCCGTATAGGATTCGAACCTATGACACAAAGGTTAAAAGCCTTCTGCTCTACCGACTGAGCTAACGGCCCGTATTACGGTGCACATCTTACATCTTTTATTTTGGGAATCAAGTCCACCAAAATGGTGGGCCGTATAGGATTCGAACCTATGACACAAAGGTTAAAAGCCTTCTGCTCTACCGACTGAGCTAACGGCCCAAAGAGGCTGGAATGATACCTTATTAAGGCAAAATTTCAAGTGTTTTTGGGGGATTATTTTTTAAAAGCGTCTTGCCCGTATATAAGTCCCGGCTACTGGCAAGTACCGTCCATCCTTCCTCCTCCAGGTTCTGTTTTTGAAAATCGAGGGTATCGTTGGGGAGAATTAAAAGTAAAACATCGGCTCCCATTGCGCCACAACCTTTCGCGGCAGATATATGATACTTTGATTTCAACCTGTCAAGATAATTCAAACTGTGCCTGGCTACTAACCCAAGATCGGCCAACTGTTGCTGGTAGTCGTTCACGGCCTTGATTAATAACGCGCTGTCTGCCTGCTCAAAAGCGGATTTAGCCTGTTCCACAATCTCTGATAACTGTGCGGTCGCCGAGGGCAGTGATACTCGCTGCAGATGGTAGTGAGTAGCCAGTTTTTGACCGCTATGAAGTAATAAAAAAGATAAATCCTTAAATGGCCAGTCATACGTTTCAATCATGTCATTATGGCGATTGATATAGACGCAGCGATGTTGTGTCTGAGCCAGAACATCATAGCCGCTGGGCCGTAATCCGTCACCACGCCAACAGGATTGATAATAAGCGTCCAGCAGAACCTGACGACTGGCTTTAACATGCAAAAGATGACAGCTGGCCAGATAGGCACCGATAAATTGAGCGCTTGAGCCGCCCAGTCCCCCCAGCCCCTGATATGGATCATACCAACGTAACCCCTGTGATGAAACATGGTGCGTTGACCACCATTGGCCAGCCGGAGACTCCGGATGTATTCCGTCGAGCGTTTCGGTCGCAATCAGCGACGTTTGAAAGCAAGGGGTTGTTGTAAGAATAATGGCAGGCCCGCCGGCCAAAGCAGCGTATTCACCAACCAGAAACGTTTTTGCGGGGATAGACCAATTCATAATTCAGGGTGTTGTCACTAAAATAATATCCAATCAGGGATTGCCGTTATTCCGGTTGAGTTTATATCGCAAGTCCACAGAACCATTCAAAACATGGAATTCAGCCTGCGGCTTGCCGGATTTCAGCCAGCATTTCATAAGCATTATTTAAGCTGATTCGTTTATTGATACGTAACCAATGCTGCAGTTTTTCCTTGAGTACCGGCATCTCATGATCCGTTGCTCCGGCAACCAGAGCCAGATTATCAAGGTGCAATCTCATATGACCTTGCACAATGCCATCCGTGCATAGCGCCCTTATTGCGCCCAGATTCTGGGTCAGGCCAACCGCAGCAATCACGCGCGAGAGATGGCTGGCCGATGCGATATTCATCATCTTCAAACACATTTTTGCCGCAGGATGCAGGGCCGTCACGCCGCCCACCGTACCGACGATGATGGGTGCGGTTAACTGTCCTGTCAATTGCCCCTGTTCATAGCGCCATTGTGTGATGGCCTGATAACGGCCCGAACGCGCTGCAAACGCGTGCACACCCGCTTCAACCGCCCGCCAGTCGTTGCCTGTGGCAATTAAAACAGGATCGATGCCATTCATGACACCCTTGTTATGTGTTGCGGCGCGATACGGATCAGATTCTGCAAACAGGGACGCTTCCTGGATACGCAGCCCCAACTCAGGCTCAACATCATTGATAGTAATCCGTGCGGTTGTCAGTTTTTGATCATTTAAATTGGACAAAATACACATGGTGACTTGCTCACCGGTCAATTTTTCCAGCGGCTCTTTCAAGTACTCAAGCACTTGATTAAGAATATTGGCACCCATCGCGTCACAGCAATTCATGGTTAAATGAATCACCGCCATGTCATGACCATCCTCACGCTGCAAACGACGGAGTTGTAAATCAACCACGCCTCCGCCCCGTTTGACCATCTCGGCTGCAACATCTTCATTCGCTTTTTCGATTAAAAAATGTTTGTTCTCGTTAAAAATTGTGGCAAAACCGGCAAAATTCTTAACCTTGGCCAACTGAATCTGACCAAGGACACACTCGCCATCCACCCTGGTTTGAATGGAACCATGCTGCCGGATCCATTTTGCCGTTTTGGACAATGCCGCAATAATGGACGTTTCTTCAACGGCGAGAGGGATAACATAATCGACGCCATCAATACAAAAATTGGTCGCCACGCCTAGCGGCAGCTGAAAATAACCAATCACATTTTCAATCAGCTTGTCAGCCAATGCCGTACCTTGTACACCGCCTTCCTTTAAAAATTGTATATCGTCTACAGTCAAGGCACCCATTTGTATTAAACGTTGAAAACGCTCTTCCCGATTTAATCTGGAAAACCCTTGAAATAATTGATCAGCATGATGATTTATTGACATGCTTTCCCCTTTAATTCACAAAGTTTACGAGTGCCCGTACAAAACATGGCAACCTTCAATTCATATTCAATGGCCATCATACGATCAATGACCTGTTGTTCCCCTGATAAAGCGACCTCCAGCATAGGTTTGGCAAAACCAACGGTGGATGCCCCTAACGCAAACAATTTTGCCGCGTCCAGGCCATGGCGTACACCGCCGGATCCCCATATTTCGTATCCGGGTTGAATAGCCATGGCGTTTTTAACACTTTGCACCGTATCAATACCCCAGTTCGCAAACGTTGCGGCTGCCTGTTGCCGAAGAGGATGTTCGCCGGCCCGGTGTCCCTCGATACGGCCCCAATGCGTTCCTCCCAACCCGCTGACATCCACGGCGGCAATACCGATATCATTCAGGCGCCGCAAGGTAGAGACAGAGAAACCACATCCGGTTTCCTTAATCACAACAGGGATAGCTAATTCGGAAACCAGTCGCGACAAGGCCTGCCAGCACCCTGCAAATTGCGGGGTACCTTCCGGTTGAATCACTTCCTGCAGAGGGTTGCAGTGAACAATCAGTGCCCGAGCCTCCAAAGCATCCGTCAAACGCCGAATGCGGCTCACCGGAGCATCAATAATCTGAGCGATACCAATATTGCTTAACAGGTGGACATCGGGAAAATCACGACGCAAGGATTGCCATTCAAAAGCCGCCTCGTTATCGGTCAGCTCGCGTCGTTGGGAACCAACCCCCATCACCCATCCTGTTGCAGCACACGCAGTGACAAGATGGCGATTAATCCGCGCCGCATCATGATGTCCGGCCGTCATGGAACTGACTAGAAAGGGTTTGTCCGCGCTTCGGCCAAAACGCCGGGTCGCTATTGTGATATCGGCAAAATTAACATCCGGTAACGCTTCATGAGCAAGAAAAACATTATCCAGACCATTCATGTCACTGGCTTGATTACAAGACATCAAGGCAAGTTCAATGTGATCCTGTTTGCGTTTTTCAAACTGGCTGTAAAGATCCTGCATATTGATCCATGTGGCCATAAAATGGCTCGTATCTTACCACAATTTACCCTTATCAACTACCGGCCTTGCGGATTATTCAGGACAACAAAAACCCGGGAGCTGTTGATGCGGCATGCCACGGCTGCAAACGCGTCTAATCAGCGCCATTCCGGGTATCGCGAAGAGTCCCCCCGGAAAATCAACCCCTATTTCATTTTTCCAAAAAGAACAAAAATTTCATTCAGGCGAGTATTCAGACGCGTAAAATAATACATCAGATTAAAAAAACCCAGAACCTGGTTATCCAGAGAGGCAAAACGAACCGAATCCTGGTTTATCGCCTCCGTCAACAAACCGGTTACATTCGTGGCAGGAAGCATCGATAAATCGGTTTCCTTCTTTAATTGCTTAATCATAACGTCCAAATTATGTACCGTCACTTCGGCTGCCTGCCGGATATGTGTTTTATCTTCCTCGGATAAATAAACCTCCAGCCAGCGATAGGTATTGATTAACGTAATGATATACTGGGTGCAAAATGTTGCCTGCTTCATCAGCAAATTAAAATTACGGTTATTCAAGCGGTGAAAAAGAAGTTCATACCGGCTTGATAACGCCTTTTTTCTAATAGTTTGAAATTCAACGGATAGTACATGGCTGGTTACGGGTTCAACCACGGAAGTCTTTTTGAAAAACGTCAATGACAGCGCAGCTTTGGAACGTTCAAGATGGGTAATAAATAAATCCTGCGCATCGGATTTGTCCGGTAAAAAAAAGCAATTGACCAGCAAGGCAATGGCTGCCCCGAGTATGGTATCAAAAACTCTCTCTTCCAGAAGCAATATAGTCCAGTTTCCCAACATGGCGAATAAAAAAACCACAAAACAGGTCAACGTGAAAACACCCGCCAGATGAAAAATGGGGAAAAAGTAAATTGTAAAAAAAACAAACAGGAGCAGAATGGCGGCTATAGTGGCCGGATCAGATGGCAGCGAGAAATACAGGGCGGTACCTACCACGCCGCCAAAGATCGTCATGGTGACTCGTTCAAAAGAGCGTTTGACGCTTTCTCCCCATGTTTGAGCGGTTAACGCCATAGCGGTCAGCGTGGTCCAATAACCTCTTTCCATGTGCAGCGTCAGGCTAATCAGTTCTGCGAGAAAAATGGCGATAGCCGCCTGAATACCCATCCTGGTCGTAGCTCTAATAGTCATCATGACCCCGCCGGATTTCGTTGAGGTGCTGATACAGAAGGGTAACACTTAATTTCAGATTCAAGAGAGCAAGTATCAGATTCGGATCACTTGATGATTCTTTACTGAATTTCCTGTCAATCTGAGGGAATTGCACGGCCGTTATTCGTCCACTGAATGAAAAATCCTTATCCAGACGCACACCTCTGAATGTCCTGGCAAAATGTTTATTGATCAGGCTTAAACGACGACGGGCAGCTCGCGTCAAGTGATATTTTTTTGTGCAAATGGATTGATATGACGCCAGCATCATGTCATAGGCATTCACCAGTATATAAAGATGAAGCAGGGTGTCGGCAAGAAATTTCTGCCGATTGTTGAAACGGCCTTTTTGTTCTATCGTTTGATTACTATCCAGTAAATGTTGCAGGCTTTCTTTCATTTTGTCAAAAGGCAGGGCATCAAAATCATCTTTATGAAAGCCCTGTAGTAGAAACCGTCTGAGCTCATCCATCCCGTGAGCTAACGTATCAAATATCAGGTTGGTATTTCTGACAAAAAGCTTCGTATAATTGCGGGGAAAAACCAGAAACATAACCAACGCCGCAACAATAAGTCCTTGCAGTAAAGCGTGCAGATGACCCAACGCCTGGGATCCGGACTGAAAGGGAAGTATCGTAGCCATAAAACACAACGTCCAGGCCATCATTGGCGCCATATTGTTTTCCGGCTCAAAACGACGCACATAATTCACGGTAAAACCCAGGATAATCAAGGTGGCAGCCGTGCAATACGGCGAGTCCCGTACCAGAAGACCCAATACAAATGAAAAAAAATAGATCGTATCAAGCAACAGGATCTGCTTCATCCGGGAAAACCAGGTGGTCGCCGTGATCCCTTGCATGGACATACCGCATGCAACCGTCGCCATCATTTTGATATTTAACGATTCCTTATACAACAATAACAGGACAATCACGATAGCCAGCGTCGTTTTAAACGCGAGCTTTAATTGAAAATAACCCGGATCCATCTTCCAGAGAACACTCAAGAATTTTTTATGAACCGTCACATTATCCACCTGCAAAAAGAATGCAATAGCCAATATTCAGTATCTGTGTCGTCCTTATAAAAAGGACATTTATCCACGATTTGCAGGTTGATCTGTCTATGGATAAACCAACAAAATCATTTCAATACCTGCCGTGAAGAATACACTCCAGGCTCTGTGAACCAAAATTTTCACAGAGCCTAATCGCCAGTATCGTCCTCATAAAAAATGCGTTTATCCAGAGCTGCGTCGCTGTTACTTACGATACAGGCAATGGTGGCATCTCCGGAAATATTGACCGCTGTGCGTACCATATCCAGCAAACGATCAATACCGATAATCATGGCTATACCTTCCGCCGGCAAATTCACCTGGGTTAATACCATGGTTAATGTAATCAATCCAACCCCGGGAACGCCTGCCGTACCAATGGACGCCATGGTTGCGACAAGAATTACGGTTAAATAACCGCTTATCCCAAGCGGGATATGATAACTGTTGGCAATAAATACCGTAGCCACACCCTGCATAACCGCCGTGCCGTCCATATTAATTGTTGCGCCCAGGGGAATGACAAACGACGCAATGGATTCACTAACGCCCAGCTTGCTGCGCACCCGATCCAGCGTCACGGGAATAGATACATTACTGCTGGACGTGGAAAAGGCGAATAACATAGCCGGCCAGAATTTGCGGTAAAACTGTATCGGCGACAATCCCGTAAAAATTTTGAGAAGCAAGGCGTAAACACAGATTATTTGCAGTAACAACGTACCGAGAACTGTCAGAAAATACCCGACAAGCTGTCCCAATATCATATAGCCATCGCGGGCAAACAACACGCAAACAAGGCAGAATATCCCATACGGCGCCACATAAAAAATAAGGTGCACCATCGTCATGACTACGTCATCCATATCACGAAATAATTGCCGTATACGATCACTTTTTGAACCCAGACTGCTGATTGCAACACCAATCAATAAGGCAAAGACTATGATTTGCAACATTTTCCCCTCGGCCATCGCGGCAACGGGATTATCAGGAAAAATGGCCAACAGGGTATCTTTCAGGGTCGGCGCTTTCACAATCATTTTTACCGATTGATCATCGGGCGGTGTAATACCACTGCCAACATCGACCCAGGTTGAAACGAGCAACGCAAGAGAAATGGCCATGGCGGTGGTTAACAAAAACAGAAATATCGTTTTAACAGCCGCCCGGCCAAACTCACTGGCATTGCTCAGACTGAAACTTCCGCAGACAAGGGAGACTAACACAACCGGCACAACCATCATTTTTAAAATGGCGATAAAAGATTGCCCGCCCCAATCAAGCACGCCTTCCACCAGATAATTCGTTAACCAATCTACATCCCGAAATTGATTAAATAATATACCAAGCGCTATTCCAGCAACGATAGCGACCAAAATCTGAGCACTTAACCGATTTGAACTATGATATTTCATGGTTTTTTTGCTGCAGCAAGTGGTTTCGTATTATCCTAGGCTATTTCTTATAAAAATGACAATCATGACCCAGAAAAATACTGTTGCCGGACTTGTCTTTAATGAAAATAAAAATTTGCTCCTGTGTCAGGGTTCCTGGTCTATCTCCAATCTGGACGGTATTGACGAGTGGCTGGACAATCTAACCTTGCCTTCTGAAAAAAATTTATCGATCAGCGGCGAAAAACTGAGTCATTTTGACAGTGCGGGTGCTTTGGCCCTGATACATTGCACTGATTTTCTCAGCGAACAAGGCAAGGAAGTCGAACTCATCGAATTCAATTCTGAACAGAAGTCATTACTTGATCTGGTTCAATCCAAAAAGGAAATCATGCGTTACCATGTTCCTGAACCAAAGCGGGAAGACATACTCTATCGAATCGGCAAGGAAACGATCAACAAGATAAAACAAACCGACGGTTTCGTGATTTTGCTCGGTGATTTAACCTCGAGATTTTTTGAAGCCTGCGCGCAATGGCGCCGTTTTCATCTGCCGAGCATTGCCTCGATTATTGATTCCAGCGGGATTCAGGCCCTGCCAATTGTAGGGCTTTTGTCCTTTCTGATCGGAATAGTGCTCGCCTATCAAATGGGTTTGCAGCTGCAAACCTATGGCGCCAATATTTTTATCGCCTATTTATCGGGAATGGCTATCTTTCGTGAGTTCGCTCCCCTGATAACAGCGATTATTGTCGCCGGGAGAACCAGTTCCGCCTTTACCGCGCAAATTGGCAGCATGAAAATCAACGAGGAAATTGACGCCTTAAATACCATGGGATTATCACCGGTCGAGTTACTGGTCATGCCCAAGGTGCTTGGCTTGCTCATCGTCTTTCCGTTGCTGATTTTCTGGTCCGATGTATTCAGCATCATCGGCGCCATGCTCATGTCAAACTGGATGCTGGACGTAGGCCATATTGATTTTCTGATCCGGTTAAAAGACTCCGTCGGTCTGGATCAATTCATGCTGGGTCTTTACAAGGCGCCCGCCTTTGCGGTTATCATCGCGTTAGTCGGATGCGCGCAAGGCTTTCTTGTTGAAGCGAATGCGGACAGTATAGGCAGTCAGACAACCAAAAGCGTGGTTCAAGCCCTCTTTTTAATTATTATCGCCGATGCCATTTTCTCGGTCGTCTACAGCTGGATGGGCATTTAGATGACCGA
Organism: Legionella spiritensis; assembly: GCF_900186965.1. NCBI lineage: Bacteria > Pseudomonadati > Pseudomonadota > Gammaproteobacteria > Legionellales > Legionellaceae > Legionella > Legionella spiritensis. The sequence continues at coordinate 2,783,248 of NZ_LT906457.1, forward strand.
ACCGGTAATAGAAATCAAGGGATTAAAAAATTACCTGGGCGGACAATGGGTGCATTCCGATGTGAACATGACCGTTGAAAAGGGTGAAATATTTGCCATCATTGGCGGCAGCGGCAGCGGTAAAACAACGATTTTACGAAGTTTGCTCATGTTGCTTAAACCCACATCCGGCCTTCTTAAAATTTTCGGGCAGGACATTGCCTCCCTGTCCAACCGCGAAGCCGACAAATTACGTCAGCGATGGGGGATGCTTTTTCAGCACAGCGCTCTTTTTTCGGCAATGACCGTGATTGAAAATATCATGTTTCCCATGCGTGAATTTACGGAGCTTGATCAGGAGTTCATGCGGGAGTTAGCCATGCTGAAAATTTCGCTGGTGGGATTACCGAAAGAAGCCGCCGGCAAATTTCCCTCCCAGTTGAGCGGGGGCATGCAAAGGCGGGCAGCGGCGGCTCGCGCCATCGCCATGGATCCGGAATTGTTATTCCTTGACGAACCGACGACAGGACTGGATCCGCGTAGCGCCAGATTATTTGATAAATTAATTCTATCCTTGCGAGACGCCTTGAATTTGACTGTGGTTATGGTCAGCCACGATGTGGAGTCACTCAAACGAATTGCAGACCGAATCGCGTTTGTTGGCGAAGGGAAAATTTTATGCGCCGCTCCCATGGACGAATTAATAAAAAACAAGCATCCTTTGATTGCCGAATACTTCAGTAATCTCTAAACTGTGGAAATAGACAATAAGGAGCATTCTGTTTGGAATCGAAAACCAATTACACGATGGTCGGACTGTCGGTGCTGATTCTTACCAGCGCCTTGCTCGCCTCCGCCCTGTGGTTATCGGTGGGATTCAACCAGAAACAATACAAAACCTATGCGGTTTACTTCCATGAAGCCGTTTCCGGTTTAAGCGGGGAATCGCCCGTCAAATTCAACGGCGTGCAGGTTGGCTATGTAAAAAAAATCGCCTTAAATCATGTTAACCCGCAACAAGTCCGGATTTTACTGGCTATTGAGGAAGGAACACCGATTACGACCAGCACCACCGCCACCCTGATTTCTCAAGGGATAACCGGCACAACGTATATCGGCCTGTCGGCCAGCTCTTCCGATTTAACCCCCCTGCAAAAAAAAGCGAAGGAACCTTATCCTGTGATTCCAAGCCGTCCCTCACTGTTTAACCAGCTGGACAAGGTTCTGAAAGACGTCTCTGAAAATATAAACAGCGTCAGCATGGACATTAAAAAAATCTTTGACAAGGAAAACACGGAACATCTTAAAAAAACGCTGGCCAATTTGCAGATTTTCACGGATACCATCGCGGAAAATAAACAAAGCATCAAGGAAAGCCTGCAACATGCGAATGTTTTATTACGCAATATGGCCAAGGCAAGCGAGCAGTTTCCGGAGATGGTTAAAGAGCTGAAAAACGGCGTTCACAATATTTCTGCGGCGGGCACGAAAGTGTCATCGACGATGGATGCCGGAAAAACGGCGCTGGATAAACTGTCGCAACAAACCATTCCTCCGGCAGTGCTTTTGTTACAGCGTCTAAACCATATCGCGGCTAACCTGGAACAGGTCAGCACGCAAATGCAGCGTAATCCATCCGTCATTATTCGGGGCACCAAACCGCCTCCCCCAGGACCAGGAGAATAAATGTGAACAGGTTCGTGATTATTCTGCTCGCTCTCGCCAGTACGCTGCTTGGCGGTTGCTCGCCTGTAAAATCAGTGGTCACCAATCAGTATAAATTAAGCGCTTACAGCGCTAAAAAACTTGCGAACCACCAATCGTCCGTCTCCATTCTTGTCAATGCGCCGGAGGCCGTGGGAGGATACCAGACCGAACAAATGTTATATATGGAAAAACCTTTTGAAATCAGTTCGTTCGCTTATAATGCCTGGGCCAACCCTCCGGCTGACATGCTGTTTCCCCTTATTATGCAAAGCCTGCAGCGAAGCGGGTATTTTTACGCTGTCGCATCCAGTCCGACCTCGGAAAAAACCGATTATCGCCTGGATACACAACTTATTGAACTGCAACAGAATTTTTTACAAAAACCCAGTACCATCCATTTTATAGCCAAAATTGTTCTCACGCATCTTGACGACAACCGTGTGATAGCCTCTCGTATCATCAGTCTGCGCATACCTTGCCCCCGGGAATCCCCTTACGGCGGAGTGCTGGCAGCCAATCAGGCAACCTTGAGCTTTACGAACCAGTTAACGGAATTTGTTGTCGGTGTTATCAAAAGGACAAATAACCGATAACCAGCCCTTTTTGACGATAGCGAAATGATAAAAACAATTGTACAATGACTCGCCACTGTGGTGTTTTAAGAGGGCAACATCATACTTTTCCTTGAATGTATGCAACAGATGCCGTACAGGGGCAAAGGATATCCTTCCCCGCGTTCGGGATGACGAAAATCCGTATGGCATTAAATTAATTCAAAATGGTATGATTTAATTCGGAAATCATTTTTGCAAGTTTATTATTTATGGTTAACCAAGAATTACTAAGGAGATAAAGGATGAAAGCTCAATCGTTTCTAAAGCTGGGCCTTGTTGTCGCAAGCGTTATCCTGCTCGCTGCCTGTTCAAAAAAAATGCCGGGAAGCGCGGACATGGCCGACGGCGAGGCTTCATCTCAGGGATTGGGTCAATTTACCCGCTTTGCCGGCCAACAGCCCGGCGAGTCCTATACGACCCAGGCGCCCCATAACCAGCTTTACCTGTTTGCCTACGACGACAGTTCCTTTGCGCCCAAATACAGGGCTTCCCTGGATGCGCAGTCCGACTACCTGATAGCCCATCCCGGAGCTCGCGTGTTGCTCGCCGGCCACACCGATGAGCGAGGAAGCCGCGAGTACAACATCGCACTCGGCGAACGGCGCGCCAATACCGTGGCGCAGTTAATGCGAATGGCCGGTGTTAACCGAACCCAGATTCGCGTGGTAAGCTATGGCAAGGAGCGTCCGATTAATCTCGGTCACGACGAGGCGTCCCACCTCCAGAATCGACGTGTTGAGTTAACTTATGAGGCTACCCGATGAAGAGCGCACAACAACGCTTATTTGCACTATTTTTTTGTTGTATATTAGCCGTACCCGCCTACGCGGAAGCTCCGGTCGTAGACGACAGTGAAAATTTTGCCATTCTTGACGAACAACAGGCTGCCATGGAGCAGTCTGTTGCCAAAGCACAACTTGATGATACTTTTGACGACGAGGAAATACCTCTGGCCAAAGACGATCCTGCGGACAATAACGATCGTAACGCCGAGCTTCTGGATAAAGTGCAGAACATGAAACAGGAAATTCAGGAATTGCGTGGCCAGGTTGAGGTGCTGACCCATAATTTACAACAATTACAGCAACAGCAATTGGCGTTTTACAAAGATCTGGACGCCCGTTTGAGACAAGGAGCGACTAGTCAATCAAACCAGGCGGCAACACAACCGAATACGGAATTATCCATGGGATCACCGACTGATTCCAGCACCGCCACGGATTCCGGTGCCCGCCATCAAAATACGATGGCCGCCGCGGTAACTCCAACAAGAAGCAATCCGGCTGATGAACAAATCAGCTATCTGGCGGCTTATGAACTCGTGAAAAACAAACGTTACGACGACGCATTAACCGCCATGCAGACATTCGTTACCCAGTATCCCAAAGGGGGTTATACGGCAAACGCGCAATACTGGCTTGGCGAGTTATATATGGTCAAGAGAGAATACAATGAAGCCATCGAACATTTTGAAGTCGTGCTCAAGTACTTTCCAACATCAAGCAAAGCGGCGGCTTGCAGTCTGAAAATCGGCTACGCCCTGGCCGCTTCGGGAAGACAAAGTGAAGCCAGACGCCGTCTGCAACAAGTCGTTAAAAATTTTCCTGACACGCCTACCGCCCAACTGGCCGTGGCAAAATTAAAATCATTAAATCCTTCATGACTCGTATACTGCAGCAACTTCGTATTACGGAAATATTTCATTCCTTACAAGGGGAGTCAACCACCGTGGGGCTTCCCACGGTTTTCATTCGCCTTACCGGCTGTCCGCTTCGCTGCCAGTATTGCGATACGGCTTACGCCTTTAGCGGAGGTACTGTTTTAACATTTGAGGCTATCCTCACCCGGGTAGCCGGTTATGAATGCTCGCATGTCTGCGTCACCGGTGGGGAGCCTCTGGCCCAACCCGGTTGTATTCCCTTGCTTGAAGAGCTCTGTAACGCCGGTTATCAGGTATCACTGGAAACCAGCGGAGCGCGCGATATCGCGCTTGTTGATCCCAGAGTCATGATCGTCATGGATCTGAAAACACCTGGCTCACAGGAATGCGATAAAAATTTATTCGGCAATCTGGCCAGACTTAAACGAACGGATCAAATCAAATTCGTCATTTGTAACCGGGAAGACTACGATTGGGCCTGCCAGATAATACTAACGCACCAACTTACGGAGATAACCCAGGTGCTCTTTTCCCCAAGCTGGACTGAGTTAAATCCGACTTTATTGGCCAACTGGATCATACAAGACCGATTACAGGTGCGATTTCAGTTACAATTGCATAAAATTCTTTGGAATGATGCCCCAGGCCATTAACTAGGAGAAAAAAATGCATTGGTTTGCCCAAGCGCCAGCGAATATTGCCCTTATCAAGTACATGGGTAAAAAAGACGACCGTAAAAACATCCCCGATAACCCGTCCCTGTCATACACCCTAAACCATCTGTTAAGCAGCGTTGTCCTGGAACCGCACTCCGGAAAACAAGATATCTGGGAACCACTGCACATACCTGGCGCCACACCGTTTACCTTATCCCCCAAGGCGCAGCAACGTTACCTCAACCATTTGCAATTTCTCAAAGATCATTTTCAGTATTCAGGATCGTTTGTCGTGCGCTCCACAAATAATTTTCCTCTTGGCAGCGGGCTAGCCAGTTCCGCGTCCAGCTTCGCCGCCCTGACCAAATGCACCATCCTCGCACTCAGCGAACTGGAACGGTTTGATCCTCCGTCCATTAAGAAACAGGCGGAACTTAGCCGTATTGGTTCCGGTTCGTCCTGCCGTTCTTTTTTTTCACCCTGGGCTTTATGGGAAGAAAACGATGTAAAAGGTGTGGATTTGCCATATAACAAACTTCTGCACCAGGTGATCATCATCAGTCATGCGGAAAAATCGGTTCCATCCAGTGAGGCGCATCAACGAATAAAATCAAGTCCTGGTTACCTGGAGCGCCCACATCGAGCCACTGAAAACCTGAAAGTGTTGCTCATTGCGCTACATAACCAGGATTGGGAAAATGCTTACAGGATTTGCTGGCGGGAATTTCACGATATGCATCAATTATTCAGCAGTTGCAGTAATCCTTTCTCCTATATGACGGAGCAAAGCGAGGAATTGTTACGGCTTATCCAGAAATTATGGGAAAAAAAGGGCGATGGTCCCATAGTCACCATGGATGCCGGCCCCAATATCCATTTACTGTATAGACCGGAACAATCCGAGATGGCGAAACAATTTCAACATGATAACCTGGTTGGGAATTACGATGTTCTGTGATTTTAATACCGTAACTTGCGGTAAATGGATTCTTGCCGGCGAACACTCGGTTCTCAGAGGCAAGGGAGCATTAGTATTTCCAATCAGACAGAAACAATTATCGTTGAGTTACGTCCCTTCCGTGTCAGAACTCAGCGCCGATTGCAGTGGCGACACCGGAGCCGAGATTCGGCTTTTATTCTGGAGCGTTCTTGAACGAGGTCAGCAATTGATTGGAGACTCGTTGAATCGATTAACCGGCCATTTCAAATTACATTGCAACATACCCATAGGGGTTGGCATGGGGGCCTCAGCCGCACTCTGCGTGGCAATGGCCCGCTGGTTTTCCGCCCAGAAATTAATTCATCCCGATACCGTCGCCACCTTCGCCCGGCAACTGGAAAATTTATTTCATGGACAAAGCAGCGGCCTTGATATTGCGGGTGTCGCTACCGATGCGGGTATTTTTTATCAGGATGGAAAAATCAAATCCATACGACAAAACTGGCAACCTCACTGGTATTTATCTTCCTGCGGACAGATTGGCATCACGGCTCATTGCATTCAGACGGTTAACCAGCTTTGGGAAAACGACAGCGTGGAAGCGTCCGGTATTGATGAGGATATGGATAATGCCGCCAGTAAGGCCCGTGAAGCTCTGGAATCAAATGATTCTTGCGCTTTGTCCTTACTGGCCGATGCGATTAATCAAAGTGCGTCCTGTTTTGCCCGCTGGGGATTAGTCAGTGAAAATTTATTGCATCACATGAAGCTGCTGTTGGACAATGGCGCGTTAGCCGTCAAACCAACGGGCTCCGGTGGCGGGGGCTATGTCGTCAGTCTATGGGAACACCCGCCTGAAAAAACGCCGGTGGAATTCATTGCCGTTTAAAAACCCATCCTGACGGTTACTCAACGAACTGATAGTAGGTCTCGTTGTTTTTAACCATGCCAAGCTCATAGCGGGCTTGCTCCTCCAGAGCCTGCTCCCCGCTTTTCAACTCCATAATATCCGCTTCAATCGCATGATTACGGGCCAGAAGTTTCTGATTTTCTTTCTCCTGGCCGATAATTTTCCTTTCCAGTTGCCGCCATTGCAGGATACTGCCGTCCCCAAGCCACAATTTATATTGCAGCCCGACTAAAGCCAGTATCAAAATGGCCACAATGGATCGCATAGATTAACCAGGTGAGAATAGTTTTATACATTATATACTGCAGACAGAACTTTTGGCGAGAATTTGCCCCAAAAGTCCGTATAAAACATTACCAGGATTAGCCATGCCACCATTAGTAAACTACCACAGCCACAATCTGCTGACGGATACAACCTCAGCCTTGGGCCAAAGCGGTTTTCCCGGCATAGGGAAAATGGGACATTTCTTCAATACGAAGTAACTGATTGTATTTTGCTACACGATCCGTGCGGCAAAGCGAACCGGTTTTAATTTGTCCGCATCCTGTTGCAACGGCCAGATCAGCGATAAACGTATCTTCGGTTTCCCCGGAACGATGGGACATGACACAGCGATAGCCATTGGCATGGGCTAATTGAATGGCCTGTCTTGTTTCACTTAAGGTACCAATCTGATTAAGTTTGATTAAAATAGCATTGGCTATTTTTTGATTGATTCCTTCCTGTAAAATAACAGGGTTGGTCACAAACAAATCGTCTCCAACCAATTGCAAACGATCGCCGAGAGCACCGGTCAATTGCTGCCAGCCGTTCCAGTCTCCCTCATCCAGACCATCCTCCAGGCTTACAACCGGATAGGAAGAAACCAGATCGGTATAATAAGCGATCATACCCTCGCTATCTAATTTTTTCTTATCCGAAGCCAGATGATAATAACCGCCTTCATACAATTCGGATGCGGCAACATCAAGGGCAAAGACCATATCCTGCCCCAATTTGAATCCGGCCAGTTCCACGGCCTGGGCCAACATATCCAGAGCCTGGCGGTTGGATTTCAAATCCGGCGCAAAACCACCTTCATCACCTACCGCCGTATTGAGGCCTTGTTTTTTAAGAACCGTTTTCAATACGTGGAACGTCTCCGCTCCCATTTGTAATGCCGAGGTAAAATCAGCCGCGCCGACAGGCATGATCATAAACTCCTGAATGTCGACGTTGTTGTCTGCGTGTGCGCCACCATTAAGGACATTCATCATAGGCACCGGCATGGTCATCGTTTCACCATGGTTTAACGCAAGATAGAGCGGTTGCTGCCGGGCATTGGCATACGCTCTGGCACAGGCCAGGGAAACGGCCAGCAAGGCGTTAGCTCCCAGACGGGATTTATTGTCCGTGCCATCCAACTCGCATAATCTGCGATCAATGTCATCCTGATGAGCGACCGACATACCTTTTAGCGACTGGTTAATAACGTGATTAATATGTTCAACGGCTCTGCGCACGCCCTTGCCGGCATAACGATTCGGTTCGCCGTCACGCAATTCACAGGCTTCCCGGCTGCCGGTCGACGCTCCGGACGGTACACAGGCACGCCCCATCGCCCCATTCGCCAGAAAAACATCCGCTTCCACGGTTGGATTCCCACGTGAATCAATAATTTCCCGACCTTTTATACTGGCAATTTGCATGACTGTTCCTCAATGATGGCAGGCATGCCCACCCTTGCTTACGTACCGGATGCCTGAGACAAGTCCGGACACGTAAGAAAAAGGTGAGCAGTTACGATTAAACACGGATTTGGGCGATATTGTTTTGCGATTACGCCACCTTGTCAAGATGTAATCCGAATATCATGGACACGTACGTGTGCAGAACCCGCCCTAATATTTCTGATGAGGAACCAGAAAAAACAGCAGCAGCCAGACTGCGAGACTGATACCGGTCACCCACATCATCAACACATAAAATCCTCGCAGTCCCGCGTTCGCCCGTTTAATGATGTCAAATCGTTGCACATAAATGGTTTCACATGCGCCGTTGCCTCTGTCATCGCGTGTGATGCTGGTTCCCCGATTGAAGTGATTCTCAGGGTTGGCGTATTCGGCCAGGACTCCCTGAATACGAATTTGATCGCCAACCTGAGCTTTCATCAAAGTCCGTTTGATGGCCAGATTATCAGTAAGCAGATGGTTATTTGACAACGCGTTATTCCTGAATTTCGAATATACCGTCGGATCGGACCAATGAACCCAGCAAGTCCAGCTATCGCTGCTGAAGGTCATTTTTTTATAAATCCCGGATTTGACGTTATCGCCCCAAATCACACACAGATCCCGTAAATTGATAAAATCCTTCCAGCGATCATGATGGGTAATATTGCCGAAACCATCCGCATTGCTGTAGGAAACAATGACGCCATTCAAATCATAATCGTAACGTGGTTTGATGACATAATTCTGCTTGTTAACCACTAGAGCAAACGGTTTTTCACTGGTTGGCGTCTGTGTCGGCGTCACCAGTTTTTGCGTATCATAAAACCCGGGATCCGGTAACCTGTCCTTGTAAAAATACGTCACGACCAGGGTAGCCAGCCCAGCCAGAAAAACCATTTTACACACGCGTTCCGTTGTTCGCGAAATAAACATCATCTATCCTGCGGTACAAGGTATGGTGTCATCATGTCATTTGCCAATACCCGAACTGGTCTTTCCTACCACATTCACTTTGATGTAAAGCGTTGAATTTTGCTGATAGGTACTCCCGGCCGTATACACCATGGTATTGGAATCCGCAGTTGGCTGGCTGCCATCGGCACTCGCCAGAACGACCCATTGATCCAGCGGAACCAATACCGTTGTCATGACTTTCTGTTCATTAAAATTCTGGTTACTGGTGTAACTATCCTGTTCACGAATTCTTTTTACAGTTAACTTCACCTTCTGTCCTTGCAGGACTGGCTCCACCAGCAAACCGTTTTGCAACAAGCGGCGATCGTAGTTAACGCCGGTAAACCATCCTATCCCTACCGAACTCAGGACAGGTTGATCTTCACCGGTACTCACAAAAGCCGATTCACCGTTCATGACGGTTACCGACTGGTTTTGAGGTTGATTGGTCGGCATTTGCGTACTGATAACCATGGCATCGTCATGCTGACTGGCCAGCCAGTTTGAATCGCCCTGATGAACAGAGATTTTAAAGGTGACCGGCGGTTGGTCTATTTTATGCAGCACGGCACGCAATTGCGTCAAGGTTTGCGGGGTTACTTTAACAATCAGCGTCTGTCCGGAGCCACTGACTTTTTCTCCGTCCGTAAGCAAAGGCTGAATCAGTTTAATCACCTGATCCGCATTCTGGTAGTGCAGATCAATGACCTTTGTGATCATAGGCGCTGCTATAACCTGTACGGCAACAAACCATAACACCAGAATCCATTTCTTCATGTTCCCATCCTTTTGAATGTTTGCAACCGATGCTGTTGCCGGTATATAAAAAATTTTATCCCGACCCTGATAATCAGTGTAGCAGGACTAAACCCAGGAAACTTCAAAATGCGAGATTTATCGGCAGCCGCTCCAACAATTCGCAATAATGTGCCAAATAATTACTGAATAGTTTTGCTCTATGAAAAGTTTCGTTATAATGGCCTAATCTTTTTTCAGATACGTAACGATGATGGGTAGCATATTCAATATGTTCGGGCCGTCTCCAATCAGGCCTATCGAGCAACACATGCGTAAAACGTATCATTGTGCCAAGCAATTGCATCCTTTATTTGAAGCCGTGCTTCAACAGGATTGGGAAACGGCCACCAAGATCAAAGATAAAATTTGTGCTATTGAAAAGGAAGCCGACCTTATTAAGCGCGACTTGCGTCTGCATTTGCCAACCGGACTGTTTCTACCGGTATCACGCACCGATCTGCTTGAGTTGCTCAGCGCCCAGGATCGCATCGCTAATCGGGCAGAGGATATTGCCGGCCTGATTATCAGCCGCAAGATGATCATACCTTCCACGCTATCTGCCGTATTTATGCCTTTTTTGGAACGCTGCCTTGATGCGGCCAAGCAAGCCTGCAAAGCCATTAACGAACTGGATGAACTGCTGGAAAGCGGATTTCGTGGCAGCGAAGTCAAAATTGTGGAAGAAATGATAGTCACGCTCGATGAAATTGAGCATGACAGTGATGAAAAATTAGCCGATATCAGGCATCGTATATTTGAACTGGAAAAGGAATTACCAGCTATTGAAGTAGTTTTTCTCTACAAATTGGTTCAATGGATTGGTGATTTGGCCGATCATGCCCAGACTGTGGGCGGGCGGCTGCAAATACTTATTGCCCGGTAGTAATATCTATGGATTTTTCTCTTTATCTGTTTTTTGCCGCAGTCATCTTTTGCTTCTTTATGAATTGGGGTGTTGGTGCTAACGATTTGGCCAATGTGATGAGTACCACTATGGGCTCCAAGGCTATTACCGTTCGTCAGGCCATGATTATTGCCATCCTGTTTGAATTTGCCGGTGCCTTTTTAGGTGGGCAAGGTGTCACAGAAACCATGCGGGACGGTATTATCAACACCAGTCAATTGTCAGATCAACCGATTATCCTTGTGGAAGGCATGCTCAGTGTTTTAATGGCCTGTACCATCTGGATGAATCTGGCCAGCTATTTAGGTGTCCCGGTTTCCATCACCAACGCGCTGGTGGGTTCCATGGTCGGTTTTGGTGTCGTTGTACTTGGACCTGACGCCATTCAATGGCGCCAGGTTTATCACATTGCTATCGGTTGGGTCACATCGCCGCTCATCGCGGGAATTACAGGGTATTCATTATTCATCAGTATCCAGCAAAGTATTTTTGTTAAAAGCGATCCCCTGGAAAAAGCAAAACTTTATATCCCCATTTATCTTTTTCTGGTCGGCTCCGTATTATCTTTTATTACGGTCTTTAAAGGATTGAATCATTTTGATATTCATCTGAATTTAAAACAGGATCTTGCCGTTACACTGGCGACCAGTATTACCATCACGATCATAGGTATGATTTTCATCCGCCGTATTCCGGAAACACCAAGGATCAGGCGACGGGAGCGTTTTTTACAGGTTGAAAAATATTTTGCCGTCCTTATGGCGCTTACGGCCTGTGCCATGGTTTTTGCTCACGGTTCCAATGATGTCGCCCTCGCGGTGGGGCCATTGACTATTGTCCACAGCCTGGTTATCCATGCCAATCAACCGTTTGATCCTGATAAATACCCGGCATGGATTATTTTCTTTGGTTGTTTTGGTGTCGTGGTCGGGTTTTTAATGTATGGCAGGAAAGTCATTGAAACCGTAGGCAGTTCCATTACCGCGTTAACGCCCAGCCGGGCTTTTGCAGCTACTCTCGCGGCCGCCACAACCGTTGTTGTCGCAACCAGCACGGGAATTCCGGTTTCCGCAACCCAGACCCTGGTCGGTTCGGTTTTGGGGGTAGGCCTGGCCCGAGGCATCGGCGCATTAAACCTGATTGTCATCCGTAATATCTTTATGTCGTGGATTTTAACCTTGCCGGCCGCATCATTATTAACAATCCTGGCTTACAAGATCCTGCACGCGAGCATCGGTTAGGCAGGTCGTGTTTCCTGTAGCCCGCCATGAAGGCGAAGACGAAATGCGGGATAAGGGACAATATTGAACATGAAACCCGCAATACGGCCTCAGGCCTCCTTACGGGCTACCGCTCTTTTGTAAAAGCTAGAATTCTTCCCAGATTTCCTTATCTTTATCGGAGCGCTCTGCATTATCACGAAGCGCGGCAATTCGCTTGTGCTTTTTTATTTCCTTTAATTGGGACGCGGATTTCTCGTGCTCGCTATCGAACTGGAATAAAAATTTATCTTCCGGACTGACGAAAGCCTTGTTGATATCGTCTTTACTCATAATGAATCCTGATTTACTGAACTACTTTTATTGTAATTTTATCCCGTTTTGCGATAAGTTACCATTCCTGCATAGACAAACACTAGGAATAAACGTCAATGACCATTAAAAAAGCTGAATTACACGTTCACCTGGAAGGAACTATTTCTCCGGTACTGGCGAGAAAGCTCGCTCAACGCAATCGGATCCCATTTCCAAAGCATCTGGTTTCATCCGATGAGCAAGGTTATAACCATGTCGATTTCATGGCGTTTCTAAAAGCCTATGACGCGATTGCCGCGATGATCAAAGTACCGCAGGATTATTATGATGTGACGTTTGAATACCTCAAAGCCAACGCCCTGGGCGGCGCCGTGTACACCGAAATGATGTATTCACCCGATCATGCGGAAATGACCAGCGGAATTCCTTCCAGTGAACATCTGAAAGCCATTCAGCAAGCCATAGACGATGCCTGTGAACAATATAACATCGTTGGCAGAATTATTATTACCGCAGTACGCCATTTTGGTGTCGATTCCGCAATCAAGGTTGCCAAACAAGCCATTAAAGAAGATCTGCCTTGCGTCACCGGATTTGGACTTGGGGGTGATGAAATCAATTTTCCACCCAAATTATTTGTCAAAGCGTATGAAATTGCTGTCGATGGTGGTTTGCATGGTACCGTACACGCCGGTGAGTTTGCCCCTGCCGCCGGGATGGAGGAAGCGATGGATTATTTGCCTATCGAACGTATAGGCCATGGTGTGCAAACCATTCACTCTCCGGAAACCATCGCCCGCCTCAGGGATAAAAATATTGCTCTGGAAGTCTGTCCCACCAGTAACGTAGTACTCGGTTTGTACAAAGACATACCCGCTCATCCCATTCAAAAATTGCTGGACGCCGGCCTCTCTATCAGCATCAATTCGGACGATCCTCCTTTCTTTCACACGGATTTAGCCAACGAATACCGGCAAGTGCAGCAAACATTCCAATATACGGATCAGGATATGCTACATTTTACCCGCATGGCTATTGAGCGAGCGTTTGTTGATGAACCGACGAGAGAGAAGCTTTTACAATCATTAGACGTTTAAAAAAACACGTATACAAGCAGACGGCTGATGCACTGCAACTATTTCCATTCAGTTTTGTATGGTTTTAATTCTTAAAAAACGTCTACGTCCCGCGACTTGTTCGCGGGAACCAGTGGTTCAAAGTTCAGAACGACACACTCCTGGATGCCGCGAACAAGTCGTGGCACGTAGACAATTTTAGAACCATTTGTATATCACAACCGGTCAAAACGAAATGGATGAGTACTATTACCATTTCCATTTCGTTTTGACCGGTTGGCTTGCACAGAATGTTTGTCTTTTTGTCATCCCCGCGAAGGCGGGGATCCACACTGAATCAAGCACTGAGCCACATCAGGAATGGTTTCCCGCCTTCGCGGGAATGACAGTTAACCTGTCAAAACTAAATGGAAGCAGTACTAGGTTCTGTTTTTTAAACAGGATTGATTGTCTCGTTGGAAACGCCGGGCGAGGCGCCCGACCTAGATGACCTGACCGGCTGTCGCAGCAATAACAAACAAGCATGACAACTTCAATGAAACGTCGTCCTAAGCCACATCTTCAATATACTGACGCAGCTTTTTCATGGCATTTTTTTCAAGCTGGCGAACGCGTTCCGCCGAAACGCCGTATTTATCGGCCAAATCATGCAGTGTCATTTTATCATCGGCCAGCCAGCGTTGCCGTAAAATGTCCTGGCTGCGTTCATCCAGACGTTCCATAGCATGGAATAACTGGTCGCGACCCTGCTCATCACCGCGCTCCTGCTCAATCAAGTGCGCAGGATCACTGTTGGCGTCATGAAGATAATGCGCAGGCGCCTTGAAAGCATCCTCGTCATCATCCGATCCGGACGCGTCGTAAGAAGTATCCATAGCGGCATTCATGCGCTGCTCCATGAGCAATACTTCCTCACGGCTCACACCCAAATCGTTAGCTACCGCATCCACTTCCTCGTTATTCATCCAGCCAAGTCTTGTTTTCATTCGCCGCAAATTAAAAAACAATTTACGCTGCGCCTTGGTTGTGGCAATTTTGACAATACGCCAGTTACGCAATACAAATTCATGTATTTCCGCTTTAATCCAGTGTACGGCAAAGGAAACCAGCCGCACACCCATTTTCGGGTCAAAACGCTTGACGGCCTTCATCAGGCCCACATTACCTTCCTGGATCAGATCGTTAAGCGGCAAACCATATCCCAGATACCCTCTGGCTACCCGGACTACATAACGCAAATGGGCGAGGACCAAACGACGGGCGCCGTCCAGATCGCCTTCCCGGTGATATCGCTCTGCACAATCAAATTCCTCTTCCTCAGTGAGCATGGGGATTTGATTAACACGATGAATATACGCATCAAGACTGCCTACAGGCAAATTTAAGGATGCCAATTGCAGTTGCTGACTCATACGTCCTCCTCCGGTTATCAACAGCATAACGGATTGAGATTTACATCAATCCAGGTTCCGCGAACCAAAATCTTATCCATTTATTATACATCAATTATAAGGCTCAATAGAAGCCAGTTGCCTTTTTACCGATAATCTGGCGCCTATCCAGCCAAGTATAACCGCGGTTAATACAATCAAATAAGCCTGTTTGACCGATAAACCCAACAAAGGGTAATGCATCTGATAGGACGCTGCAAGATCCTGGGCGGTAACCGCGATACTGAGCATGAAAATATTCACCAGCAGCACCGCGAAAACAGCCCCCGCCATACCATACCAAATCCCCATATATAAAAAAGGACGTACGATAAACGCGTCTGTTGCGCCAATAAGCTTTAACACCTGAATTTCCTCATACCTGCTATGAATGGCCAATCGCAAGGTATTACCGACTATTAAAACCACGGCACACGCCAGCAAAGCCATCAACGCATGCGCGGCATTCGAGGCGAAACCAAGAATCGCGTGCAGCCTTGTTACCCACTGAATATCCAGCTTGCCTTGTTCAACCTGGGACAGGGACTTTAAACGATTGAACAGCTGATCGGCCTTCAATGGCGTATCGACCGTCAATGCCGGCACAATTTCAATGACTGGAGGTAGCGGGTTTTGCGGAAGATAACGCATAATATCATTCATACCCTCCTGTTTCTGCAACTCTTTCAAACCGTCCCCGGGGGTTTTAAGGGTAGCATGCCCAACCCCTTCCACGGCCTGAACTTCAACCAGAAATCCGGTTTGCTGCTCATCCGTCAACGTTGATTTTAAATAAAGGGTAATATGCCCCCCTCGCTGCCAGCCCTCGGTTAACTGGCTTATATTGTCGGTAAAAACCCAGAAAAGAGCCGGTAGAGCCAGAGTAATGGCTATGACGACCACCGTCATCATGGTCGCGAGCGGGCGGCGACACAGAACATTGAAACTGCTGCTGGCCGCCTGCAGGTGATATGCGCCCCGGGCTTGTATGTTTTTTAGCATACCCGGCCTTCCTTCAGCATGACGATACGATGCTTCATCCCGGCAATCAGGGCCAAATCATGGGTGGCAATCAAAATACTGACGCCAACCTGATTGAATTGCGCGAATAATTTCATAATTTCTGCGGACAGACTGGGGTCAAGATTTCCCGTGGGTTCATCGGCAAGCAGTAACGCCGGCTTATGAACAACGGCTCGCGCAATACCAATTCGCTGCTGCTCACCACCGGACAGATGAATCGGTTGCATTTTTTCCTTGTCCAGCAAACCGACCATATCCAGCGCCGCATGAACGCGTTTGGCAATCATGGCAGGTTGAATACCCTGGATCTGAAGGGGCAAGGCCACATTATCAAAAACACTGCGATCATTAAGCAGATTTGGCGATTGGAAGGTAATCCCCAGACTGCTGCGATAATGAGGTATCTCTCGCTTTTTTAATAGATTCAGCCGAATACCATTAACAATCAATTGCCCGGAAGAAGGCGTTTCCAGCCTGGCAATCAGTTTCAGCAAAGTGCTCTTTCCGGCACCGGAGTGACCGGTAATAAATGCCATTTCTCCTTTTTTCAGGGAAAAATTAACCTGGCGTAATGCTTCCAAGCCGCCAGGATAGCGTTTACTAACCTGCTCGAATTCAATCATCGTTAAAAATCGCCCTGACAAATTGTGCCGCATCGAAGGGGCGCAAATCATCAATCCCTTCTCCAATCCCTAGATAACGAAATGGTATCCCTAATTCATTGGCTATGGCAAATAAAATACCGCCCTTGGCCGTTCCATCGAGTTTTGTCATGGTTATGCCGGTTACACCGACAGCCTGATTGAATTCACGCGCCTGATTCAATGCGTTTTGTCCTATACTGGCATCCAGAACCAGCATCGTTTCATGCGGCGCGTCGGCGTCGAGTTTCTTAATAACCCGCTTCACTTTTTTCAACTCTTCCATCAAATTACCCTGGGTATGCAAGCGGCCCGCCGTATCAGCGATAAGTATATCAATCCCCCGTGCTTTGGCGGCTTGTAACGCGTCAAATATCACCGAAGCGCTGTCGGCACCTGTTTGCTGGGCAATAACAGGTATCTTGTTGCGCTCGCCCCAGGCCTGGAGCTGCTCGATTGCCGCGGCGCGAAACGTGTCGCCGGCAGCCAGCATCACTTTCTTGCCTTGTGATTGAAACTGTCTGGCCAATTTGCCGATGGTGGTCGTTTTCCCGGCACCATTGACGCCTACGGTTAAAATAACAAACGGAGAATGATCAGCCGTTTGGGGAATTAAAGGTTTGCCATGTTCGGTCAGCAAAGCCTGCAAGTGGTTTTTTAACGAACCGATAACCGCCTCGCCATCCGCTAATTGACGACGTGCCAGACCGTCACTAAGTTGCTGTACTATTCTTTGGGTCGCCTCAAGGCCGATATCGGCACTCAAGAGTAACGATTCAACCTCTTCCAGCAAGGCCGCGTCAATTTCCTTCCGCCCCAGTAACAGACGCCCTAACCCTTCGCCCAGCTGGTGGCGTGTTTTGGTCAGTCCATGCTTGAATCGACTGTAAATCCCCTGCTTACTCCGCTCTGTGGAAGAATCGGAAACCGGCGTCGAAACGGACGCTGTTTCATCAACCGGCAAGTGTCCATTCGATTCCTGCTCCACAGATTGGGGAGCTGAACTGTTAGCATCCTGATTTCTTTTAAACCATTTAATCATAAGGTGTACAAAACTAGGGAAATGTGAAATTCTATCACTTTTTTTGCTTCGGAGTTAATCCATGCGATTTGCATTATTGCTTCTTTGTGCGGCGTTCACCTGTCAGGCGGCAAATGACGTTCATAAATACACTCTGGACAACGGACTTAAGGTTGTAGTGAAAGAGGATCACCGCGCGCCGGTCGCCGTATCCATGATATGGTATAACATCGGCTCCGCCGATGAGCCAGGAGGTATAACCGGTGTTTCGCACGCATTGGAACACATGATGTTTAAAGGCACGCCTCAATACCCCGCCGGCACTTTTTCCAGAACCATCGCCAACATCGGCGGACAGGAAAATGCGTTTACCAATTATGACTATACTGCTTATTTTGAAAAAATCGCTGCCAATCAATTGCCGATTGCTTTTGAGCTTGAAGCGGACAGGATGCGCAATTTACTCCTTGATAAGGACGAGTTTGCCAGGGAAATCAAGGTCATCCAGGAGGAGCGTCGTCTTCGTACCGATGACAACCCCCAGGCCCTGACCTACGAACGATATCTGGCAACCGCCCATCTGGCGGATCCTTACCATCATCCGGTAATAGGATGGATGAGCGATCTTAAAAATATGCACGTTGACGATTTAAAGTCCTGGTACCGGAGCTTTTATGCACCTAACAATGCCACACTTGTTGTCGTCGGTGATGTCAAGCCTGACAAGGTTTATGAGCTGGCTAACTTATATTTTGGCAAATTACCCAGACAGCCTGACTACATCCGTAAACCGCAACAGGAACCGCCAAGCCTCGGGCCAAAAACGGTAGCCATTAACGCACCGGCCAAGTTACCCATGCTGATGTTCGGCTTCACCGTGCCTGGCGTCAAAACAGCGGACGAAGACTGGGAGCCTTACGCGCTGGAACTGATTGCCGGAATTCTCGATGCCGGTGAAAGCGCCCGTTTTGCCAAAAACCTGGTGCGGGGAAACCATGTAGCCAGCGGTGTTGATGCTTTTTATGATCTGTATTCCCGCTACCAGACGCAATTTATTTTCTTTGGCATCCCGTCACAAAATCGCAGCATAGAAGAGATGAAAGCCGGGATTCTCAAAGAGATAAAAAAACTACAGACCGAACCCGTCAGTGTCAAAGAGTTAAACCGGGTTAAAACACAAATCATCGCCCAGAAAGTTTTTGAAAAGGATTCCATATTCGGTCAAGCCATGGAAATTGGATTACTGGAGACGCTGGGGCTGGGTTGGAAAACAGCGCAAATCTATACCGATAAAATCAACGGCGTTACGCCTGAACAAATTCAAAAAGCGGCCCAGCGTTATTTTCAACCGAAATTAATGACCGAAGCGCAATTATTTCCCGTATTACAACCTGAGGGACAACAATGAAAAAATGGCTGTGTTTATTCACTTCCCTGACTCTTTTAATTCCTGCCATGTCTTATTCCGCTTCATTCAAGGTAAAAAGATGGCAGACGGACAATGGTGCCAGGGTGGTTTTCTATGAGGCTCCGGAAGTACCGATGCTGGACATCAATATCGCGTTTGCAGCCGGATCAGCCTATGACGGCAAATCATTTGGATTAAGCACCCTGACCACACAGTTGCTTGATCAGGGCAATGGTAAACTGGACGCGTCTCAAATTGCGGAAAGTCTGGCCGATACCGGCGCACAATTTAATGCCCAGGCCAGCCGTGACATGATCATTATGCGGTTGAAAACGTTAACCAGCGAACCGGCGCTTGGTCAGGCAATGAAAACATTTTCTCTCATTGTTAACAAACCTGATTTTCCCTTGGCTGCGTTTAAACGGGAAAAAAATCAGCAGTTGGTAGCCATTGCCCAGTCCGAGGAATCTCCCGATGATGTAGCCAATAACATTTTTTTTGACAAGCTGTATCCAAACCATCCCTATGGCCACCCTGTCAATGGCACCGTTGAAAGCGTAAAAGCTATTACACCGCAACAGGTGCGCGCTTTTTATAAGCGCTATTTTACCGGCGCAAACACCGTTATTGTCCTGGTCGGAGCCATAAATGAAGAAAAAGCGCGGCAACTGGCCAGTCAACTCACGCAATTCATGCCAAAGGGTCAACCGGCTCCCGCCATTCCCAAAGCCAGGGCCCTGCCTTCTTCCGAGAACATCCATGTCAAATTTCCATCCTCGCAAACCATGCTGAGACTTGGACAGGTTGGCATCGACCACGCGGCACCGGATTATTTCCCGTTACTGGTGGGTAATTACATTCTTGGCGGCGGTTCCCTCGTTTCTCGTCTGGCTCATGAGGTAAGAGAACGACGTGGTTTGACTTATGGCGTGGTCAGTCAGTTCATGCCCATGCCGGGTGACGGACCCTTTTTAATCAGCTTGTCGACCAAAAACAGTCAGGCTCAAAAGGCGCTCGCCGTTACCCGGGAAACATTGTCCGGTTTTTTAAAAACAGGCCCCAGCGAAAAAGAGCTGGTCGCGGCCAAACAATATCTGACCGGCAGCTTTCCCCTGTCGTTAGCCAGCAATAGCAGTATTGCCGGCATGCTGCTGCGCATCGCGTTTTACAAATTACCCGACGATTATCTGGACACCTACATCGCTCACATTGAATCGGTTTCAACAGCCGACATCAAAAAAGCGTTTCAGGATCAGATTAATCCTGAGCAAATGCTTTTGGTCACAGTGGGTAACACATGAAACAGCAGATCCGTATCATAGGCGGACGATTTCGCGGGAAAAAACTGGACTTTCCGGACGTTGCCGGCTTGCGGCCAACCTCCGATCGCGTCCGGGAAACCTTGTTTAACTGGTTAATGCACGAGGTGAGAGACAAAAGGTGTCTCGATGCCTTTGCAGGCAGTGGCGCACTGGGATTTGAAGCCTGCTCTCGCGGAGCCGGCCACGTGACCTTCCTTGAACAGTTCCCAAAGGTATTTCATCATCTTAAAAAAACCCTGCCCGCCTTTGATTGTAAAAACCTGGAAGTCATCCATACCGATGCCATCCATTACCTGCAAACGAACGACTCACAATTTGATATTGTTTTTCTCGATCCGCCTTTCGCAAGTGATTGCCTGCACGAATGTATGGAAATCCTGGCTATGAGGGCGATTCTGGTAAAGGGAGGATTGGTTTATACGGAGTCCCCTGTATTGTTTACGCCTGACACGCAAAAATGGCGCGTCATAAAATCCAGACAGGCCGGGAATGTATTTTATGCGCTTTTTGAAAAAATTTAACGGCTTGAAATCGTTATACTTCTGCTTGACAAGGCGTCATCCTCCTGTTTCAATCATGGTAGTCCTCACCGATAAATAAAGCTCAGAAGATGAACAATAAGCTTGTCTTGGCTATAATCGCCGTTTTTTTGCTGTCGGGCTGTAACAGCACGTTTAAAAAACCGCCGATCAACAATCCGACAAATGACGCGAGTATCAAACTTGCGGAAGCGGCATCTTCCGTCAGCGACTCCATGCTGGAAATGGCCAAGGTGGAAAAAGTTATCAAGCCTCCCAAAAAAGATAACACGTTAACCATACCGAATGCTTACTCTCTTCAGGCCAGGGCTTCAGTGGACTGGTCCGGCCCCATTGAAGAATTGACGGCTCGCGTCGCCAAGGCAGCACATTATCGTATACGTGTTCTTGGGAAAGCGCCTGCCGTTCCTGTATTAATCAGTCTTGATGTCAAGGATGAGAGTCTGGCAGAAATTCTTAGAAATATTGATTACCAGGCCGGGAAAAGAGCCAGTCTTCACGTTTACCCTAACAGTCAGGTTGTTGAATTGCGCTATGCTAAAATATATTCCTAAACTCATTCTTGTATGTACAGCGCTATTGGCTGCCTGCTCCTCGTCAAACCAGGCGGTTATGACTGGCAACACAACCTCGCTAGCCGGTTTGCAGCAAATGTGCAACCCGAAAGGATCGGCACGCGCCACGCCATCAACGAGCAAAATCCGTGAAATGGCGCTTAAGGAAACGGCTTTAAGTCTGGGCGCACAGTCTGGATTGGCATGCGGAGCAAAAATAGTCAACGATGAATTAACCAAACATGCCCGAAATCTTGACGCCATCTACGATTTTAACTCGCTTACCCTGGAACATAATATTCTGCCTCCGGTTCTGCTCGAAGGACGAAACACCCTCAATCTGGCCGATACGCAAACCATCCGCATCTCGGACAGAACCTATAAGGTAGCGAAACAGGCACGATTTATTACCACCCCCCCAACATGGCGGCAATATCTATGGATGGATTATAAAAAACCGGAATATCCCAATGTGACTCTGCTTCCCAAAAACAAGGAAGAGCAGCGCATCTGGAAATACTACGTCACCAAGGGATGGAAGAATGGCATAGAACAGGCAAACACCATTCTGGAAGAGAGTATTGCCCGCATTAAGGAAGATTATGTCGGCATGATTCTGTATCGTAAGCTGCTGGCCCTGAACATGGTTTCCCCGCCTTACGTCTCACATACTGATCTGGGTATCACCGGCGACAGTAATGAGATACATATTGATGACCGGGTATTACGAATTACTGCGCTTCCGGGCCTGAATGTCAACAGCAAGGAATGGCGTGCCGCCGTAGCCAAGGATGAAAACGCGCTGGAACAATTCCGAAACATGGAAAAACTGGCTCAAAATGCTAAAATTGTAATCAGTGATAAAGCGTGGCAGCCTATTATAGCCCCGGTTAATTAAACCTGTCACAGAAGCTGTTGAGCCTATGTTTTACGGCTGAAAATTCGGATGATCGGTATTACTCCGAGCTTGAACTTGTTAGACCCGGATAGCAATACGGCTTTAGCTATCCCTAAAGACTTATAGTCAACGCGCGCTATTCACTACCGTTGCAATATCCGGAATTAACCCATCGTTTGAAATCAAGGTGATCGGTATGAGTCATAATAATTTAATGCCTGATGAACCAACAAGGTTCACTCCCTTATTCATGGATAAAATGCTCGAGCATGCCGAAAGTCTGGACGCATCGGACATCACCATCCAGACAGGCTCGCCAATCTATGCCGAAGTGTATGGCCGCTTGCTGAAAATTACCAATCGAAATCTGTCCAACACTGAACTGGGCGATTTGATTAATTCCATTTATGGCCCTAATGCCACCACGCAGCTTCTTTCAGGAAAAGACATTGACACGCACTATGAATTTCGTCCTAACCGTGGCGTTCGTTATCGTTATCGGGTTAATGCTACCTCTTGCCTGGTTGAAGGACACGACTCCATTCAAATTACCCTGAGAACTATTCCAACAACCCCTCCCAAACTGGAAACGATGGGGTTGCCGGATAATATCATTGAAGCCATTGCCCCCCAGGAGGGCATTGTGTTTATAACCGGTGCAACCGGCTCAGGAAAATCAACATTACTGGCTTCCATCATCCGCGAACTGATTGAGACGGAAGATTCTAACCGTAAAGTACTGACTTATGAAGCGCCGATTGAATTCGTTTATGATGAAATCGAAACCGTTTCCGCCATTGTCAGTCAATCCGAGATCCCACGCCATCTCCCTGATTTCGCAGATGGCGTTCGTAACGCCCTGAGGCGCAAGCCTCGCCTGATTATGGTGGGTGAATGTCGGGATGCTGAAACCATCAGCGCCGCACTGGAAGCCGCATTAACGGGCCATCCGGTTTACACCACACTTCATACATCCGGTGTCGCTGAAACCATGCGCCGTTTGGTGACGTCTTTCTCAGGTGAAGAAAGACTGGGTCGAACCATTGATATTCTGGAAACCATCCGTTTATGTATATGGCAAAAACTTGTACCCACCGTTGACGAAAAACGAGTCGCATTACGCGAATACCTTGTTTTCAATGAAGAAGTGCGGGATATTTTACTGGAAGGTGATCCGAATGAAGTCACGTCCACAACCCGTAAACTGGTACGTCAGTATGGCCAGTTAATGACAGCGGATGCCAAAAAGAAATTTGAAGAAGGCATGATTAGTGAACGGGTTTACAAGCTGATTGTCGCGGGAAGCAAAGAATACCAACGATAAGTCGCGGATCCGTTGTCAATTTATTTTGATTGGCAGGTTGGGTTGCTCATTGTAACCTAACCTGCCAATTTTCCAGATCGTATATCTGCGTTTTCAAAGCGCACAGCCGTAATAAATCCTATTCTCCAGCCGGTGGGCTACTTGGCGTTGCCTCCGGGGTTTTACCACCTTTGGCACTGGCTTCACCGCCTTTACCGCCACCTTTCAGTTTTTTAGCACCGGATTCAGCCATACCTTGAAGTTTCTGATCTCTTGCAGCTCCGGCTTGTGACGTGGCCTTACCGGCACCCTCAATCTGCTGTTTACCTTCCTGTGCCCAGCCAGCCGCTTCCTGGCCAAGACTTTCACCGCCGCCAATCCACCGGAGCACCTTATCAGGAAGATAGGTAATTAAGGTAAACGCTTTCTGGACAGCGGTTAGATACATGGTGGTGTAAATTAAAATGGCGAAAAAGAATCCGTATATTCCTGCCCAACTGGTATAACCAATTTCAGTATTGATACGACCCGCTCTATCAGCACCGGGGCTATAGCCGGAAGTACCTTGATAATTGGATCCCTGATCAATGACATCTTTATAAGGTGCGCCTGATGCCGCTCCTTTTCCATAACTTTCCCACGACTCCTTACTGGATGACTCAATATTCCAGGTAGGAGCATTGGGATCACCTTGAATAAAGCTTATGGCATTGGAAAAACCGGCGTTAATGACCCATACCGACACGTAAGACAGGGCAATTCCCGAGATATAACCGATAATCATCATCGCAGGGCGCAGAAATACGTTTAACAAAATCATAATGGCCTGTTCACCTTTACCAAACGCCTCATGTCCTTCCGGATGCGTCACACCCAGAGCGACGATGGGCGCCGCGACCATAGCTTCAATAACCGCAATTAACCATGCGATGGTTCCAAAGGTAAAAATCATATACGGGAGCATGGGAATGTAATAGGCCGTCACGAAACCGATACTGACCATGGTTGCAAGCCAGGCCGCCAGCAATGGCATCACCATTGCCAGCAACGGCCCTATAAAAATGCCGAACCAGGGAATCAGAATGGTAGTGATGGAAAGAACCGTCAGAAAAATCCACAGATCGCTGGCAAAGTTAATATAATTAACCCCCATATTGGCCAGCGCGATGACCGGATTCACGTCCGGCTGCTGAATAAAGGACACGCCCGACCTGAAGATATCGGCCATTCCCAATAAAGGCAAGGAGAGAAAAGCGATCACGACGGTATTCACGATCGTTGCCATCATGTTCAGGAAGAAATTAAACAAATTACGAAGAATCAAATTGTAAAATATATCACCCAGTAACGAACCCAGACAGAAACTCCAGAATACAATTTTCACCTTGCCGCAAGGAAAATTCTGGGATTGCAGGTAAATGGTTCCCGGATTAATATCAAAATTAAATTTCATAGCAAACTGCGGGGGTTTTAACCCCGGTTGTCCAGGCAGGTTCACCAGCAGGGAATTATCTATAAACCCGTATACCGTAGAAGAGCCGGCGCCAGAGACGGCTTTATGATCCAGCGAGGTAACGTCCGGAGGATCCTGCGGCCTTGACAGAACACTGGCGCCATTAATCAGGCTAACCACATTATTCATCGGAGCCTGATTTGTCTGCATCCATTCACAAATATCCTGGTAGGGATCCTTGCACTTATTATTGCTGCCGAAACTCTTGATAATATTTTCAATTTTAAATGAACTGGAATCCAGCCCGGTATCTTTATCCGTTTTATCCGCATCCTGTAAGCTCGCTGACGACAAACGAGCCAAATCAAAAAAATAGCT
This sequence comes from Legionella spiritensis, assembly GCF_900186965.1. Taxonomy (NCBI): domain Bacteria; kingdom Pseudomonadati; phylum Pseudomonadota; class Gammaproteobacteria; order Legionellales; family Legionellaceae; genus Legionella; species Legionella spiritensis. Next base: position 2,808,666 of record NZ_LT906457.1, read on the forward strand.
GCCGGCCATTAACCAGCCTTCCGTCTGCGCCTTCTGAATGAATTGGCGCTGTGCACTGGCTGATTTGGCATCTTTGGCCTGGCGGATCAAATTAAGGGTAGGCGCCATAATACCATTATAATCGGCAACAGCCCCCTGAAACTCCGAACCGCTGAATATGGACGGTGAAGAACTGGACGCGTCGGAACCCCAGCTTACGCAAGACTGGCTAGGCCCGTCACAGGGCGACCCCGAAGCAAGGTATGGCACGCCGAATTGCTGGGTAGCAATTTTCGAGAAAGGCTGGTTGGACGAACTCGTATTAGTGCTGGTTGACCCCGTGTCCACCTGATTAATCTGAGGGTCATTATTCACCATAATTTTGGCTACCAGGGCTAAATCCAGATACATTTGCTGGATGGCGATGGCCCTGGACATTTTCGCCGTCTCGAACTCGCTGCTGGTTAAAGCCTGGCCGCCGGAGCCACCGGTAATTTCTTTTGTTTTATCAAGATCTTCGTTTGATATGGCATCCCAGGTAATTGTTCCGCATATCCCATTCAAACCAGCGTAAGGACTGTTTGTGTCAAAATTAGGCATTTTAGCAACGAAGGAAGCTTTTGCCGGATCATCGTTCTGCACGGTTACGGTGTTAACGGAATTAATAAAATCAGGAACCGCCGTTTCACAAAACTTTTTCATGGAGGCGGATGGCGTGCCGGAACAGGGGCCCGTTCCCTTGTTTTTCTGATTCAGGTACCCTTGCCGCTGATTTTCCAGTACCATTTGAATCCCCGCCATACAAACCTGGCCGGCTAAAATAGTGGATGCGCCTTTTGCCACACTGGAACCGGCTGCGGTCAGGGAAGCAATGGGATTAATCTGCGTCTGAACGATAACACCACCGCGGTTTAGGTAACTCAGCGCGGCGGTCCATACTTTATCGGCCGCGCCTACGCCCTGAACCACCACCCACATAACAAATATCTGCATCAAACAATAGCCGGATGCCTTGGGGATCAATAAGGCAAGTCCCAGGGTAGAACGCATGGGAACCCAAATGGAAGACCATTTTTGACCCAGCAATTGCCCTTCCTGGGCCGTATTCATCGTGGATACCAGGAGCGTATAAATAATGACAATACCGCCCAGTGCCAGTACCGCAGCGTTAAATACGCCGAACATGGTACCCATGATCTGACTGCCTGTGCCATGCAGCACACCATCGACAATTCCAAATATATTACCCAGAAACACCACGGAATAGTCGCTTGGGGGAGGAGCGAAACTCAAAGCCCCCGAATCCTGCGCCAAGGCAAGCAAAGGAAACAACGCGAACAACGTACCCAGTGCAAATTTTTTCATCGCTTCCCACCCATTAAGCCTTCCCTGAACCATTCTTTCAACGTACATCCAAGTTTTCGCTCTTTAATCTGGTAGTACCAAAAATGGTATCGAAAAGCCAGGGCCAGAGCTATCAGCATAACAATCATGCTAAGTCCGGCCGCCTTTAGCGAACCGTTAACAACATGATAGATTCCCCAGGAAAACAGCAACGTCGCAGCAATACACATTAATATGCTTAAACGGAACAGCGCCTTTTTCTGGGTGGCCAAATCCTTCTCGGTCACATGAAACTCCGACATGGCGTTATCAAAGGATTTCGTCGCCACCTTTTTCTGCGGTACAAATAATTTCTTAAACCCTTCCCCAAGATAGGTTGTAAATGATTTCATCCTGTCGTAGTCGGCCCATTTGCGCACATTGAATATGCTTTTTATTACAGTGGCTATTCTTGAAGAAGACTGATTTTTCATAAAATTTACTTTTCTATAATAGACTTTTACACTTCATATTATACTATAGTAGTTAGAAGAGGTGTCGTCTATCAATTATTACCACCGTAAAAAAAGAGTAAAAAATGCCTGACTTAAGCCACGAAGCGTCCGCACAATACTGGTTTGAATACGTAGATCCCATGATCTATCGGGTTATAACTTTTATGGAAAGCGTGGAAAACTGGACGCCGGACGACGATCCGACGTTCGAGGAAGCTATGAACCGATTGGGCAAGGAACTGGATGATATTGAAAAAATTGATATGGGGATGCTTGCGCGGGAAGACTCGTTTATCCGCCTGGTCGGTAATATCAAATCCGGCCGAGGCCTTCGTCTGCTACAGGCCATAGACACCATTCATCCCGGAAGCGCCTCGCGTATTTTGATTCATGCCGAGGAAAATAGTACCGGCAGCCATGATCCGGCCGGTTTTTTTCTGAAACGAAATATCACGTTTGAACGACTGCGCCTGCTTGGGCGAGTTTTTTCCGAATACCGTCTGAAACTTGTTGCACGCGCACTTGAAGGGGAGGAATGATGAGTAGAAAGAAGTTACATCGCAAAATATGGCCCGGATTACTGCTGTTGGCTTCCACAACCGCTTTTGCCCAAGGCCCCTATGACCCAAACAATACTCAAAACAGTCTGGATAATATTAACCAGTACCTGCTTAACCTTGGTGAGTACCTGGGATACGACTTGACTAATTTTTGTCCTCAGACAGGGGGGGCGTGCAACGCTCAGCAAAACAGGGCCGGTTTCACCAATTTTCTGTTAAACGCGGCGACCGCTTCCGGAAATGAAGTCAATCTGATGGTCAGCGTACTCGGCGCTCTCCTGCCCACTCAAGCCTCAGGAGGCTCCGGAGAAAATCAGCAAACATTTCAACTCCTGCCGAACACCGGCAGCAACCTGGCTGATTACGCTAATTTTTTTACCAATTATGCTAATAAAACATTCCCGCAATACAGCAGCCCCTCATCCAGTACCGTATCGGTATCCAATTTAATTGATCAGCAACCGTACCAAAACGATCCGGTCAGCCAGGCTGTCCTCAATATTCTCTCCACACCGGACGCAAGTTATTGTACCAATCCTGGCAACGGTTATTTTTACCCGTGCTACACGGGTGAAAACAATTCCAATAAAAACGGAGGAGGCCCCATACTTTCCGAGTATCAGGTCATGATGAACGTTATCGGCGAACCACCTCCGGCAACCGGTTATTACCCTCTGCCGGCCAGTAATCAGCAACTTGTGTCACAACTTAGCAGTGACAGCTTGCTTGGTCCGTTGATGTTTAACACCGCGAGCCAAACGAATAATTCAACGTCCAATTCATCTACGACCGGCTTGACGGCAAATAATCAGATCCAGCAGGCCGCCAATTTTATTCGTTATGCGATTGGCTCCGTCGCGCCATTGGTCCAGGTCAACAGAAAAGCCTATGACGATCTGTATGCGCAGGCAACCAACGCGTCAGGGAAAGTATCTATTGATGAGCAAGCCAAAGCAAAAACACAACTGTCCAATTATCTGGCGAATCTTCGGGTGTATGCCGCACAAACTTCCGTGGGGATCAGTAATCTGTATTACATTCTGTCCAAACGTATGCCGCAAAACTCCGCATCACAATCCAATCAGCAAACCAGTCAGCAATTAAGTGAATTTCAAATGGCCACATGGCGTCTGTATTCACCCAACAGCCAAAATAACAACCAGCAATGGATTACTCAAATCAACCAGGCGTCTTCCGCCACCGTACAAAAGGAAATCGCCATTCTGCTTGCGGAAATCAACTATCAATTGTATTTAAACCGTCAGCAACAGGAGCGATTATTGTTGACTGAATCCATATTACTCCTCCAAAACAGCAAGGGTACACAGCCTAACGAGAACTTTGGAGCAACAGACGACAGTGATAGCGATTAATCATCAGGTTCCTGATGCCTGCTGATCGCTGATTCTGTCCTGTTGTTAACAAAACAGAAGATCGGGCACCTCGCCCGATCTTCCTGATCTGACCCGCTCTCGCGGCAATTACAAATAAGCAAAACAACGTCAATGAAACGGAGCCTGGTACTGTTTCCATGTAATTTTGACAGGTTAACTGTCATTCCCGCGAAGGCGGGAAACCATTCCTGATGTGGCTCAGTGCTTGATTCAGTATGGATCCCCGCCTTCGCGGGGATGACAAAAGACAAACATTCTGTGCAAGACAACCTGTCAAAACGAAATGGAAATGGTACTAGACAGCATCAACCAACGAAGGCAGGTACTGATGTATCGCTTCTTCAAGTTTGGCCAGGACAGCATCCACCGTCACTAAGTGCATGGTATCCTTGCCATGAGCGTGGGTTCCCCAGACATTCGTTTGTTCGGTTTGTTTCAACACTTGAACGACAGCTTGCGGGTAGCAATCAACGGCCAGATTCCGGAATAAATAGGGGCCGGACACTTCGGAGCTGGTGACAGCGTGAAGCGCCACAACCGGAGTTCCCACCGCCGTTGCCATGTGTGAAGGGCCTGTATCCGGACAGAGCATCAACTGAGACAGGCTGATAACGGCCAACAGTTGTTTGGGTTTGGTTTTTCCAACCAAATCCAGACAGTCAACCTGAGCAAGAATGGCATCGGCCAGCATGCGATCATAATCGCCCGGTCCGCCAGTCAGGACTGTTTTCATACCCCAGCGACGCGCGGCTTCCCGGATAACCTCAACGTAACGCTCCACCAGCCAGCTACGCTCCGGTTTGCTGGCCGCCGGGTTAACCAACAATATGGGTCCCTCATTAGGAAGCCTGTCACGAGCCCATTGATAATCTTCTTCACGGATTGGTAAATCCCATCGTAAATCCATATCGGAAAGACCCAATGCGCGGGCAAATTTTAGAAAGCCATCAAGCGTGTGATCGTTTCCGGGAGGGATAGTCTCGTTAATAAATAACCCGTGTCCATCCTTGGCACGTAAACGGTCATAACCTATTTTACGTCTGGCACGCACAAACGGATAAAGCAAATTCGCTCTAAAACTCGCTTGTGACGCCAGGAGGACATCAAACAATTTCCCTTTCAATTGCTTCCTGAAGCGCCAATAATCTGCCACAGAATCCGGCTTGGGAATAACGATAAACTCAACATTATCCATATCCTCAACCAGATCATAGGCAGGCCGCGAGATAACCCAGGTGATCCTCGCTTTCGGAAAACCGGCCTGCAAAGTCCTTATCAAGGGTACTGCCATCAATACATCCCCCAATGCCGAGAGACGGACTATACAAATGGAATTAATCATCTTGCAAAATAAAACGAGAACCGCAGTAAGGACAGGTTTCCTGTCCGGTTTTCTCAATAGGCAGATACACTTTCGGATGAGCGTTCCATAATTGCATCTCATCGGTTGGACAACTCAAAGGCAAATCGCGACGATGAACAACGTACATTTTTTCAGTGCAGGCTGGCTGCTTATTATTTTCTGACATGGTTTTCTATCCTCAAGAGCCTGAATCTTCTAGCCGGTTATTATCCAATATTTCTGCAATGTTTGCCACGATATCGCTTGCGACCCCTTGTTTATCGCATGAAAAATAAGTCCCTTGCGACCAATGCCGTAACCAGGTCAATTGCCTCTTGGCGAGCTGTCTTGTCGCGGCAATACCTTTGTCGCACAGTATGTGCTCATCAAATTGTCCGGCCAGATAATCGCAAACCTGACGATAACCAACACAACGCATGGCTGGGTGTTGTGCCGTCAAGGTCCATTGATTGATTAATTGCCGCACTTCATTAACCAATCCCTGAGCCAGCATAGCCTTGAAACGTATGGCAATACGTTCATGCAGCCAGGCGCGCTCATCAGGAAACAACATCATATTAATAAATCGGTACCCATTATTCTGTGATTTTTGTCTGGCCAGAAAATACGATAAGGGCTTTCCGGTAATCCAATAAACTTCCAGGGCTCGCTGGAGACGTTGCGTATCATTGGGATGGATTCGGGCGGCAGAAGCGGCATCGATTTTTGCAAGTTCCTCGTGCATGGCAGGCCAGCCTGTTTGCCTCGCTTGCTGCAATAACCGTTCCCGAATCGTTTCATCAGCCTCCGGTAACGTTGAAAGTCCTTGTTGCAAGGCATGGAAATACATCATGGTACCACCGACTAAAAGCGGTATTTTGCCACGCTGGCGAATCGATCCAATCAGGCTGTGTGCTTCCTCGCAAAACTGCGCCGCAGAAAAAGACTCGCAAGGATCAATAATATCCAGCAAATGATGTGGTGCCCTGACAAGCTCCCTTGCATCGGGTTTCGCCGTTCCAATATCCATACCACGATAAATCATAGCCGAATCGACACTAATGATTTCCATGGGAAATAATTCGACCAGCTCACAGGCCAATGCTGTTTTACCTGAAGCGGTCGGACCCATCAGGCAGAAAATCAGTTCAGCCATCCATGAGTTCCCGACACAAACTGGCTGTCAGTAGCTTGCAAAAAGAAGTCTCTGATAACGATTTACCAGCATGTTTGCCTAAATACGCGTTCAGGATCGCTTGATCAAAACAAGGTGGTGCGCTTTGGTTGTCCACCATTATGGTTAAAAGTTGTTCAATAGAGGGCATGGGGATTGAAAATAACTGCGTCAGAAAACTGTTAATATTTAAATCAGGTATTATAACTGGTATTGAATGAATAACCAATTGATCATGATTTATCCATTCAGTCTTTAATCCTGACCGGACAAGTAATTTACAATACGCGTTGCCATCCTGAATCGACAGCGCCCTTGTCTTGTAATTTATCGGAACCAACAACGGACGAGACTCCAGTGGTAGTGGTCGGTTAAACAATTCCTCCCGCATCCAGAGCTTCTGTAACTCCGTCCAGTTCGCGAGATAAACCCGATCTGCTTCCTTGAATACGATATATTGCCTGTCGATCATCAGAACGTTGTGTTCCGGTGCATTGGTCATCAAGGTTTCCGGATCAAGACGTGATAAACCACTCATTTCGCGTACAGACCAATCCTGACGATCATAAACCGGTTCCCGCATGGCACAGGCTACAGATGCCGTCGAAGCCCTGTTGAGTGCCTGTTGTATTTGCGTCATGATAAAATCATGGACAAGGCGGGGCTGTTGAAAGCGTACTTCATGTTTGGTCGGATGCACATTGACATCCATTTGTTCCGGATCAATCGTAAAATAAAGCAAAACAGCCGGATGTTTCCCCGGATGGATAACCTGTTCGTAAGCCTGTTTAACGGCATGGTGAACCAATTTATCCTTAACCATGCGTCCATTGATATAAAACCATTGTTTGTCATTCTGGCTGCGTTGGTATTGGGGCTGACTCAACCACCCCCGCAATCCCAGACCGGCATGTTCCACATTCAGGTAAATGGCGTTCTCGCCAAATGCCTTGCCTAACAATTTTATCATTCTGGCATGAAGTGCCTGTTCAGTATGAACCTGAGGTAATTTGAGTTGCGGCTTACCATTGTGGTTCAGTTGTATAGCAATTTCCGGCGCGCTCATTGCAAATCGCCTGACCACTGATTCAATGGCTTGAAATTCGTTTTTCTCGGATTTCAAAAATTTTTTTCTGACTGGCGCGTTATAAAAAATATCCCGTACATCAATGGTCGTTCCCTGATTACGGGCACAAGGGGTCAATTGCATGGAGCCATCCACCATGGAAAGCATCATGGCATGTTCCTGTTGCGCCGGTTTTGAGCTTATCATTATCCGTGAAACGGATGCTATGCTGGCCAATGCTTCGCCACGAAATCCAAGACTGCCCAGCGCATAAATATCCGAAAGCCGGCTGATTTTGCTGGTCGCATGAGCGGCAATGGCCAAAGGCAGATCATCGGCAACTATCCCAACCCCGTTATCACTGACCTTGATTTGATTCAAACCGCCGAAACCGATATCAACAATGATGGAAGTGCTTCGCGCGTCCGCCGCGTTTTCCAGCAACTCCTTGACTACGGAAGCGGGACGCTCAATCACTTCGCCCGCAGCAATCTGATTGGCAACCTCGGACGATAACTGCTGAATTCTTACGACCATGATGAGGGAATAAACAGTCGTTGTCCTGCTCTGATCTGGCTTTTGGACAAATGATTGGCCGTTTGCAAAGCCGCAACTGACACATGATAATTGGCTGCGATCTGAGGCAGCGTTTCGCCATTTTTCACCAGATGCGTATTATTGCCCACCAATACTTCTATGCGGGAGCCATGGGGAGGATAATCCCAGAAATACCGCTTGATACCTTGAAAGATGGCCTGCGTCAATCGAGTTTGATAACGTGGATCCGTTAATTTTTTTTCTTCATGAGGATTGGAAATAAAACCGGTCTCTATCAAAATAGACGGAATATCAGGTGATTTCAGCACCATAAAACGGGCTTGCTCTACTTTATGATTATGCAGTTTGGTAATGGTATTGATATTACGTAACACACTGTTTCCCATATGCAAACTGGCGCCAATGGTTGCGGTTTGAGACAAATCGATGAGCACTTCGCGCACCAACCCGCTTTGATCATCCAGTTCTTTCAGATTAACACCACCTAACTCGGAGTAGTTTTCCTTTTCGGCAAGCCAGCGTGCCGCTTCACTGGTAGCGCCGCGCTGTGATAAGGCAAAAATGGAAGCGCCGCTGGATTGTTGATTGATAAACGCATCCGCGTGAATGGAAACAAACACGTCGGCATTATATTTTCGGGCAATCTTGAGCCGTTCTCTTAAACCGACATAATAATCTCTGTTTCTTGTCAAGACGGCACGCATCCCCGGTTGCTTGTCAATAATCCGCTTCAATTTTAACGCTATCGCCAATGTCACATTTTTTTCCTTTGAGCGCCGCGGGCCGGTTGCGCCAGGATCTTTCCCGCCGTGTCCCGGATCAAGCACGACAATGACATCTCTCAACGACCTGGAAGGAAGATGGCGTACTGTAACCGGTTTTTTTGCTGTAATAGCCGGCGTATTTGTTTTAACGACAGGCGTACCTTGATGATGATTGGCTGAAATATCCAGCGAGAATGCGTGGCTGGCACCGCCGCTCTTACTCCAGGGATTGGCGCGCAATTTAACGGCGTCCCTGACTTCAAAAACCAGCCGCAGCGTATGAGAATCAGGACGTCCACTTCGTACCAGTGTGATTAATTCCTTATTCAGGTTCAGTTTATCCAGATTAAAATCAAGATTGGCGTCTTGAAAATCAACAACCACCCGATCCGGGTTCGTTAAGGTAAACACCCGGTGTGCTACCGCATGATCGAGGGTAAAGAACAGTGAGGTTTTCCCCTTCTGTTGCTTGACTTGAATCGATTGCAATTTAGCCGCATTGAGGCATGGGATAAATATGAACAGAAAAAACAAAATACTTATTCTATTTTTCATGGTTGATCCGTCAGGCAAGATAAAACCATTTCTCCGGCACCGGTGGATGGGTACAGACTCATCGAACGCCCCTCGCCACTGATGGCCAATACCCCATGTATATCGACGCGGGGCAAGCTATGCGGCGCTCGCTCCGGCCATTCAATACAGCAAAATGCTCGTTGCGTAAAAAAATCCCTGAATCCAATATACTCCAGTTCGGTCTCATCATGAATACGATACAAATCAAAATGATGAATCTGCCAGTCTTTGTACTGGTAACTCTCCAGCAGTGAAAACGTAGGGCTTTTAACGGGACCGTCAATCCCCAACCCTCGCAAAAGAGCGCGTACGAAACTTGTTTTTCCGGCTCCGATTTCTCCGCTTAAAGTGAACACGAGAGGGAAAATCAAACAGACAGCCATTCGGGCCGCCAATTCTTCGGTCGCATTTTCGTCAGCCAAATAAAAAGTATACATGACGCTCGTCATCACTAAATGTCATCATTATTCGCCAACCGACGTAAAAATGGCATTACATCGCTTGCCAGTAATCCCCGTTCCCCGTCCCTTAACGCAGCCAAATCAGCGGCTCTGGCGTGAATCAGCACCCCTAATCTCGCCGCGTCACTCAAAGAAAGCTTCTGAGCGATCAAACCGGCTATCACGCCACTTAATACATCTCCCATACCCGGACTGGACATACCGGGATTACCTGCCGCACAAAGATAAGATTCCGATTTGTCGGTTTGCACCAGCGAGCCTGCCCCTTTGAGAACAATATTACCACCAAATTGCTGCTGCAAGGTTGTGGTGGCAAGCAAACGATCTTGTTGAATTTCCGCAGTAGTGCAATTCAATAATCCGGCCGCCTCACCTGGATGAGGTGTTAATATCCAGTTATCATCATGCTGCGGATTATCCGCAAGAATATGAAGCGCTGAAGCGTCTATAACCATTGGTAACTGCGAGGCCATGACCAGTTTAAACAAATTGACCGCCCATTCATCCTCTCCCAATCCGGGGCCAATAAGACATACTGTCGCTTTGGCAAGCAGGGGCAACAGCTCAGCGACATCATCGATACCGGAAACCATGGCTTCCGGTAAATTAGCCAGCATAAACCCTTCATGTTCGGGTCGTGTGGCAATGGTCACCAGACCCGCCCCCACGCGCAACGCCGCGGCGGCGGCAAGATAGATGGCGCCCGGCATGCCAAAACCTCCGCCTATAGCCAAAACATGCCCGAACATTCCTTTATGAGAGTTACGAGGCCGTTTTTTTAACAAATCACCGGGGAGTGAATTATCCAGTATTCGTGCAGCCGGGATAAGCGACGTCAGGTAGGCTTGCAATTGCAGATCGTCGGCGATCAATTCGCCACAATGATCCGGCCCATCCAGAGTAAACATGCCCAATTTTTTACCGATAAACGTGATGGTAACGGACGCGCGGACACAGGCACCCATCATACGGCCTGTGTCACTGTCGAGTCCGGAGGGAATATCTATAGATAAAACAGGAAGCCCACTGTCATTAATTTGATTAATTGCGGCAAGAAGAGGCTCTTTAACCATGCCTTGCAAACCTATACCCAACAACGCGTCAATAATCAAATCCGTATCGCTGTCTAACGGATCATCAAGACACTGGCATACCACGCCTGCGGAAACAGCCTCCAAGGCGGCATGGCGAGCAGGATCGGGCAAATCCTCTATTTTTTTGTATTGATGAATAGTAACATCATAACCATTCTCATGAGCCAATCTGGCCAGAACGTAACCATCACCGGCATTATTACCACTCCCGCAAAAGACAGCCAGGGAATGGACGGATGGAAAAACATCCCGAATGGTCGTGAACACAGCCAATCCGGCTCGCGCCATCAATTCATCGGCTGAAATCCCCATAGTTTGGATCGCGTGTTGCTCACAGGCACGAATGTGTCGACTGGTAAAGAGAGGACTATTGGGCGTTATCATGGCCTGGGCGTGCTCCAATCACATTATGGTTGTTATTCAATCAATCCTTCTTTACCAGGGTTAGCGACGGTTTGCTTTTTGCTTTCATTTTCGATGGTTCAGAGGTTAGATCGGGCGACTTTGCCTCATCATACTCAACACCGAACTCCATTCCCCGGCCATTTTCCCTGGCATAAATTGCAATGACGGCAGCAGGTACCACAACAATCTGGACCGTTTGTCCGGAAAAGCGTGCCGTGAAGATAATCCTGTCGTTTTCAAGGTGCAATCCACGGCAGGCTTGGGGTGAAATATTTAAAATAATTTTTCCCCCATTCACATGGGCTTCCGGTACCTGCACCCCCGGATATTCCGCATCGACCAAGATATATGGCGTCAGATTATTATCCACAATCCAGTCATAGATGGCACGAATCAAATAAGGCTTATTAGAACTCATCCCCATAATCAGGCCACCCTTAATTGTCTCTCGGCTTCCGTCAGACTTGCTTGAAAGGAATCCCTTTTAAAAACGCGGTTTATGTAATCGTGTATTCCCTTGGCGTTGGCGGGTAGATCAATATTCATTTGGGGAAGGCGCCATAACAAGGGAGCAAGCGTACAATCCAGCAGAGAAAATTCATCACTGAGGAAATACTGCTTATCGGCAAAGATCGGCTCAAGACTGACGAGGCTTTCCAGCAATTCTTCCCGGGCTTGCTGCACTTCATTTCCGGCATTAATTCGGTGCATCAGGCGATACCAGTCTTGCTCAATGCGATGCATCATTTTTCTCGCCTCGGCACGGGCAACGGGATATACCGGAAGAAGCGGCGGATGAGGAAAGCGCTCGTCCAGGTATTCCATAATAATTCTGGCCTGATAAAGAACCAACTCACGATCGAGAAGGGTGGGCACCGTCCCATAAGGATTTACCGCCAGTAAATCCGCACCCGGCTCATTTTGTTTCGCCAGGAGAATTTCAGCATTAACTCCTTTTTCTGCCAATACAATACGAACCTGATGACTGTAAATATCATCATTATCAGAATACAAAGACATAATGGTACGCTTTGCCACAATAGCCATCAGCAACTCCTCGTAGATCGTTAATTCTAGTTTTAATACGCATCAACAGAGCCTAAAGTTTACCACAATTTGAGTCCTCGTGCTGATTACGAAGTAAACAAATTTCAATTTTTGACCGAAAAGTCCAACCAATTTGTTTAATTTTTGCTTTGTTGCAACCAGGTTCTGTGAACCTGGAAATCCAATGGTTTAATGCAGTCGCCGCCAATAAGTCTTTTTAAGTTGATAAGCCACAATGAGAAAGATACCAAGAAAGATAAGGACACCTATACCAATTCGATAGCGTACCAGCTTCACAGGTTCCGCCACATAAACAAGGAAATTAACCAGATCTTCCATAGCACTGTCAAACTCATGCTGATTCATGCGGCCTCTCTCAACAAGAACCAGATGAGAGATATCTTCATCATGTTGTTTATCTTTTTTATTTATGGCGATTACATGACCAATAAGGGGCTCCAGAACGTTAGGCATGGCCACGTCCGGAATTAAAAGATTATTCGCTCCGAATGGCCTGGATGGATCCGCATAAAAACTTTTCAGATACGTATAAATCCAGGGCGCGCCGCGCACTCGGGCCGTCAAGGATAAGTCAGGAGGAACAACACCAAACCATTGGATGGCGTCCTCAGGCGGCATACTGATTTGAATGGGATCCACAATTTTGGATTTTGTGAACACCAGATTATTGAATAATAAATCCTGATCCACCTCACCATCAAACGTTGTAACTCCCAAATCTTTAGCCATGCGGTTATATCGCAAATATTTTAATGAGTGGCATCCTGAGCAATAATTCATGAAAATTTTTGCGCCGCGCTGCAGTTTGGCCTTGTTATGCAAATCAATGTTAACGCTTTGCAATGGCGTTTCGTTACCTATTGAGGCATAACTCAACGAAGCCAGGAGCAATCCTGCAAGAAAAATCAATAATCGTTTCATGCACATTCCTCTATTCTTTCAGGAACTTTTTTATGTGGTTCCAATCGGGTATAAAAGGGCATTAACAGGAAATATGCAAAATAAATGATGGTACCAATTTGAGCTATCAATTGCCTTGCCGGTGTCACAATCACTGTCCCCAGGTAACCCAGAACACCGAAACTGATAACAAACAAGGCCAGTGCGATACGTGAAATAATTCCCTTGTAACGCATGGAGCGAACAGGACTTCGATCCAGCCAGGGCAGAAAAAAGAGTATCAAAATAGCAGCCCCCATCACGATAATTCCGGTCAACTTGTGCGGGATAGCTCGTAACATGCAATAAAAAGGGGTCAGATACCAGACAGGAGCGATATGATCAGGCGTCACCATCGGATTAGCCGGGGTAAAATTGGCGTGCTCCAGGAAATATCCTCCCATTTCCGGAGCAAAAAACACAATGGCAAAGAAAGCGATCAGAAAGACGAGCACCCCGACAAAATCTTTCACCGTGTAATAAGGATGAAAGGGAATACCATCCACCGGCTTGCCATCTTTATTAATTCGTTTTTTAATTTCTATTCCTTCCGGATTGTTCGAGCCGACTTTATGCAAGGCGACAATATGCAAAAACACCAGCAATACAAACAACAATGGCACACCGACCACATGCAGGGCAAAAAATCGCTGTAACGTCGCGTTCGCCACGGAATAGTCACCCCGCAGCCAGGTTGCCAGACTCTCTCCGAAATAGGGAATCGCGCCGAACAAAGAAGTAATCACTTCAGCGCCCCAAAAAGACATTTGTCCCCAGGGCAATAAATAACCAAAGAAGGACTCCGCCATTAGCAAAATAAACAAGCCCATACCGAGCAACCAAATCAATTCTCGTGGTTTTTGATAGGAGCCATAGAGCAAACCGCGAAACATATGAAGATAAACGACAATGAAAAAAGCCGAAGCCCCGGTTGAATGCATGTATCGTAACAACCAGCCGTAATTAACTTCCCGCATAATGTATTCGACGGAATTAAAGGCCATCTCGGCATTGGGCGTATAAAACATGGTCAACCAAAGACCGGTGACAATCTGATTAACAAGAACGACCAGTGACAAGGAACCAAAATAATAGAAAAAATTCAGATTTCGGGGCGCGTAATATTCACTAACATGTTCTTTCCATGCCTTCATCAGCGGAAATCGTTCATCTACCCAGTTTAGCAAAGCGCCCATGCTTGATTATCCTTGTTTATTATCTTCATCTTCCCCAATAATAACGATATGCTTGCTGACAAATCGATGGGGAGGTACTTCCAGATTAATTGGTGCGGGTACACCTTTAAACACGCGTCCGGCCAGATCAAATCGTGACCCGTGACAAGGGCAATAAAACCCCCCCGGCCAATCCGGTCCCAGTTCATTTTCATTCGGTACGTATTTGGGGGAACAGCCGAGGTGAGTGCAAATCCCCACCAATACCAGATAGTCCGGATTAATGGAACGAAATTTATTTTGCGCATAATCCGGCTGCTGATCTACCAGAGAATCCGGATCGCGTAACTCTTCCCGGTGAATGCCAAGATGCTCCAGCATTTCTTTGGTGCGCCTGATAATCCAGACCGGCTTGCCACGCCACTCGACAGTCGCTTGCTGGCCTGGTTCCAGATGACTCAAATCCACTTCAACAGGGGCTCCTGCCGCTTGAGCCTTGGCGCTCGGTAACCAGGATGAAACAAATGGCGTTAACGCGCATGCGACACCAACACCACCAAGAACACCTGTGGTCGTTAATAAAAATTGCCGGCGCTGATCGTCAACCGTCTCATCATCCACCGGCTCATTGCAGCCAAATGTGTTGTTTTCTGTCACGGCTATTTCATCCTGTTTCCGTTCATCCCGTTTATGCCTGCCCGTTGACAAGTCATCATACAACTTCTTTTATATCAAAGAATTAATCGTTTGGAAATGACCGGATACCAATGAGTACAATATATATTGCGCAGGCAGCATAGTAAAAAACCAATTCCAGTTTCACACCAGTTCAGCGATCATCATGGCTTTAGGGAATGCGGGAAAACGTTCACCCGGGTATTCACCTGATAATAATGGAACATGAAACCCGCAATACGGCCGAAGGCCTACTTACGGGCTACGTTTTTTTTACAAAAGACATGTAGGCCGTCATGAAGGCAAAGCTGTAATGCGGGATAAAATGAAACCCGATGTTCTTTTGTAAAAGAACGGTGCCGGTGATTTTCTTGAAGAAATGAAAAAAAGATAAAATACAGAGCTTCCCCGCCGACAGGCGGGGAAAGATAAAACGGATTAGCGTTTGGAGTACTGGGTAGCACGACGGGCTTTGTGCAATCCCACTTTTTTACGTTCAACTTTACGATCATCCCGGGTTAATAAACCAAGTTCACGTAATTTTCTACGGAATGAATCGGAGTTCAACTCAGCGTCTTCCGGTAAATCATGCTCATCAAAGTAAACCAGAGCACGGGCGATGCCAAGACGAATGGCACCGGCCTGACCGGATATACCGCCGCCGACAACCGTGGCATAGATATCGAAATTACCTAACCTGTCAACAGCTTCCAGTGGTTGTCGAACAACCATACAGGACGTTTCCCGGCCAAAATACTCTTCCAGCGGACGGTTATTGATTTTAATTTCACCTTTGCCATGGCGTAAAAAAACGCGAGCCGTTGAACTTTTCCTGCGGCCGGTGCCATAGTATTGCTGCAATTCAGCCATAATACCTATTCCTCAATCTCAAGTTGCCGGGGTTGCTGTGCAGTATGCGGATGGTCACTACCAGCATAAACCTTTAATTTTCTATACATTTCTCTGCCCAAAGGATTTTTGGGAAGCATGCCTTTCACGGCGAGTTCGATAATTCGCGCCGGATTTTTTTCCTGCATCTTATCGAAAGAAACGGATTTGATTCCGCCAGGAAACCCGGAGTGATGATGATACATCTTCTCCTTGAATTTCCTGCCTGTAACTGTAACCTTCTCCGCGTTGGTCACAACAATATAATCGCCGGTATCCACATGCGGGGTATACTCAGCCTTGTGTTTGCCGCGTAAACGGCGAGCAATTTCGGTAGCGAGGCGACCCAGCACTTTACCGCTGGCATCGATCACAAACCAGTCACGTTTAACTTCGTGAGCTTTGGCGCTAAATGTCTTCATTAATTAACTCCGTACCGCCTTTAATGATAATCTTTCAATCTTGGACGGGCGATTTTAACTAAAACTGGGGAAACCTACAAGTAAATTCCAAGAAAACTTGCATTCAAATGACAAGAAACCCTGTTTTTCCAAATATAAGTCCGCGAGTCACTACCGACTGGAAGTGAAAACAGGGGTAATTTGCAGCCATGGCATGACGTTCAACAACCCTGACTATCTATTAATAAACGGGTAACCGTTGTATTATTGATAAGATGTGTTTCAATAATTTCGTCAATATCTTCACAGGAACTGTAGCTGTACCACGTTCCTTCCGGATAAATCACGAGGCACGGCCCAAGGCTGCATCGTCCAAGACAACCGGATTTGCTGATTCTTGTTTTTCCGGGTCCATGTATTTCCAGCTCGAGTAATTTACCCTTCATGTAATCGAAATAAGGTTCTCCACCACTATTCGCGCAACATTGCTTGCCGGCTATCTTTTGATTGGTGCAAAGAAACACATGCCTGTTGTAATAATTCAAGAACTTACTTACCCCGTTTTTCAATTTTGGTTTTTAATTTAAGCCCTGGCTTAAAAGTAACGACCCGACGTGCGACAACGGGGATCTCTTCACCGGTTTTGGGATTTCTACCGGGCCGCTGCGGCTTGTCGCGTAATGTAAAATTACCAAAACCGGAAAGTTTCACCTGTTCGCCATGTTCAAGCGCATGCCTTATGGTTTCAAAAAATTCCTCCACCATAACTTTCGCGTCCGGTTTCTGTATGCCCAGCTCATTACATAAAGTTTCCGCTATCATTGCTTTACTCAATGCGTTCACGATTAGTCCCTCAATGTTATGGCCAATACTTCATCCAGTTTTTTTATTATAGCACTGATTAATTTATTAATCTCAGTATCCGTCAACGTACGATCCTCATCCTGCAAAGTCAATGAAACAGCCAGGCTTTTTTTACCGGCGGGAATCGATTCACCGGTGTAGACATCAAACACGTCAAAGGACTTGAGTAATGAACTGTTCGCAGTTTCAACGATAACTTTCTTAATATCGGCCGCCGCGATCTGCTCATCAACCAGCAGGGACAAATCTCTTCGGATCTGAGGGAATCTGGATATTGCGTGGTACCGTACCGTTGGAGGATTTAACAATTCCCGCAATTTTAATTCAAAAAGGATCACTTCATCGGTCAGATCAAGCGCTTCTCCAAGACGTGGATGCAAGACCCCGCACCATCCGATATCCCGATTAGCTATTGTCAGGCGGGCGGATTTACCAGGATGCAAGGCCGGATGCTCGGCGCTGACAAATTGTACGTAAGGGAGATGAAGTGATGTAAACAAAGCCTGCAAATCACCTTTCAAGTCATAAAAATCAAATGGGCGACTCTCTTCGAGCCAACTCAGCATGGCATGCTGGCCACACAATAATCCGCCAAAAGAGGGGTGTTCCTGCAAACCATCGCTGCCCGACTCAAAGATCACACCCTGTTCAATGAATTTAATTGCCGCCTGCTGCCGATGTGTGTTGTACACCATAGAGGCAATCAATCCCGGCCACATGCCGGCCCTCATTTGCGACAACTCCGAGGAAATGGGGTTTAACAACGTCATCCTATCCTGATTTGGGTAAAGCGCCTGTTGTAACTCCGGATCAACAAAACTGTAACTGATGGTTTCGTGATAACCGCGCGACGTGAAAAACTGCGACACACGCCGGGATAGCAACTCAACGGGGTCAATACTGCCGGCTTGAACGGTAGTTACCATTTTCGTGCCAGGAATACGATCATAGCCGTACATACGAACTATTTCTTCAATCAAGTCCACATCAAGACTGATATCAAAACGATGAGACGGCACATGAACCCGCCATGGCGTCACCGACTTGTCCACCGTCATTCCCAATCCCTCGAGCATTATTGTCATTTCCTGTTCACGGACGTCCAACCCGGTAAGATGACGGACTTTGGTCGGATCAAAGGCTATTGGTGTCACCGACGGCAGATATTCCGGCGCACTGGCAATAGACAATGGTCCCGCCTTTCCGCCGGTAATAGACAGCAGCAAGGCAGTAGCCCTCTCCATTGCCATCATTTGCATCCCCGGATCCACGCCGCGCTCAAATCGCTGCGAGGAATCCGTATGCAATCCATAGCGGCGTGCTACGCCGGTAATCGCTTGTGGAGTAAAAAACGCGCTTTCCAGGAAAACATCCGTGGTCGATTCATCAACAGCGCTGCTCGCTCCACCCATCACACCGGCAATAGCAAGGATCTGATCGCTATCGGCTATCACCAGAACATCCTCCTGCAATAGAGCGGTCTGACCATCCAATAATTCAAACGATTCGTCTTTTTTACCAAACCGGACAGTAATATCGCCTTGCAACCGGTGCAAATCAAACGCATGCATGGGCTGGCCTAACTCCAGCATGACATAATTGGTCACATCAACCACCGGATGTATGGCTCGTATCCCCGACCGGCGCAGACGCTCTCTCATCCACAGTGGTGTTGACGCCCGGGAATCAATACCTTTGATAATTCGTCCGCAGTATTGCGGGCAGGCTTGCTTATTTTGCAGCTTGACAGTGAGCTGCTCATCGATTTCCGGCTGACACACATCGATATCCGGCCGATTTAAGGAAACCCTGGTTAACGCGGCAACTTCACGAGCAACACCCAGAACGCTGAGACAATCCGCCCGATTGGGAGTCAGATCAATATCCAGTATGTGATCATCAAGGACTAAATAGTCTCTCAGATTGATTCCTGCCGGTGCGTCTTCATCCAGTTCCATGATCCCTTCGGAACTTTCCGCAAGGCCCAGTTCCGATGCGGAACATAACATGCCTTGGGAAAGTTCGCCGCGCAAGGTGGTTTCCTTGATAAGGATACCGCCGGGGAGATTCGCACCCGTCTGCGCCAGCGCCACTTTTAATCCTGGTCGCACATTGGATGCGCCGCAAACCACTTTCACGAGATGGCCAGATCCTGTATCAACATCGCATAAAGTTAATTTATCCGCTTGCGGATGAGGTGTGGTATTGATGACTTGAGCCACAATAACCTGGTTAAAAGGAGCGGCAACCGGATTAACGGCATCCACTTCCAGGCCAGCCATGGTCAGCAGGCTTGCCAATTGTTGTTCATCAAGAGAAGGATTAACCCATTCACGCAACCATAATTCACTAACTTTCATTATTGATACCTGTTTCGGAGATTCGTTTCATTCCACTTCAGCCGTTGCATTCACAGACCGTATAATCTGCTTTGTTCAGAACTGTTTTAAAAAAGTGATATCGTTTTCAAACATCATTCTCAAATCATCAATTCCGAAATACAACATGGCTAATCGATCCATGCCCAGGCCAAACGCCCAACCCTGGTATTCTTCAGGAGAAATATTAACCGCTGTCAGAACATTGGGATGCACCATCCCGCACCCCAGCACTTCAAGCCAGCCGGTAAACTTGCAGGAGCGACACCCTTTACCCGAACATTGCGTACACTCAATATCCACTTCGGCCGAGGGCTCCGTAAAAGGGAAATACGATGGTCTGAAACGCAAAGCCAGTTCGCGGCCGAAAAAAACGGCAAAAAAATCGTGCAGCAAGCCGCGAAGATGGGACATGGTGGCTTCTTTTTCCACCAGCAACCCCTCGACCTGATGAAACATGGGGGTGTGGGTCAAATCCGAATCACATCGATACACACGCCCTGGAGCAATCAGTCGTAATGGCGGTGTGCGTTGTTCCATAGTTCGTATTTGTACGGGAGACGTATGCGTACGCAACAAACGACCATCACCGAAATAAAACGTGTCGTGCATGGCACGTGCGGGATGATGTCCTGGAATGTTCAAGGCTTCAAAATTATAAAATTCCGTCTCAATCTCCGGCCCGGATACGATATCAAAGCCCAGTCTGCTGAAATAATCATTAATAAATTGCTTAACCTGGGTCACGGGATGAAGGGAACCACATTGTGATTGGCGCCCGGCCAGCGTGACGTCTATACGTTCCGCCGCCAGTTTTTTCTGTAGTTGCCGCTCTTTCAGAAGAAGCTTCTTTTCTTCAATAAGCGCACTGATGTCACGTTTGGCCTGATTAACCAGCTGACCGACCCGGGGTTTCTCTTCTGCGGATAGCCCGGCCAATCCTTTCAGAATCTCTGTCAATCGTCCTTTTTTACCCAAATAATCAACACGAATCGCTTCCAGATGCACAACATCGTGAGCCTCTTCAATCGCTTTGGAAGCGTGCTTCTGCAATTCAATGATATCTTGCATGATTTTGCCTGCATGTAAAAAAGGAGGCCAAAGCCTCCTCGTAATCCGTGATCATAGATGTTACTGAGCGAGTGCTTTCTTGGCCTGCTCGGCAACCGCCGCAAAAGCCTGCTTGTCATGGACAGCCAGATCAGCAAGCACTTTTCGATCCATTTCAATGGCCGCTTTCTTTAATCCATCAATCAAACGGCTATAGGATAAGCCACACTCTCTGGCTTGTGCATTAATACGTGTAATCCACAGCGCACGAAACTGACGTTTTTTCTGACGTCTGTCGCGGTAAGCGTATTGGCCGGCTTTGATGACGGCCTGCTTGGCGACACGATAGGTACGACTGCGGGCACCATAATAACCCTTGGCTTGTTTTAGAATTTTCTTGTGGCGCGCTTTCGCCGTCACACCGCGTTTAACTCTTGGCATTACTTATATCCTCCCCTTAACTACCGTGCAACATGCGTGCGGCAAGGCGCGCATCACAATCTTTCAATCTTCTGGCACCAACCCGCAGGTGGCGTTTTTGACCAGGTGATTTTTTAGTGAGGATATGGTTCCTGTAAGCGCCTCGACGCTTGATGGCACCACTTGCTGTCTTTCGGAAACGCTTGCACGCTCCACGATGTGACTTTATTTTAGGCATAACTAATTACTCCGCATTTATTCTGCTACTAATATGATGTAGTAACTGCTGTAGATTTGTGACAAAAGCCGCAGATCACAGGTCAGAAAACCACCTTACTTTTTCTTGGGCGACAATACCATCAACAATTGACGACCTTCTCGTTTCGGGTGCTGCTCAATGACGGCTATTTCAGCCGTATCCTGCTGCAACCGCTCCATGATTTTCATGCCAATTTCCTGATGAGCCATTTCCCGACCGCGAAAACGCAGCGTGATTTTGACTTTGTCACCATGATTAAGGAAACGTACCAGGTTGCGTAGCTTGACCTGATAATCCCCATCTTCCGTCCCGGGACGGAATTTCAGCTCTTTAACTTGAATTTGCTTCTGTTTTTTCTTCGCTTCAGCTTGTTTTTTACTCAATTCAAAGAGAAATTTACCATAATCCATAATTCTGCAGACCGGCGGCTTCGCAGTGGGAGATATTTCCACCAAATCAAATCCACCTTCTTCTGCCGCACGCAATGCTTCACGTGTTGACACAATTCCTACCTGGTTGCCATCCGCATCAATTAAGCGTACTTCCGGTACGTTGATTTGTTCATTTACTCGTGCGCGATCACTGTCACGCTTATTTGTTGCAATAATGGCTTTATCCTCCAAATAGTTTTATGTTCGACCTTTCGCGATGATTTCCTTCTGTAACGTATCGCATAAGGCTTCAACAGGCATTACTCCCAAATCATCACCTTCACGAGTTCTTACGGCAACAGAACCGCTTTCCACTTCTTTGTCGCCAATAACCAGTAAGTAAGGAACTTTTTGTAGAGTATGCTCGCGGATTTTAAATCCAATTTTCTCATTTCTCAAGTCAAAATTGGCACGAAGGCCTCTTTTTTGCAAAATATTTGTTACTTTTGTCGCAAATTCTTCTTGTTTCTCACTGATAGTTAACACAACCGCCTGGACGGGAGCCAGCCATAACGGAAAACGGCCGGCATAATGTTCAATTAAAATACCCATAAACCGTTCAAATGATCCCAGGATTGCACGATGCAGCATGACGGGAATCTGTTTGCTGCCGTCTTCGGCCACGTAATCCGCATCTAACCGCTCCGGCATGGAAAAATCAACCTGGATGGTGCCGCATTGCCAGATCCGTCCAAGACAATCGGAGAGCGAACACTCGATTTTCGGACCATAAAACGCGCCTTCACCCGGAGCATCCTCCCAGAGAATATCCCGGCTTCTCATGGCGCTTTGCAGCGCGTCTTCCGCTTTGATCCAGACTGCGTCGCTGCCCACCCGTTTTTCGGGACGCAGCGCCAGGCGGTATTTAATGTCGTCAAATCCGAAATCAGCGTATACGGATTGTACCAAATCAAGCATCATGGCTACTTCGGACTGAATCTGCTCTTCCGTGCAGAAAATATGAGCATCATCCTGAACCATGTTACGAACGCGCATCAATCCATGAAGAGAGCCGGATGGTTCGCAACGGTGACAATTACCAAATTCAGACAGACGTAACGGTAAGTCGCGATAACTTTTCAAACCCTGATTGAAAACCTGAACATGACAGGGACAGTTCATGGGCTTGACGGCATAATGACGATTCTCGGTTTCCGTGATGAACATTTCCTCGCGGAAATTATCCCAATGACCTGATTTTTCCCATAAGGATCGATCGACTAATTGTGGCGTCCTGATTTCCTGGTAACCAAAATCACGCAACCGATCGCGCATGTATTGCTCAAGGATTTGATAAATGGTCCAGCCTTTGGGATGCCAGAATACCATGCCGGGAGCGATGTCCTGAAAATGGAACAAATCCAGAGCCTTACCCAGCTTGCGATGATCGCGTTTCTCGGCTTCCTCAATCCTGTGCAGATAGCTTTCCAGGGATTTTTTATCCGCCCAGGCGGTACCGTAAATACGCTGCAGCATTTCATTACTGGAATCACCGCGCCAGTACGCGCCGGCAACCTTGGTTAACTTAAATGCTTTCAGACGTCCGGTCGAAGGGACATGCGGCCCGCGGCATAAATCTTCAAAATCCCCCTGTTTGTAGAGAGACAGGGTTTCACCCTCGGGGATGTCGGCAATGATTTTCGCCTTGTATTCCTCACCAAGACTTCGAAAATAACGGATAGCTTCATCACGTGGTAATTCCCGTCGGGTTACGGGTAAATCGGATTTGGCCAATTCATACATCCTGGCTTCTATCAATTCGAGATCTTCCGGAGTAAACGGCCGGCCAAACGCGAAATCATAATAGAAACCGTCCTCAATAACCGGACCGATAGTTACCTGAGCAGTAGGGAAAAGCGTTTTTACCGCTTGCGCCAGCAAATGGGCTGTGGAATGGCGGATAACTTCCAGGCTATCTTCCTGTTTTTCTGTAACCAACAGCAAATCACAATCCCTTTCAATCAGAAAAGCGGTATCAACCAGCTTGCCGTCCACTTTTCCGGCCAGCGTGGCTTTTGCAAGTCCCGGACTTATGTCATGGGCGACATCATAGACTGAAACCGCCTGTTCAAAATGTTTCACTTGGCCATCAGGTAATCTAATGTTAGGCATTGTATTTTCTCCACCCACCAGTCACAACGTTATCAGAAATGACCCCAAACGCCAGTCCCGGCTCCCAAAACCGTTTTCAATCCGGTTATTCAATGGTTATATGTCTCGCCCGCATTGAAAACGATTCCTGGCTTGTTCCCGGGGATTTGAAGCACTTCCCGATTGTATCTTGACTATTTTATTTTCAGCAATCCTCGCCTGTTCACGAAACAAAAAAAAACCCTGCTTGGCAGGGTTAATATGGTAGGCACGAGTGGGATCGAACCACCGACCACCACCATGTCAAGGTGGTGCTCTACCACTGAGCTACGTGCCTATAATTCATTCTACAACGTGGACGGCGGTGATTATATTAGAGCCGCCTACACAAAGCAAATACTTTGTATGATTTTCCAGGACAAAATCCTGCTTTGCTTACCCTATAGGAAGCAATAGATAGTATCCTGACAAATAGCAGCCACAGTAGTCAGGATAGCATCAACCCACCAAAAAAAATGGGCGGACACACCCCGTTTGCACCCTGAAACAGAGGCGCGCGCAGAACCTGACACACCACGTCGATCTTCTTTGTTAAGCGAGGTGGACTGCCATGAGCAATGCCACTTTATTTCCACGGGATTCAACAAATACATTTTCCATTGGTACTGTTATGAATTCCCGGCTTGAACCAGAATGGAAATCCGTTACTCCCGATTTCCGGAGAGGATGGTATCAGTTCAACCATTATAGTCAACTAAAAATATCTTTAAACTCAACATTATGAAAAAGATTGCAACTTGTCTGGCCAGATGGCAGTGTATAACAAAACGTCCTCACCAGAGCATGACGAATGACAGAATTTATCAAACCACAACATATACACGCCGATCCGGAAGATATGGCCGGTAACCAGGGTCTCGGCCGCTATCTGTTTCTAACCGGTTCCGATGAACGAGCCAGAGAAATCAGTACACGCTTTAATCAGACCACAATTAACAAACATCCCAGACAACATAATCTGTACCTGGGCACACTGGCTGATAAAAATAATAGCAGTATTGATGTCGGAGCCATCTCTATCGGCATGGGGGGGCCGAGCGCAGATATTATTATTAATGAATTAGTTATGGTGGGCGCCAGGCGACTATTGCGAGTCGGTACTGCGGCTTCCCTGCAATCGGAACACGTCAAAATAGGTGATCTGGTCATTGCAACCGCCGCCGTTCGTGACGATAAAGCCTCTTGGGATTACATATACCGTGAATACCCGGCCATAGCTTCTTATGAATACATAACCGCAGCAGGTCGCGCGACACGAAACCAAGAAAATATTCATCTTGGTATCATACACTCCAAAAGTTCTTTATTTGCCCGGGAGTACAATTATTCATTCATGGCAGACGAACAACAGTATATGGCCGCCATGAAATCAGCGGGGGTTCTGGCCACCGAAATGGAATGTGCACAATTATTTACCCTAGCCTCTTTACTTAGCAGTCGTTTGCACATTTCATTTCCCAGCAAGAAAGCCATCCTCGCCGGCGCCATTCTCGCAATCATTGGCGATGATCAACGTTCTTTTATCAGTGATGGGCAACAGGTTCAAAAGACCATCCGGCAAGCCATTGACTTAAGTATTGCAACAACGTTGGAATTACATGATATTGATACCGGCTCCAAAGCCCTGTTTATATAACAATAGGCTCTAATGTAAAAAAACGAACCGCATCTCCAAGTGCAATTTTTTAGTCGATAACAGTTGTTTCAATTCACTTTGTTTGGGTTACAGGCCTTTTTTAGTGATTATCATGACCACTCTAACGATTACTGACAGTCGACTGTATCTCGACCAAAACCATTAAATGTAATTTCTTTATTATAGGCTTTCAAACAGTGATTTCATTGAAAATGTTGTTCCGCAATTTCTTAAACAGCAAACATAATGCCGTATTCCTGCGCCTGATCTACTATTTTTAACGACCTTGTTCCCGCACAACACGAATCATGCACCTGCACAACTACCCCAATAATTATCCTCCACAACAAAGTGGCTATATTGCACATTCAATAAATACGATGCACCACCACATTTTCCTTGTCGCATTTTACCGCTCTCTTGAACTAGAAAATAGTTTAATAAAATCAATCCAATAGTAATAATTTTTTTCGATGTGTCTTAAAAGCGATCATTAATTAATAAAACATTAATCTTCTTGCGTTATAAATGATCTTCCAGATTCATTTAATTACTTTATCGAGAAATAGACCCATAAAAATTGGAGCTTATGCAAGATAAATGAACTCATAACGAGGAGAAATAGCTATGCTTACCAGATTGGGAATATGGACACAGCTCAAACATGATAAGATTGAAAAAAAATTCCACAAATCCAAGAGGCATTATTCCAAGAATGCTTCCCACACTACTGTCGAACATCGGCTTAAAAGCCAGGATTACAAGCTCGATAAATCATCAGTCTCTATTGAGTCAATGGTATTGCAATCAGATATTGAACCTTCAAAATATAATGTTCCTGATCGCCATTTAAATGGTGATACAACGCATTATGTCTCTTCGGAATATACCCTGATAGTATGCAACAAGAAGAAAAACAATTTGCTTATGACTACTTCAGAACTTAATAGTTTTATAAGAAATAGCGTAATAAGTAACGGCACGAAGATTTATTTCAATAGGTCAAAAGAAGTCGTTAATGCTCAAAAAAATAAACCTCATATCTTAGACATACCTAGAGAGTTTTCAAGTGAATTAAAACAAGTCTCGATATTGCTAAGTAGACTAGCCATGAACCAACCTCGTGCTGCCAACACGCTTATTCTGAAATATTTACATCAAAGCATTGGCATAACTTTTCAACGCTTCAACGATGACGCAATTGAGTGGTTATTAGGAGGGACTAATGGCATGGAAGTCGGTGGGTTTGATTCTGCCCAGGATTTTAGAAATTTTTTCAATAAAAAGGCAGATAGAATATCACCTGATGATTTAGCGACTGCTATTGAATCCGTGTTAACGGCAATGGGTTATAGAATGATCAATGCCCCTTGGGCCATGGCTCCACAAGACCCACAAAATGACCCCAATGCAACAAAAGATCAAAAAGAAATACATCAATTTATTCAACATATAAAAACACTTTGCTTCATACCAAAGCCTATTAACGATGTCTATAAAAATCGAAGAGACGACTTAAATCCTCAGTCTAATGAGGAGATCATAATACCAAAAAGTCGGATTGATCATGCAAATCATGATTGTGGAAGAGCAAAAGTGCACAAGGTTACACCCCGAAACAGCTTGTTTAGAATGTTTTGCAACCAGCAAAAACCCACTTGGGCTAAGCAATGTGAAGATAAGGGTATTCCGATTATCAATCATGTCTCAGGTTCTGCCCCATTGACGCTTTCTGCTCTAGATGCCTTACTCCGATTCCAGATGGGTGATGACTTTGAGGGTATCATAAACGAAGAAGCTCGATTACTCCTTTATGGTCCATTATTATTAGCTACTTATGAGCGTGGCAATTATCATTCGCTTTCTGAGACCGTGTGTGGAATGTTACACTATCTTGCTGAAACCAAAACCCGGGATTCTTCAACAGAGCAATGTCCGGTGGAAGCATATATCAGAGGTATTAATGTGCTTGCTTCAAGTTGTGATAAGTCTATTCGTGAACCACTTTTAGAAATAGTCGATAAATTACAACAACAATTGGAGCAACACCGTCAACAGCCTCGTTAAACTGCAGTATTATTGATTGATAAGGAAAGAGTCGCCACACTCGCAGTAGCAGGGGCGACTCTTTACCTTTGTTGCCCCTGAATGCCTGCGTGATTAGAAACATAATTCGGCCACTTCGAAAAGAAAAAAGCCTCAAAACAGCTTTTTCCTTGAGGCTCGATTTCTTAATGGAAGCTTTAAACTAATTTTAAAACCAATATAGAGTTATTTTCCAAATATTCATAACGGCTTCAAATGACTCTCATTCGAGAACCACTTTAACAAGATTATCCCGTGCCAAGATTGACCATGTCATTTCACACTTCCGTTAATCTGGCCATGTTGCAAAAATAATGGATAAAATTCAAAATATTACATGATTTAATGCTAGCCGGCATCAGGCAAAAATATCTCTGGTCATACCGTCTTTCATTTGCTAGCATGACCAGTTATTTTTATCATACTATAAGGATGTAAGGAATGAAGAAGCTGTTTCAACTGACCATGGGAGCTTGTTTATTGGTAAATGCCGTATCGTATGCTGACACGCTCAGTCCGGTGGATAAATTCGGACAACCGGAACCATCACCCCACCATTTCTGGATAGGGATACGCAGTATTTATGCCTACGAAGATAATTTAAAAACAACGGGTAGCACCGCCCGTAACCTGGTGGATGTCAACACCTGGACAAACATGCTTATGGCAGGATGGGCCCCAAGACCCTTTCTAATGCCTTATGCCGGCATCGGCGCCTTTAAAATCCGTACCGTCGATTCCGTACAGCCTTCAGAAAATACCGTATCCCCCACTGTGGCGCAAGGTAATGTCATTACAAAGCCGGATGTAGCCGGTATTGTCGGTATCAAAGGTATTTTCTCACGAAACCCGGAAAGCCCTGTATTTCTGGGCTACGATGTCAATTATTTTATTTCTAACCCGCAAATAAGCTACGCCGTTATCCGAGGCTCCATAGGAATCAATCAATCCATTAATTTGAAATACCATACCTTTAACGCCGACATTATTGCAGGATATAGATTTGAAGACGGTTTCCTTTATGCCGGTCCTTCCTTCATGCGAACCAAGGGAACCTATTCAAAACCGGCTATCGGCTTATCCAGTAACAACACGTATTTTCTGCGCTCCATAGAACAACAACAAGTGGTTGGCTTGGTAACCGGTGTCCGTGTTTCTCCCAAACAAACCTGGAATATTGATTTAAAAACACGTTTTATTAACAAGTACAGTGTAGAACTTGAAATAAGCCATGCCATTTAACCGTCCGGTTGCGATCATTCAGGGTGCCTGTTGCACCCTGAATTAACAATGGAACTTCATCAATCCTTGTGCTTCCCTGAAAATCGATGCATCTGTTCAAAAGCCTTGCCAAGCATTTCCGGATCAAGACGTTTATTTTTTAACACCTCGCCCCGCTGATTCTGCATTTCAAAATAACCGAGGCGGTTCGCCACCGCGATAAGCGATTTGGCAGGCGAATAAATTGCAACATTACCATAACTGCCCATCAAAATAATCTCTCGTTGCCTGTCATCAGACAATAAACGCCCCAAGCTGTACTCATCAAAAGGATTTTGCACACCCAATACCTGGCTCAGAAGCGTAGGCATCACATCGTAATGGGTGGTAGTATGATGAAAACGTTTTTTAGTTCGTTGTTCGGGCCAGTGAACCAGTAACGGTACCCGGGTCTGAGCCGGGGTAAAATTACCGTTGTGCCCCCAAAATCCCAAACCATTATCATTAAACTCCTCACCATGATCCGAGGTCACGATGATCAGCGTATTTTGCATCAATCCGGATTTTTCCATGTACGTAAAAAGCGCACCAAACAAATCATCAATAAAGTAAACGGCGTTACGGTATTGATTGTAAGCCAGTTGCTGCTGATATTGATCGGTGATTTTTAAAATACTGACTTTTCCGGTTGGCTGAAAAGGCGCCCTGTCAGAAGGGGGAGGGAAGTGATGCGCGTGGGCACTGTCGTAGAAAGCAAACGCAAAAAAAGGTTTATCCGTTTTTTGCGCCTGCTTGAAAAACTGCTTTAATTTCACCGTCACTGCCTTGTCCCGTTCTACACTGTCCGAACCGTGCAGGGTAGGCTCGAAACCCGCAACATTGCTGAACACCGTGCGATGAAAGGGTGGAGAAATGGCGGAAGCACTGGTGTAGACACCAACCTCGTAACCTTGCCGATACAAAACATCAAATAAAATCGGACCTTTACCCGCCTGATAAAAGGTTTCAAACGTATTGGGGGCCAAACTATAAAACAAACTGAATATACCCGCCCGGGTACTGTTGCCACCACTGAAATGATTAAGATACAACTCGGAAGAATCAGCCAGTCTGGCCAGGTTCGGCGTCGTTTGCCGGTTAAGATTATCATAACGCCAGGCGTCGATTGCCAGGATAAGAATATTAGGTTTCCGGGATAACGTTCTGATTTGCAGGGGTTTTAACGGATAATTAAGAAATCCGGAGTCCAGGGCACCCAGACCAGCCCGTTGCTTTTGGGGAGTCACAATATGATGGCGGGCAAGAAACCGTTTGGCCGTCGCACCATGAAACCAGGGCATTAATTCGCTGGTCATCAGAATTTCCGGCTTATAAACCGCATCGGCCCACACATACATCCCCTGAACCAGAAACAGCAGGGCAAGTAACATCCACCGCGCCGGTTTCGCTATATACGACCCATTCACATGCAACGCAGCAGACAATCTGAATAATAGCCCTTGCAGAATAAATACCGCGACAAACACTGAGACCAGACCGAAATAATCCATTGAGGATAAATCAAAAATCTGGGCCCGGACCGGGCTGAGAATCATCTGCACGATGGACCAGTTGATATGTGTCCGGAACTGAAAATAGACAAATTTATCCAGCAACAAAAGATACAATACGCAGGTAGCCGCAATGAACGACAACCAAATCGGCGAAATGCGGTGACCGCTTAACAGACCGAGCAACCACGGCAATACCAGCAAAAAAATCCAGGAGATAATACCCGCCTGGGCGACGGCAAGTGCGATGAAATAACCCATTGAGCCGTAACTATTCAGGGGAAATGGCAAATAACTAATGAAACTGACGTGTACTAAAATAAAAAAAGGAAGATTCAACAGCCAAAATAAACTCAGCCTGGATAATGACCGGGTATTCTTCACGTTAACTAATTGCCTTAATAAAACATCAAAATTATATTGTTATAAATCCCGGAATTTGCACGACGGGTCGTCTCCAGACAAACCGCTACTCGTCTCATTCAAACCCATAATGGAACCTAATTACCCATATTTTCACTACACGAAACGAAACATCAACAAATAATAATGTCTTGTAGCCCGTCATGAAGGCGAAGCCGTAATGCGGGATAGCGTTCCCAATTAGCACATCAAACCCGCAATACGGCCGAAGGCCTCCTTACGGGCTACGGCCATTTTCGCAAAAAATGGTACCAATTATCCACATTTTCGCTTTGCGAAAAAACTGGTTCACAGAGCCTAGCCAAAATGAATCAATAAAACTATTTTTTACAGAACCCGTGTCTGATAAAACTCAAAGTTTATCCTTAATTTCATCAATCTGATTGGCACTGTCATTGATCATATCACGAAATGCCACCAGATCCGCGTGTTCAACCTGTTCAAAACCTTCAGGACGTGACTCTTTGTCGCCAGCCAGGGAAACCAGTTTGTTGATACTGGCCAACGCTTTTTGAATTTCGTTAGACAAGGCAAGAAGCCGTTGCTTACGACCTTGATTTTCCGGATTATCCGATTCGTCAGCAAGCGTTTTTATTTTGACATCAATCTCATCCTGGATCCCTGTCAACTTTTGATGCAAGTGCATAATACTGTCATGAGTCTCCCTATCAATATTTTTGATAAAGGAAGAATTTTCTGATTCGTCACTCATTATTTTCTCTCCGATTTTTAATATCTTTCCACCAGTAATTTTACGGCTTTAAACAACGCCATGACCCACATTGCCGTTGTACAGCCTGAATGGTTAACAGCGTCTGTCAGAAACAATTATATTTAATCCTAGCCTGTCCTGCATATTTTGCCAGCCTGTAATAAATGTTATGATGCCATTTTTATGAGCAGTACCCAATCATGTTACTCCATTATTTGTTTATCGTGGGCATCTGTGTTGAGGCAATCACCGGTGCAATTGCTGCCGGACGGAAAAAAATGGATTTTTTTGGCGTCATATTAATCGCATGTATCACCGCCCTGGGAGGCGGTACCGTTCGCGACACGTTGTTTAATACCCACCCGCTCACATGGGTCGCTCATCCTGAATATCTTTTGTATACCTCGGTGTTTGCTATCCTGACTATCTTTGTGGCAGGTTCCCTGGCGAAAATTATGCGCTTGTTTCTAATTCTCGACGCCCTGGGACTCTCCGCTTTTGTCATTATCGGAACCCAAAAAATGCTGGACAACGGATTTTCACCCAGTATTGCCATCATCAGCGGAACATTGACCGGGATTTGCGGAGGCATGCTGCGTGATATTCTCTGTAATGATATCCCGCTTGTTCTCCGCAGGGAACTCTATGCCGTTATTGCCTTGCTTGGCTCGCTCTTATATATCATTCTTGATCGTTTTCATGTCAGCACCCACCTTAACATTATTATTGTCTTGATGGCGATTTTTACAAGCCGGGTACTTGCCATCTTTTTTCATATTGAAATGCCTAAATTCGACTATTCAAAAAGTCTTAAAAAAATCCGTGAAAAATAATGCCGTATTGACGCCAACCCCCCACAGATTAAGGGGGGTTGGATGTTTTTAACCGTGCAATGAAATATCAACAGATCCTGACAAAACTACTCGTCCGTCTCACGTATTTCATGAATAATAATATCTTCAAGAGGCACATCCGCATGCCCCATCCGCTCGCCGGTCTTGACTTTTACAATGGCGTCAACCACATCCATTCCTTCCACCACTTCCCCAAACACGCAATAACCATATCCTTGCGGGTGTTCTCCGGTGAAATTCAGAAAAGCGTTATCGGCAACATTAATAAAAAATTGCGCGGTTGCCGAATGAGGATCCATGGTTCTCGCCATGGCAATAGTTCCTCGCTTGTTGGGTTTGGCGGATTTCGCCTCGTTTTGTACGGGAGCGTTCGTTTTTTTCTGATCCAGATCCGACGTTAATCCTCCACCCTGTATCATAAATTTATCAATAACCCGGTGAAAAATGGTACCGTTATAAAATCCGCTTCGCACGTAATCGAGAAAGTTTTCTGACGTGGCCGGAGTATTTTCAGTGTCCAGCTGCACATGAATATCGCCTCTGGAGGTGGTAATAACAATCATTTTGTCTCCTGGGTGTTAATGGAAGAAATAATCAAGTCACGCATTTTAGCACAAACGTCGTTCATGACATGAATATTATGGATACTAGCCAGCGCGGTGAACAAATTGGCTTTCTGTTTGGACAGTTGATGTAGAAAAGCGCGCGTATGATTTTTACAGGTATAGCAAAGACAACCCGGCATTATCGGTGATTCGTCCCGGGCAAAACAGGTTTTTTTGATAGATATGCGATGGTTATCATAAGGGCTGTCAAACTTTAACCAATCTCCCGTCCGTACGACTTCTCCGCAATAGAGCGCACCATGACGCGCGTTCCGTGTCGGTGCGACACAATCAAACATATCAACCCCTTGTGCCACCACATCGAGAAGATCCTGCGGCGACATTCCGACGCCCATGGTGTAACGGGGCTTTTCCGGCGGCAAATGATCCCTGACCCAACGAATAATATCTATGGTCATTTTCATGTTAAAGCCCACGGTTTCACCTCCGATGGCAATACCGTCCGTGTCCATTCCCGCAACAAAATCAGCGCTCTCACAGCGTAGATCCTCGTATATTCCTCCCTGAATAATGCCAAACAACGCCTGACGACAGCCGTAACGGGAGGTCGGATGGTTCTGATGATAATCTATCGATTGCTTCAGCCAGCGGTGTGTACGTGTCATGATGTGCCGTACTTCATCACGGCTGCTTTGATCCGGGGTACATTGATCAAACGCCATGATAATGTCGGCGCCGATAATTTTCTGTGTTTCCAGAGACATTTCCGGAGTCATATGAATCAAACGTTTATCATCGGGTAATCGGAAATGAGCCCCTTCTTCATCAATGGTGCAGATTTCTTTGTTTTTAGAGAGGCTAAACACTTGAAACCCGCCGCTGTCGGTCAACATGGGGCCTTGCCACCCCATAAATGGATGCATCCCTCCGGCTTTCTCGATAATCGCCATCCCCGGCGCACAAAGCATGTGATAAGTATTACCACCCAGTATGATCGAACTGCCCGCCTCCCTCAGTTCGTCGGGTATCATATTGTTAACTCCGGCACGCGTACCTACCGGCATAAAGACCGGTGTCGTAAAAACACCATGCGGCGTTGTCACCCTTGTCAGGCGCGCTTTATTGTGGGGGTAATGATGTAGTACTTCGCATTGAAAGGCTGTCATGGTACCAATTTACTGAAGCGGGATAACAGGTGGTAGTTTACGAGTCCGGCCAAAAACATACCGATAAAGTACATCGCCGCCCAGGCGGGCATGGATAACCCCAGCCACTGCCAGCGTGTTTCAGCACAATCTCCGGCACCGAGAAACAAGGCGCGAACCACATCCTGCCATGGAAAATAGTGAATCAGTACATCCAGGCCGGGCAAACATGCCGGTGTCTTCCCGGGGGGCAGCGACATAAGCCATATTTGCCGACCGGCGAAGTACAGTCCGGCTACAGCGATAATCAGATGAAAAACCACTACCGGTTTACCCCTTCGGGACAAACCAAGAAAAAATTCCATCATGAGCAACGCCAGCAATATCATGATACTGAAACGCTGCATCAGGCATAATGGGCACGGGGGCAGTTTTTCGACAAATTCAAAATAAAAGGATGCCATCAGGACAAACATGGTGGCAAGAATCAGTAGAAATTGCCAGTAGCGGTAGTTACGATTAGTCATGACTTGGGCAACATATATTCAATGGCTTGTTTTAAATCCTTTTCGCTGCAATCCATGCACGTACCCTTGGGTGGCATGGCGTTCATCCCCTTGATGGCCGAGGCGACCAGTCCGTCTACGTTGTTATTCGCCGTCAGCCTCGGCTGCCAATCCGCCTTATCCCGAAACCGGGGCGCACCCGCCACGCCGTCACGATGGCATGTCACGCAAAACTGATCGTAAGTCTCCTGACCAGGTTCCTTTTTAACCGCGACAGCCTTCACGGGCTGTTTGGGTTGGCTTGTGCCCGGCTGGTCTTCGACATGAACCCTGCCAACCGGTTGAATACGCTGCTCAATCTGCTGACGATCAAAATCGAGTGTGGCCCATGCCGGCAAAGACAGTATCCCGAACAGCAAAAAAACTTCAAGGCGCATAGCCCGTTCCTCATAAAATATGACAGGAGAATCATACCGACAAGACGTTGCTATTTCCAGTCCGAATCATACCGCCATCTTATCGGTGCCCCTGGCTTTCGTTCATGCTTGTCATTCGGAAAATTAAGCCAGTAACAGCTCCTCGGCATCCACATCGTCCAGATGGCGATGATAGGAAAGAATTTTATCCTGACGCACATCAAACAAAACCGGGCCATGGATATAAGCGTAATAGTAAGTATTCTCTCCCTGCAATCTGTTTGCCGACACCAGACAATTTTCCCAACTGTTCCATTCCGCCGTTAGGCCATTGTCGGAGTTCAAGCAATCATCCTGCCAGAAACACAGCATTTTTTCACCGGCCAATAACTGATTCAACACCTCATCACTCGCACCTTTCGCTCGTGCCAAAGCACATTGTGATTCCAGTTCCGCCTTGTTTTTTACAATCAAAAAGCTCACCTTGGCATCATCATCCAATAGCAAAAAACTTCCGCCGCTATCGGCCAGATAATATTCAACAACCCGTTTTTCGGCGCGTAGCTGATGGAAAAAATCGATAAATACCCGATCATAAAGACAATTTGGCGGCGTCACCGATAACATGCGGACAATCATATCCGACATAGCCTGAAAATATTGCCACTGCAATTCCCTGATGCTCCTGGTGATTAACTCGGCCGAATCGGGATCATTTTTATGGATATAACGATGAATCAAACCTTCATTGAAGGCTTCTATTGCAATCTTTTCATCAGCCTGTCCGGTCAACAGGATTTTCTTTATGCTGGTATCGGCAAGCCGGCGACAAAATTCGATACCATCCATACCGGGCATCGCGTAATCCACCACCACCACCGAAATTTCCGAGAAACGGCGCGGATTATAGATTTCAGCGTGAATGGCCGCGAGATTTAAATTGACAACAGAATTGGCAAGCGGGCGTCTTCTGGCTTCGCACAACTCGCTCTCGCAACGCTGGTTTAACATTTCAAACTCGCATCGTTTCCTGTTGATACAATCCAGTGCATCGACAGGCGAGTCAAATATTTTATAAGCCAGATCCTCGTCCAGTTGCAAAACAAAATTTAACAGAAAATCACGACTGTCATCAACAAACAAGGCGGTGCTTGGAAAATAGCAGGCAGGGATTGAATGATGTGGCATAGCTCCTCCTGAGCAAACGTTCCAATATCAAAACCTTTCATACGCTTTGAACAGACGCGTATTTGCTTGTCCGAATCCGTCCGGCGAAGTCCTTTCCCAAACCGAATCAAGCATTACAACTTGTATATAAAATATCACGATTGTTTAGTTTTTCCAAACAAAATCAATTTGGTTTGGGAAACCTCAATTCAAACTGGGTATAGGCACCTTCTTTCGCGGTGCACGCTATATTACCGCCGAACCGGTTCATCACCAGCTTGCAAAAGGACAAGCCAATGCCCGTTCCCATATAAGTGGTTGTATAAAAATGATCAAACAATTTGGATAGCTGTTGCTCAGACATGCCTTTTGCCGAATCCTTGAAATAAAGAATATTCCATTTTTCCGTCTCGGTAACCCAGAGAGTAATATCCCCTTTTTGTACCGTGGAAATGGCGTAAAGCGCGTTTTTTAACAGATTAAAAAGAACATGCTGCATCAGAAGACGGGAACCTGCGAAATTAAAATCCCCTTCCCAATGAATCAATGCCCGCTCTGCCCTGGATTTAAAAGGATAGCGACGCAACGCCTCCAGAATACACTCCGCCATCGAGCACGCCTCAATCTTGCAATTTTGCAGCGATTGTTCCCGACCGGCCTTAATCAACAGCATATCGATGATGGTATTGGCGTAATTGATTTCATTGATCATTCGTTCGTTAAGCCCTTCCAGTTGCTGCAACCGTGCCGGCCTGATGATATGAACAGGCAACCCCTGTTCCCTGGCCAGAGAATAGGCTTGAAGCAATTGCGGCGAATAAGAAGCCATGGCCACCGCACCGCTTTTCAGACCGAGTAACGGTGTTCGTAATTCATGAGCTATCATGCCCGCCGCAGCCGCCATACCATCAAGACGCTGTTGCTGCAGCATCGCCGTTTTGTAATTCAAGGTGGAACCGACAATAATAACCAGAAAAACCACCAACAGCATTTCCAGATGCTCCTCCCCAAAATAAAAAACCGGTGATTGCAGGTAAAAACCCAGCAGGGCCAACCCCCACCCGAGGAACAATAAAATGATCAACGTGGGCAATTCCACCAAAAGAACCAGGAAAAAAACGCTGCACAGCAAGGACATGGCTGAAATAACACCGGCATGGCTCATCAAAAAGGAATAGGCGAAAAAGAACGGCAAACCATAAAGAAGCGTAAAAAACCAATACCAGGACATATATGGCTTGAGCCTTGCCGGCCAATAGGGAGTTAGCATGAGTCCCAATCCCAACACGCTGCCAATCATCCGTAATTCCAGGGTTTCAAAGGGCTGCGGAAACCAGTCTGTCCAGACCCAGTAAAAGAAGGGAAATCCCAAAAAAGCGATCAACCCGACCGCAACCAGCTGATGAGCCGCGTGTGAAAGGCTGCGCTGCATGGAGCGATCCAGGTAATTAATGATCGTTTTCGGCATATTCATGAGATCGGCCATTCATGATTTATAGAAAAAATCATTGTGAGCATCATTCAAGAATTGTCTACGGAACGACCGAAGTCAAGCGCAATCGCTGATTTAACAGGATAGGTACCTGGATTAGGGATAATATAAATCCCGGATTCCGAAATCGGCGTTTTAAATGCTATCATGCCGTCCTGATTCAACGAGAGAGACCCATCATGTCTGAACGAAAGACTATTCGCATTGCAACTCGCAAAAGTCCGCTGGCTCTCTGGCAGGCGAATCACGCAGGCAAATTACTGCAATCGCATTGGCCTGATCTGACCATCGAGTTAATCCCCATGTCCACATCCGGTGATCGCTTTTTAAAGGATCGATTGCTTGTGGCCGGAGGAAAGGGATTGTTTGTCAAGGAACTGGAAGACGCCTTGCTTTCGGATCGCGCGGACATTGCGGTTCATTCCATGAAAGACGTGCCGGCTGATCTTCCGGAAGGCCTGGGACTGACAGCCATCTGCAAAAGAGACAATCCCATGGATGCGTTCATCAGCCGCCCGTCGCTGAACCTGGCCTCGCTGCCGCAAGGCAGTATCATCGGAACATCGAGTCTGAGACGCCAGGCGCAATTGCTCGCGTTTCGTCCCGATTTGCAGGTGAAATGCCTGCGCGGGAACATCAACACCCGTCTTGCCAAACTCGATGCAGGGGAATTTGATGCGATTATTCTGGCTGCCGCGGGCCTTGAGCGCATGGGTATGCAGTCTTTTATCAATGAAGTACTGCCTCAGAGCATCATGCTTCCCGCCTGCGGACAAGGGGCTATCGGCATAGAATGCCGTGTTGATGATCAGGCTTTAAAAAAACGGCTTGCGCCTTTAAACGACGAAGTGACGACACTCTGCGTAGAAACCGAGCGCCGCGTCAACGCCAGACTGGGCGGCAATTGCCACGTCCCTATAGCCGTTTATTGCACAGTGTCGCCCCCCAATCAATTGTCCTTGCAAGCCAAAGTCTTTACACCGGACGGCAAGACCGTTCTGACCGACCGCCGTCAGGGTCCGGGCAATCAAGCCAGCGATCTGGCAGACGCCTGCGCCGAGGCCTTGCTGGCACAAGGCGCACAAACCATACTCGGGTTGTCACCATGAAAGAGATTGATTTACGCGGGCTTCGCATACTCAACACCCGCCCGCACCATCAGGGCGCCTCGTTAACACAAGCCATAACACAGGCAGGGGGCCTTGCCGTTACCTGCCCCGCGTTAGCCATAGAACCCACACCGACTGAATGGTTATCTTCGCTCCAGGATATCAACCGGGTTCAGCAAGCCATTTTTACCAGCGCCAATGCCGTTCATTATTTTTTCACTCCCTTGCAACAGGCGCAAATTACGTGGCCATCCTCCATAACGATCATTGCCGTAGGCCAACAAACCGCAAACGCGTTGCAAAATGTCTCTATTGAGGTCGATTTCATCCCGCCGGAAAGCGACAGTGAACATCTTTTGGCTTTGCCTTCGTTACATGCTGTCCACGGACAAACCATATTGCTGGTAAAAGGAGAAGGGGGACGAACCCTGATCGGCGAAACCCTTGTAAAACACCGTGCTAACGCGATAGAGATTACCGTTTACCGACGAACCATGCCGGAGCCGGATCATGAACTGATAACAGGATTATGGCGCAATGACGCTGTGGATATTATACTATTTACAAGTGAACAGGCGATGCGTAATGTTTTTACTTTTTTTGGTGAGCAGGCAAAGCACTGGTTATGTGACAAGCCTTGCCTGGTGTTAAGCCGGCGTTTGGCTCAAACCGCCTCTTTGCTAGGGATAAAAACGGTCATTATCAGCCGCCCGGAAACAATTATTGACGCCCTGCATCAATTTAACCAAGGATTTACTCATGGCAAACAGCAATGACGCACCAAACACAGCCCCATCGCAATTGTCTAAAAAAAACTCGAAAAATCCGGAGAAAAAGCCCGAGGACGCCATAGCGCGAGCCAAACGCACCTCGTTTGTTTTTCCCTCCGCCCTGACGTTTGTTATCGCGGCTATCGCGTTTATTATGGCAGGTTACGCTATTTACCAGAACAAGCAGCTCAACCAGCAAAAACAGATCACGCGCTCCGTGCTGGATACCCTCGTTTTAAACCAGCATCAGGCTAATAAAAAGGTAGATGGTGTCGAGCAAACCCTGATGAACACTCAAACAACGATGCAGAAACAAATCGGGAAATTAAACGAACAGCTCCAATCCACCCTGAGACAGCAATCGTATCAAAAAGAAGACTGGTTATTGCTTAAAGCACGTTATTATCTGGAATTAGCCCGGATCAACGCCCACTGGAGTGACAATCAATACGCGACCCTGGCACTGTTAGAGGAAGCGGACACGCTGCTCAAATCCAATCCGGATCAGCGTCTGTATGCGGTCAGACAAGCCATTGCTATGGAAATGGCCCGGATAAAAGCCATGCCAGCCGTGGATATTGCCGGTATCATGAGCAAACTGGACGCAGCACAAGCCATAATTTCCCGACTGCCCGTCAGGCAAACGTTCAACACGCCCAAATCCGATAATCCGACAGCCGCCTCGACTCAGAATGGTTCGCCCGCCTGGCGGGAAAGACTGCGTGACAGTTTGAATCTCCTGGAAAAACTGGTGGTTGTCCGCTACAACAACGAAGACATAAAACCTCTTCTATCCCCCTTGCATCAGGCACTGTTGCAGGAGAGTATTCGTATGAACCTACAGGAAGCACAATGGGCCGTGCTGCGACAAAACACGCAAATTTTCAAACAGTCTATCAATCAAGCCATGAAAGATATCACACGTACGTTTGAACAAAACGCACCTGCTACGCAAGCCCTGATGAAAGACTTGCAATCACTGAAAGAAACCGAGCTTAGCCCGACCAAGCCGGTGATTGATAAATCACTACCCCTTCTCAATCAGGTTATTGAGTCAAACAACACACCCGCCGCCACACCATCCAGGGCTTCTGAAAAGGATAGTTGATTATGATTCGTGTTTTCTTCATCTTTATTATTCTCCTGGCCTCGGTATGGCTGGGTATTCAACTCAACAGGGATCCTGGTTATTTATTAATAGCAATTAATCACTGGACCATTGAAACCACGCTCTGGTTTGCGATACTGGCCGTTGTTTTTGCCTTTATTCTGCTGCATATGTTTCTGGTGTTACTGAGCAAAATAACCCATATTCCCGGCACGTATCAGACATGGCTGGCCAAACGACGCGCCCAAAAAGCACAGGCCACCACACGGCGAGGCTTGATTGAATTCAGCGAGGGATACTGGTCGGAGGCGAAAAACCATCTCATTAAAGCATTGCCGGATACGGATACCCCCTTGCTCAATTATCTGACCGCCGCACGTGCCGCACAGGAAATGGGTGACAGTCAACTTCGTGACGATTATCTGCGCGAGGCGCAGCAATCGATGCCCGAGGCAAAAATTGCCGTTGAACTGACCCAGGCACAATTGCAACTGGCTAACAAACAGTGGGAGCAGGCGCTTGCGACGTTAAGACATCTTCACGATTTGGCGCCCAAACACCCCTATGTTCTCAAATTGTTAACGCATCTTTATCAGGAAGTACGTGACTGGCCGCAACTGATAGCACTCCTGCCGGAACTGAAAAAAACTAAAATCGTGACCGGAGCCGCGTTTGATCAATTATTGCACCACACGTACCTGCACGCCTTATCCGATCTGATCCGGCATAACCAGGCTGACGCCATCACGCAATTGATAGACAACCTGCCAAAAACATTGAAGCATGATCCGGATATTATGGTCGAATACTGCCGCTATCTGGCGCAAAAGAAAAAGCTTGAACAGGCCGAATCCATTTTACGACATAGTTTGCGTAAAAATTACAGCGATAAATTAATCACTCTCTACGGCCAGATTCATTACCATGAAAACCAATTGACGTTTGCCGAAACCTTGCTGAAAAAACAGCCTGATTCTCCGGAGTTATTGTTATGTCTCGGTCGTTTGAGCTTAAACAACCATCTTTGGGGAAAAGCGAAGAGTTATTTTGAGAAAAGTATTGAACTTCGGCCGTCTCCGGAAGTGTTTCAGGAATTAGGAAAATTACTTGAAACACTCAATGATCAAAATGGCGCCTGCCGGGCTTACCATCAGGGACTGGTCATCAAGAATCAAAAATCGTAACTTGCACAGAACCCGGCTACGCCTGCTCGTTTACCCTTTGGTTATTTTTGGGGAAAATCCTTCGTGAAACCCTTCTGTGGGTTCGATAATCCGGGCATCCGGAGAGGGATTTTTTTCCTGCAATGCCTTGGCGTTTAATCGCTGCTCTTCCTGTAAAAAGGACGTCACCTGGTTAATGGTTTCAGGTGACAGCGAACAGTCCGGATTTATTTCTATTTGACCAGACAATCGGTAACTGCCCTGACAATATTTGTCATCCAGTATTTTGATTTTACGCTCAACCGGAATGGCCGCAATAATATGCTCGGAAGGAATGGACGGCACCACGATTTCCTCCACGTAGGCATCCATCACCTCATCAAGACTCATATTTAACACATCACTGAAAGCCAGCATATTTTTTACATGCAACAAGGCGTCTTCCTTACTGAGCGTGGGATTCAGTTTTTGAAAGGCGTCTTGTAAATCCGATTCCGAGCTGGTTTTGGAATGTAACAAACTACTTACGATGCCATGCATATGCGTATCAAATCCCTCGTCAACGTAAACGGCATACACGTAAGATTTTTCCGTTTGATAATGATCGCTCAACTCCGACGAGATGGGAAAAAGAAGGGCCGATTTAAACCGTTTCGCGGTGGCTATCACTTGCTGCGAATGAAACGGCTTTAGAATAACCGTGTCATTGTTGATTGTTTTAAAATCCTCTTCGTCTTCCAGACCTATGTTGCCTTGCTTGACCTGCCAGAGCATTCTGTCAATCCAGGACTCATAATACAATTCGGGAACCTTTTCGTATTCTTCAACGATCGAGGAAGTGGCGTCGGTTTGCACCAGTTTTTTTAAGGCATCCATATCCTTGAGAAATTGCCGGGGATCAAATTTTTTTATGCTATCAAGATGCTTGTGTTTTATTGCTTTTATTTCCTTATATAATCGTTCGGTTATGGCGCCCTCGCGCACCTGAAAACCTGTCTTGAACAGTTCTTTTGGCAAACGGGAATCACCTCGAAAACAAATGCGTTTTACAGGTGCCAATGACATCTGTGAACGATCCATCCTGGGAGACGTGGGTATTGTTAAGGGATTATGGGTAATCTCCTTGACCTCCATTAAATCCATTATTTTTTTCGTGCTGGATTTTGGTTTCATCGTAACCACAACTATTGCATTCCATCTTATAATCATAGTGCTTATATTTTTAACTTTCCAGCAAAAAAAACTCACTATAAAAACCGGGAATTTACCTGTAATAATCCATTGCAGGATTATTTTTTGTAATTATTATCCTGAAAATATTTGCTATTACCCTGAAAAAATCCTTAATATTTA
Source organism: Legionella spiritensis (assembly GCF_900186965.1). Classification (NCBI taxonomy): domain Bacteria; kingdom Pseudomonadati; phylum Pseudomonadota; class Gammaproteobacteria; order Legionellales; family Legionellaceae; genus Legionella; species Legionella spiritensis. The sequence goes on from NZ_LT906457.1 coordinate 2,851,852, forward strand.
TTTAATGTGCTCACTTTATAATACCCGCCAACATCACTATGAATGAGAAAGACCATGAGCAAGAGAAAAGCCGCAAAAAAAACCGTAACTGTTTTTGATTTCGATGAAACCATTACCCGGCGTCATACGGCAAAACGTCCAGATTATTATAGTGCCGATACCAATACTAAAAAAGGCATTGAAGATTACCTGTTTCATGGAACAAAAAACATCGCGGCCATTGCGACTTTTCATTATGATCCGGAGTATGTAAAAACCTATATTGAAAAAATCTTAGGGAAAACATTAACCCTGCTGGAAGACGCTTCCGAGACGTATGAGCACCACAAAATATCCGTTTATCAGGTAGAAGGCGTGACCATCCCGTTTTTAATTTCAACAATTCCTGCAGAAGCCTATGTGTTGCATCTTGCCCTTTTGGATAAAACCGGAAAAAACACGCAAATAACCGATATCATAAACTATCTTCATGATAAGCATGGAATAAACCCGTCAGATAGCGCCATAAAATTTTATGACGATTCTGATAATAATTACAAACACGCTAAAGACCTGGTATTACGATACCCGAACTTCCAGGCTTGCCATGTCACTCACGACGACACCTTTAAAATGGACAGACAAACAGTGGCATACGAAGGTAAAGTCGAGGATGAATATTTGAAATCGTCCTCCAGCAGTAATTCGGACACAGGATCCGAATCTACCGAATACGAGGATGTTCAAGACTGGTATTCCGGTACAAAATCGGCCGTCTCCAAAACAAGTGAAAACGAAGAAAGCGATATAAACCGGTTTTCAGGCAGCGACTACTCCGAAACGAGGGAGAATACAAGTTTCGTACCTGAAACCTCTTCGGACTGTGGATCCGAAGAAAAAAAGGAAGGGGAAGAAACCGTGGAGAGCGCGGGTGATTACCTTGCCCGGTTTGCCCCTGCAACAAAAAAAATCAGGGAGTCGGAGCGATCCCAAATTCTTACCCGGGTTAAAGACGTCATAAGAGACTATAACGAACAAAACTCGGAAAAGAAATTCTCCCTGTTTCATGGCAGTCGTGGCAAGGCTCGTGCCAATGCTTTTCAAATCGGGCTGGCATCCGTTGCGACCAGTTCGATGAAAGCCGCCATTTTACATTTTTTAAAAGATGAAGAGATGGTGCTTCGCGGCGACAAAACCAACGGCAACACGTATCCAAAATCGTTTAAAACCATGCTGTTACGGAACTTCCTTGATGATGACACGCTGACCGCGCACGACGTATCCAAAAAGTTCGCCGGGTATTTAAATCAACTGGAAAGTTCCTGGAAAAAAGAATTACGTCCTGAACGCACCATGTTCGCAAGCACGAAGGCGATGTAGCAACTGTTCCGCCTTTCGTTTTTATTGGCAACGCGGCGTGAAAAGGATATCACGCCCAGGCTTTGTACCCGAACACATTTTTAGCTATGATAGCCAAACTTTTTTGCAAGATGGAACCTGCCATGTTTCCGGATATTGCCGCTGATTTTTTTCTGGCATTCAGTCACCTGCCCATTTTATTGTTGATCGTCGTAAGCGGCTTTTTGTTTATCAGCCGCGCGCTTTTCTTTCAAACCGCCTGTCTGGCTGCCTTTGATATCATGGTTAATGTCGCCCTGAAAGGTTTTTTTAAAGTGCCGCTGGCTCCCGCTCTTGGGCCAGGCTTTGCGTTCCCGAGCGGGCATATGCAACTGGCAACCGTTTTTTATCTGTGGCTGGCCCTATACATTCCTCTATGGCCCTGGCGAATAGCAGTGGCTCTTCTGTTAGCAGGAATTGGAGCCGGCCTGATTCATTACGACTATCACAGTTTGCAGGACGTACTGGCTGGGCTGGCGTGCGGTTTGTTATTACTTGGATTTTACCGCTATGCGCTGATGAAATTAACCAGGGTCTCTCCCTGGCTGTTGATTGGCCTGTCGGCAATCCTCATGGCAGACATCGGTTTAACTTATATCCTTATCCCGACTCACGCCTGGTCAGCCTTTTACACCTTATCGGGACTGGTAATTGTTGAAAGGGTTCTTGCCGCTAACCGGGAACGAAACCTTTGCTGGCAAACCGTTAACCTGAAATCAGCAACCGGAGTAAAATAAGAATATCTGTGCACAGTACGGGTGTTTTTACCCATTTACAATTGAAAATACCGTTCATAGAGACGTTGCAAGGCGTGACGATCCTCACGAAGAAGCAAACACTCGTCGGCAGATCCCTTAAGCGATTCGGCATGCGAGGCCAGCGTAATTTTGTGCTCACTGTTGTCTATATTACGGCTGATTTGATATATCATATCCATCATATGCAAAGCGGCATTACGATCCTTGCATACGTAAGGCAGTATGCGGCAAAACACCTGTTCACAGAATTCATCAAACACAACGGGATGGGTAATCAAGCGCAAATGATCCTCGTTATCGTAGCGATAACGGGAAGCATGGCTGGTCAGGGAAATTTTTTGCAGGGCGTGCTGCAGCCAATCCATACAGGTCATGGCCGTAAACGGATCGTTGACGCCCGGTGACAGGGCACGCGCAATGATTTCCACCAGTTCGCTGATTAGAAAATAAATATCCTGATCCTGATTGCGTTGATGGCCAAGGGCAAACGCACCCCGGCATGCGCTTCGTATCTCATCGGTGATTTCACCCGCTGCATACAACGTTAACATAGGCGACTTTTCTGCCACATAGTCACCGGGCATGACCTCCAGCTGAATGACAAGCTGATATTTTTGAGCGGTATCGATGAGTGAAGAACCGTCTATAATACGAATGTAACCGTGCCCTACGGAACACACCTGTTCGTGATGCCGTTGGCACGCCTCCGGAATGTGGATCGATTTTTCCGGAATTTCCCTGCCCACGCCTCGTGGAAACACCGTGTCGATCTGTCTGCTTAATGATTCACCCACATTCGCAATCACATTGGACATATTGATGCTTTCCGGAATATGGTGAAAAAAGTAAATTAAAACGATAATACTGAAAACGGCCAGAATGATGGCAACCAATAGAGACAGTTGCGGTACAAACGCTGCGACGTATTCGGATCCCGATAAATCGGGGCTGGCATTGGACACGGATCGTAATATCAGCAGGCAAAACAGAAAATTGGCAATAAACACCCCGAGCGTAAATTGATTGGAGCGATCACGCATGAAATTGGAGGTCAAGCGTGGTCCGATTTGACCGGCGGTGAAGGAAATGGCCACGATGGTCATGGAAAAAGTGACACTGGCCACTGTAATCATTACAGTGGCAATGGTAGACAGGATGGCACGTGCGCCTTCAGGATTATAACTATGCAACCATGTCGTTTCCTCAAAGCGAGCGTGAAGGACTTGATCAATGCTCAACGTTATAAAGGAAAGCAGGATTGCAACTACAGCCATAAACAACGGTGTGAACCAGTAGCTGGCCCGCATCCCGGAAAAAAAATTCAAAATGGCTGATTTCATGAAAACAGTTCCGTTGCCAGTGGTTATTTATTGCGGAATAGGTCGGCCAGCCGAGGGAGCAAGCCCCATAAAATTAAATACCAGCAAGACAATAAATATCAACAGGAACAGGAAAAATAATACTTTTGCAATACTTGCTGACGTTGATGAGATATCTCTAAATCCCAATATTCCTGAAATAATGGCCACTATTAAAAATATCAAAGCCCAATAAAGCATGGTAATTTCCTTATTCAATGAGAAATAATCAATGTTTTGTGTATCGTTTTAACTGCTCTTCAATTTCTCCCCTGGTATATCCATAATGCTGTTCCAGTTTACTGTATATGGCTCGGTTATCCTTTTTTATTTCTATCAAATCATCTTCTGTTAATTTACTCCATTGGTGTTTTATTTTTCTTTCAATCTCCTTCCAGTTGCCCTGAAATATATCCTTGCCCATGTCTGTCTCCAACCAGGGAATCGTTTGAACAAATTTAAGAACCAGGCAGCATGTAGAAGTCAGTTCAAAATTTTGCCTTATATTATAGAATAGTCACAATATGATTCATTGTAAAACATATATCGCCGGTTGACTTTCATAACGTGAAGCGATGGTGCGGATAAAGTGATTACTCCTGCTTACCAGCATTATTTCGGTAATGTCACCAACACCTGCAATCCCCCTTCTGGCCGATTCGTCAGAGAAATATCACCACGATGCTGCCGCATAATTTCCTGCGCAATGGTTAATCCCAGCCCGACACCGCCTGTGGATCGTGAACGAGAGCTTTCCGCACGATAAAACGGTATAAAAGCCCGTTCCCTGTCTTCTTCCTTCAGTCCGGGGCCGTTATCAACGATTGTAATTTCAATCTTGTCCGGGTGTTGGCGTAAATGAACCCAGGCGCCTCCCCCATAGTAAACGGCATTGTTAATCAGGTTTGAGAAAGCCCGCTTTAACAGATTCACACAACCATAATAGATAAGCCTTTCGACGTCACTTTCAAAACGAACATCCGATTTGAGCTCCCCGGCATCCTCACAGAGAGAACCAAGCATCGCCACCATATCGAAACGCTGCATTTTCTCTTCATGACTCACATCTCTGAAATAATCCAGAGACTGGCGAATCATCATATCCATATCGTTGATATCCCGCATGATTTTTTCAAAATCAGGATGTTTTTCAAGCGATTCCGCTCGTAACTTCAGGCGGGTCAAAGGGGTACGCAAATCATGAGAAATGGCTGTCACCACATGTGTACGATTGGACAACAATTTATTGACTTTATCCTGCAACAGGTTAATTTTTTCAAAAATAAGTTTTTGATCGGAATTGCCTGTCACGGGAATGGGCAACCAGCTATCCCTGTCCTCACTGTAAATAAGACTTTGAATTAGAGTCTGAACGGGCTGATTAAGCATGTTGACTGCCCAATAATTAATAAACAACATGCCCGCCAACAAAATCACAATCAACGCCACCATGGCAAGACGTGTTCCCGTCTGATTCGGCATCGGAGGCATCATGGTTATATTCAGCCAGATCCCTTCCTTGATAAACACGGACATGCGTAACGATTTATACTGCCGCAACTGATCAAAAATATGGGGCGGCTGTATGCTGAGCAACGCGTTATTCTGATATTCCGGCGTTTTAGAGACGGTCAGTTTAGTCCAGGGAATGGCTTGTCTTCGCATTATTTTTGACCAATTTGATTCCGGCCTGTTTTTAAGGAGATAGATCATTTTTGTTATGCCGTGCACCGTATCAGGCGGAACAACCGGCCTTACGGTCATGTAATAAAAGTATTGCATGGTAAGCATGAGTGCCAGAATAATAAAAAGATTACCAATGACCAGTCCGACATAGGTTTTTCTAGCGGTTGATGTTAATTTACTCATAGCGACGTCACCGAAGCTTTAAATTGATAACCTCCTCCGCGAACCGTTATCAGCAATTGAGCATTACGGGGATCAGATTCTATTTTTTTTCGTAAACGGCCAATCAATACATCAATCGTTCTATCCATGGGATCACAATCTTTGTCGTAGAGCAAATCCATCAATTGATCACGACTTAAAATCCGTCCGGGATGCTCCAGAAAGACAAGCAGTAAATCGTATTCGCGCTGGCTTAAGGGGATAGCGACAGAATCCTTATCAATAAGGCAATGGGTATTCCTGTCAAGCTGCCAATGAGCGAAACGAATACGCTGCAAGGGACTTAAGCGTTTTGCTCCCGTCAGACTCAGCTCCCCGCCTGTTCGGCGCAATTGCGCTTTGATTCTCGCCAATAATTCCCTGGCGCTAAAAGGCTTGGAAATATAATCATCGGCTCCCAGCTCCAATCCTGCGACGCGATCGGCCGTACTGTTTGCCGCGCTTAACATGAATATAGGGGTGTCATGCGTCTGGCGTATCATCTGACATAAACTTAATCCATCCACCCCGGGTAACATGATGTCCAGAATGATAAGATCAAAATTGTTCTCTCGCAGTAATTGCCTGATGTGTAACCCGTTTAAAGCCCAGGTGGTACGATAACCATGCTGAATCAGATAATCGTTTATCAATAAGGTGATCTCCTTATCGTCATCAATGATTAAAATGTGTTTTTTCTTCACCGTCATGCCGCCCTCACCACCTGTCCGAATGCAAGTATCAAATGTCATTATAGAGAACGCAAACAACCCGTCTCCATGATTGTAACAGACTTGTTACATGATACCGTCGCCTTGTCACACTCCTATTACAAAAGGTCACTAACCTTAAGAGGATACTAATCACAGGAGATAAAACTATGAACATGAAATCCGTCATTTTAGGAAGCACACTCGCCCTCTCACTGGCGGCGGCGCCATTCCTTCATGCCCAACCGACGGCGACGATAAGCCAACCGGCAAAGTCGCATTTCCATCACCATAAGTGTTTCAAAAAACTGCTTGATTCCGAACAACAACAGGAATTGCGCACCATCATGCAAGGCATGCGCCAGCAGATGATTCCTTTAATAAAGGAAAGGCAGGCTCTGAAACTGCAACTGAAAGGCAAAATAGCAACCTCCGGTACTCAATGGGCGGACATTGCTCCCCTGGTCACCATCCTTAATGAAAATAATGCCAAAGTGACGATGCTCAAGACCAAAACCGAGCTCGCCGTCTTTCAAAAGCTGGGGATTATGCTTCCCCCACCGCCACATGGCAAACCGCCATTTGCCGGCCATCACAAAAGACCGTTCTGATATAAAGGCGGTTTCCTGAATCATGGCGTCTTGCAGATTGCAAGACGCCATGCTTGATACAGACGTCAAGGATTGATGGTGTTTTGCTCAATTTCTTCCGGCATGCCCCCGCTTAGCACCGTTTTCATGCGTTGCCAGCAGTCACGGTCATAATGCTGTTTCTCGTCCGGTACGAAGGAGGGCAACGAAAAAGTTTGCAAGCCTCTATTGATGCCATCCAGCAAATAAGCCGCCAACGAATGATTTTCGTATCTGGTGTATTTATAAGAAAAAAACGCGTCCAATTCTTTCAGTACATCCTCGGTCGTCTGCGCATCATGCAAAGTCGTTTGAAACGTAGAGGCCTTCTCGTCTCCCGCGGTACCATGGCGCCAGCTACTCAACCAGCCCCTTGGTCGACCGGGTGTGGAACCGGTTATGACCGCTTTTTTGTAGTTTTCAAATCCTGTATCCAGAACCTCTAGCAGCCGTTCCCGGGAAATGACCGCCATTGTTTTCTCTTCCGCTTTTTCCGGGTCAAACGAAGGCCCGGCATAGCTAAATCCCACAGATGGCCGCCTGTGTTGATGTCTGGGACGCGTCCGGGTAGGATGTTTCAGTTTTCCGGATCCTGGCATCCCGAGCATGAGGTCATCCTTGTTCTCTCCCTCATTCTCTTTACCGGTTTCAGGGGTATCGGCCATCGGTTGGCTATTTTTATCTTCTTTCGCCGCTTCCAGTCTATACTTTTCCTGTTCAGCCAATTTTGCCAAACGAATTTCCTCTTTTTTTGCAGCGACGATTCCTTCTGGAATTCCAAAATTATTTTTCATATCCGGTTCCCTGAATTATAAAGTCTATTGACAGACCATGGTGAAAAACTTCAATATCTCCTGGCGATCTCAGGCTCTGTGCACTTATCTTTTATCGGCTGCAAATTGCGATTAATTTGCTCAAAATACCGCTTGAATTCGTCAAATAGGACTGGCTATTCTCCTCATTCAAGCGAAATTTTGAGCTAAATTATCTCAATTTTCGCTTCGACAAAAGATAAGTGCACAGAACCTAGGTCTTACTATACTCAATCGCACAAAGGTCAACAAGCCAGGTTCCTTGCACAAAATTTTTTTACTCAACAACCGGGCGCCCACCTGCTCTCATAAGACAATATTGAACCATGAAACCCGCAATACGGCCGCAGGCCTCCTTACGGGCTACCATCCTTTGGTTAAGGTAAATGTCGACAGAGCCTAATACTATAGTGGTAAGTTCTGTCATTGCCGAGAAATCGGGAATCTATTTACGTTAGAATAGATCTCCGCCTGCGCAAACATGACAATTAATGAACAAAAATGAGGACACGCCCTAGTGTCTGTTTTCCTTCACCAAGAATAACAATCCCCCTCCAATGAGGAAAAAAGGAAGCAAGGCTATCATGCCCACACGCTGACTTCCGGCCCACACCGTCAAGGTGCCTACCAGAAACGGGCCTAGAAAACTGGTCGCCTTGCCGGACAAGGAATAGAGACCGTACATGCGGGTGATTTCCTCCGGTCTCGCCAGACGGGCCAGAAAAGTACGGCTGGCAGCCTGCACGGGTCCCACAAAAATACCGATAACCGGCGCAAAAATCCAGAATAAAAGCGTTGACGTCACGGTCAGCAGAAAACAAAAGATCAGGGTCAATCCGCCCAGGGCAATAAGAATGGTTTTTCTAGAACCAATCCAGTCATCAAACCAGGCAAACAACACCGCGCCAAGCCCGGCGGTCATGTTAAGAATAATACCAAACACCATAATGTCGCTGACACTTAATTTAAATGTACCCGCCGCATAAATACCCCCCAAAGCCAGTATGGAATTTAAGCCATCGATATAAATAACGCGGGCAATTAAAAACAACAACAGATCACGCTGCCCGGGAAGTCCCTTCAAGGTTGTTCGCAATTCTTTCACACCCATTTTTACAGCGGTTCCGACCGTAACATGTTTCTCTTTTTTTTGTTGTACCAATAAAAACAAAGGGAGGCTAAACACGGCAATCCATACGGCTACAAATACGGTCACCACGCGGATGTTAGCCTGATCCTTCATCCCGAACCACAAACCCGGATCACCCTTCACAAAAACAAACAACGAGATGATCAGGCACAGCAACCCTCCCAGATAACCGCATCCCCAGCCCCAACCGGAAATACGCCCCAGATAATTGGGCGGCGCCAGGTCAAACAGAAAGGAATTATAAAAGACAGCACCCACTTCCAGAGCAAAATTACTGATGAAAACACATACTAACGCCAAAGGAATGGAACGGCTGTCCGGATAGGCGAACCAAAGACCTGCGGTAAACAGCACGCCCAGCCAGGTAAAAAAGAACAACCAGGATTTATGATGCCCCCCAAAATCAGCGATCGCGCCAACAAACGGGCTGACCAGTGCGATAAGCAGTGCGGAAGCGGATATCGTATAACCCCACAATTCCGTGCCCTCAATTTCGCTGGCGGCCATCTCGCTGGTGAAATAGGCGGCAAAAACAAAGGTGAAGATGACGACAAAATAGGACGAATTGGCAAAGTCATACAACGCCCAGGCAAGGATCTGTTTTCTGTTTTGCTGGCCATTCATAGTAGGTTCCCTGCCTCAAAGAAATCCGTGTTCTTTTAAAAACTCATGCGCGACCTGTCGTGGACTTCGCTTCTGTACATCAACCTGATAATTTAACCGCTGCATGGTTTGATTATCAATAGCCCCTGACAACGGTTGCAGCGCTGACGCAACCTGAGGATGCTTCTTAAGAAAAGCCTCACGAATAATCGGAGCCGCGTAGTAGGGAGGATAAAAATGCTTATTGTCCTTGAGGATGCGCAAATGGAATTCAGCGATTCGTCCATCCGTCGTAAACGCTTCTATGATTTGTACATTACCGTTTTTAATAGCCTGATACACCAGATCCGGTTGCATTTGTACAATTTTTTTAAATTTAAGGCCATAAGTGCGCGTCAACCCGGGCAAGCCATCCGGGCGCATGAAAAATTCGGCCGGCACAGCCAGGACAAGCTGGTCGGATACCCTGCTTAAATCACTTAAATCGACTAATCCGTTCTGGCGGGCAAAATCCTCCGTCACCGCCAGGGATTCCGAATTATCAAAGCCGAAAGGAGCCAGCCAGATCAAACCGAACTGCTCCCGATACGCTTTTTTTACAAAATCAAACGTCTGTTCGGCATTTTTAATCTCTTTTTGTTTCAGTACCACGATATAGGCGGTACCGGTATATTCCGGATACAAGTCAACCTGTCCGGCCAGCAGCGCGTTTTGCAAAATGGTGGTTGTACCCAGATTAAATTTCCGAATCACTCGTAAATCGGTTTTGGCTTCAATCAATTCCGCCATTAAATGACCCAGAATATATTGCTCGGTAAAATTTTTACTGCCGATCACAATGTTTTTTTCAGGATCATCAACCTGGGAGAATGCGTTCTGCACAACAATGACCAACAGTGCGGCTACAATGAACGTCATTAATGTCATTTTGATGGTTTTAAAACGCATGGCCAGACGATGGCGCCGGGAAGATAAAAGCGTCAGGGTTGCCAGCACGAAATCAATGCCTAAAGCAAGCAAGGCCGCGGGAATGGCGCCCAGAAGAATAAGATTGGGATCATTTAACGACAAACCCTGGGTAATAAAATCCCCTAGCCCCCCAGCCCCTATAAAAGCGGCAATGGTGGTAATTCCTATCGTCATGGCCATGGACGTTCGAATCCCGGCCATCATGACCGGTAACGCCAACGGTAATTCAACAAGATACAGACGTTGCCAGCGGGTAAACCCCAGGCTGTTGGCTACCTGCAGATAAACGGGAGAAACGCCTTTCAAACCTGCAAACGTGTTGCCGGTTATGGGTAACAGGGCATAGACAATAAGCGCTATCAGGGTTGGTGTCAGTCCGATACCGACAAACGGTATTAAAAACCCGAGCAAGGCAATACTGGGAATGGTTTGAAACACATTGGTCAGACCAAGTACGGATCCTTTCAACCGGGGAAGACGGGTAATTAAAATCCCCAGACTGACACCGATTAAAATAGCGATAAGCATGGCTGAAAGGGAAATGTAAATGTGCTCGATTAATTTGGCCTGCAATTCATCCCAGTGTGAGGTCAGAAAATCCCAAAAATGTTTCATGAGTCAGTTACTTGTTTTATTGTTTAGTAATTGTCCGACAAAGTCGGTAGCGGGATGTTGCAGCACGTCCTCTTTCGCCCCTATTTGCTCAAGACGTCCTTCGTGCATAATCGCTATCCGGTCAGCCAGACGAAAGGCTTCATTAATGTCATGGGTGACAAAAATGATCGTTTTATTGAGTTTTTTCTTTAAATCTATGATTTCATTTTGCAATGTTTCCCTGGTAATGGCGTCGAGGGCCGCGAACGGCTCATCCATTAAAATATAATCGGGATTGGTAGCCAGAGCACGCGCCACCCCGACCCGCTGCTGCTCGCCGCCGGATAATTCATCCGGATAACGATCATAATATTTTTCCGGCTCCAGATTCACCAGTTGTAATAACTCATAAACACGCTGCACGCGCTGTTCCTTCGGAATCTTCATGAGCCGCATAATGATCGCAATGTTTTTAGCTACGGTCATATGGGGAAACAAGCCGGTGTGCTGAAATACAAACCCCATGGAACGCCGCAATTGCACCTTGGGGTAATCTTCTATGGGTTTGTCGTCAATCTCTATGCTGCCCGACGTAGGCTTGAAGGCGCGATTGATTAAATTCAGCAGTGTGGATTTGCCGCTTCCGGAAGAGCCAAGCAAAACCAGGGTTTCACCATCCAAAATAGATAAGCTAATGTTTTTTACGGAATAAGTTTCCTTTTCATCAAAGGATTTGGACACATTCTTTAAGGTGATCATCACACGATACTTTGAGTTTTTCGTCAGTCCATGCCCATCATACACGGACTGTTATTCAATTCAACTAAACTTATAGTAGGGCTTGTTGAAAAAGGAGATGGATATGAGCACGTTATTTTTGGCGACCGTCATTGGCTGGTATCTCGTCATTGTCAGTCTGTTTTTGTTATTTCGACGCGAAACCATGCGAACGATTATGGCGGAAATACTGGCGCAGCGCGCCCTGGTGTTTGTCCTGGCCGTTTTCACCCTGATTCTGGGACTGCTGATGGTGACCAGCCATAATATCTGGGTCATGGCCTGGCCGGTGGTGGTAACCCTGATTTCCTGGCTGGTGTTAATAAGTGGCCTGCTGCGCTTTTTCTGTCCGGATACGGCCATTAAAATGGGGCGATCCTTTTTAAATCATCCGACCGGAATGAACGTGACGACCGTGATTTTTTTAATCATCGGCCTGTTTTTATTATTCCAGGTCTATTTTGCCGGCTATCTGTCATGGTAGTTTGACAATTTCCTTTCTTACACCCGGTGCCCCGGGTGTAGGTAGCTACGTCTGAAAAAAAACAGACGTCCACCACCCGCATTTTTTCTACGCGAAACAAAATACCACCCCACCCTGGATTTTTACGGCATATTTTTATATGATCGCACACCGTGGGCGCGCCTAATCAGGATGCACCTGCGGTTATTCCTTTTTTACAGGAAGCTATCATGTTTTTTCAACAAACGCCCCGGGAAACGCCACCGACTTCCCCCGACCCGCTAAAATCAAAGCGGGAGGCCAAGTTTGTAGAGCAAATCATTTCCAGAGCGAAAAAACGCTTTATCACCGGCCCCAAATACAGGCATCAGCAACCGAAAACAAAAGACGGCGCCTTTCTCCGTTCAGCGAATCATATTCCAGGCACCCGTTTTATCGCCGCAGCCGGCCCACGCGGGCAAACTTCTCTTGAAAATTTCCTCACGGATATCCTGTCTCACGATCCGCCGGTTTCCTCAGTCGTTGCCTTAGGCGATCGTTTGTCCGATTCAGACAAATGCGCCAAAGGTGATGATTTTTTAAATTATTACAACAAGGACTATCGCGCAGGCAATTATCTTGTGTCCGCCCGATTATGCAAGGGTGAATTCCGTACGATCCCGACTGATAAGTCATCCACCCCCCTAACGTTTGCGCAATCGAAAGTGACGGTCGGCACGGGTAGTGAGTCAATACAATTTACGGTGACAGCTCTGGAATTGGCCGATCGACAATACCTCGACTTAAATGAGGATCCGGATGACAAAAAAAAGGAAATCCTTTGGAATATATTCCGTATTGACCATGAACAACCGGTGCTGGTGCATTGCAGGCATGGTCATGGCCGCACCGGACATCTTATCTTCATGATGGAACTTTTAAGGCATTACGACAACATTTTTGCCGCCGGGGATCCCGAAATCGCAGCCGACGCCATCCTCGAAATACTTGAGAATATACGTACGCCAAGACCCGGTTTGGTGCATAGCAGGGAGCAATTCACCAGTGCTATCCGGAATGTCATTCTTCTACATCAATACGGCCTGGAAAAAGGTTATATAGCCCGTGCGGAAGAAGAGGACAATACCACGGGAACCGTATGCACTCTATGACTCATGACCTTCCATCCATATTGTCTGTTGCTGCGTAACCTCAATGGCCGGGGAATCAAGCCAGGATAATTCTTGCGACGGTTGCTCGGGAACCAGATATTGTGCAAGCAGGTAGGTGACGAAAGCGATCAGGGAAATCACTGCCAGCAATGGATGCAAGATAACCACTATCTTCAGCGATTCCCTTCTTTTAATATCCATCTTGTAAATAAGAAGACCAAGGCAGGCGGTGAGAATAAATAACAGCAAACAAACTACCAACAAGGGCTGTGCCTGCTCTTTCAGCATGTAAAGAATGATAATAAATATGGCCACTGCCGCCGTGGCGCCATGAACATAAACAAGACGCCTGGGAGGAAATTTATTTTTTAAAACAGGAATAATGATAACGGCCCCTAAACCGGCCACCACGATAAATAAAATGATTGCCAATATCAGCATGATACCTGTCCTTGTCTCCAGTACTACTTCCCGCCATGGCTTTTCCGGTTTTAAAAAAATCCGGAACCCTGCGGAAAAATCCATTCCATATAAACACTATAGACGGTTTCCAATCGGCATCAACCATTCGCCTGTCTAAACTATCGCACCAGCCTTGGTTGAATACCCGGGGTCTATACCTCTCATCAGGCTGTGCTGGTATCCCCAGCAAAAGAAAGGATTTCCATCTGTAAAAATTTTGGTTCACGGAACCCGGGTTCCGATGTTTACTTAATGCCGATTTTTCCCTAAACTAGTTCACAATAAAAATCTTACGATTTGAGAAAGGACTCTTGAGCCAACTATTCTGGATTTCCTGCGGAGCGATTCTGGGCGCCAATCTGCGTTATGCCGTCAATCGTCTGGCTCTGAGATTCTTATCCCCATCCATCCCTTATGGCACGTTAATCGTCAATATTATGGGAAGCTTTATCATCGGTTTTTTTCTGGCCTGGACGCTGGAACGCGTACTGGTTGATCCACGCTGGAAACCCTTTATCGCCGTCGGATTCTGCGGAGCCTTTACTACCTATTCCAGCTATAGTTATGAAACATTTACCATGCTGGAACAAGGTCATTACGCATTGGCAGCCGCCAATTTTGTTGCTAACAATCTTTTTGCCCTGCTCGCTACAATTGCAGGCGTCATGCTGGCCAGGATACTCTGATATGAAGCTCAAGATGACGAAAATATCCGTCTATATAAACGAAGCCGATCAATGGCAACATCGCCCCTTGCATCTGGAATTGTTGAAAACACTTCATCAGCATGACATTGCGGGAGGCACCGTTATCCGCGCCGTGGCCGGATTTACCAACAACGGCCCGGTAGAAACCACATCCCTTGTCGATATCGGGAGTCAACTGCCGCTTATTGTACAATGTATCGATGTGGCGGAAAAAATCGACGTCGTATTGCCTGAAATAAAAAAAATGGCGGCCTCTCGTCTTATTGTTCGGGAAGAAGTCGAAGCCATCGTGTGAGTCGTTACTTTTTTGCTTTTGTGACAACATCATGTACAATCTGGTTGCAAACAATGATAACAAATAGATCATGTCGATGTTGCCGCTATTCAAATCATCTTTTGACGGCATAGGAACAGGGGCGGGTGTTGCCTGGCCGTTTTTTGGTATTCTCTCTTCTACCCTGGGCCTTGTTGCCGGCGGCACCATTGCTCTTATCGCCGGCTCCGTTGCCGGTTTACTATTCTGCCTCATCAGCGGCGCCATTTTCTATCTGTCCTACCGTAACGCCTGTAAGGAAGAGGTTCGTTTACAGGATAAAGCCGCACAATATCAGGATACGTTAAATACCCTGATTGTTCTTTATTTAAAAAATATTTATCAGGAATGTTTATTTCACGCGCAACCGGATATGCCGCTGGATATCAGTACATTGTCCCGGCTCCTTCATCAAAAAATAAAACAGGACTACGCAACCAATCGTTATGTCAACGATCCGTCCACCAATCAGTTGTTATTACGCTTGCTGGGCAAGCGGTCCCAACAAACCATCATTCCGATTTTTATAGCCGAGAAATGGAAATTGTTACACAGAAAAGGTTTGTTACCATCCATGACACCTGAAAACCCGCTCGATATCGCCATCAATGATCTAACGACCCAACACATCCAAGCCATGACGGTATCGTCGCCCACATCACTCCAGTTTAAAGCAGCCTTCATCAGCGGTGCAGGAACATTCGGTGCCATAGCCGGTTGCGCCGCAGGATTTGCGGGACTACTCACCGGACTTGGACTATTCGCCGGATTTGCCGCCATACCGATACTTGGTTGGGCCACGTTAATTCTCGCTTTAGGCGCCGCTCTACTGATTGCCTCCTGTTCCGCCCAGCAAGCGTTGGCCCGTCATCAATTACAGGCGAAGGGAAAAACCATCAAATTAATAAACCGGCAATTGGAAACCATAAACTGCACCCGAGAGCTCGACCTTCTAACCGACAGGCTGGTCAAGGAAAAACTGGAAAAATATCAACATGATACCGTTTCGTCAAACCGGCATTTCTTTACACCCTGCGCCATACAATCCGGGCAAACATCCGATCAGTTGACCGTCTCCCATTTTAAAATCGGTTAAAATGAACAGAATTCCAGTGGTTTTATATGGGATCTGTTGACATTCAAATTATCTTTATTTTGAAACCAGGGTAAATAGTGTCAATAATTATCGTTAAAACACAAAGATGACACACCCATGTTAAAAGGATTTACCTAATGAACGATTCGACAGAAAAACCCATCGTGCTTATTACAGGTTCGTCCGGAAACCTGGGGCACGCCTTGACCGCCGCTTTGGGTGAACGCTATCAGGTTGTAGGATTTGATGTCCCTGAAACCTCCTGTGATATACCCTTTGATCTCACCTCGGATCTATCTGTTACCCAGGCGCTGGATCTTTTCAGGGAGCGATATAAACCCGAAAGTATTGCCGCCGTTATTCATTTGGCGGCCTATTTTGATTTTAGCGGAGAAGATTCACCGCTCTATGACGAGGTGAACGTCGCCGGGACAAGACGATTGCTGGACAAATTACAGGAGTTTGCTGTAGAACGTTTTATTTACTCCGGAACCATGCTGGTTCATAAACCATGCGAGATCGGTGAAAAAATCAACGAGAGTGATCCCCTTGCGCCCAAATGGGCTTATCCACAGTCCAAGGCCAAAACCGAAGCAGTGATCCGAGAACATCACGGCAACATTCCTTATGTCATCCTAAGGCTTGCAGGACTCTATAACGAGACCACTTGTGTACCGACACTGGCCCATCAAATTGCCCGTAGCTATGAACGAAATATCAAAAGCCACTTATATTCCGGCAACGTTAAGGCAGGGCAATCCTTTATCCATCAAAACGATTTGATTCAACTCTTCAAAAATGCCATTCAGTACCGTCATAATCTTGCTGAAGGGGAAATTATTCTGGCCGGGGAAGATCAAACGGTAAGTTATGAAACATTGCAAACAACCATAACCGAATTACTGCATGACGAAGAATCTGAAATATACACCATTCCCAAACCTATCGCTAAAACCGGAGCCTGGATACAGGAAAAATCGGAACCGATTATTCCCGATGACTTTGATCAGGGAGAAAAACCGTTTATCAGACCATTTATGATTGATATGGCATCGGATCATTATGCCCTGGACATCAGCAAGGCTCAAAAAAAACTGCATTGGCAACCCAAACACCACATACTGAAAACCTTGCCTGCGATTATAAAAGCACTGAAAGAAGATCCAAAACGCTGGTACGACGAAAATGGCTTGACAATGCCAGACTGGATGCAGGCGATTACAGAGGAAAATCCTGAAACTATACGAAAAAAATATGAAATCACTTTTCGTAAGGAACATCAGCAAAATCTCTGGGCACACTTTTTAAATATCGGCCTGGGATTCTGGCTAATCACGTCACCACCCACACTGGGATATCAGTCTTTCCCGTTAACGATAAGCGATGTCGTCAGTGGGATAATTCTTGTTTTTCTCGCCAGTCTGGCACTATCCTGGCGATTTGCTCCTGTGCGGTGGCTATGTGCCGGTGTTGGTTTGTGGCTTGTTTTCGCACCATTGATATTTTGGGCACCTACCGCTGGGGCCTACCTGAACGACACGCTGGTTGGCAGTCTGGTTATAGGATTTTCCGTATTGGTTCGTCCCGATATCGGCGTCGCACCTCATGCCGCCATGACCGGTTCGGACATTCCGTCAGGCTGGAATTTTTCACCTTCGAGCTGGACGCAACGCCTGCCCATCATCATTCTTGCCTTTATCGGATTATTTATTTCCCGCTACATGGCGGCGTATCAATTAGGTCATATTGATCACGTATGGGAACCGTTTTTTACCGGCCATGCCGAGGACGCTAAAAACGGAACGGAGGAAATCATTACCTCCTACGTCTCAAAGCTCTGGCCGATTCCCGATGCGGGTCTCGGGGCAGCGGTTTACATACTGGAAATCCTGACCGGTATTATCGGAGGCACCAATCGCTGGCGAACCATGCCCTGGCTGGTATTATTATTTGGTATCATGATCATCCCGCTAGGTGTGGTATCCATTACCTTCATCATCATTCAACCCATTCTGCTAAATACCTGGTGCACACTTTGTCTGATCGCAGCCGTGGCCATGCTGTTACAAGTACCCTATTCCTTTGATGAAATAGTGGCTACCAGCGTTTTTCTCTGGCGACGGTGGAAGGCGGGAAGGCCCTTGCTGAAAATCCTGATGACGGGAGATCGAGATGAAGAGAGCGAAAGAAACGGCATGGATGATAATTTTGAACAATTCCCGCGCGCCATTATACGCCTCATAGTCTATAAAGGGATCACCCTGCCCTGGAATCTCGTGCTAAGTCTGGCTATCGGCGTATGGTTAATGTTCAGTCGCCTCACCATAAATGCAACCGATGGCCTTGCAAACGCCAACCATTTATTAGGCGCGTTGATCATTACTATCACCATGGTGGCTCTGGCAGAAGTGGTCCGACCTGCCCGCTTTATCAATCTGATCTTTGCAGTACTCTTGTGCGTCACACCATTTCTCTATAACGCCGATGCCATTCAAGCAACCGCCGGTATCGCATGCGGTGTCCTGTTGTTCCTGTTTACGCTGCCACGCGGGAAAATCAGGGATTCCTATGGCGAGTGGGATAAAGCCATTTTTTGAATAAGGAATGGTCACTACCGATCGATAATCATTTTGGCGATCATAAAATAAGTCAGAAGGCCGCTGGCATCAATAACGGTAGACACAAAAGGCGCGCTGACTACGGCGGGATCCAGACGCAAAATTCTGGCCAACATGGGCATAAGAGAACCGGCCAGCGCCGACATGGTACAGATGGCCACTAAACTCAGAGACACAATCAGAGCAATATTGTGCTGAAAAATCAACCCCACAACGACATAGCCGATGAGACCGAGACTCATGCCCAGTAATATACCAACAAAGGTTTCCCGGGCAGCTACCCGTAAAAAATCACTGACCCGGACGTCATCCACCGCCAGGGCGCGAACAATGGTGGTTGCCGATTGCGAGCCGGTGTTACCGCCTATGCCTATCAAAAGTGGTATAAATAACGTGAGGACGACCATATGCTGTAACGTCGCTTCAAACAGACTCAAGACATTGACGGTTAAAATACCGGCCACGGCGAGCAAAACCAACCAGACAATCCGTATTTTCATCAGGCGAAATACAGATACCGCAAGATAAGGTTTTCCCAATCGACCGGACGCGCTCCCACGAATAATATCTTCTGTCTCTTCCAGCTCCATGACATCCATGGCGTCGTCAATGGTCACAATACCGACAATTTGGTTATTTTTCTCTACAATCGGTACGGCCAGCCAGTCGGTCGACTGAATGAAACGAGCCACTTTTTCCTGATCGTCATACACGGAAAAACTTTTGATTTCCCTATACATCAACTCAGCAATCAATTGCTCCGGAGAGGCCATGACTAATGTATCCAATCCGACCATCCCTGTCAGTGAATTTCCGTTCTCTACAACCGGCAAAACGTAGACCGTTTCCGCTTCATCTCTGGATTGCCTGATTTTTTGCAGCGCGTCCTTTACCGTCATGGCAGGCTCTAGAGCGATAAAAAAAGGACTCATGATTCGCCCGGCTGTCTCGGGAGGATATTCAAGCAGCAAAGAGGTGGCTCGACGCTCCTTGGCGCTTAAACGGCGAAGAAATTTATCGGCCGCTTCATCGGGCAATTCCTCAAAAAGCCGCGCCCGGTCATCCGGCTCCATGTTTTCCAGAATACTCAGTGCCTGTTTGCTCTCCAGCGTCAACAGGATTTGCGCCTGATTCACCACCTCAAGATAACTGAATATTTTTTCGGCTTTTTCATACGGCAATTGCCTGAACAAAGCGGATCGGCTTTCAGAATCAGCATGATCCAGCTCGGAGATCAACGTGGATAAATCAACTTTCGAGAACAACGAATCATCGTCAACTTCCATTGATTTGTTTTTATTTATACGCATTTTTTCTCCGAACTCCCTTCGGAATAAATAACCGAATACTTGTCAAATAAAAGTGCTTTGAAATGACTACCCCGTCAAAATGGCGTCATGACTTTTCACGCGAAGCCGCCGGTTGCGCTTTCTAAAAAATCACGACGGACAGCACTCTCCAAACCATACCATATTTATCCGAATATCAGGATGTATTGGCTATACTTCAAGGAAGAAAACCATGAATACGGATTTGTAACAAGTTATCGCAAGGAGCAGGGAATGGCTCAAAACGATCTAAAAAAGTACCAGAATAAAAGACATTTTGAAAAAACATCCGAACCATCCGGTAAAAACTGTAGCAAAAAATCCACCTCGTTATTCGTTATCCAGAAACACGACGCGTCCCAACTGCATTATGATTTTCGCCTGCAATATCAGGATGTGCTGCTTTCCTGGGCTGTTCCCAAGGGACTGTCCACGGCGGCTAATGAAAAACGGCTTGCCATTCGTACCGAAAATCATCCTCTGGATTATGCGGACTTTGAAGGAGTTATCCCGGAAGGTGAGTATGGTGCGGGAACCGTCCTGGTCTGGGACAAGGGAGAATACGAACCTATCATAGAGGAAGACGAACCGGAAAAAACCATGGAAAAGGCGCTGAAAGATGGTTCGTTAAAATTCAAATTGAATGGCCAAAAAATACAGGGTGGTTACGCCATGGCCAGAATCAACACGGAACAAGACCGCGAACAGTGGGTGATTTTCAAACTGGATGACGACGACGCCGACGCAAGACGTAACCCGGTTCATTCCGAGCCGGATTCGGTATTGACCGGCCGCTCCCTTAAGGACATCGGGAAAGAGCACAACGATGAAAAACATTGACCTCACTCATCCGGATAAATTGCTGTATCCGGATGATGGTATTCGTAAAAAAGACGTCGCGGACTATTACGCGCGGATAGCGGATTATTTATTACCCTTTGTGAAAAACCGTCCTTTAACCATGAAGCGATATCCCGAAGGCATACATGAAGAGGGATTTTATAACAAACACGCCCCCGATTATTTCCCGGATTTTATTCCTCGTTATACCGTTCCGATGGAAAAGGATGCTTCACAAATGAGTATGGTAGGGGCGGATTCGGCCCGGGCCCTGGTTTATCTCGCCGGACAAAACACCCTGGAGCTGCATATGGCGTTATCCACCATGGATGATATAAAAAAACCGGATCAAATGATCCTTGACTTTGACCCATCCGATGATGATTTTGAAAAAGTCCGCAACGCGGCTTTTGTCTGCAAGGAGATTCTGGATGCGCTTGATTTACCCTCTTTTGTCAAAACCACCGGATCGCGAGGTGTCCATGTTCATGTACCGCTTCTCGCCGCTTGTTCTTTTAAGGAAATGAAAGAAATTGCCCGAAAAATAGCGGTAAAAATTCATGAAAAATGTCCGCGATACACCACCCTCGAACAACGTAAAAATAAGCGGGAAGATAAAGTGTTTATTGATTATCTGCGTAATGATTACGCCATGACCGCCATTGTGCCTTATTCCTTGCGCGCGCTACCCAAAGCGCCGGTGGCCACACCTGTAGACTGGAACGAACTGGCGGACAAATCCTTGCAACCGCAATCCTACCAACTGAAAAACATATTTCAACGCCTTGGCCAAAAGAAAGACCCATGGAAACTTTTTACACAAAAACGTATCGACGCCCGCTCTATCCGATTGGAGTAAACGCAAGGCCAGAGAGTACTCTGATCGTCCATGTTCTATAATTGTAATAATTCTCCAACAAACGGAGTTGCTATCATGAATTCATTAATACAGGACTATCCGGAAAAATTCATCCATGTTCAGGATTCGCCGTGCGTATCGCTCTATCAACCTACGCACCGCTCCTATCCGGATAATGAACAGGATGTGATTCGCTATAAAAATCTGCTGAAACAAATCGAAACATCGTTACTGGAAAAATATTCCGCAAGGGAATGCAAGTCATTATTACGGCCTTTTCACTCATTAGCCGACGATCGGGAATTCTGGATCCACACCGATCATGGTCTGGCTATTCTGGCCACGCCTCATCAATTTAATGTTTATAAACTTCCATTAACGGTAGATGAGCTGACGGTTGTGGCGGACACTTTTCATATCAAACCGCTTATTCATTTGATGCAATCTACCGAACATTATCAAATCCTGTCCCTCAACAGGGAGAAAATCAGGCTGTTTGAAGGCAATCGTGATGATCTGGAAGAAATCCCGTTGCATCCGGACGTTCACGACACTCTGACCAAAGCGTTAGGGGAGGAACTCACCAACCCTCGTCTAACCGTGGCGAGCTACGGCAAAGGTGCGGAAGGCCCTGCCATGTATCATGGCCACGGAGGTAGAAAGGATCAGGTTGCGCTGGATATTAAACGTTTTTTCCGTATTGTTGCCGAAGATATACACACCCATCATTCCCAAAGCTCCAAATTACCCTTGATTCTGGCCGGTTTGCCACAATACCATCATGTCTTTCATGAAGTCAGCCATAATCCCTGTCTCATTGATGAAGGCATTCCCCTGCATACGGACAATTTCAGTTTAGACGAACTTCGCGAGATGGCCTGGAACATCATGAAACCCAGACATGAAGCCAGACTGCGGCAATTGACCGAAAAACTGGCCCAGGCCCGGACAAAACAACAAGGTTCGGATAAACTGGCCGAGATCGCGAAAGCGGCTGTTTGCGGACGTGTTGACGTCTTGTTAATTGATGCGGATCAACGAATTCCAGGGCACATCAATGCGTCACAAGGCGATATCAGGCAAGATGATTTGATGGATCCCGAAATCGACGATGTGCTGGATGATATGGCGGAAATTGTCTTGCAACACAAAGGCGAGGTATTCGTCGTACCCGGAAAAAAAATGCCGACTCAAACCGGTGTCGCGGCCTTATATCGTTATTAACCGGACAAGCGACATGCGGCCAGACAAAAAGGCATGGTTTCATCAATTACTTGTCGTGTTGATTATTACCGGTTTCTTGACGCTGCTTTGCACAGTGGCAACGGCACAATCCGAATCAAACAAGGAACAATCCGCTGACGAGCAACCATCGGCTATTACCAATCGTATCGATATCAAACCCACGGCCCGCGATGAGGAAATCGCCAAACGCCTGGCCAACATACTCAAAGCCACCCACTGGTATGACAATGCAAAAGTACGGGTTGAAGACGGGGTGGTTTTTTTAAAAGGTCAATCCAAAACCGAAGAGCATAAAAAATGGGCGGGCAATCTGGCGCGCAAAACCCAGGATGTGGTTGCGGTTGTCAACAATATTGAAATCATCAGACCAGCCTCCTGGTATATCCAACAGATCAGGGAAGGGCTACAGGAGCAATGGCAACGTATTTTACGCGGTTTGCCTTTTTTTTGTTTTGCCCTGGTTATTCTGTTCATGGCATGGCTTGCGGGACGGATGTTTTCTTCCTATATCAAAAAAACCTTACGAGTCCGGCAAATACATCCCTTGCTTGCCCAGGTGATTTCCCGCGGCACCCAGTTATTCTGTTTTCTGATTGGACTTTATTTAATCCTGCAGTTATTTGGACTAACTACCATCGCCTTAACCGTCCTCGGCGGTACCGGCGTTATTGGTATCATTCTTGGCATTGCCTTTCGTGACATTACCGAAAATCTTTTAGCCAGCGTGTTATTGAGCATGCAAAACCCTTTTCGTAACAATGATCTTGTTGAAGTGGACGGGATAACCGGTTATGTGCAAAAACTTACCATTCGTGCCACCGTATTAATGACTCAGGATGGCAATGAAGTGCAAATACCCAACGCGACGGTTTACAAAAGCAATATCTGTAATTTTACGACCATTGCCAATCGTCGGGAGGATTTTGTCATCGGTATCGGTTATAACGATTCGATTTCGAACGCTCAAGGTATTGCCATGCGAGTCTTGAGCCACCATCCGGCCATTCTTAACGATCCGGAACCCTGGGTGCTGGTGGAAACCTTATCAGCCACTACCGTTGATTTGCGGATTTATTTCTGGTTCGATGCCAGTGAATATCATTGGAGAAAGCTGAAATCCTCCATCATCAGACTGGTGAAGCGCGCTTTTCAGGATGAAGGCATTTCTTTACCCGGCAAGGAGTTAACCGTGAGTTTCGCCGAAAACGTCCCGGTTGAACTGCTTGAAGCTCAAAAAATATCCCCTAAAAAGGAAAAAGGTGAAGCAAGTAGTAAGGAATCAGGCCGTATCGCCACCAACGCCGAAGGCGGATTACGCAGCGAAAAAGCAGACATTGAGGTTCAGGCACGCCAATCAAGACAAACGCAACAACAGGGCAATCTGTTAAATTCTTCCGAGTCAGGGGAAGATACCGATACATAAAGGGTATGCGGGATAACACCCAGCGGGGTACTCACCTGTTCTCCTGGTTCAATATTGAACCATGAAACCTGCAATACGGCCGCAGGCCTCCTTACAGGCTACCGGTCTTTGTCCTGTACAGAGCCTAGTACTACAGTGGTAAGTTCTGTCATTCCCGAGAAATCGGGAATCCATTCACGTTAAAATAGAACTCCGTCTGCGCAAAAATGACAATCAATGAGCAAAAATGTGTACATAAATAGGGATCCTTTTCAAAATACCACGGTAGTACTAGGCTTTAATACGTTCATCAAGCCAATTCAGCAGATACGTCCTTGTTTCCGGAGTCGCCTCGTCTATGCTTTGCACACAAACGAATTTCACACAATCATTACGAGCGGCCAGAGACAGTTTTTTTGTAATTTTGGCGAAAGGATGGTGGGCGGGATTGACCGTGACCTCAAAATAGTGGTTGTCGATGATCGCCTGTTTCTGAATGATTTCCAGATGATGGGCCAGCGTAATGATTTCAAATTGCTCCCGGCTCCGAAAAGGATGGGCGATGTTATCTGTTAAATATTCGGGATTTTCTTCAAAATAGCGAGCCAGTGTTTCTTTTTTCAGGGGAAAGGGGACATGGGGAACATAAAATAATCGCCGGTCATACCCAACCATACGAGCCGCGTTTTCCTGGACGTGGCGATGATCATTAGGTACGGAAGGTCTGGCAGGCCAAAACCGGTATTTCCCAAGCGCGTTTACCCATTTTCGATACCAGTACTGCTCGTAATGGGTTTTCCATTGACCGCGTAACACCGTTTTGTTCCCGCGAAAAAAATCATCCGGACTAACCGGTCGAATGATCGAAAAATCGTCACAAAAACAAATGAACCGGTCAGCCAATTCTTCAATACGCCATAACATGGAGGCTATCGTTAAACTGTTAAACGTCGGTAAATACGATTCGTAACCGCGAAAAATGTGTTGATGATCAACCAGCTTGATTTTATCGGCGCCGGGCGTGGAATGCAGATCGTCGATGACCGGAGGTTTCTGGCCGTCGGTTACAATATAGATATTGCGAATCCAGGGCGCAAATTTCAATATGGATCGCACACAATATGTTATTTCATCGTGTTGGTTGTACCGTGTCGATGCCGCCGTTTCCGGACGGGCCATACCATGCTGACGCAAATAATCAGCCAGTTTTTTCCTGTGTGCCTCGTCATAGCCATCCACCCAGGTAATTACCGCATCCACAGCATTCCGGGCATGATTCCTGTTTACGCTCATTTTTAGGATTTGTCCTGATTCATACCGGGGATTTCGTGAATCCCTTTTTAAAACGGTAATCAATCATACATGATTTGCCCAAACCACTCATTATTTACAACGGATTCTTATGTATCTCATGGGAGGCTTGATGACAAAATAGCCGTTTATTGTTAGAAAACCCGGCAAAAATGACTTATAATTGCTCGCCACGCTTAAAAGAAAGGCATTTTTAACGATGATTATGAATTATATCCCTGTCGCGTTTTCTTTATTACCTGCGTTAACGTTCGCAGCCACCATGAGCAATCATATCACCGGGGTAGGTCCGAATGGCAATATAAAACCTTATATTTGCATTCAAAATCAAGCCGGAACCGTTGCCTTACCGCTCGCTCCGGGCGACTCCGGGGACGCCAACAAAGCATCCGGAAACGCTTATTACGCAGGGGCCGCTCTTCGTTTTAACGGTTGTGACATGAATAATCCCTACCTGGGCTATGTCGGATTCAACATCAGCAGCACAGGCAATAACGCCATCAATAAATATACGCCGCCCGAAGGCATTCATATTAGCTATGAAAACCCCGCCATCAATAGCAAAGGCAAAGTCACTGGCGCCATTGAATACACGCCCATTGCAGTTAACCCGGATTTCAAAACCGCGTCTCCTGCCAGATACTGGCAGTTTGCCGGCATTAATCTGTCGGGCCTGGAATTTGGCAAAGTCATTGATCCGGTCGTCATACCCAATCTGTCTCAAAAAGACAGTGAAACGCCTTACTCCGATCTGGACGCCACCCAATCCTTTATCAACGCAGGCATGAATACGGTTCGTGTGCCGGTGAGCTGGGGATATCTGCAATTGGACGGGGCGGGAAAAGGGTCTCTTAATCTTGCCTATTACAACAGTTATATTCGTCCCTTGCTGCAAACTTTAACCCAGGCTAAAACGCATACCATTATTGATTTGCATGCCTATATGCGCTATTCCCGCTTCGGCGAGCAATACTCCGGCTGCGGACCAGATGGCGGCACCTGTCCGGACGGCACGTTAATTCTTGATGAAAACACCTATCAGGCTGTCTGGGGACAGCTTGCCGATGTCATTCAAAAAGACCAGTCCATTAATAAAGATTATATCCTCTTTGATCTGGTTAATGAGCCGGTCGAAGTGCCGGATGATAAGGTATTTACCATTCAGGCTTCTCTGATAAAAATGCTGCGCCGGCAAGGATTTGACGGTTATATTCTGGTGGAAGGCAACAGTTGGACCGGGCTGCATTCCTGGACAACCCATGAATGGACAGGCAAAGACGGACAAATGTATAGCAACGCCCGTTTGTTCACCCGCGATAATTTCAACAAGGCCGGTATTACCGATTTAAACAGGATTCTTATCAACGTGCACCAATATCTCGATTCGGATTATAGCGGCACTCACGACGATTGCTTGCAGGATTTATCAACCACAGGCCCTGACGGATTTAATTTGCAGGCTTTCGTCAACTATCTGGCTGACAACCAGTTACAGGCGATAGTCACCGAATTTGGAAGCGGCAAAAATGCGACAAGCTGTTCCGCGCCCCTGCAACAATTCATGCAGTATTTGCAAGATAATTCCTCAAAAGGCAAAAATTTCGGTTTTGCCGGCTGGACCATCTGGTCAACCGGTCATGGATGGGGAGGCTACAATCTGCGTGTCACTCCAGACTCTTACCACATGAATGTCCTCGGCAACTATCTCTAAACGGCACGCTTGTCCGCGTCAGGCGCGGGCAAGCGTACACAATCTTATATTTTGTCACGACCGGCAAACCGGTTCAAAAAATCAACCCGCTCTATCGTTTACAAACAAACCCAATGGGCATAAACTTGATTTATGAATCAATAATCAAATATATCCCATGTATGCTCTGATTGACTGTAATAATTTTTACGCGTCCTGTGAGCGGCTTTTTCGTCCCGATCTACGCCAGGTACCGATTATCGTCCTCTCCAGTAACGATGGCTGTGTGATAGCCCGATCCAACGAAGCCAAAACATTGGGAGTCGGAATGGGAGAACCGTTTTTTAAAGTACGCGCCCTGTGCCGGCAGCATCAAATACAGATTTTTTCATCCAATTTCAGCCTGTATGGTGATTTATCAAGCCGGGTTATGCAAACCATAGAAGCCACCTGGCCTCATGTCGAGATATACTCCATTGATGAAGCCTTTCTTGATTTAAGCACGTTACCCGGGAAACAACGGCATCGCTTCTGCCTTGAATTGCACGGTAAACTATTACGTCATACCGGTATTCCGACATCCATTGGCATCGGACCAACCAGAACGCTGGCCAAGATTGCGAATCATATCGCCAAAAAAATGTTACAGACACCGGTATTTGATGTCAGTGATTCACCCTTTTTCTGGCTGGATAAAATTCCGGTGGGTGAGGTCTGGGGGGTGGGGCGCAAATGGTCTGACAAACTGATAGTAATGGGCATTAAAACCGCGGGTGATCTGGCACGCGCGGACATCGCACTGATACGCCAACGATTCAGTGTCGTGATGCAACGAACCGCCTATGAGTTGCGTGGTCTTTCCTGCCTTACCCTGGATGAAGGGGAGCCGAAAAAATCCATCCTGTCCTCCAAATCATTCGGCAATCTGCAAACCGGTTATGATGACATCGCCCAAGCCATCAGCAATCATACCGCAAGAGCCTGGGAGAAGATGCGCAGGCAGAAATTAACGACGCATTATTTATCGGTTTTTGTGCGATCCAGCCCGTTTCGTTCCGATTTACCACAATACGCCAACAACGCCGGCTACAGGCTTGTCACGCCGAGTGATGATTTACGTCATTTAACTCATTGTGCCAAACGTTGTCTGCAAAGTATTTTTAAAGAAGGGATTTACTACCAAAAAGCGGGGGTTATGCTGGAGGAATTGCGGCCCAAGGAGCCGACCCAGGCGGATCTGTTTCATCATGTCTCTGAGGCTCACCGACATAAAACGGAACGACTCATGCAAATAATGGAAACTATTAACGACAAATTCGGCCGCCACTCGGTTCGCCTGGCGGCCGAAGGCCATTGCAGACCATGGTCTTTGCAAGCGCAAATCAAGTCACCGGCCTATACAACCAGATGGTCTGAGCTGCCTGTCGTAAACACTGGCGATCATGTTATGATTGCGCGCATCGTAACACCACCATGGAAGAACACATGAATCGTATTTTAATTTCCGGTGCCGGCATGGCCGGGCTTTGTCTCGCCAGGCAACTTAAAAAACACGATATTGCCTATACGATAATTGACAAAAAACCCGCTTCGGAAAGTTCCGGCACAGGGATTGCGTTACCGGCCAATGCCGTTCGTGCCTTGCGGTACATGGGGTTATCCGATGCGGCAGATACTATGCATCAGGTTCGCCGCATTATTTACTCACATCCGAACGGACGCGTCATCAGCGAAGCGTCCTTGTTAAACGCACCATTGAATCGCGACAAATTTGTCGCCCTCGAACGCACCGCCTTGTTAGCCACGCTACAACAGGGTATCGAGAAGGATATACATTTTAATGTTGTTATCACTGGCATCCAG
Source organism: Legionella spiritensis (assembly GCF_900186965.1). NCBI lineage: Bacteria > Pseudomonadati > Pseudomonadota > Gammaproteobacteria > Legionellales > Legionellaceae > Legionella > Legionella spiritensis. The sequence goes on from NZ_LT906457.1 coordinate 2,880,824, forward strand.
CAAACGGATACCGGAGTTAATGTGACCTGTTCAAATCCCGCGTTGAATGGCCATTACCAGGCTGTGATAGGCGCGGATGGTGTTTTTTCAACCGTACGCGAATTAGGTTTCGGACAACCAGGCTTAATCGACCTGGGAGTAACCAACTGGCGCTGGATTTGTGAATTTCCGACCCAAAACCTGCAACCCACCTACATGCTTGGATTAAATAATATCTTCATGGCCTACCCGATAGGACCAAACCGCATCTACTGCTACACCCACCAGACCGATATAGAAAACCGATATTACAATTATTATGAAGCGCAACAAAATTTGCGCAGGCTTTTCGCGTCTTATCAGGGCGTGGCCAGACCAATTCTGGAATGTTTACCTGATAATGAGCATATTTATACCGGGCGTCTGCGCTCCGTACCCTTCCCGATATTTAACCAGGGGCATATGGCCTTGATTGGTGACGCCGGGAACGCCTGCTCCCCGATGCTGCAGCAAGGAGCGGCCCTGGCCTTTGAAGACGCGATTGTTTTATCGGAATTACTGGCTCATTTCCCGATACGAAAGGCCCTTGAACATTACCGTTCCCTGCGTCAACAGCGAGTCACCTGGGTCGTAAAAACGTCCGATAATTCCATTAAAGCGTTTATTAAAATGAATTCCCGATGGTCAATGATAATGAGAAACATGATGATCAAGCGCAAAGGACCACTCAATGTCCAGGGATGGAAATATTTGTTATCGCAATGTCCATTGGATCAGGTAACCGATTTTATTCAAACCAGCACAGAAAAAAACGAATAAAACCCGTGGCAGGTTAACATTTTATAACATGGCTACAAGATACCAAGCGAAAAAACTGGCAAGCAGGCTTACCTGTAGACAACCTGATGTATTTTTGGATGAGGTACGTTAATATAATCAACTTCAGGAGCGTTATCTATATTACAGGGATCAGTAATCATGCTGTTATCACGCCAGGAATTCGTCGCAATCTGTTCGCAGGCGATCATAAAAACCAGAAAAAACATTGATATAGAAAATCAACTCAGCGGTTATAACAAGTTTCATCGTGAAATAAAGGAAACTCTTACCTTAAAACAAATGTTCGCAATGTCATTCATCAACTGGACGAGAACGAACATATATTAAAACATGATATCATTGAACATGTTGGCTTAGGACGCTGCCATGAACTGGCGCAATATCTGGTTGTTGAAATCGCTGAAACGATAAACCAATCCGATGCCCGAGCAAGAATAAGCATTGTCAGCTCCGAAAGAGAGAATCATGTTTATCTGGAAATTAAAATAAAACTACGTAACGAACGCAGTGATTCCAGATGGGAAGTTGACGCTTGGGATCCACGCATTATTGATATCAGCACGCGCCCTGACGGATCAATAAAAAACAGGAAAAATCTTCATTACGGCTATGCCGTTGAACTATGTAATATAATTTTTACCGATCAAATAAAATTCGACAGAAAACGAAAGAGACAACGAGAGGAAATATCATTAGCCATCAAAAAACCCCTGCCGGGTAAACCGGATCGAGAAGCCACTCCGGAACAGGACATACTGAACAAACACTCTCATTACCTGTATCCTGATTTGACTCTTGAAAATGCTTATAAAAAGAAAAGACTCAATCCATATGGACAACTGCACTATCTGCAACACGCTTCGTTCTGGCAAAAATCACACGAAAAAAATCCAACCGAAAAAATAAAACGAAAATCTCAACAGAACCCGGGTACTGTGCGTTTCTCTCACCCCCAGGTTTTTAAGTTTCCTTACCAATTTTGCAACCAAATCTATTTGTAATCATTTAACTTTTTCAAGAAAAAAATCAATTAATATATTGTTAATTTTAGAGTGTTATTCTATTAAAAATAGACATGCCTTAACACAAGATTTTCAAGAGAAAAACGATGCTAACGATGATTTTAAATAGCGAAGAATTGAACAACCCCATCAAAATTATTTACCAGGAAGCAATCCTCGATGCTGTGAACATTCTTCTCCAGGTTGTTTGCACTTCCGAAATTTGTGTTAATAAATTAAATAAAGTATCAGAATTTCACTTTTTAAAAATTGATTTTACCGCAACGGATATTCCCTTTCAGGGTCAATGGCTGGAAAGCGAACAAACTATCAAAGTAAAAGCCTCGTTACCTTTGGAAAAAATGATACAAACCTTAATCTTTGAATTATGTAATGCTACCAATCCCGCTTTAACAAAAAATAAATTAAGACTATCCAACTTTCCCAATGCCGACTCTTACGCTCTCTATATTGAAACGGCGGAACATCAATCATTTCTTGAAGCTTGTTTGTTATATATGGATATACTGAAAAATCATCCGGAATTACCCAGACCGGACTCGCAGGAGTTGCAAAAATTTCGGGAATTATACGATGATAAAACCTATCTGAATTACGTCAAAAAAAATGGTCATTATCAGCATTATGTTCAATACTACACAGATACCCAAAGAAAGAAAAACCATTCCAGAGATTTCTTTTTCAACCGGGATGAACAGATTACGAACGACGAGAAAACGTTCTCACCGGAAAATAAAAAAGAAGAATCGCTCCAGCTGGTAACTCCGGATTTTCTTTAGATCTGCCGCTCCGCTCCCCGCCCGTCACTCTCTTCGTCCCGCGCAGCCGTTTCGGTTGCCGCCACGACACGCCCAAACTCTTCATGGTCATAAATATCATCGCCGCTCGCACGCAATCCGCAGCCGTGCGTTCCCATAACCTTGATTTTAGTAAAGGCATCCTGATACGCTTCCTCGGCCAATGCCGCCGTTACGCTTTCACCGAATGGTTTCCAGGTATCATCCGCGGTCCTGTCCTGAAAGGGAGAGTCGTTGTTGGCAGCGCTTCTGGCAAAATAACGTAATATATCAAAATTGCCGACATGATAAGCATCAAGAATTTGAGTAAGCGCCAGTATCTTATGATCTCTTCGCGAATCATGGGCATAATGACGAAATGTCGCACTGCGCTCCGCTCGCAGTTTCATAAGCTGTATTTCCAGCCGGCCTGCAATATCCGGATCGGGAGTAAATTTGTCCAATCCCTTACTCTGTGAAAACAGGGACCGCTCCTCCGGTTTATGCGTCCTGATCCACTCAACCGCTTCTGTCGGGGTTCCATAACGCATGATGCCAAGCTTTGGCGCAAAAACCAGTTGATCACTTGGAACACAATCACTCATTCGTACCCAGCAGCCGAGTTTATTACTCAGTATTTTCTGCGCGTCCTGGCGTTTGCCCGGCGCTAACCTGGGATCCTCACCAAACATAAAATCCGTACCCCAAAACACACGTACTCCGTCATGCGAATCCACAAAACGGCGTGCTATAGACATCGGATTCGTTGCATCCGTTGTCGCGTCCTCTGCATCGTAATGACGGGCGTGGCTGAAAAACGCATCCATCCTGCCTGTCTCCCTGTCACGCCCCAAAATAGCTAACCCCATACATCCTCTTAAGCCCGCCGTCCACATAAGGTCGATGCCGCTGTGTTCAACATCCTGAATCAGCACACCAGGCCCTTTACCCGGATTGTTACCGTTTAAGCCAATAACATTGGGTATGGCCGTTTCATACCAGGTGTCATCCCCTGTGTGGGCCTTAATGACACCTTCCCCGCTTAAATCCACTTCTTCCCCCCAATGCGCGCTACATCTTGCTAATGATCTGCCAAAATCAGGTAACGCGTGAACATCTTCAGGAATTGCACTCATGATCAGCCTCTTGCCAAAAATAAATGGTTTTAAAAGTATAGTTCAGAAAAACAAGACGGTATTTTGAACAATTAATCAGGTGATCTTGATGGATTTGATCATATTTAAATTAAAAAGAATCGTGCTTTTACCGTCTGCCACTTCAATATACTCGCTTCCCTTGCCTTCAATAATGGTCACTCTGCTTCCAACCGCATTCAGCTGGTGTGAGGAGCCATCATGCTCGTTTAACCAGATTGAGTGTGACTTAGACAGCGCCGCATTGATTCGATTGGCTAATTCACTCATTCATCCACTCCCGTATGGCGTAAAATCCGTTTCTTTCTTTTCGTTTTTTACGACAACCTAATTCATTCAAACCTTGATCCATTATTCCCCGGCCTGACGACATTCATTTCTCACGGTTGCTTCGCATAATAAGGTACAATTCTTATCCTCTGCATGGTCACATTTATCGATGCACCGCCCGACACGTTCCTGATAACAGCGTTCCTCATCGCTTTCTTGCGCCTTGATTTCTCCTGTCGTAATATCCGCCGCCTGTACCGGGAGAAAAAATAACGTTACCAAAAGACTTGCAATCATCCTGTTCATTTCATGTTCTTCCTTTACCAGGATCCTATTATTAAATGTAGCACTTATACGGCAAGAGTATTTGTCATATAGCATGTCTTTATTTAGATGGGGATTAAAATCAGCGGGTTTCAATTTCCAATATTATGGCGGGAGAACGGGCAAGTACCCGGTGTTCCCGCATTTCGGCTTCGTGACAGGCTACATACCAGGCTCTGTGAACCAAAATTTTCACAGCTGCAAATGCGGCTAATTGGCGCCATTATCCACATTTTCACTTTGCGAAAAGATAAGTTCACAGAGCCTGGTACCACTTCCATTAAGTTTTGACAGGCGCCTGTCAAAACTTAATGGAAACAGAATGAGGACACGCCCTAGATAATAAAACAAACATGATCAGAGTGATTCTGTCTTGTTTCATCAACAAAATGACCGTTAACTCTCGCAATTGGAACAGACTCGGGTTCTTCGCCGTCAGCTTGTTTTAATAATAATTTCGCGCAGTTGTCCGGATGAATTTTTGTGATATTCCTGTATAAGATCTCCATGGTATCAGGATCGTACAGACACGACTCAACCCTTTTCTTCGGCAAACTGATTTCCACTAAAAATCCAGGATTTTTTTCGACAGGGCCATTTTCATTCTGTTCATATTCGTTGAGAGTAGCGTAGATGCCTTGCGGATGTTGCAAACTGCATTGAAAATTATTGGAATTCAGAAAATAAACGGGGTCATAAATATTACTTACGGAGCGGGGAATTAACCATAAGAAAGTACTCTGACTCGCTGATTGGGAAAATAACGTATAGTGATTTTCAAAACTCGTCATTTCGAAATTTTTTTTTTCATCGACCTGTCCGACAATACCTGCGTCCTGCCGCTTCACTTTCAGGGTAATTTCTTTTTTGAAAACTGGATAAAAACGGTCACCAAGTGCTTTTGAAACGTCAGCCCCCCCATGCCCGTCAAAAACAGCCACCGATACCGGCTTTATTGAAACAGGCACCACCGCTACGGAAATATTGTCTCGTGATCCGGCTTCGTACGCTTTTTGAGCCAGCCGCTCAGCAAGGTGCTCAACAGGGACGTCATGATTTTCCTGAATATAATTAAAAATGTCCTGCCTGCTCAGCCCTTCTTCCAGCCCATCACAGGCAACAACAAGAAACGCCACACCATCATCCGGCAATTTTCTCTTCCGGAAGTAGATTTCAGGCGTATGATTAATGCCGGGCAAGGCGGTATCGCCAATAGCACGGCTGATTGCCAGAATCCCTCCTAATCGATAACGGGACACCGATCCCCCTGCCCGTATGATGTAATCTGTTTCCGCCCTGTCAGTCGCCTTATGCAAACGATTTAACCGGTCACTATAGTCCAGCTCTCCCCGGGCATCGAGGACGATTAAAAAAGCAGTGCTGTCTCCAAGTCCTGCCGTAACGACATTGATGCATTTTTCCTCATCCAGCCAGGCCGTGGCGACACAGGCAGTCGATCCTTGCATGGGATATTGCCCGTGATGTGTCTGCATTTCAGCAAAGGTGGCAAGAAGCGCCTCTGTTTGCTGCTCCTTAGAAAGCCCGGCAAATGAGGTGATGAGATTATCCGTCTCAACGATCAAAACATCTTCCTGCGTCTCACGCCACCCTTTTATTTCACACACACCTGCAGAATTTTCATCATCGACAGGATAGCTGGCACGATAATCGCCCTCATCCTTATGGGCAGGGTGCGTAATCAGGATGGATTGCCTCTCCGGTGTCCTGTTACTCTTCTCAGAATCAAACATTTTTTAGTCTTCGCACGTTATTCCATCAATAGACCCGCTTATTCGCGCATTGTACCTCAGCCACTATTTTTTCAATAGTTATAATCCCTTCATAAAACACGAAAAATCCGTTGTCCTGGCATTGAGAAAATTAAGCGCAAAAAATTTCAGAAATCAGGGCAAAATCATGCTCTGCTCTGGAAAGAAGAAAAGCTTCAAAATAGTAGGCGATTACATTATTATCGCATCTTGAATTCGCGCCCGGCAAATCAGCGAAAAACAGTCTTTGGGGGAGCAGACATTGTATTGTCACAGCCGATGGTATTCCTGGAAAACCAGACTATTAAACATCAATCTGTTGCTATGGATTAGTCACGCATCCATAGCAGCCCACCCTCTACCCGTATTCCTGGACGACACACTCTCATTGACCGGCGGCATAGGCTACACAACATTTCCCAACCCGTCGGATCAACAATTATCCATCAGCCCTTATGTCACCGATTTACTGACTAACTCTCGACAGCATCACATAGCCAGCTACAGTTTCCATGCTCAAAAACAGCTGAATATCCATGGTAATCATATCCATAAAATCATGCTGGGCCCTGCTTTTTATTATCAAACCAGCCATTACTCCGGCGACGTGTGGGAAATGACCCTGCCTGAGTTTTATAATTATCAATATGATTTTAAAAGCAAAAATTCCGTTTTTTTACTGGAAAGTGATATTTACCTGAAACCCGTTGCCGGGAAACTGTTTCCTTTTCTGACGGCAGGAGCCGGATTCAGCATTGCACACACAAGCTATGATGATCACGCGCTACCGGATATTCCTGCCGATAGCGAAATCCATTGGTCCCGCTCCCGCGTCAAGGCTGTCTACGAATTAGGCGCAGGGCTTACCATTCCGGTAAACACTCATTGGGCTTTCAATTTACGCTACGCTTATCTTAATATGGGCAAAGTATCTACCACCATGACACCGTTTCAACCTGTAAGTATCAATCTAAACAGTCAAAACGTGTTTTTTGGGATTAATTACTCCGTCTAGTTTCGCTTCATTCAGGCAGGAATATGAAAATTTTATTACATGTATTAACCGCTTTATCTCTCTATCTGATATCTCAATCCCTGATTGCCGCAACCCCTTTGGTGGAATTTATTTCCAGGCCAGAGTCCAGCCAGTTTATGAAGCCGCAAAACAGCAGTCTGCTGTTTTATACCCTGAGAAACAACACCGGCACCGCTTTTCCTCTAAGCGTCTCTTTTTCAAGCAACGGAGCCAGTGTCTCCAGCGCTGGAAATACCTGTGGCAATGCCATTGCCGGGCACAGCACGTGTGTTTTGACGATCCAGTACCAGGCTCCGGCCAACGATACTACCGATCGTTTGGTTATTAATGTCTACTATCAAGGCAGGGCACCGTTGGTCGATGCCGTCACCTTCAACGTAGACAGCAATATAGCCTGTGTATTATTGAATACAGCGTCTTACCAAACCCCTTTCTGCCAGCAGCAGTACCAAAATGTGATCCAGTTTACCCCTAATGTATTTAACGTGACCAATCAAAACGTTACGCCGGAACAAACGTTAGGCGGCGTATTCGGCATTTACCAGAACCACAATAATGGAGAGCAAATCTGTTATATAAGTTGCGGTTTACGTGCGTTAAACGGTACCGCACCGAATGAAAACACGCTGTTTGAGCTGGCATCGGTGACCAAAACATTGACCACCTCCATTCTGGGCAAATTGCTTTATAACGGCACGATTGGTTCGGCATATGATGCCATCGCGCCTTTTTTACCGCCCGGTTACATGCTTGGTGTCAATGAAAGTCCCGTGACCTTCCAGCAACTAGCCACTTTTTCCGGAGGCGTTTGTTTTTCTGACGCACCCTCCGTGAATCAATCCAGTACCAACCAGGCATTAAACCAGGCTAATTTTGTCATGGATATTAATGGCCTTAATCCGGATCCGGCCAGTGGTCCTTGCAGTAACGGGCAGGCCAATACCACACCGGAATATACGACACCGCCTTATCTGCCTACCCATAATTTTTACTCGAACAGCAGCATTGGCTTGCTGGGCCAAGGCCTCATGAACATCGATGGTTTCGGCGTACTGGAACCCGGCTTTAATGACTGGATGTGCAAAAATGTCTTTAATGTGCTTGGCATGACCCAAAGCAATGCCTGCTTGCCGGGTGACGCACGCGATGGAACCTGCGGTGCGGCAACCAGCGCATGTACCTATACGGCGAACTGGACTACTGCGGAATACGCGTCGGGTTATCATCTCAATCAAGGCACCTACCAACCCGGCAATCCCTTCCCCTTTTTACCGTGGGCACCTGCCGGGGGGATCCGCAGCAATGCCGTCGATATGGTGAAATTCATCCGTGCCAACCTGGGTTTTAACACCGGCAGCACACCGGAGCAACTCCAGTTGATTCAGGGGATGATGCTGGCCCATCAACCTAATGATTATCTGCCGGCGCCCGGTTCGCCAAAACTCAATATAGGCAGCCAAAGTCCCATACGCGGCGGACAAGGCTATGCCTGGGTTTGCATGCCCTCGGCAATCGGTGGTGATCGCATCTGCGGAAAAATCGGCGGGCATAAAAACTTCCGTAGTTTTTTAGGCCTTAATACCAATCAACATTACGGTGTAATCATTTTATTCAATACCGGTGCCGGTTCAACAAATGGCAGTTTTAATCCGGCCACGGCTCCACCTACAGTAGGACAAATTGGTACCAATTTGCTGGAACATATTAACAAATATCAGGCTCCGTGAACCAATTTTTTCGCAAGCGAAAATGTGGATAATGGCGCCAATCAGCCGTATTTGTAGCTGTGAAAATTTTTGTTCACGGAGCCTGGGGCTTGCGCACTTATCTTTTATCGGCTGCAACGCTTTGGATGAGCAAGCACATGAAACCTAATCCGTCATGCCGATCAGAAGATCGAGGCATTGTTTGATGGTACGGGTTTCCAAAGCATGAATATCACTCACAAACCGTTTGCCGATGCGATCGGCGACGATGGCATTAACAGACAGACATTGATGCCCAAGAATACGTCCGAATCCATACAGCGCCGCCGTTTCCATTTCCAGATTCGCCACTTGCCCGTCTTCGTTGTAAAAAGTTGTGATTTTCTCCATCAAATCGGGATAAAGTCTCTTTGCCCGCAATGGCCTTGATTGCGGCGCGTAAAAACCGTTACAGGTCACAGTAATGCCCGGCTGGAAATGCTGAGCCTGGCAAAATACATCCAGCAATTGTTCGCAGGCACGATAGGCTCGAATGGTACAGCTCGGAATGGAACCCTCCAGCTGGCCGGAAATATCCCTGGCTAATCGCGCTTCTTGCGGCTCAGGAGAATACTGATAATAGGCGGTCACTCCGGTGAGATCGACTGCCAGCGAAGACAGCACCACACTGTTGATCGGGACAGACGGACAAACAGAGCCTGACGTTCCGATACGAATGATCTTAATACGTCTTTTATTTTTTTTTACACAACGTCGTTTAAAATCAATATTAACCAATGCGTCCAGCTCGTTCAGTACAATATCAATGTTTTGAGTACCCATACCGGTCGATAAAACACTTAACCGCTTATCGGCAATGTAGCCGGTGATTAAGGTAAATTCACGATGTGTATGAGTGAATTCAATCCGTTCAAAAAAATCGGCAACCCGTTTGGTCCGTTCAGGATCCCCCACCGTAATAACGACGTCGGCTATCTGTTCAGGTAGAATATCAAGATGATAGATACAACCTGCTGGCGTCAAAATTAATTCCGAATCTGTTATCGTTTCCATAGCTTTTAAGTTACATTTACTTGTATAGCATGGCCAGGTTCCATTTGCTTTTGACCGGCTGTGATATACAAATTTTCCTGAAATTGCCTGTGTGCTGTGACTTGTGCGCGGCACGCAGACGGTTTTTAAAAAATTAAAGCCTTGCAAAATTAAATAGTAACGGAGCACTAGCCAACTTTTCAAAGAGTTTTTGTACTTTCGCCATCAACGCGGAGAAAACCGTACATTTCTCTGCCACTATCAAGGAGACACCATGTCAGGATCACACCGGCGATATCTTGAAGCAGCAATTGAGGAAGCCCGTCAAAGCCTTGCACAAGGCGGTATACCCATAGGATCCGTACTCGTTTATCAGGACAAAATCATCGGACGAGGACATAATCAACGGGTTCAAAAAGGGAGCGCCATACTTCATGGAGAGATGGATGCCCTGGAAAAAGCAGGGAGGCAACCGGCCAAAGTTTATGAACAATCCATTTTATACACCACACTTTCTCCCTGCCCAATGTGCAGCGGCGCCATCCTGCTTTATAAAATACCACACGTCGTCATCGGTGAGAATCAGACGTTTATGGGTGATGAGTCGTTATTGGCATCACGCGGTGTTAAAGTCGAAGTATTACAAAATGAACAGTGCGTCGCACTGATGCGTGCTTTCATCGCCCAAAACAATTCCTTGTGGAATGAAGACATAGGCGAAACCGATAAAAGTCCGAGCACCCAGGCTCTGTGAACAAAAATGTCCTGGCACCATTTTTTTTACAAAAGAACGGTAGCCCGTAAGGAGGCCTTCGGCCGTATTGCGGGTTTCATGTCACAATATTATCCCGGGAGAACATGTGCGTATCCGGGTGAACGTTTTCCCGCATTTCGGCTTCGCCTTCATGGCGGGCTACAAAAAAGGGACAAATCAGACGCCTTTTTGCAGCCGTAATTAATTTTGTTCACAAAACCTAATGATTTACAACTAATCTGGCTGTTTTTAAAACCGATTTTTGCTATTTTTGACTCTGTCGTCGGGATACCGATGGTTCCGGGGCTGAATATCTACGTTCCGAGTAGTTGTCTCATCCCCAAATTCACCCCGCCACTCCCGATCGAACACCATCAACATCGCACCAAAATCGATCAACTATAATAAAATTTATACACATGAATTTTATATAGTCATGAAGGAAAAAATAGAAGCCATTGCAAGACCCTTATCTAAACTGGATATTGCCGTTTTGGAAACCTCTCATCAGGAAGAAGAGGAACACCATGACCAGCTTGCAGCAAGAATTGACCATTTATCACATGCCGCATACCAGGAAATTGAAGCATTGTATTCGCGATTTAACCCCGAAGCGAACAAGGAAGAACAACTCCTTTTTTTTAAACGAATTCTAGCTATAAAGAATAGGTTGAGGGAATTACAGCTTGTCCATAATGATTTGGCGAAAACGATGTATGAAAATAATCAACTATATCTTCATCAGGAAATTGATATCTCATCCGTCAACAAATACATTTCAGATGAATTGAAAGGTAGAGAAACGAAAGAAATAATACAACAAAATTTCCACCAGTTATTAAGTAATATCAGTAAAAACAATACTTTGAGTGACGATGAGTTTCGTTATATCAACTCGTTATTAATGCAACTAGCAGCCAGACCAGAAGGACAGAAATTAATTTTAAAACTAAATTATTTATTAACATCAAAGAACGCACAATTAGTTATAAAAAATAGTAAAGACTTTAGTTGCTCAATGACTAGAGGTGGTACCGCGTCGGTTAATCCCGATTATCAATCCGTCTCCAGGAAAGATAAATTTCAGGAAGATTACCAATCTGTCTTTAAAAAAGCAACGTTAAAGGGAGAAGGATCTCAGCGAGTTTTGGTGGGTTTCGATAGCAGCTTTAACAAAACGATATCCTCCTTGAATTTGGATGTGTACGCCTCAAAAAGCCAGGGATTAACGGATATGGGTCCAGCGTTTATATTGTTGGCACACGAACTTATTCATGCCATCCACAACCTTGACGGCAGCGCCAGACATAACTTTGCTCCCTTTTTCCAAACCAGGCATTATCAAGACGATCCTTTCATGAAGCTTTTGTACCCAACTTCCAGTTTGTACAGCTTTGGGGCGTCAGCAGAAGAATACTGGACGATTGAAGGCGGGAAATTATGCGAGAATTCGATTCGCACAGAAAACGGATTTGGTTTAAGAACCGGACATCTATCCACAGAGCCAGGAAGCCAGGGAATAAGGGATCTGTATTATATAGGCCTTGCGAAAAGTAATACGAAATCCAACCTGGACAAATACTCCAATTATCTTCAAGAATTGGAAAATAAAAATGATCAGGAAATAGTCGTTCAAACGATGGATGATAAAACAGTGGAAAAATCACTGAAAATAGAAAAATTGAAAATGATTCGCTATTCACCAGATGATATTATCACATTATGTAAAAGCCTGAAGAATTTTCATTTAAAAAGAACAAGCAATGCGCTGGAAAAACTACCGCAATCATCCCGAATAATCCTCGACAACAACGCCGATGTAGATGATTTTTTAATGATCTTGCCGCCTAAAGTCTTACAAATCATTTTAGCTGTCGACTCATGGTGTAGCGACACAAAAAATCCACAGACCATCGAATCCATTTCCGGATGGGATATTGATCGCCATGATCTCGATACCATGCTGCCTAAACTTAAAACCCTCAATGAGATTTTTACAAAATCAGTTGTTGATTTGGGTTCGCTTGGCCATCATCTCAGTCAATTTATTGAGCGGCTGGAAACAAAAGGACAATCTCACCATTACAATATGTAATGATAAAAAGTCATACTTACAGGCGTATATCATGGGAAAAAAAATATCAGAACTAATTCAGGTTAATGTACATAGCTGTCCGTATTTGTTGATGGAATGACAGGTAAGTTAATAAGGTATTTCTCGTAATCTTCTTTGAAATTCTCGCTGTTATGATAGACGATCAAGGCATGATTTATCCGCTCCAACAGTTGGCGATTATCTGGATGAATAGCTATCCCCAAACCGGCACCAAATGCCATGGGCTCGCCAAGAGCCACTAAAGCGCCTGAAGAGTGGAGATTCCAAAAATGGGTAGTAGGGGCATCGACCAGTACAAAATCTATTTTTCCCTGATGCAGGGCATCAATCATTATGTCATTTTGATCATAGGAGATAATGTCAGGGTTGTTCACCCCAATTATGTTGAGATGAGCAGTATAGGCATCATCTGAAATACCAATTTTTTTATTATGTAATTTGTCGATGCTGAAGAATTGTCCGGCGTGTTTTTTAGGGCCAAGAAAGCGAGCCTCACTAACCAGATAGGGTAATGAAAAATTGACCAACCCAACCCGTTCCCTGGTAATAATAATGGAACTTATTGCCAAATCGGCCTGTTTTTTTTGCACGGCCAAAAGTAATTGATTTGCAGGCACTACCATGTATTGACATTTATATCCGATTATTTTGCATATATCTTCCATCATAGCAATATCAAAACCATAAAAATTATTATCAGATATTTGAATGACAAAGGGCGGATCATAAAATGAAACAGCAATTTTTAATACATTGTTTTGGGCTTGTAGCGGAGAAATAAAAATAAAAAATAAAATTACAGAAATACGATATATTTTCATTCATTTTGTCATTTATTTTTGATAATTGAATAAATTATAGGCAATCATCACCCTTTCTGCCAAAAATACTTTCAATGCCTATCTATTGAGATGGGATAAGTGCACAGAATCGGTTACGCCGCCTTCAGGTCAGGCAGGTAAAAATTTAAACGGTTCGCTAATTTGAAAATCCGAAGAAACCTCACCGGCATAAATCTCTCCATTCTGGATAGTCAGCTTTTTTATTGGCGCATCGGAATGAAAATCAAGGTTCCTAAAATCCACCCAAAAAATATTTGGTCTGGTTGCCGAGTCGAAATAGTAAATCAGGTTTGTTTGATCAGATACGGTTCTCCATATGGTTGAAGAAATATTAGGCTGTTCTGGTGTGGTAATGCCTAGTGGAACACTTACTGCGCGCATCAGACTTAATACTTCAGCTATTGCCTGGTATTGGAAAGATTGCTTCGGAACTGCTTTTATATATTGAGGAGCAATGGTTTTCGGGATGGCATCCAGCAAAAATGACGTCCTGACAAATCGATCAGAGGCTCGATTCGTGCCAGGTAAAAAGGTAAGTCCTCCGATTTGTTTCCAATAGTCATTTAAAGCAATTTGTTGATCAAAGGTGGGCGAGTTGGTCATTACCTTATAATTTTTATCATGATGAATACAAAGTTTGCCGGAAATATACTCAAATATCGCTGAATCTCCGGATGAATCAGAAACAGATAAGTGGAGTGGGGATAGATCGCCATTCGGCAAGGTAACCGGTATTACATTAAATGTTTCGTTGCTTAATGCCTGAACGACGTCTTTAACATTGGCAAAATTATCCAACACATACTGCAACCACATTGAAATGGCCAAATTAGGACGGGAAGTCACCGGCGTAGGGTAGCTTGATTCCACCAAATAGAGAAGATTCGCAACCAAACCTTTTTCATTCATCCCATCCGAACTACCCGCTTCATAACTTACGGACACAACACTTCCATATTTGGAAATCCATTGTACGGGATTGCAGGTAACGGCACCGCTTCGTGGAATGGCCGCTGGGAAAACATAAAGATTTGTTGACATATCTTCTTTCCAATCCATATTGCGACCAGTAATAACCAGATTGTTGTCACCGACATACACCGCCCTTGTACACATATAAGCCAACCATTCCATATTGAGCCTGTCTCTAAAAAATAGCAGGCCTGGTAAGCCATTGCCAATTTAATCGCTCTCAGGAAGGCTGATCCAAAAGATTTTTATCGCATATTTTTCATTAGGGGTTACGGCGACCTGATCTCCAAAAGCCGTTTAATGCTCTGGAATTTAGCCTGATATTTTTCAGAGGGAGGCGTTTTAAACGATTGCAGGATATTTTCTATAATCTGAATAACAAGCGCACGTTCTTCCGATGATTTTAATAGATGGGGGAGCGTGTTAAAAGCGAGTTCGGGATCATGTTCTATCATGATCGTTTGGGTATGCACAATTTGTTTGATGGCATTGCGATCCAAATGCTTGAGCGCCTCAGATTCGCGCAATTTTTGAACCACATTGGGGAAATTTGTGCCGATAATATAGCCTTGCGTTTTAATTAACAAAAGCAATATTCGCAACAAGGCTTCCGGCACACCACCGTCGCAGATATGGGCAACAACCAGTTGCTCCGCTTTTTCGTTATAATCTTTTTCCACAAAGTGTATAAACCCTTTTTTCTCAATATCCGGTGGCGCCACAAACTGGAGATAACCGTAAATCGCATAAAATATAAGTTCGATAGCATCATCACGCGACGTGCCCAGGACATTCCACATGCCTTCGATAAACGATGAAAAATAAACTTGTTGCTGCAAAAAAAAATTATTTTCAGCAATAGTTATACGATTTTGACGAACAAGGGGTGAGCTCCAAAACACAGGATATAAGAAAGGATTAAGATGACTTAATGCGTATTGATTTTGTCGCAATGGGTGTATTTTTCGCATGAATTCCGCCGTCAATTCATTACTGAAATGACGGATAATCGGGCCGGGAAACAAGTCGTAACTCATCGCGTTGTATTCCGATATCATACGAACATAATTAAATATTTCCTCGTTGTTTTTTTTCCTGCTACTGATATCCGCAATGGATCGTTCTTCAAGATGAGCCAGATAATGCGGGGAGGCTCCGGCATCATCCGTTATTTCGTGCAATTTCAACTCATACAGGCCCGGTCCAAGATGCTCTATGTAATTTAGCAAACCAACGATCTGGTGATGCTCTTTTTTAGCGACAGCGCTTGAAACAAAAATACCTAAATGACCAACACTTTCATGAACAAGATAAACGATAACCTGTCCATCGAGTTTGATTTCCAGGGTATTGGAATACAGATCGGCAATCCAGTTCAAGGCTTGTTCCGGAGGCGTGATGGTATCGCCTTTTGAACAGAAAACAATCACAGGAACGCTGATATTTCTTAAATCCAGATTATTTGATGATTCCCCCAAAGGGATTTTGCCATGAACCAGTTTATTACCAATAAATAAATTTTCGACTATGCCTCGCATCTCGTTCACGTTCATCAGTGAGAACCCACCCCACCAACGTTCAAAGCTCAAAAACCTTGCCTCCTCTTCGTCAATATTAACGAAAAGATTGTAATATTTTTCCCAATAAGTGATTCGGGGATTGGCCATTTCAAAATTCATGACCAGATTCGCCCCATCAAATTTACCATTCCCAAGATCGCCGGCAAGCTGGGCAATCCAGCTGCCCCCCAAAAGCCCTCCCAGGTAACGCATGGGATTTTTTCCATTCTCGCCGCCCCAGTAAGAGAGAGGAGCGCCATTGACGACAGCGACACCGGCAACATTCGAATTGGCGGCCATAAGCGTTAAAATAGCCCATCCTCCCTGACAATTACCTATCACGCAGGGTTTCGGGCTGTCGGGATGACGTAAAGCCACTTCATTTAAAAATTTTTCATGAGCGGCGGTTACATCACCCAAAGTCTGATCAGGCTCCGGGACAGGAAAAAAAATCACAACATAAACCGGATGCCCCGCCCGTAAAGCAACACCCACCTGCGATTCATCCTTAAAGCCGCTGATTCCTGCACCATGTCCGGCTCGGGGGTCAACAATCACATAAGGTCTTTTTGCCGGGTCAATGCGAACGCCTTCGGGAGGAATAATCTCCAGCAGCGCATAGTTAACCGCCCGCTCAAAATACCTGCCATCCATAAGTATCCTGTAAGAAAAAATAAGAACCGGCGGCTGCCCTTCCTCTTCATGCTTGAGATACTGATTACCTCGTTTGCCCATGATGTCCCAAAACAGAATACTTCGCTGCGCGAAATCAGTCATATATTCCACGGCGTCGTTTATTATCATTGGCGACGGATAAGTCTGGGCCTGATTTAATTTTATAAAAGATTGAGCGGCCTGGTTTGCCCGTTCGAGGTTTTTACTTATACACTGGAACCATAAGGAGTTCAGAGACGTGGAATATTCAAGAAACCCTTGAAATTTCTCTTGAATTTTGTGCGCTTCAACAAACATAGGTTACCACCTCTCGATTTACGATATTTTCAATTATAGACACGTTCCCCTGATAAGACAGGCTTTCATATCCCTGAAGCACCAGAATTAGGACACGCCCTAATAGTGCTGTTTTCAGGTAGGTTGAGTTACCTATAGAGAATGAAAATATTGATCACTTTTTTCTCCCAGAATTTCTTCTCGTATCTCCATTATTTTTTTTAAATATATCGTTTCTTTGGAATGTTCATCCACTTGGCATAATTTCTTTTCATCTGGCGTGACCCTCAGTAGAAGCTGCAGATAAGCATCGGAAACCGTCCTTGTGTCATTTAAGAATGTGCTATCTAAAGTGCCGGAAAGGACCAGATCAATAATTTTCTTGTTAATAGTTCCATCACCAATTAACGAATGTCGTAATAATGCGTTACTATCCGGATTATCAACCTGGATTTTAAGATTGTTTAAAGTGTCTGACATCATGTTAAGAAAGATATTTAATCCTTCAATCGGAGTTATTTTTCCAAGTGACGCGTTACCCAGAATTTCCAGGCATTGTTGCCTGCAACTATTTTCCAGAACATCGTCAAAATGATTTAAAAATGGCGGCAACTCAACCGTTGCGTTCAGGCTGTCCATAAAGTGTGTGCCGTCAATCAAGCTCTTGTGTTTTCTTCTTCCAGTTTGAAAAATGGTATTATCAAGTAACGACGGGGTCAGGCTGCTGTGACATGCCTCGGTGATATTTCCAAACCGCCATGCGGGACGCCCCCTGCCGTGCTGAAGATCGGTTTTGCCATTCATCGGTACAAGACCGGTTTTATAATAAGCGATTAACGTATAAAAAAACAAATCAACACGCCTGTTGGCATGTTCTATGAGATTTTTTCGGGATATCACAAGAAGCGCGTCAAAATCATTTTTCCTCGCTTCCAATACGCTTCTTGAATAAGGCAAGGCGAGTGCGGCACTGCAATTATCCTCATAATGAGATCTCCTTCGTTTTCCATGAGCAAATTGCTTGTGTTCTTCTGATTTTAATTTAGTAAAGAGGGTATGTTTTGATGTTTCTTTGTCTGGAGGTGCAGTGTGAACTTGGGAAATATGAAGAGGCGGTTTTTTAGGAAAAAAGGCTTGCGATCTTGCAACGGGTTTTCTACCAATCCTGAACAATCGACTCATAGTTTTCTCCCTGAATTGCCGTTAGGTATCTCTATTCGTCAATAGGTAACAAAAATTTTCTCATAAGCGCTGAATTATTACCAGACATCTATCACTATTCTTCAAAACCCGTCAAGCGCACTGCGCATTACACAACTTTTTTTTCCAGCCATATCACGTCCCAATACCTATCAAATTTATATCCAACTTCACTAAAATGAGCAACTTCAATAAAGCCGAATTTTTTAAATAGTTTTAAGGAAAGCTCATTTGGCACGGTAATACCGGCATAAAATCGATGTCCTTGCAAGGACAAGCGACCTTTCTCCAAAAGCGCCTCTAACAGCAACGAACCTAATCCCCGTCCCTGCCATTCAGGACAACAATAAAGACTCATGTTAAGGCTGGTCTGATAACCGGCCACAGGATTAAACGGCGTGGTTGCACCAAAGGCCAAAACCTCATCCTCCGCATTGACAACAACCAGCAGACAATAAGGACTTTCCTCCTGAAACAATTCAAACCACGGCAACCGCGTTTTCACAGTGTAGGGTTCGTACTCAAAATTAAATACCGAATGTACGATATAGTGGTTATAAATAGAAACAATTTGCTGCCAATCCATCGTTGACGCACGTCGTACTTTCATTGTTGAATTCATTATTACGATCCTTTTTTATCAAAATGAACAGGGCATTTCCATCCGGCTTCGGCTTTGAGTCCCGAATACTGCAACGCCTCGCTGTGCTCTCCCACATTTATCAGGTTTGGATTAATACTTCCGTTGTACTCCATTTCCTTTAAACGCACCGCTTTTTGAATTTTATAAAATAAATCAATTTTTTTAAGATATTTAAATTGATGGTGCGAATTAAAAATCAAAATCGGGTAGGGAAATTTGCGACATTCCCTGGGGTGGTCAGGACACATTCCAATAACAAAATACGCCTGGCCAGCAATACTGTAAGAAAAACAGGGATTATTAATATCACTTGAAACCTCCCTGTCCCAATCAGACTCATCAATGTCATGCAACATTTTTAATTGATTCCACAATAAAATTTCAAATTTTTCAGCGGTCAAAAACCCTTTCTTCGTAAAACAGGCAATAAAACTGGCAAAACGCTTATCAATAGTTGTCCGCATCCCGGCAAATGCCTTGAGAGACTGATACAGCAAGACGGTCGATTTTTCCGTAGCCATTTGATCCAATAAAACAAATTGATATTTCCCTTTTGTAATGGAAGCCTTGGCACCTATACAGGGAAATTTTCCGGATAATACCTTATCGCGAAACAGACACTCAATATCCTTCATTGCTACCTACACTCCCAATGTATTGCTCACTCCCGCAAACGGTACTTGGCTCCCAGCAATTAGTAAAATTAATTATTCTTATTTAATTATTAAAATAATTAATGAATAGAACGGGAAAACACGTCGCCAGGAAAATAAAAATCTGGAAAAATCAGGATGTCCTGAGAGGGTTTTACAGGCGGGTTGCAAACTGCAAACCGCCCAAAATACTTATACGCAAAGGGTGATATCACCGATGGGCAATGCTGTGGGCTACTTGCTAGAAACGATTGACATTGGAAGGTTCACTGCCATATTCAGGCAGAGGATATTGCTCAAGGGCCTCCTCTTTAAAGTCACATTGCAAAGTATAGACGGTCAAAACAAAATTACTTTGTTCCCTTAAGGAAGCGCGACGTTTGATTGACTGCAACATGGCTGCATAATAGTATGTACGCTAGGCTCTGTGCACTTATCTTTTATCGGCTGCAAATTGCGATTAATTTGCTCAAAATACCGCCTCGACAAAAGATAAGCGCACAAAATAATTTTCAGTTACCCCTACCTGGATAAGGACATCCCATGCCAAAATTTTTTGACAGCAATACCAGAACATTATTCATAACTCAGGGCAAAACCCCTCTAAAAGATTTATCAGAAAATCCATTGTTAGAAATTCCCGCACCGGACTCAAGGAGCGCGTCTGATTTTCGCAACCACCATTCCAGTACTGTCCGTACTTACGTATCCACCAAAACCGGAGATATACTGGAAGGTCGCTACGATACCTCTCATCAAACCAATGCTGACCTGGAAGAAGTTGAAAATACCATTTATTGCCCTTAAATAATTAGCGCGCTGGCAACAGGACAGGATCAGAGGGTAGCCCGTAAGGAGGCCTGCGGCCGTATTGCGGGTTTCATAGTCCAATATTGTCCCGGGAGAACCGAACGTTTTCCCGCATTTCGGCTTCGCCTTCATGGCAGGCTACAGGAAACACTACAAAAAAGGGACTAATCACATCCCTTTTTGCAACAGATAAAAGATAAGTGCACAGAACCTAGCGCAATACTATACCTGCCGGTCCAATAAACCCCATGCCAAGAGAGGGCTTGCACTGTGAGAGTTCTCCGTTGGGAGGCGTTGTATTGCAAATAAATACTTGATTGGTGATTTGATTGGGCACATAAGCGACCTGACCGGAACTATTAAATCCCACACTTCCGGTACCCTCAAACGGACCATCGGTAGCCGAGCAGTTATCCAGAAATCCGGTTCCATCTTCCCGGATACCGCAAACAATAATTTTTCTATTACCGGCGTTGGCGATGTAGGCATGCCGCCCTGTTGGACTCAGAGTTATCCCTTCCGGCGCATCAAAATTGCTGCCTGACGAATTGTCACAAGCATGTACCATTTGACCGCTGACACGACATACGGAAACAGTGCTGGTTAATCTGTTGGCTATATATGCCAATGTTCCCAGAGAATTAACAGCCATATCAGACGGAGCCGCAAACGTCACACTCAGGTTATTGATACATGCGCTTAACTGGCCCGTTGTTCCATCGACTAAACAAGAGATTACGCCTGCGCCGCCTAAATTAGACGTGTAAATGATTGTTCCGTCAGGACTGAATGCTATGCCGGTTGGAAAATCAAATCCGGCGCCACCGGCATCGGCACATCCGTATAATGCTCCGGTCGACTGGTTAACCCGGCAAATTGAAATCGAGTTCGTGCTGGTGTTTCCAGCATAGAATAAAGTTCCGGCAGGGTTAAAGGCAATCGCTTCCGGAGCACCGAGCCCGCCGGCTGTAACCGTACAGCGGGTAAGAAAACCGGTGGCGGGATTGGCCTGGCAGAACGAAATAGTGCTGTTAAACTGATTAGCGACGTAAGCAAACTGGCCTGCGGTGGTCGTTGAAACGGCTAATGTGTTCTGCTGGCTTGGTTGGTAGCATAGTAAAGGATCCGGATTGGGATTGGTTGGCCCAATGGTTTTGCACACGACAGGACCACCACTGATACCGGACGAGGGCACCTGACTGCCATTAACAAGCAACGTGAGCGTGCACGTTTGCCCGGGCGCCAATATAAATGGATTGGAACAATCACCTGCACCATTTGTTATTTGGCTGGCGCCCTGGATTGCTTTCATCGTCAAGGTGCGTGTGATTCTGCTTTGGTTGGTTACCTGATATTGTACTGTTTCCATAAAATTAACGGGTAATAACAGCGAAGTAATAGAACCCGGGACCGGGACAATATCGAAAAGTGGTTTTGATGCCTTGATAATGGATGAGGAGAGCATGAGCAGGCCTGTTACGAGTGCTAATATGCTGCCAGATGGACGTTTCATCGATTATCCTTATATTTATTCCAGATCACGGACATCACACCGGTTTAATTTCGTGGTGTTGGCCAAATTAAGCCATCGCCATTTTTAGATTGATATATGGGCCGTTAAAATTAAATGGCCTGCTTGTAGCTTCCGTAGAAACTATCGCCATGGTTCCCGTTGAAAACTCGGGCGTCACAATAACGGTTCCAGGTTGCACCAGGGTTCCCGGATTAATTGTGGATATTGCATTTAGATAAGCCGCTATGCGATAACCGGCTTCTATTGTCAGATTAGGCGAGCCAGGTTTCTGATAATTATAAAACACGCCCAGTTTGCCATCAGCACCTGGAACGACCTGTGTGGCATTGGGTGCTGTTATATTCTGGTGGCTGGTTCCAATGCCCAGAGTGGTTAACCGCGCGGATGTGGAGGTGAAATTATCCTGTGTTTTAATTCTTCCGACGGTCAGTGATCCTGAAAATTGACCAAGAATCCCAAACCCGGAATCCATCTTATATTGCACATTAACGCCCACGTCCGGTCCTGCACCCAGATATTCCGAAACCGTTTCGGTTTTAAATGAAAAGGAAGGATCCGGCGGGAGTGGGTAACTGTAGGGTGTGCCCGGAGTTCCGGCGTAATCACTGAACGTTGTGGTAACTCGCTGATTTAAACGCAAAATATTGAGGCCGCCAAAAAATTTTGCTTGTAAATGCTGCCCGTACGTCACCATTTTTACGGCATTTACCAATACACCGTCAAACTCAAACCTGGCTTTACTGTCTACTCTTTTGATACCAAAAACAGGAGGACTCATTTCATAAGGGGGCGCAACAAACTCGACCGTTGATAAGTCAGTATTTCGAGAAGCCTGTTTAAAGGAAGTGTCGGTGGAGTCCAGATGGATCCAGTCCACTGCCGCACCATAAGGCGTTTGAGGAACCGCGTAGTTGAACCCTAATTCGAATGCGGGGGAATAATCAGGATCAATAGCCTGATAATGCCAGCTTTGATAGTAAGGCTGTGTGCCCGAGACAAACGTTGCGTATTTTAGATTGTCGCTGTAGGGTTTGATATATAGCAATCCGGCATAAAAATCCGTTTTGTTACTGTCTGCTATTTCTTTACGGATTGACGTCTTGCTCGATATATTTTGAGGCTTGGCATCAGGTGTTGTCGCCGTGACTCCCATCACTGAGTAACATAACAGCAAGGATGTCAGATTAATGGTTACAAAAATACGCCTGGATACAATCATATCAATTCCTTTTTATCCGGTCTCAAAAAAACGCCTCCGGTACGTCAGCACAAAATCATGGGCACGTATACCAGATTCTGAAATGCTCTTGCACACGCCACTCGACTCTTCAGCCTCGCGGTCAAAACTGCGGATCCATGCGCGTTTCTATAGATTTACGATGACTCGCCCGTCAACTCTTGAAATGACGGGCCAGGAAAGCCAAGAATTCTTTCATACAACATGTATTTGCGATGCTTTAAGAAAAAATACCAGCGCAACAATATCAAGCCAGAAAAATATAAGCAAGACTATTTCAGAGCAGGAATGCCAATGACAGGATCCGCGCAGATTTTACCGAATGGAGAAGACAATGACAAACAATATGCCATTAACATTTTGATTTAGAACAGGAAACTCCAACAGCCAGTAAACTCCAGCCAATAATAAAGCATGCGCCACCAATTGGGGTAATAATTCCAATGGTGTTTATTTGCAGCAAACTTATTAAATATAAACTCCCTGAAAAAAATAGAATGCCCATGAAAAAAAACCATCCTGATATTTGTATCAGTCGTTTATTAAAGTGCAATAAAATCATCCCGACGAATAATAAAGCCAGGCTATGGATGAATTGATAAAAAATCCCGGTTTGAAAAACATGGATCTGGTATTTTGTTAGTTTTTCTTGCAACGCGTGTGCGGCAAATGCACCCAATATTGTGGCTATCATGGCAGATAAAGCCCCAATAGCGATAAAACGCCTGGACATTATTGTTTCAGAAACAGAAGCTGTCATTCACTATCCCAAGTAGATTTTTAAAACTGCAAATAAATGTAATCGATTTTTTCCAAATTCGCCCGTAAGCAGATTTTTTTCATCATCGCGAACTCGCATCACCATTCTGCCTTAAAAAATAATCATTGCCTATTTACCTTCTATCCCCTGCAGCCCGTCATTTTTTCTTACACAATCCCTGCGGTTCAATACCTAAAGCGCTGTTAAATTTACTCGACATATTCTGAAAGGCAATCAATGCGGTAAGCTCTACAATAGCCGCTTCATCAAAATGTTCTTTTAATTGTTCAAAACAGGTATCCGTCACCTGCTGCCTGTTATCGGTCATTTGCTCGGCGTAATCAAGGGCGGCGATCTCGTCCGGTGAAAATATCGTCGACTCTCGCCATCTCTCAAGCGCGTCAGCTTTTTCATTGTTTTTGATACGTTTCATTATAATTAATGAATTCAAATCCACACAAAAAGAACACCAGTTCATTTGCGATACCCGTATGCTGACCAACGATCGAATAACCGGGGAAACCGGAGAACGCTTGCGCTCAAGGACGCCAACGATGCTGATAAGGGAAAGAAAAAGTCCTGGAATACTGGCCCATACTTTAGCAGGCTCCAGATACTGGCCATATTTTCGCTTCTGATTCCAGAAAAATGGCTTCAAGTACCAGGGGATTTTTTGAAAGCGGTTCTCTGACAAACGCATTTTTGGCTCCTTTTTGCTATTTTTCCATCATCAACAAAACGTTCCATTTTTATAAAATGGCATTCAAGCCGGTTTCATCCCCATGTCGCGCCGAGTGAATGATATCATTCATCCCCGGCGTCTTTTTACAACTTGTGTTTTAAATAATTAAATACACGCGCGGCAAACTGCACAACCTTATACTCCCGTGCTTTAAAAACGTTATCAACCGGCGTATTAAAAAGATGGTTGGTGTAATTCGACAGGGTTTTTACCGAAATCGC
Source organism: Legionella spiritensis (assembly GCF_900186965.1). Classification (NCBI taxonomy): domain Bacteria; kingdom Pseudomonadati; phylum Pseudomonadota; class Gammaproteobacteria; order Legionellales; family Legionellaceae; genus Legionella; species Legionella spiritensis. The sequence goes on from NZ_LT906457.1 coordinate 2,905,726, forward strand.
CAACACAATATCAAGCAGTTGTTTTTCACTGTATCCGGCGTTAAGAAAATCTTCAACCACAGACGATTCCGGGCGACCACGGGATAAGAGCATTTCTCTCGTCATACTGGCCAGGGCGCTTAGTTTTTTATCCTCAATCGATTTATCCTCACGAATGGCATCGGTAACTTCCCGGGGAACATTGGAATAAAAATCCGCCATGGTGGAATGTGCGGCCATACAATACTCACAGCCATTCTCGTAACTAATGACCAGAAAGACCACTTCCTGCTCGGCGGGAGTAAAACCGGAATGTTCACGAAAGCCCTGATAGCCATCCATATAAGATTTCAGAATTTCCGGAGCATTGGCCATCGCCTTGTAAAGATTGGGGATCATTTTGAGTTCCTTTTCCGAGCGCTCAAATAATTCCTTCGCCTTGTCATCCGCATCGTCTTTGCCTTTCAGGGCTGTCTTCATTTGATAATATTCCGCCATGATGATCTCCTATCGTTAATCATGTTGTTTTTTAATGCCCAGGCTTAACAGCGCGTCCTTATCCCGCAGGAGATAAAGACTCAAGCAGGCGGCCCACATGGGCAGGGCTGCAAAAAATAGTAAATGATTGCCGGTAAAAGGGGTGACATAGGCGCCAACGGACGAGAGAACTGAAATGGTGTGAAGAATAAAAACAATTAAATAAGTGATGGATTTAAACAGTCCAAGAACAAAGCCTATAAGCAATAATAGCTCAAGGACGCCTAAGATTTGCATCAAATGTCCCATAACGCCCGACAAACCATAAAATTTGTCATAAACTGCGCTTGCGTGTTCCGGACGGATCAGCTTATCTATCGTCCACATCAGCATGACAATAAAAACAGTCATTCTCATACCAAACAGCGAAACCGCCAGTTTTTTCTCAAAATTCATATTTTCTCCTTGACTAGCGGCCATTGATATTCCAGTTGTAATAGTAAGCAATCGATTGCTGTTTATTTAAAAGCTGTTTTTTAAGTTCGGGTTTGGCAAACCCGGCAATGTGCTTTAAAACCTGCGATTCATTGACGCCAAAATCTTTTTGATACCATTGATATATTTTTGAAAGCCTTAAGTGGTTCGACTCGACTTGAACCCCATAAGGGCTGTTTACATATTCACGTGCCGCATTTCTCATCAGTTCCTGACTGTTTTTGGCAGTAAACACCTGAGCTTGCAATTGCGGACAGCTCATAGACGCGCAGTTCAGCGTGTAATGCAACAAGGGTGTATTCCAGATGGGCCGCAAGATTCGATGCTCAATATCATTTAAAGTAATTTTTTGCCCTTCAATAGTGGCGAGCGGTGCATCCCAGGGGCCAAAACTAAAAAATCCAGGGGAGATATTAATCCTGGTAATGCTCTCAACCGGCCAGTGTTTGAGTATCAGCTGGATGGTCAATGCGTTATACAAATTAATCCAGTAGGCCAGTTGTTCTTGTTTATTGAATGATCTTATGGGAAGACTTGTAAGCTTTTGGATGTATTGATTCAAAGCCTGCCTGTCTTTAGTGGTTACCTTACTGTAACGCACTTGATTAACGCCATTTGCCCCTTTAAATAAATAACGATTTAAAAATTCCTGATACGTTTGGTGGGAAATAGTATCAAAACTGTTTTTATTGGAAATGTTCCAGAACGACCAAATATTTTTCTGAGGCGCGCTAAAAGATGTACTGATGAATAATAGAAAGCCACCAAGAATACAGGCGATTTTTTTAATCATGAGACCAACTCCGATTAAAGATTTTGCCGGTTGCAACCAAGGCAATATGGAACAGCCCTGTTACCACCATAATTTTTGTAACCATGAAACAAGTTTGAGAACCTTTTTGGAAAACAGCCTGGGTTTGTAAAACTCACCGGCAACTTGTTTACTGACCTCACTCAAAGTTGGGTAGGGTGCGATGGTATCGGTAAATGCACGCAGGCTTTTGCCTTCCCGAACGGCCATGACCCAGGGCAAAATAAGTTCGCCGGCATGCAGCCCGACAATGGTCACCCCCGCAATTTTGCCTTTTTTATCGGTAAGCACTTTGATTTTGCCATTGGTTTCATCTTCCGTTTGCGCTCTGTCGGATCGACTGAATGGCCATTCGGTCATGATAAAATCCGAACGATCACTGATATCCGATTCGGCTTTTCCCACATGAGCCAGTTCCGGATACGTGTAGGTTACCCAGGGAACGGCCTCATAGCTCGCTTTGGCCGGGATCTTGAATACGATATTGCGCAGCACAATGCCTGCCTGATAGGAAGCCATATGGGTAAATTGATAGGGGCCTGCGACATCGCCTATGGCGAAAATATGTTTTTGGCTGGTCTGTAATCTGGCATTGACTGCAATACCTGTTTTTGTGGAGGAGACGCCGGCCTTGTCAAGATGCAAGCGTTCCACGTTCGCACGCCTTCCGGTGGCCATTAAAAGATGCGAGCCTGTAAGAGTTCTATCTTCTGAGGATGCCGTCATTTTAACATCGATGGTGGATTCATCTTTTTGTATCACTTCATTAACTTGCGCGTCTTCCAGAATATCTATTCCCATACCCTGTAGCGATTGTCTTACAACCGCCACACAATCCTTGTCGTCTTTAGGCAGTATGGTCATCGCCTCTATGATAGTGACTTTGCTGCCCAGCATGGCGAAGGCTTGTGCCAGCTCGCAGCCAATGGGCCCGCCACCAACGACGATTAAATGTTCGGGCAGAACGCTTAAATCAAAAATGGTTTCATTAGTCAGATATTTTGTAGAATCAATGCCCTTAATAGCGGGAACAAACGGCGAGGAGCCAGTCGCTATGACAATTTTTCCGGCTTTGATGGTATGCGCGCCCGCTTTAATCGTGTTTGCATCAAGAAATTGCCCTTGCTCCTGAAATACCTTCACCCCTAAAGATTCAAAGCGCTCGACGGAGTCATGCGGTTCGATGGTTTTGATAACCGAGTGGACATGTTGCATCACTTTGGTAAAGTCTACGGATTTAAACTCGGCTACCACTCCAAACTTTGGCGCCTGATGCCGAGCCTGGTATATGGACTTGGCTGCGGCCAACAGGGCTTTTGACGGCACGCAACCATAATTCAAACAGTCCCCACCCATTTTATGGCCTTCAATCAAAGCAACCTTAAGACCCAGCTGGGCGGTACCCGCACTCAAACTTAATCCACCAGAACCACCGCCAATAACCGCTAAATCAAACACGTTATCGTTACTCATATGCCTGTTCCTTTTGTTCCTATTCCCGATGCTTAATCAGGGCGTGTCCTAAAAAAATTGCTTAATAAGGCGAACCTGCGCTTTTAAAGTATTGCTGTCGTTGGTAGCACGAGCCAGGGATAGCAACCCGAACAGGTTGGCAACCAAAAACTGACAGCCGTCTTCAATATCCAGATCCTGGGAAATATCGCCTGCCGATTGAGCAATTTCCAGGGCATTACGGAACAAATTGGTCAGGCTCCGGATAAAGGTATGAATTTTTTCCACGATATCCGGGGAATACAGAGGTGTATCAGTAGCGGCATTAATATAAAAACACCCGTTTTTTAACCAGCCATTCTCACTTAAGACGACAAACTGATCAAAAAACGCATGGATGGCTTTTATTCCGCCGGGTTTTTGCTGTAAGGGAGCCGTGAGCTGACTGGTAACTTCTTTTTCATACTGCTCCAGCATTGCTGTAAAAAATGCGTCTTTGTTACCAAATTGATTATAAATGGCCGCGCGGCTAAGGCCGCTGGCTTTCACCAAATCATCGATAGACGTTTTAAAGTAACCTTGCTCCCAGAACAAAAGCATGCAGCGATTGACGGCATCCTGATTTTGCACATCCCTTTTGTACGTCATAGCTATCCTGCCAAGAATGATCGTTCTAAACTAGAATAGTCGTTCTGCGTTGCTCATGCAACTGTTAACAGGTAAGAGATATTGGTTCGTATGTAATCCTGTCATTATTCTGTATTCGTTGCATTGCCAATAAGATAACCTATGGGTTTTAAAGTTGATATTTCATCAAAAATGGCTTTAAAGATAGCTAATACCGGAAGTGCGAAAAGAACCCCGGTCAAACCGAGTAACGTCCCGCCTAAAATCAATCCCAAAATGGCCGCAAAGGGGTTTATGCTCACCTGCCTGCCGACAATATTCGGTGTAAGGAAATTACCCTCAAGAAATTGCACCAACATAAAAACAGCCAGAACACCGACGGGATACCATAAGGAATCTTTTGTGAGCAAAGCAAAGATCATGGGCAGAAGAGAACCTATCAAAATACCGATGTATGGAATGAGGGTCAGAATGGCCGCCATGACTCCAAAAATCACCGCGTTGTTGATGCCCAAAATAAAGAGACCAATCGAGTTCAAGGTAGCGACAATTAGAATGATAAGAGATAAACCAAACACATAATGCCTGACCACCAGCGGAATTTTCTTTATGATTCGTTTTAAAGTTGAATGATGCTCGGGACGAATCACCTTAAATAAAAAAGAGACCAGAAACCTGCGGTAATAAAGCATAAAAATCAATGAGATCGCCAATAACACCAGCGAACTTAAGAAACCAGTTGTAAATGATAGTGTGTTGTTAATAAAAGAGGCACTGTTTTTTAACGCTGAGGTATAAAATTCCTTGAGTAAAGAGGCCTGCTCTTCAGGATTGATGTTCAATGTATCCGTAATTAAATGCTGCATTTTTCCAGAAACGCCATTGTATGTGATTTTGATGGAATCCAGTGCAAAGTCCATATTTCCAATTTGGAACGAGAAGAAAATGACGATACTCAAAATAATGAATAGCAAAAGAACCATGCAAAGAATCGAGCTTAACAGCCGTGGTATCTTTACCCTTTCAAAATGCCTGGCCAGGGGTTGCAGTGCCAAAGCCAGTATAAAAGCTGCCAATAAGGGATTTAAAAGGCTGCTGGAAACCACCAACGCATATCCGGTTAAAATCATGCTGGCGATAAAGTAAAAATACTGGGCAAAAAAAGTCATACGTTTCTTTTTTTTATATGGGCTCTTCTAACCATATTCCTTTTCCGGACAAAAATTCAATAATCTGGATTGAAAAAATCGCGTTGACCAGCCCTGTTAAAGTGGCCATTTTTTATCCATTGCCAAAACGGGCAGGTTAGGGCGTGTCCTCATTCTGTTTCGCGAGCTAAAAGTTGGGATAATTTAGCGCAAATTGCAGATTGAATGAGGAGAATAGCCAGCCCTATTTGACGAATTCAATCTGTCATTTGAGCAAATTATTACAGGTTTTAGTCGTGAAACAGAATGAGGACACGCCCTAGTATTTGAAAAATACCTTTTGATGAACTACGTTGGGTGTAAGCGGTTTGATAAAGATCGTTTAAACAAAAAAAAACATTAAGGACCATCTCATGAAAAAAATAGCGCTATTTTTATCTTTTATAACAGGATTTTCATTTTCATTAATGGCTACCGCCGCGACCAACAACACCGTGCAGCAAACGCCAGCGACCAATCAATCCGCTTCAAACGTTAGTGAGAGTGACTTGAACAAGTTTGCCAATGCCCATAAAGAAGTCATGCAAATTCAACAAAAATATCAACAACAAATACAAACCAATCAAGATCAGAAAGCTGCTGTACAGTTACAGCAAAAAGCCTATATGGAAATGAGTAAGGCGGTTGAAAACAATGGGTTAACAACTCAGCAATACAGCCAAATTGCACAACAAATACAACAGAGCCCTCAATTACAGAAAAAACTTCAAAATATGCAATAATGATATTCTCTGAATGATCTCATGATGAATTTTTGAAAATTTGTCGTGGGGTCTTATCCGGATCGGAATAAAGCTGATCGCAGCCATAATCAACAAGGAAATAAAACTGACCGGCATTAGGTGTGAATCCGGTTAAACCCATCTTTGATGATACCCGGTTGCACATGAAATACATTTTCACAGAATGCCCCAAAAATACCCATCGATAAACGAGTCTATTTTACAGGGAGTCATAAGTTGACCTTCAAGCAACATTGGGAAAAAACGGACGCACAAATACAATTGCCGGAAAAAACCATCAAGGCAATGCTGGAGATTGCGTTTCCCCAAAAGACGATTTTGTCCTATCAATTGATTTCAGGTGGTTGTGCCAATCTTAACTACAAAATTGATCTTGAAAATGAAGAGTTTCCTTATATTTTGCGTATTTATCTACGCGATAAAAACGCCGCTTTCCGTGAAAAAAATCTGGCCTCCCTTTTAAAAAATACGGTTCCAGTTCCCCTGATTTATCGGGTTGATGATTATGATAATTATCGTTTTGCGGTCACCCGATATATGTCCGGAATCAGCTTGCGGGATTTGTTGTTGGGTAAGGAGCCTTATGATTTGCAAACCATCATGTTTGATGCCGGTGCAATGCTCGCTAAAATTCAAAACCACCGATTTTTAAAAGCCGGTTTTTTTAATCCTGAGCTGGAGATCGTGAAAACACCATCACAGTTTGACTTAATGGCATTTGCAAAAGAATGTATGCAGCATGAAAACACCATTAATCTACTCAAAACCGATTTGCTTGCACGAGCAGATTCCTGCTTATCCACGTTCAAAGATTGTTTCCCGGATGAAAAAATGTGTTCGTTGGTTCATGGCGATTTTGATCCGGCCAATATTCTGGTGACCAGGGAGAATGGTCAGTGGTTCGTCGCCGGTATTTTAGACTGGGAGTTTTCATTTTCAGGCTCCCCCCTTTGGGATGTTGCCAACATGTTGCGCTATGCGCATGAAATGCCTGCTGAATTTGAAGATTTTTTCCTCAAGGGTTTAAAAACAGGGTATCATTTACCGCCTGACTGGCGCATCAGTATTCATTTATTAAATCTGCTGTCATTATTGGATTGTCTCGTTAGAAGCTCGCTTGAGACTACCCCAAATCGTTGCCAGGATATTCACGCATTAATTGCTCATATTATTACTCAACTGGAAAACGGTTATGACTAGCCAACGGATCATTGAAGTCGTTTCTTATAACCCTGAATGGCCAATTTTGTTTGAAAAGGGCGCGCTTCCTGTTAAAGAAGCTTTGGTGATAATTGCAGAGAAAAAGAATTATGATCCGCAACAACGATAAAAAAAAATCAAGTGTCCTGAATTTATTATTTGATTATATGCGTCAACACAAAAGCAGCGCCTTCTTTTTTGTTGCATTTGGACTATTTTGGGCATTTACATTGCCCTATATGTCCTATTTGTTTGGCGTAATTATCGACAGAATCAAAACACATGGTCTTGAATCCGTTTCTGTATATTCATTAGTTCTTGTCCCATTATGCTTATATGTAACCATCCACGTCTTGCGAAGCGTCGGCTATTATGCCAGCGGCTTATTTTCGCTGCTGAGTATTCCCGCCTATAAATCCAAGATGGTAAAAAATTTGTTCACTCATCTAGGTAAACAATCTATCGATTATTTTGAGGAAAAAAAATCGGGATTTTTATCCAATAAAGTGATGAATGCCTGCATAGGACTAGAGCCGGTCATCGTTAATTTGTTTTTCACGATTTTCCCCCAATCCCTGGCGATTTTGATCACAGGCATTTTATTGTCTACCGTTATCCCGTATTTCGGTATTGTACTTTGGGTTTGGGGAATAGCCATTATCATTTATACCTATCAATCGGCCAAGGTGGGTCAAATGAAAGCGTCTACCTTTGCTGATGCCTGCAGTGTTTTTAATGGCCATATTGTAGACATTATTACGAATATTCAATCTGTTGTTCATAATGCTACGTTTGACCAGGAGACAAAATTACTCCAACACAATATGAATGACTTGATTGACAAAGAACGCCTTCGTAATCGCCATGCCAATAAAGTCATGTTTTTGCAGCATCTGGCAATGAACGCACTCGTTGCATTTTATCTTATCGGTTCCATTATCGGCTACGAAAGCCATCTGGTGAGTATTGGTGACGTGGTATTCGTCATGACGGCGGTAACCGCCATTGCCGGTTTAACCAGCAGTCTTGGCAATTGTTTTTTAGAGTTCATTTATAACATTGGTTTATTACAGGACGGGTTAAACTTATTGAAGCATCACCCCGATGTAGCCGACAGGAAAGACGCCTCCAGCCATAAAATATCCAAAGGGAATATTGAAATCAAAGCCATCACGTTCTCTTACCCTTCCCATTCGCCGGTTTTTAAAAATTTTAGTTTATCCATTCCCGCTAGACAAAAGATTGGGATTGTTGGAAGTTCCGGAGCCGGGAAAACAACATTAATGAAGCTCATTATGAGATTATATGATGTCAATGAAGGATGTATTGAGATAGACGGTATCAATCTTGCCGGCTTTACCAAGGATTCACTACGTAGCCAGATTGCTATTGTTCCACAGCATTTAAACTTATTTCATCGCAGCATTTATGAAAACATTGCTTATGGTTGCGGGCATGTTAGTAAAGAGAAAGTTATTGCTGCCGCACAAAAAGCCAAGTGCCATGATTTTATTACCTCACTGAAGTTCCAATACGACACCGTCATCGGTGAGCAGGGGGTAAAATTATCAGGCGGTCAGCGACAACGCATTGCCATTGCCCGTGCAATTTTAAAAAACGCCCCTGTCTTGTTGTTTGATGAAGCAACCTCCGCATTGGATTCCGCAACGGAACAAGCAATCCAGGAGGCATTGGAAACATTACTGCAAGATAAAACTGCACTCATTATTGCCCATCGCTTATCTACTTTAAAAGCGATGGATAAAATCATCGTGCTTGAGAATGGCCTTGTTGTAGAATCAGGAACCCATAATGAATTGCTGGCAATCAAAGGCGCTTATTATAATTACTGGACGCATCAGTCCAGTGGATTCATTAAATAGGCCATTAACCTGTAAAAACACGCTCCGATAAAGGTCATTTATTTCATGAATAAATTTGCAAATACACTAGGCTTATTGGCGTTAACAGCACCGGGAGCCGCTTCCTGCTATCAATATCTGATGTCCCAGGCACTGGAAATGAGTCAACAATCCCACAATCCGGAAATAATAATGTATCAACCTGATGCCTATGACTTTATGGAAGATGTTAAAACCCAAAATTGGCCATCATTAGTCCAGCATCTGCTTGACGCATTAGGACATTTAAAAAATCTTGGTGCTGATATCATAGGAATTCCTGTTAATACGATTCACCTGGTGATAGATGACGTGATCAAGGCAAGCCCTGTCAGAATTATTAATCTATTGGATGTGGTTGTGGATTTCTTAAAAAAATCGAACTATCGGCAACCATTGATCATTGGAACCTACCCTACAATGACGCAACTGTATCCACCGGTTATGAAATCTCATGGATTTCATCCTGTTCAGCTGGAAGACACCATGATGAAGAATATTGATGCAGAAATTCATGGCCGTTTAGTTCCCATGAAAAATATTCACCATGCTAAAAACTCAATATTGTCAATGGTTAAACCTTATGTAAAAAATAGTGATGTCATTATTAAAGCCTGTACAGAATTACATCTGGTCTTTGACAGTTACTTTGAAAACAAGCCCTGTATTGACACTACTGAGCTATTAGCACAAGCACTGCTAAAAGACTTGTAAGGATAGGCAGCTTTTTAGTTTTTGCAATTTTGAAAATAAAACTCGAACAATAAGAGCAAAAAAATTCATAACAGTGAAAACTATTGAATTTAAAATTCAAAGTGTTCCTGTTTTTATTTAAACGGAATCAGGATTCAAAATTATACCAAGGAGATAAAGTCAATGGATTTGAAACTTACCGGGAAAAAAGCACTTGTTACAGGCTCTACAAAAGGGATAGGACTGGCTATAGCTCAACGGCTTGATAAGGAAGGGGCTCATGTGATAATCAATGGTCGCTCGCAAGAGAGTATTGATAAGGCACTGAGTCAATTAAGTGATAAGGCTATAGGCATTGTTGAGGACATTTCTACTGCACCTGGCGCTGCGTCGTTCATTCAAAAAATATCACAGTCGAGCCATTCAAAACCGGAAATTGTCATCAATAATCTGGGCATCTATGAACCGCAATCTTTTTTGGATATCACTGATCAACAATGGCAACATTTTTTTGAGATAAATGTCATGTCAGGAGTAAGAATGAGCCGCGCTTTTTTGCCTGAAATGATTCAAAATAATTGGGGACGAATTATTTTCATATCAAGCGAGTCCGCTTTTAATATACCTGAAGAAATGATTCATTATGGTATGACGAAACTGGCGCAGATTGGTATTGCCAGAGGCTTGGCGGAGACAGTAAAAGGAACAGGTATTACCGTAAACTCAGTGTTACCTGGTCCTACACTATCGGAAGGCGTGCAGGATTTTATTGATGACTTGGCCAAAGATGATAAATCACCCAAAGCGGTTGAAGACGAATTTTTCCAAAAGGTACGTCCAACGTCATTGTTACAGCGATTTATAGAACCACATGAAATTGCAAACATAGTTGCTTATATAGCAAGTCCGTTATCCAGCGCTACAACCGGCGCATCTATCAGAGCTGATGGCGGAACCTATAAAAGCATTTAGAATCATCTTGTATCAAGTACGGCAACTTGCCTGTACAGATTTCTCATTTTTGAGAGTATGATGTATTGCTTGATTCGAACGGAGTTAAGCGGTGGGTTTACCTGGAAAAACCTATCTTACAAGGCTGAATCAGCTTAAACATAAGCTTATTCTGAATTAATGAGACAATGTAATACATGAATATCTTTGATTGTTATCAGGCTGTAATGTGTAAAAATAGTATTAGTCGATGTCATGAATTGATTAGCGGAGAAATTGTTACATGGAACAATTTGAGAAAGATGGGAATATAATTTTTCATGGAGATGCGATTGAAGTATTGAAAAATGAAATTGCTGATGAATCAATTGACTTAATTTTTGTAGATCCACCTTATAATATTGGGAAAAAATTTTCCAGATTTAAAGATAGTTGGCCTTCAGATATAGCATATGTCAATTGGTCGTATCAATGGATTGATGAATGCATTCGTGTGCTTAAACCCTCAGGCACTATGTATCTCATGACAAGCACTCAGGCGATGCCCTATTTTGATCTTTATGTTCGTGAAAAACTAACCGTTTTAACGCGTATTGTATGGTCATATGATAGCTCAGGCGTTCAAGCCAAAAAATATTATGGATCTATGTATGAACCGATTCTTCATTGTGTAAAAGATCCTGAAAATTACACATTTAATTCTCATGATATTCTTGTCGAAGCTAAAACAGGCGCCAAACGTAAATTGATTGATTACAGGGGCAGTGAGCCGAAACCGTATAATACAAAAAAAATTCCGGGTAATGTCTGGGAGTTTCCAAGGGTGCGATATCGTATGGATGAATACGAAGAGCATCCCTCGCAAAAACCAGAGGCATTGCTGGAAAGAATAGTTAAAGCAAGCAGTCATGCAAATGATATCATTCTTGATCCATTCTCTGGAACGTTCACAACGAGTTCCGTAGCAAAATCTTTGCATCGTAGAACTATTGGGATAGATTCTCAAGAAGAATACATTAAGATCGGGTTACGTCGTGTATTAGGGTACTCCGAGTACAATGGTGAAGCATTAAACAAGCTTCAAAAAAATACAAAGCGTAAAAATAGTAATGGTGTGAAAAACAAAGAAAATACCAGGATTCTCAATGTCCTTTCTGAAACATGATTTCACCGATAAAATAATTGAAATTATAAACAATCATTTTGATGGCCTTGGGGAAGATATTCTTAGAGCCAGTGAGTTAATTCAATATCTAAATATTAAGACAAAAGCGGCAAATCGCGGCTCAAAATCTCGTGCCGGATTTGCCAATCATTATGCTATTTATGTGTTAGTGGAAGATTATCTAAATAAAGGGTATGACCAATTAAATGCGTATTCAGATTATGATGGGGCACAATTCAATGAATTGTTAAAACGACAGCGTGAACTTCCCTTTGGGAGTAAACTTCAAAACCATGCTTTGAATCACCGGCTAAATGAAGAGTTTAAAAAATTTTTTCCTGCCTGCGATCATCTGCCAATCATTCGAGATGCTGAAACCAATCGTTATTGGATAAACGAATACTTAATCAAAATAATAATTAAAAACCAAACGATTAACCTGGCAGTTGTTATTAAGGATATAATTGAATCTTATATAAAAGCCCGTCAGAGCGCCTTTTCTGATTTTATGGCGTATTGTCAGGAAATTATTGATATTCAAGATGAGTCTCCAGAAAAAGCTGTTGAATTTATAAAAGGCTTGTTTCATCCTAATGTTGATGCCAGAATTTTTGAAATAGCCAGTTTTTCAGTTTTAAAACAATATTATGCCGTTCAAAAAATATACTGGGGATGGTCTCCCGAGGAATTAATAGAAGAATCACTGATACTTTATAAAACAGGGCGTACCAATGCCAATGACGGAGGTATTGATTTTATTATGAAGCCTCTGGGGCGTTTTTTTCAAGTTACAGAAACGATAGATGCCGGGAAATATTTTCTAGATATAGATAAAGTTCAGCGATATCCAATAACATTTGTTGTTAAGACGAAAGAAACTGCAGAAGATATTCTTAAAAAAATTGAAAAACAGGCTTCCGAAAAATACCAGATAAAGGCCATCGTAAAAAAATATATGAGTTCGATTGAGGAAATTATTAATATTCCACAATTGATAGCTATTTTTGAACACGTTTTAGCGGCTGGGTTACGTGCAAACGTTATTGAAGAAATTGTCCTGCAAAGTCGTGTCGAATTCAATGTCGAAGCTGAAGAGCAGGATGTTTTTGCTTTTGAAAAGGCTAATTGAATTAGTTTTGACTTAATCTGACATAACCACGAGAACGTTTGCAGGGATAAATCTTAGGCGCGGTTAGTCCTGTATAAGCTCATTTATGCAGGACTAACCATCAGATTATTTATACCGTTCCCCTGGGTGCACGAAAGACAAAAGGTGTTCTGCTGTTTCTTCAGGAAGAATCGATAAAACGGAACCTTCATCTCTGACACCTTTAAAAAACGTCATGCTCTGATTGAGCAGGGATTTGCCGTGGGTACTGAGCGATTGAAGTTCCTCGGTGTGGAATTTTTCATGCCGGCCACCCTGAAACATCGCCTTGGCCCGGCGGAGCAGATATTGGCTGTAGCTCTTGAGCGATTTTCCATGATCCAGGATTTTAGTCAATGGATGGTCGTGGTTGGTGATTAATTGGCTGATAAATTTGAGATTGGTGCCCAGTCTGGATTCCTTGTCTGTTAAGCGGGCAAGAACATCTTTTTTACAATGCGTGCCAAGCAGGGTCAGGGTATGTTCAGTAAAGGAGAGTCCGGCAAGCAGATCGTCCCAGATGACATCCAGTAATTTGAGCGCGGTATCAGCATTGTTTACCGATTCGAGTTCATATATATCGCTCAGGTTGGAGTTGGCTAACGTACTTCCCTGCCTGTTTGCCATTTCATAAAGTCTAATGGCCTCCGGATAATTAACGGGACCACCTTGACCATTTTTATGCATAAAGGCACGGTTTTTCATGGCGCCAGCATGACCCAATTCAATGGCCATCTCATAAAGCCTGATGGCTTCCGGGTAATTAACGGGACCACCCAGACCCTTTTGATGCATCCAGGCACGGTTGTACATGGCGGCAGCATCACCCAATTTAATAGCCATCTCATAAAGCCTGATGGCTTCCGGGTAATTAACGGGACCACCTTGACCATATCGATGCATCAAGGCACGGTTGTACATGGCGGCGGCCACCCCCTCATTAATGGCCATCTCAAAAAGCCTGATGGCTTCCAGGTAATTAACGGGACCACCTTGACCATGTCGATGCATCACGGCACGGTTGTTCATGGCGGTGGCATCTCCCAATACAATGGCCATCTCATAAAGTCGGATGGCCTCCGGGTAATTAACGGGACCACCTCTGCCTTCTTCATGCATAAAGGCACGGCTGTTCATGGCGGCAGGGTTATTAAGTTCGATGGCCTTGTCATAGAGGGCTATCGCCTTGTTAAGCTCAACCGGTCCTCCAAAACCGAGACGATGCATCCCGCCGCGAATGATCATGGCATGAGAGTCGTCTTCCTTGATGCGGTCTTCGCATTGTTCTCTGAGGTCATTGATTAATGCTTGAATTTGTCGGGATTCCCTGGTCTCAGGAGTGCGTTTGGAAAAATTAACTATTGATATCCAGAGTGAGGCGTAGGAGTAATCACCTTCGAGCATTTGTTGTGAAATCAACTTAACCAACTCACTGTTAGAGTGCGATTTGATATCCAGTTTGGTTTTTTCTCGTTTTGTATCGGGCATTGATAAGTCCTTAAATGAATTGTCTGGCTGTTTATTAAAGCTGTATCAGCAACTGGTGCATATTTTATACAATCCGGCTTAAGGTTTTATTAAATTAATATTTTTCATTGAGGCAACAGGGTGATTGAATGGCTTCAGTTCATCTGTTGCCGAAGAACAGAATTTGAACGGACATGGTCACGTCAGGTGGCCAGGGTTGAAGGGTATGCAAACCCTTATATTCAATGAATCTCGATGATGACTATTGGTTTAAGCTTAAGCGTGATTACTCCCGCATAAGCTCATTTAAGCAGGAGTACCCATTCAGATTATTTATACCGTTTGACGTTGTTCCCCTGGGTGCACGAAAGACAAAAGGTGTTCTGCTGTTTCTTCAGGAAGAATCGATAAAACGGAACCTTCATCTCCGGCCCCTTTAAAAAACGTCATTCTCTGATTGAGCAGGGATTTGCCGTGGGTACTGAGCGATTGAAGTTCTTCGGTGTCACTTGTTGTTTTTCCATGATTCAGGATTTGAGTCAACGGAAGGTCGCGGTTGGTGATTAATTGGCTGATAAATTTGAGATTGGTACCCGGTTTGGATTGCATGTCCGTTAAGCGGGCAAGAATCTCTTTTTTACAATGGGCGCCAAGCAGGGTCAGAGTTTTCCCTGTAAAGGACAGCCCGGCAAGCAGGTCGTCCCAGATGGCATCCAGTAATTTGAGCGCGGCATCAGCATTGTTTACCGATTCGAGTCTATATATATTGTTCAGGTTTAATTTGGCTGATGAATTCCCCAACCTGTTTGCCATTTCATAAAGCCTGATGGCCTCCGGGTAATTAACGGGACCACCTTGACCTTTTTCATGCATAAAGGCCCGGTTGTTCATGGCGCCAGAATCGTCCAAAGCAATGGCCATCTCATAAAGCCTGATGGCTTCCGGGTAATTTACGGGACCACCTTGACCATTTTGATGCATAAAAGCACGGCCGAACATGGCGGAAGCATAACCATCATCAATGGCCATCTCATAAAGCCTGATGGCTTCCAGGTAATTAACGGGACCACCTTGACCATGTCGATGCATCACGGCACGGTTGTACATGGCGGAAGCATCACCCAATTCAATGGCCATCTCATAAAGCCTGATGGCTTCCGGGTAATTTACGGGACCACCTTGACCATTTTGATGCATAAAAGCACGGCTGTTCATGGCGGCAGGGTTATTAAGTTCGATGGCCTTGTCATAGAGGGCTATCGCCTTGTTGTAATCAATCCGCTCCCCGGCACCGAGATGGTGCATCCCGCCGCGAATGATCATGGCATGAGAGTCGTCTTCCTTGATGCGGTCTTCGCATTGTTCTCTGAGGTCATTGATTAATGCTTGAATTTGTCGGGATTCCCTGGTCTCAGGAGTGCGTTTGGAAAAATTAACTATTGATATCCAGAGTGAGGCGTAGGAGTAATCACCTTCGAGCATTTGTTGTGAAATCAACTTAACCAACTCACTGTTAGAGTGCGATTTGATATCCAGTTTGGTTTTTTCTCGTTTTGTATCGGGCATTGATAAGTCCTTAAATGAATTGTCTGGCTGTTTATTAAAGCTGTATCAGCAACTGGTGCATATTTTATACAATCCGGCTTAAGGTTTTATTAAATTAATATTTTTCATTGAGGCAACAGGGTGATTGAATGGCTTCAGTTCATCTGTTGCCGAAGAACAAAATTTGAGCGGGAATGATCGTGTCAGGTGGTTAGGGTGTATGCAAACCCTTATATTCGATGAACATAGATGATGACTGAGGATTATCCCGAGACAGGCCGGCGCGTAGTTTATCCGAGAAAATGTCCAGGAGTTAAAGTGCTTGGACACAGTTACTCCTGCATAGACTTTGTTTCTGTAGTTCAGCCCATTAATGGGGGGGCATGCCCTATTGAGGTTTTAACGAGTTAGCAGAATTTGCATCCTGCTGCGGGATGGCTGTATTCGTAATATCTCGCAATTGTTGCTTCATGTGTTGTTGCTGTTTTTTATTGTCAACCGGCGTCATGACTTCCTGCCAAATTTCAGGGGCGACATGAGCCTGTTTGTAGTTTTTGTGTTGCTCATCAGGTTGAAGTGGCAAAGCCGTCCCTCTTAAGCCCTCATCAACCATTGCAGCGAGCAGGGTGGCGTTTTTGACATCGCTATCCAGAGACGTTGGCACAATTTTCTTTTTGCCCTGCAAAATATTAGAATCAACGGTGTTTAATACATTAGCTACGGCAGTTACGCAGTTATTGTCTAACAGTTTATAGTCGCGTGTATTAAAAGTGCTTGCTTCAATTTTCACTGTTCTAAAGAGTTTTTTTGTCGCTAACGCCTGATTTTTTATAGCCTCGTCTGCGGATTTTATATTCTGTTCAACCTGATCTGGAAGTTCAACTAAAATCATACGATGAATTCCCACCTGGTAATAGGTAAGATCAAGTCCTTTGGCGGTGAAAGCGACCGATTGAATGGCACTGTGATATTGTTTTTCACACGCCTGCAATATTTTTGGAAATAAGGCTTCTTGAGAACTAATGGTTTTTTCCGGGCCGCCATAATTCACCAGCAAACTTGGCATGATAGTCTCCTCCTTGAAATTCAGCTATGAATTTAAGGTATAGTTTGTTCCGCGTTTAAAATCCAGACTATTTTTGTCTCTGCTCCCCAAGTGCGACAAAATGAGTCATGCATGTTCACCTGACAGACCTAATTACAACTTGAACAGCAGAAGAAACTTTCCAGATATTTTGCCAAAAAAAGATAAGGAGATTTGCCTTATTGCGAAAAAACGAAGTTAAGGTTGTTAAAAAATAGACAGCATATTTTGACTCATAAACAAGGAAGGATATTTTTAAATAATCTCCCTTAGTTATTAAACACATCTGAGCGCATTAAGAAATTAAGTTGAATCCTTCGTGTATTTCATCATCCAATTCAGCTTTCGGTGCAGGTAAGGATTTCATTGGTTTTTCTGTAAATATATGCGTACACACCAAGCCTAACAGGCACATTCCTGGCGTTAGCGAAGCCCTTTTTGGATATTAAACTCAAACCAACGTTCTGGTGGCTGTATTTCGAAAAAATGTTCAATGTAATATTCTCTGGAGTCTACATCCTCAATATCTAAAGGATTAAGCAGCTTTTCCAATTGTTCTCGGTAATCTTGATACAGACCTGTTTCTTTAGAGTACTTTTTTGCAATCCTCAGGCGATCTTTAGCTGATAGCTCTTCTAAATTATGAACTGGATTTTTAATTTCCATTCTGAATTGCATATCTGCCCATGGATCAGCAACTATAATAAAATTTGGATTATTTTGTTCTTGGGCAATAACAAAGTGATGAGCGCCACCCAATCCAAATACTTTGGCATGAATTCCTTTGCTTTCTAATGCGTCACATAAAAAGCAAGCTAAAGATGTACAGTTTGCATAATTTATTTCTTCAGATTGTTGTCGATATTCAGCCATACTGCTTGATCTTGTTCTTATATCCATTAATTCTCTATCCAGATTTTCATATTCCTCTAGAGACATTATATTCTCTTTGTAGGTAGTAAATTTGGGTGGTAACTCTTGAGTACCAGGAAGCATGCCTTTTTCGAAACAGTCAATCATTTCTACTCCTGTGCGGCTAATACAGAATTTATCAGAAAGCTTCTTTAATTCTTCTCTCGAAATTTCTGCAACATTAATTTCCACTTTTTCAAAAAACAAATTACGAAAATAACGCATGAATTGACCTCTTTTTAACAAAAAAGCAATGTTAAAATTATAGACAAAATATGATTTTTTATAACTACCCGGCTAAGCGAAAAATAACCAGCGAACTAACAAACTTCTCAAATATTGTAGACGACAAGAGCAAAACCATATTGCCATCAAATCAGGCACTGTGATAACGTATCAAGCCTGTCAACCAGGAGAATGAACTCATGACTTATTTTTGGATTAGAGAATCCAGTCCTACTGCAACATATTTTAAGATTAGCGGCAATATTTCATCACCGCCAATCGGTAATTTTATTATTTAACTCAAAAAGAAGCTCTTGGGTTAAATAAAGCATCTAAATTCAAATCTTCATCTTCTGATTCTGATTCTGATTCTGATTCTGAGCTTGAACTTGAATATTCACTTTCGTTAGAAGCATCCAGCTCAACGAGGGCATTCATTAATAATAAAGCCATGCTGAGCATCATTGCATCTTCAATTGGATTCATTAAAGCAGTATATACCGTAAATGCCTCCTCTTTGCTCATTTTCTTGTCTTCGACTGACACTAGCACTTCATCTTCAACAATAGTTAGTGCGTGGGCATGATCATCATGCATTAAAAATTTATGAATATGATTTCCATGATCAATACTTGCTCCATTGGCAAAAAAAGCAGCTCGATTTAACATGCCTGAAGCTTCATTTTTTTCTTGCATACCCCTCCCTTTAATTTCTTAAAAAAAGCATTATTTTTAATTTTAATTTTTTTGTCAAATACAAAAACCATGCCTGGTTAAAATTATGATCCTGTCGAAGATAGGACGTCCAAATGACACTGTCACCCGAATAAAGTAACAAAAAATGATTATTAAAAAAAGAAGACATACAGAGGATAAGACCAGCTTAAGAAGGGATACCCTGTCCTGGCTCAATACGAACAGGCGGTGGAGCACTTGTGTACATTTCCAAATGACTGTACGGCCATAACCAGCCGTAGATTTATATGTCCGCATTTTGTTCAGTGTGTTATAATAATACAAATTTTTATTGATATAGGAAAATCATGCCTGGACATTTAACTCAACCTGAGTACCTAAAATACCGTAAAGGTGAAAAACCGTCTGCTCAGGCTCAACGTGTTTTTTCTGAATTGTTGCACTCATTGAAAAATGAAGAACAAGACATTGATCCCGATAAAAAACTGGCTTTACTCTATTCCGCTAATAATAAGCAGGCAGAAAGATTAAATAATGCTCGAAGCAAAAATGAGCCCATTCCACCCATAAGTGGTTCGGGTCAAGCTCAACTTTTTGCCCATTTAATCCCCTTAATCAACGAGGCGGTGCAAAATGGCACTATAAAACGTGAACAAATCGTTGTGCTTCCGATCGCAACATCCCTTACCGGCGGAAACAATAACAAAGGGAATCAAGTCGGTAAGTGGCATATCGACAGGGATATAAGAGAAGTGATTAACAAGGTTCAAGAAGGCTATGAAGTTCTTGGATGCTCAACAGGCAATAATCAATTTGCAATTGGCGGACTAACTTCCCAGCATTGGTTTAAAGACAGCTTTCCAGAACTGGATAATCAAACACAAGGTGCTTATGTTCAAACTACTTTAGAAAATATTAGCAATGATCCTGAGAACAGTGATCAGTTGCTGGATAACCTTACTCCTAAAGACGACTACCTCAGCCTGCTTAAACATTATCGCTCGCAGGGGTTATCTGGTGAATGGAAAAAACTAAAGGATGAACTGGTTAATCAGGCTAAACAAGCTATTCGTGTCGGCCAGGAGGTTCCAGAATCCATTGCCAGTGCCCTGCAAGAACATTACAACCCTGTTGGCAGCTTCAAACGATCCGTCAGCCAATTTTTTAACAAAGCCGATCAACCTAAACATTGGCAAGAGGTTGAAAAATTTCAACAGGAAAATCACCAGAAATTGGACTTATCCCACTAAACCTTACAAATCAGGCATTATCCTTTAAAAACGATCCTTTTTATATTCTCTAATGAATGTAAGAAGGACGTTTATGAGTTATATTCTCCCCATACCAAACCCACTGCCCTCCCTTCACCGGCGCATACCCTGTCCTTATAATCAACGTTTGTCCAACAGATCAGGGCAAGATCACTCATCACCTCATTCGCCAGGGCACAGCTTGCTAGTTGTAACTGGACGACACACTAATTTTGGTTATTATGCCCTGCAATTTAAGATCAAGAAGAAAATCCTTGTACTTGCGGACAAGATTCATTTTTTCTTTATTTTGCGGGGTTTTGCATGTCTTAAAGAAATCAGTGATTAATTTTTGCTTGCCATGTTTCACAATGGTTTCTTTACCTTGGCTGAAAAAATGAACCGCTGCCCAAGGAAATGTTTAGGCTTTAAAACGCCCAATGAACTGTTTATACAGCAGCATAAAAATGATTGTCGCACTTGGAGCTAGAATGCGCCGTTTTTAGACAGCGATAAAAACGAGATTTCCCTGCAAGTTAAAAACGCGCTCAAAATCATATTATTAACCGGGGTGCGAACCGGTGAACTTCGCGTAGCCACCTGGCAGGAATTTGATTTTGACAATTCACTGTGGACTATTCCATCCAACCATACCAAAACTGGATTAGTTATGCGTGTTCATTTGACAGACCTGGTCAAATCATTACTGCTTGAACTAAAAAGCTGTAGCATGGGTGACAGCGTGATCAGCGGTGCAGATGGCTTACGATAAAGCCATGCCAAGAGCCGTAATCCGCATTCAGGAACGAGTCGGGATTCCGCAATGGACAGCCCATGATCTGCGGCGGACTTTTGCAACTCAGTTAGGAGAAACTCTGAATGTTGATCCGGTCGTGATTGAAAAATGTCTGGGGCATAAAATGCCTAAAATCATGGCTACTTATAATAAGAATGAGATGTTACCGCAGAGGAAGGAGGCTTTGGAAAAATGGAGCGATCTAATAAACAACCTTGTTCGTTTGTAAACTGAGTTTACAAAAACTATAATTTATCCTTATAAAAGTGATTTTTTCTGTCATATGCCAGAATCAAAGGCAAAAAAGCTCACTTTCTTTGAGACTCATTCCTGTCGCTAACATATGGTCGTCGCAATTACTCAGAATTAGGGGTGCAGCGTTATAAGAAAATGTTTGGCGACTCGCTGAATGCCAGAGATATCAAGCGACAAAAACAGGAGGTTAAATTAGCTTGTGGGGCGCTTAATAAAATGACATCCTTGGGAATGCCTCAAAGCTACAGATCTGCCTAAATATGGTGAAACAAAACTGCGCAGATCGTTAAGCAACAAAGCCATTTAGAGCATGACACCCTGCCTGGAAACAAGTTTATAATTGGCAGTCTAACTACGTCTAGAATATGACTTGCTGCAACTTTTAAAAAAATTTTTGACAGAGTCATAATTCAATACAGTTGCGAAGATAATATTGGTTAGGCTGTCGCGAGATAATCCGTTCCAAACTGAGCAAGATAATCTTTATAATTACCGAGGTAATTTTGAGCACCGTACCGCTCGGTTAAGACTAGAATCCGGGTTGAGATACTGTCGATGAAATGGCGATTATGACTTACGAATAACACGGCTCCTGGAAAAGTTTGGATGGACTCTACTAAGGCATCAATAGACTCAAGATCAAGGTGGTTGGTTGGCTCATCAAGAATCAGAACATTGTGTTTTTCCAAAATTAATTTGGCCAAAACTAATCTTGCCGATTCACCACCACTTAACAACCCAATCTTCTTATCAACATCTGAGCCGCGAAATAGAACCTGGCCTAGCACTTTCCTGATCTCCTGAGAAGTGGCGACAACTTGCTCTTCCATCCACTCTAATACAGTTTCAGTCGGATCCAACTGCAGTCGATAATCTTGTGAAAAATACCCAACTTTAACCGTCTCGCTCCATTCAAAACAACCTCGATCCGGTTGAAGCTCACTCAATAAAATTTTTAATAAGGTTGATTTACCGATGCCATTAGGCCCAATAATTGCACATTTGTCGCCGCGATTAATATTAAACGCAACCTCTTTTAATAAAATCTTTTCATTAAATTGTTTATGAATATTATCAACTTTGATAACTGATTTACCGGACGGATTTTTTGGTTGAAAATTAAAATACGGTTTAAAAACATTGGAATCTTTTATCTCAACCATTTCTATGCGATCAATCATTTTTTGACGAGAAGCTGCTTGAGCGGCTTTGCTTGCCTTTGCCCCAAATCGATCCACGAAGTTTTGCATTTCCTCAATTTTCTTTTGCTTATTTTTTAATTCACTCTGTTTCAGAATAAGTCTTTCTTTTTTAGCGGCAACAAATTGATCGTAATCACCAGGATAATTTTGAATAGTATCGTAATCAATATCTAGAATATTGGTCGACACGTTGTTGAGGAAACCACGATCATGTGAAATGAAAATGAGCAACCCAGTGAAAGATGTTTTTAAGAATTGCTCAAGCCAGGCTATTGATAAAATGTCCAGATGGTTCGTTGGTTCGTCGAGCAGCATGATTTCTGGTTTTTGAAACAAAACTTGCGCCAGCAAAACGCGCAGCTTATATCCGCCAGATAAGGCGCTTAGTGGGCCATTATGGAATTTTTCAGCGATACCTAAACCAAGCAATAAATTTTTGGCCGTAGATTCTGCCTCATAGCCTCCTTGTTGCATGATAAGTTCTTCAAGCTCGCTCACTCGATAGCCATCTTCTTCGGTAAAGTCATCACTGGCATAGATTTTATCCTTTTCAGTGAGTGCATCCCATAAGCTTGCATTTCCTTGAATCACCACATCCAGAAGCGAATCGTCTTCGTATCGAAAATGATCTTGCTTTAATATCCCAACATTAAGGCTTTTCGCCTTTTCAACACTGCCACTGGTCGAGGATTCTTCTCCTGCTAAAATTTTTAAAAACGTGGATTTTCCTGCTCCATTTGCCCCAACTATGCCGTAGCGCTTGGTAGGTAATAAGATCAAATCAACATTTTGAAATAGGGATTTTTTTCCAAAATCCATACCAATACTTCTTACTTCCAACATGTGAAAAACCTCAATTCAAGCATTTAACTTTTGTCCAAAATTTCAACTTGCTTAGCATATTCGCCCCGTTCGCCCTTATCTAAACTAAAACGAACACGCTGCCCTTCGATTAATTCTTTGTAACCGTCGGCCCGAACTTCAGAAAAATGAACAAAAACCTCTTTATCTTCTGAATCGGGTGTAATAAAACCATAACCCTTAATTTTATTAAAACGCTTTACTATACCTGTTTGCATTATTTGCTCACTTTGCTCTGAAATGTTATGGCAGCAGCCGTCGAACATTTACTTTACGGCCTTTTAGTTTCCCATTTTGTAAATATTTATAAGCTTTATCGGCCTGACTTCGCCTGATTGCGACATAAGAATAAAGTGTGGACACATCAATTTTACCAATATTATCCCCAGGCAAACCCGCATCTTTAGTTAAAGCCCCTAATATATCACCTGGACGAATTTTTTCTTTTCTTCCAGCAGCAATGCACAAAGTCACCATATCTGGTAACTTAACCGATGTGTTGATCGGGTCTAACTTGCTTTTGTCACCCCAAGCCAAGGACACTCTTGTTTCTTGCTCAATCACACAAAGTCGCTCGGCATCAGCTGGCGTCGTTAGAGTTAAGGCTAACCCTTTACTGCCCGCGCGCCCAGTTCGACCGATTCGGTGAATATGAACTTCTGGCTCAAAGGCCACATCATAATTAATGACTGTAGGAAGATCTTTAATGTCCAACCCGCGTGCGGCCACATCCGTTGCCACTAAAATCAAGGCACTGCGATTACTGAATCGAATCATCGCCTCGTCCCGCTCAATTTGTTCCAAATCCCCATTAAGGGCAATGGCGCTAAACCCTTCGTTGCAAAGAAGGCCCGATAACGAGACGGTTTGATCTTTGGTATTACAAAAAATCAGTGTTGCTGTGGGCCGATAATGCAGCAACAGTGATTTTAATAATGGGAACTTATCATTCTTGTGTGACACTTCATAGAAGCATTGCTCAATATCAAGATGAGATTGCGCATTCTCGATAATCACCCGCTGAGGATTGTGCATAAACTCACCCGCAAGCTGCTCAATTTGAGCCGGATAAGTAGCAGAAAACAATAAAGTCTGTCGCGCCTTGGGGCAAAAATTAATCACTTTTTTGATCGAATCTAAAAAACCCATATCCAGCATTCGATCTGCTTCATCCAGAACCAGCGTTTGTAATTTATTCAATGACAAAGATTCATTGTCTAGGTGCTTTTGCACGCGCCCAGGAGTGCCGACAACAATGTGGGCCCCATGTCTTAGTGAATCCAGCTGAGGGCGCATCGGCATACCGCCGGACAGATTCAGAATTTTAATATTGGATAAAAGTCGTGCTAAGCGCCGCAAAGCCTGGCTGACCTGTTCAGCTAACTCACGCGTCGGACAAAGCACTAGTGCCTGAATGGCGTAATGCTCCACATTTAAACGATTCAATAAAGCCAAACCAAATGCCGCGGTTTTTCCACTTCCTGTATTGGCCTGTGCAATGATATCTGCGCCATCCAGCATGATGGGTAAACTCTCTGCCTGAATCGGTGTCATGTTCTGATAATCTAAAGACACGAGGTTGACTTGCAAGGCATCTCGCAACTTCAAAGAGGTAAAGGAAAGCCCTTCCAAGCTTTCTGGCACAACATGACTATCAGGATTTTTCACGTAGACACATCACAAAGATAATAAAATCAAGGCTATCTTAACACTGAGTAGATTTATTTTAAACAATTTATTTAATTTAAATACATTTATATTTTATATCTTTTAGTGTTCAGAATCTTATATTGAATAGACATCAATCACTGAGGTTATAGGAAATAGGGTTAAAATAGAGCTCAGGATTCTCTGGAAGATTCCTGCAGGAGTCTAGCCATAACTGACCTCAGGTCATACAACAATATGTTCTGTTGATGACTCAAAAGTTTCAAATGATTTTCAGGATAAGAGTACGAGTGTAATTGGGCGTGCTGAATAACGAGAGCTTCAGCAAGTTTACACAAATTTGCTGAAAGTACACCTTACTATCCTGAATATCTCGAATTACTATTCCAGGCGGTTATTGGTAGACCAACCAAACTTCGACAAAATTTTTTCCATTTAAAATTGCCCGGTTCAATTAGTCCGGGTGTTTTATCATTTAAAAAAATTGGCTGGAATATTGCCATTTAATCCCAAATGCGTTCTATGCTCATTGAGCAGATGAACGGTTACGAAAGCCGATGCAGCAGGTTGCTAATTTTATACTTGAGCCTATGATGGAGACGGCAGATTTAAGTTGAATAATGAACTTTCAACAAGCCTACGTGACCAAAAACGGAGCTTTATCTCAGTATGAAAAATCAGAATTGTCAGTATTAAAATAACGGTCAGGGAAAGCTTGTACCATTTTTTTTGCAATATTACAGAAATAATAGTCTCTTTTTGGATCAAAAGTATCTGTCGCAAATGGAGTAAAATGTATGTCACCCCTGCATTTATCTTTTAAGGGGCATTCTGCACAATATTTCTCAAAGTTTCTTTTGAAGTTATCCTTCATTTGTTCAATATATGGATTATTCAATATTATTTTTTTTTGAAATTCATCATATTTGCCAATAATAATATTATTGGCACCTTTTTCTTTTGAAGAGGCATAGGTAATAGTCATAGCCACATATCCATCTGGAAACCAAACAAATGGAACATTGAGCCTGGAGTTTTTTAAATTTTTAAAATACGACTCCCCTCGTATTTCAAGATTAACTCCATACTTTAAAGATAGCTCATACGCATTGTGTAGACTCTCTACATATCTATCCACATCAGGCTGTTGCACATTATTTTTCCTGCTATCACCAAAATCACATATTGGAGAGCACATCAAATAAGCAATATTATTTTTATCACAAAAACGTACGAGATCAGGTATGTTTTGAACGTTACCATTATGAATGGTTGCTCTTATTTTAACTGTCTCATGGTTTGATATTAATTTTTTTATCGTATCAACTGTTTCATTTACAATAACTTTTTTCTGGTTTTTGCTATAACGGAGATTACCAACTGCGCCATCGTAAGAAACTTGAAAATCAATACCCTTGCCCAATAATGCATTAAAGGTTTTTGTGTTATAAATACCATTTGTCATTAAACATTGATGGCAGTTCACATCATTTTCTATTAAAAAATCTACTGTGCTAATCAGAGCGTCGTGGTTTAGTGTTGGCTCACCACCAAAATATATAACTTTAAATAAATCTGTGCCTTTCTTGTCTAAAGATACCAAGTGTGTTTTTATAATATTTTTTGCTAATTCCGGAGACATATGTTGATGATCTTTGTAGACATAATTAAAGCAATATTTACAGTGGATATTGCAAAGATTCGTTAAAGTCAACCAAATGTAGTCTCCCTGCTGCAAGGAGCCAAATGAAAATGGAAGATCAGATTCTTTTGTCATAAATTGACCGCTCTTAAATACCTTCCTTGATAGTTAAAAACTGGATACAAAGTAGTGCAAGCTGAGTACATACCCTCAAGATGCTTCCTTTGTTGTTCTATATTGTAGTTATAAGGTAATATGTTGTTACTATTAAGTGTAGTATTCGCCATAATCGAAGACAAATCATACTTCAGCTCATAAGGCAGAGATTCCTCATAATTAAATTTTACATCTACTGCATAGCTTGTACCATGCCCAATATAATTTGTTTTCAACCCTTGAAATAAATATGAAACACTTTCTTTGTGACCAGCCATTAAAAAAACATTATTACCACTTTTTTCTGCTAACTGAACGCCCCTGGTTTGTATAATGTAAGAGCTACCGTCTATATTGTTATTGAAAAGTCCTGCATGACAACGATCATTCACCATATCAATTTCTATGTGGTGAGTATGATACAAATATTTCTTTAACTCACTAAAAAGCAACCATCGCTTGTAAATGCAATAATTCATTGCGGCGTAAATGCACTGCTGATATTCTAGCGCCTCTTCGCTATTATCATTAAAGCCATACAGCCCCATATTTATCTGCTCAATATTCGCTATATTATTGCCGTAGGTATAGCCTACAGCTCTTTGAAACCACTGTTCCAAAATAACTTTGGGCAAATATTCACTTCCTGTATGAATAAACCCTAATAAATCCACTTTGCTGGAAGCACTATTTTGTTCCTCCATGGGTATTTTGATTTCAAGTGAATTGGTTATTTGAGATAAATCTTTGCATAGTTCATCTAAGGAAAGATCAATAAAAAGATAGTCCAGTAATACTGAAAATTTATCATTTGCAAATTTAGAAGTAGTTACATGGAGATGGCTAACTCCGTGCACCATCACTTCTTCCAGTAATTGTTTATGCTCTAGTTTTCTATCTTCAAGATTTTCGCAGAATTCTATCAGTGACTGACTTAAATACTTCAGTTTTTTTTTATCAACAGAAAATAATTTAAACAATAGAAAACCGCATCCTGGATCACGCAGCAGCGCAGGCATCAACAGAGTTTCATTTTTTAAACTATTCAATAATAACCCATTGGGAACTTTGTTTGACTTTAGTGTTGCTTCAGGAAATAAATGTATAGCACTCTGTCGGGGTAAAACGTTCTTTAATTGCTCAATAAAATAAAGAATTGGAGAACTATAAAAATAATTCTCCAATTCTTTATCTGAATGGAGTACTACTTGATGACACGTCATTTAAGTCTATGACCAGATGTTGGAGGCATCATTTCCAACACCTTATCAACAAGCTTTTCCGTTTTGCTACTAAAAAGTGCCTCATTATAACGAGGGTTATCTTGTTTAGCTTGTACAAGATCTTCAGGTGTTTCCTTACCTTGTAACACATTGATTGCTGTTTGTAGTACGTTGGTTTTATGCTCGTGCTTTGTACCGCTTTTATTTTTTACGGAATCAAGCTGCTCTTGCAGATCATTTAGTAGCTTTTGCTCAGGAGTTTGAGTAACTACTCGATGTCGATCACGATAAGAACTATAGTCGAAATTACTACCACTCGAATAGTCTTCATCAGGAATATGATGGGTCATAATGTAACTCCTACAGTTTATCAATTTTCGGATAACATAAATTTAGTATAGTTACTTGTTAAATATATTCAAAAAAAACGATAGTTGCGCGTGAATTTTCAGCAGAGCGTCAATCAACGAGATATCATGTAACCTATTGATTTTCAATTGTTAATTACTTAATCTTATTTTTAGAAAATCATATTCCCCAATGAAGCCAGACAAAGATTTACCGAAGGTGATTGAAAAGTCCCAAGAAGAGGTAGAGGAAATCATTACATTGATGCCATCATCCCATCTTCCTGAAGGATTAAAACCTTTTGTTATTGACTGTATTCGCCTGGCTTCCTGGATCCCGCGAGCACTGATCGAACATAAAATCACTGTATCCAATTTAAAGCGGCTTATCTTTGGCAAAGCAGATAAGACCACGAAACAACAAGATAAGTCTCCAAAGGCAGAACAGAATAACACCACCGCAGAAGAATCCGAAACCAGCCCTTCAAATGATGAGTGCCATGAGCTCGAACCTAAAGGACATGGACGCCTTCCGCATACCGCCTACATCAATGCACAGGAACACACCATTCCATTAGAGTCCCTGAATGCTGGCCAATTATACCCACATCACTGTGGCGGCAGGCTTTATTCCGTCAATCCCGGCATCCTCATTAACATCAGAGGGCAAAATCTGGCATCTGTTGATAAATACTGGATTGAGAAGCTACGATGCGCTTTATGTAATGAAGTCTTTTTACCAATATTCCAGCCCATGTGCACAAAGAAAAATACCATCCCAGCTTCAAAGCCATATTAGCCTTACAAAAGTACTACATGGGCATGCCCTTTCATCGGCAAGAATACGTTCAATCACTTCTTGGTTTTCCCATTCCGGCATCCACCCAATGGCAATTGATGGAAGAGCTGACGGGTTGTGCGTTGTTAGTATTCCCAGCCTTAGAGAAACTAGCGGCCAATGGTTCTTTGATTCACAATGAGAATACTGTTCTTAGAATCGTAGATACGATTCATCACAACAGACTAAATCCTGATAAAAAACGTACCGGCATGTACACCACAGGAATATTGGCACAAAACGGCGCCCATAAAATAGCATTTTTTTATAATAGCCAACGTCACTCTGGTGAAAATATGGAGCGTCTTCTTAATAAGCGACATAAGAGTAATGCAAAGGTCATCCAAATGTGTGATGCACTAAATCATAACATCCCTGAAACCCATGACACTATTGTATGCAACTGCTTGTCTCATGGCTTTCGTAAGTTTGATGAGTTACAGGCATTCTACCCAGAACACTGCCTGCCCATCAAATGTCTGCTCGATGTTGCCCATTGTCTAAATTCTGTTCCGCGCTTTGAGTGAACACGATAACCAACGGAAATAATCACGTCCAAATTATAATACTTCGGATTACACAAAAACCATGCCTGGTTAAAATTATGATCCTGTCGAAGATAGGAAGCCCAAATGACACTGTCACCCGAATAAAGTAACAAAAAATGATTATTAAAAGAGTCTGTGGTGGGTGAGAACAGTAGCACCCTGATTATACCAGGAGTTGCTTTTATGGTTTTTGGACTCATGCTGGGACGAGCATGTGGCGGCTTACGCCGCCGAGCTTCATCATCGACATGATGTCAATTCGGTCAAATCTGAGACACCTGGTGATGATTATCTAGCGTCATCTGGTTTTCAAGCTGCGATTTGAGATCGATAAAATCGTTTGTTCTTACTTCACATAATGCCTTCATGGCATCCAAATCGCGGCGCGCGGCGCCACACAAACCCACCCGCCGCCGTGCCGCCCCGCGACCTTTATATATTGCAAAATCAACCGACAATTTAGAATCAACACTAAACCAATTTTCATCCTTATCAGTAGCCCAATTATAAAATTGTTTCGATGATTTTGGCTGTGAGGTAAACTTAGGCACAGGATAAAACGGCTCATTAGAGCAGTATTCATCAACAACATGCATAGGTAGCCTTTTTTGTGCACCACCAACACCTTCTCGCCACTGCTTATCTATGGCCTCCCAATCCTTAGCTCCTGGCGCGTTGATTGAATCTACTTGCGTTTGCAGCTCTTGAATGAGGGTATTTTCGAAATCAAAATGCTTTTCAGTGATTGTTTTTCCATTAAGCCTATAAGTGGCTCCGTCGGTGTTGACTTTGTTGTATTGAGCAATCAATTGTGCAAATACCTTTTTGCCTTCTTCATTACTTGGGATGCACTCAATCATTGCTGCCCACATGTGTTTATCTAGAGCCCACAGTGCATATTCAAAGCCACTTATGTTCTCAAATTCTCGCCCAGAACAATCGGTCAGTTTGCCCCGTTTAAAAATTAAATTTATGTCCTGCTTTAACATCGCTTTAACCACATCATGTTCCCCGCGTGTCACATGATGCAATAATTTACGAACATCAATCACAGGTTTAAACAAAGCCAAATGATATTTCGATGTCTGAGCTAAGTTTACTAAATCACGGTTTGATAAATTTTGAGCGGTTTCAATATTTAAGTTCTGGTGGTAATTCATTAAACTTCTCGAATTTGGATTGCATATGACCTTTCACCTTATTTCTATTCACTTGGGATAATTTAAAAAAGAATTATACGTAAATTAATTGAAAATAAAAAGTACTGCATGATTTTAAATTAAACAACTGAAGAGATTACTCAGAAATATTCTTACATTAATGCGAGGTCATACCCTATGAATCACACATTTTAGTTGATAGATTATATTATAGTTTTAATTTTGAAAATTTCGATTCAATATCTTCAATAAACTCTTCTGTTCCTGTTTTTTTGGCTGAAGATTCATCCGGATCATGGGTTTTGAATTTTGATATTATACCACGTTGCTTCTTAATAACATCTGAGTATTGTTTTTTCCATGTACTCATAACGTCCTTTAATTCTATTCCTTCTTCCTTGTTATATGCCTCTACAAGATGTTTCTTTAACTCTGATAGTGCATGGATTTTTTCAGTTTTGTCAGAATATAAAAACGTCCTCCTATACATTTCTTTGTCAATTAATCTGATTATTTTATATAAGTCATTTTTTGATTCACTTATCCCCTCCACCATTTTATCTATTACGGCTTCATATTTCTTATGAACGTCATCAAATTTTTGGCCTGTATTCTTTTTAATCCCTTCTAAATATTGGATGTCATCAATTGAAGGTGACTTTTTCCTCTTTATTTTTTTTGTGTCATCCCTGGCCTTCTTAATAGTTCTGCCAATTACTGCATTTGATGCTTCAAACTCAGTAATTGCGTTCTTTGTAGCTAACATGGCATTTTTAATTGCAGTTGTATCTCCACCTGATTTTTTTATCGATTTGTAAACTTTGCTAATTGCATTAGAAAACAACATGAAAACATAACGTTTTGATTCAACCCGTTCTTTTTTTAACAAAAGGTCATTGTCAAGACTCTTTGCGTATTTGGCAAATTGTTTTAGATTTTCTTTGTTTAATGATGAATAATCACTAAGAAATTTTTTGCGGGCTGTCTTAAGATCTTTTTCAACAGCTATCATATCCTTTTTATCTGTAATCCCATGTTTAAATGGGTCATTCATTATCTTAATTAATTCTTCATATCTTGAGAAACTACGTTCAAATTTACTTGTTTTCTCTTTTAAATTTTTATTTGGAAACACAGATTCAATTTTTCTACTAAATTCTAATAATCCTTCTTTTTTTTCTCTTAAAATAAAAAATTCGTTATTTCTATCCAGGTATTTGGAACCGTTCTTTACTCTGATATGACTTATAGGATTTTTAGGGTTTAATAAGGAAGGATTCTCTAGAAAAGCAAAACCTTGTCTATTTTTTTGTATTTGGTCAAATTGTGTATCAGTCATATCAGTAAGGAATATGCCTGCTTTTAATTTCTTGCGCTCATTTTTTGTATTTATTGCAAGATTTGAGATTTTTTTTGCTCCTTTGACTTCTATTTCGCCAGAACGGTTTGCTTCATATTCAGCTAGAATTTGTTTCTTATTACCGCTATCACTTTTTTTTGAACTTGCAGGACTGGATTTTATACCTTCACTAAGTTGTGCAAATGCGGTTTTAGATTGAGTGGTGCCTAATATTCTTGTCATAAACGACAAATCTTGATCAAAATCCTTTAGGGTAATTACATTAGAAGTGACTTCAGTTTTTTCAGGTGCTACCTGGTGTTTAAATTTTATGATTTCTCGGGTTTCCTCGTGAGATTTCATTTCTAAAGCGCTGTATAACTGGTTACCATCAAGATTTGCAAGCACCTCTAGATGATCCTCAGTAAAAACTTGACACCCATTCGGCCCATATTGAATTTGGTGAGTAAACTGTTTTTCGTCCTCATAAGAAGTGAATTGATAATGTTTGCCATCTGGAAAAATTCTTTCAAGGTCATTGTGATACATCCAGGCTGGAGAGGCATCAATTGAATCCAAAACGAAAGAATGTACTTTTCCGTCTTTAACCATTATGTCTATAGCAGACCAATGTCCAGAGGCTTCAACAGCAAGCTGGAAACGCGTGCCATCAGGTATTCTATCTATATTCTGCTTCAGTTTAGTTAAAAATTGAACAAGCTCGCATTGATCATCATCATTATTGGCTTGTAATACGAAAGCATTAAAATTATTTTGACCTGTCTTTACTGCCCTGGAAATTTTCTTTTGGAAAATAACCGCGGCCATAGCTTCAGGTGTGGCTGGTATAAAACCACTCTCTTTTGAAACTTGCTCAATGTTTGATGTTAATAAATCTGACTTTTTTCTCATACTTATTGAATATAAAACACACACCCTATAAGTATAGTATTTAATCAAAAAGTTTATTTATTATTCTGTAATAAGGCAGTACCATATGGGTTAAGCATTATCGCTTTATCCAAAAATTGTAATAAAAATACTCATATTTTTTCCCTATACCAAACCCACTTGCCCTCCCTTCACCGGCACAAACCCCTTCCTCGTAATCAACGTTTCATCCGCAGGCAAGCGCATCACTTCATCCAGCCTAAGCAAAGGCATGGCCTGGTAGTTGTAGCTGGTGGATGCGTTGTAGCCGTGCTTTTGGTTGCTACTGGATGAAATGGTCAAGAAAATTTGTACAACCCGGTTAAGCCACGTTTTTCATTAACCCAATACTATCCTGGCTCAATATGAACAGGTGGTAGAGCAACGGAAAAAATTATCCGGGTATTTTGCCGAGAAAAAGGATAAGGAAATTCGTCTTCTTGTTCAAACCATGATTGAAAACAAAACTCTCAATCACGTTATGAAAGAAAAAAGCCCTGTTTTATATGACAGGTTACAAGCCTATTTAAAAGAAAAAATGCCCATAAGAGAAAAATAACAAGCGAACTAACAAACTTCTCAAATATTGTAGACGACCAATATTGTCAAAATATAATGATCAAAATATGCACAAGACACTATTTTGAATTTTACGCTTAATGATTAATAAATCATGTATTTATTAATCACGTTTAAATGCTATTATGATTAATAAAAGATAAGGTTATTAATCATGGCTTGGAACTGGCAATTAAAAAATTGGCCAAGTTTTACTTGGGATAAAGACAAATTAGAGCGTTATGAGCACGCATTTATTTTAAATGCTGGTGTTATTATTGGTTCGTCTGAGCACATTTCAAAGGAAGATAAACAGGAGTTATTTGTACAATTGTTATCTTCTGAGGCAGTGGATACTTCTTTAATAGAGGGTGAGCATTTAAATCGCGATAGTGTACAGTCATCTATTAAAAAAGAGCTGGGGTTGTCAGTAGATGTTAAAAAAGCGACTCCTGCTGAGAAAAGTATCGCAATGATGATGGTTGATTTGTACCGCAAAATTGATGAGCCTTTGACACATGAAACCTTATGTCATTGGCACAAGTTATTAATGAGGCATGCTTATCGTATAGAGGTAGTCGGTGCATATCGAACGCATGAGGAGCCAATGGAAATTGTATCTGGCCCTGATTATGCGAAGAAAGTTCATTTTGTAGCACCACCATCAAACACTGTGCCAGCTGAAATGAGTCGGTTAATAAAATGGTTTGAAGATACATCACCCAATGGGAATAGCCCACTACCTTCACTAACGAGAGCCGGTATTGCTCATTTATGGTTTGAAAGTATTCATCCATTTGAAGATGGAAATGGTCGTATTGGTCGAGGCATAGCAGAAAAAATTTTGTCTCAGGGGTATCCGAATGCAATGATGACTGTCCTGGCCAAGACATTATTACAAAAGAGAAAAGAATATTATGACCAGTTAGGAAAGGCCAGTATCACACTGGACATAAACGATTGGTTATTGTGGTTTGCTGAAGCCGTTCTTGAAGCGCAACAAAATACCAGTTTATGGGTACATTGGATCATTGAGAAGGCCAGTTTTATGCGCAAGGCTCAAAGTCAGATCAATGAACGCCAGGAAAAGGTCTTGCTTCGTTTATTTCGAGCAGGCCCCGAAGGGTTCGCTGGTGGTTTGAGTGCCAAAAATTATATGAGCATTACAGGGACTACGATTGCCACCACCACAAGAGATTTACGAGACTTGGTTGAGAAAAACTTGCTCAGAAAAACAGGCGAACGTAAATCAACCCGATACTATTTGAAAATCAATATGCCGTTTCACACATGAGTTGAATTAACACACATGAGTTGAATTAGTTTTGACTTAATCTGACATAACCAGGCTTTAGGCATAGTTTTATAAAGTTTTTTATAAATGTTTCAATTGGCGCTCTGTTATTACAGTAATTTTTTCTTCAACTAAATCCTTAAGATGATAAATAACTGCCTCTCTACTAATGTCTGATCCTGATTTATCATTATACTTAATCAAATCTAATTTTTCTTGAGGAGAGGGATCACGAAAAATGTTCCGGACTTTTTCTATACTATTCCACAAACCTTTTTCAACAAATGCTTGCTTATCACTACCAGAAATTTCATCAGAAAGCATTGCTCGAAAAGCGTCTACTGTATCATGCGGATCTATACCTTTTTCATCAAATTCATAGTGGCATAAACCTGAAATCCACTCACATAAAAAATATTTCTGTAATTCATTTATAGCTGATTCAGGATGGTTTTGATTTGCCTCAAAAAATTTACTTCTCATTAAATACTCCAAATTAGTAAAGGTATCCTTTTTTACTTGTCGCCATGGTCCGCCATAAGCAAAGCCTGAAACTGTATGCCGATAAGGTCAATTTGAATAAATGGTTCCTAATATAACGATTGATAAATTTTTTATCGACATTGTCTTACTCCTTCGGCACCCATAAATTCTTGTGTATATTTCCAAATTACTGTAGGGCCATAACCCTCTGTAGATTGATATGTGTCATTATATACTGCATTTCGACCTTGTATTCCAGCTGGATCGCTATCACCTATATTTAATACATCGAAGGAAAAGTAATATAAGATTTATCCACAAATACTGAGCGTGTTCAATAAACTGCGTCACCACGATCATCATTTCCCAATGACAAATCTATTTCGATGGAAGATTAAATTTGGGACTTAAACAATGAGCGGGGTGACGCAGTTTATTGAACACGCTCTGACCTCATCAAAACATATTTATTAGATATTAAGCCCTCTGTTACATCTTTTTGCCAAAATTTAAGAATTATCTGGGAGTAACATCAGATATGGGGTTTTCGTTATCCCTTAACTGGATACCAGGAGACAAATAGGCCGTGCTTGCATCCAATAAGGGAGAATTATTTTTTCCTCCAAAAAATAGATGCAAATAGTTCGTGTTATCTTCTGCGATTTTAAAAACAGCTTCCTTCATCTGAAGGAATTTGACGTGCTCTAAAAATGCTAGATATTCTCTGGTATAGGTTGCATTACCACCATAATTCAATATGTTAGCGAGTGGGTGAGATTTTTGTGTAATTGGGAGTAAACTTTCCAGGCTCAACTTTTCTGTCGTTAGTTTACCAAGAGCCAGAGCCTTAACCTGTTGACCAAGTAACGATAGGGTTTGCTCGGTAAAAGAAACGCCCTGCAATAATTTATCCCAAAGCAAATCAAGTAAAATCCCGGCTTCTTCTGGATTTTTCCCCTGCATTTCAACGTCAAAATGATTGCGCATACTTATAGCATAGTCACTCCCCAGATCTATTGCTTGCTCAAGAAGACAGATAGCTGCGGGGATATTCTTATCGCCCCCTTTGCCATGTCGGTGCATATGAGCACGGCAATTCATGGCTTCGCTGTTCCCCATCGCGATGGCTTGCTCAAGAAGATGAATCGCTTCGGGAACATTCTTATCGCCACCTATACCATTATCGTGCATATAAGCACGGTTATTTATGGCGGAGTCATCTCCTAAATCCATTGCCTGTTCTGTAAGACGAATCGCTTTGGGGTATTTATCCATCCCTTCATAGCTATCCAGGTGCATGATAGCGCGACAGATCATAGCCTTGGCATGGCCCAAATTAATAGCTTGTTCATAAAGACGAATTGCTTCCGCTGTTTCGACTGGACCGCCCTGGCCATATTGGTGCATCAATGCACGCAAGACCATAGCGTTTGCATTATCCTTTCTTATTTCCTGCTCGCAGATTTCTATTGTCTGAGCAAGAGTGTTTCGTATTGCTTTAGAGTCTTCCGATTTTTGTTTCTTGCTAGAGCTTTTTATTATTGAGCACCATAACGAGGTATACCTATAGTCTCCCTCCAGTAGTTGTTGGGCAATGATTTCGATTAATTGGGGTTTCGATAGTTTAGCTATATCAAGGACGTCGTTACTTTGAGGGGATTGCCCGGAATTTTTTTTGAGCATATTTGTTCTCCTGTTTCTGTCACTATTTTTTAAATGATGGAAACGCACGAAATCACGTGTAAATCTCCATAATGAATTGAGAATGAATCGGTCCATTTGGAATATCAATTAAATATTCGAAAGTAACAAACTCTCATGTTTGTGAGCCAAATGCGTATTCCGGTCAAAATCAATTAAACTACGCCAAGGCATTTGATTACTTCAAGGATTCACGTTCGAATTATGCTCAAAGTGCCTATAGTATGCAAAGATTTTTTGTAACTGCCCAGCCTTCACTGGTGCAATCCCTGTCCTCATAATCAACGTTTGTTGAGCAGGCAACCGCATCACCTCATCCGCCCGCAGCAAGGGCACAGCCTGATAGTTGTAACTGGACGACACACTATAACCATGGTTTTGATTGCTGCTGGATGTGGCACTCACCCGTATGGTCCGAGTGCCCAGCAACTTACTGATGTATTCCGCATCTATCTGCGTTAGATTCGAAATAATTTAGCAAATAGATTGACCACTTACCTACTGATAGATAGAATGGCTATTATGAAAATCACAATAATGCAAGAAAAAATATTGGCGACCGCTGAAAACTTGATCCAAAAAATGGGTTATAACGCCTTTAGCTATAAAGATATCTCGCAAGTAGTAGGCATTAAAACGTCTAGTATACATTATTATTATCCAGCTAAAGAGGACTTAGCTGTTGCTGTCATCGACTGGCAATTGTATCAGCTATCATTGTTTTTAAATGATTTGAAATACAACTCCTCTTTGTCTTTACAGCAAAAGCTATTGAGTTTAGTAGATAAAGTAATGTCCTTGACCTTGCATGATGAGATGAAAATGTGCTTGGGGGGCATGCTTGCGTCGGATGTGATGTCATTACCCGAAAAAGTTAAAGTTAAGGTTCGCTCTTTTTTTAATATATTGGAAAAGTGGATAAAAGAAGCTATCAGTGAAGGAATTTCTGATAAAGATTTGTTTGATATTACGCAACTTGAGGGGCTTCCAAGAGACTTATTGGTTCAATTGGAAGGTGGGTTACTAATGTCTAGATTATACGAGGATATTTCATATGTCGAAACAGTGAAGCATTTTATAAAAAGAACGTTTTAATTTTTTTATTTAAATTATCTATCTACCAGTAGATATACGGAGACTCAATGAAGATTAAACTATTTACTATTTGTGCTCTTACTTTGGGATTAATAACTTCTACCTATGCGAGTGAAACTCTGATGAAGATTAACGCAGAAACTATACATAAAGCCACCTATATAAACATGATAAGCATGCAGAATTCCAAGTCAACTTTCGAGCAATTTCTGAAAGATGGTGCTCAACTTGTTCGGCAAACAGAACCCAATACAGCGCTTTGGTTTGCATTAAAAAATGATGCCAGCCTTTCTATTTTCGATATTTTCTTCAACGAAAAAGGAAGGGAGCAGCATTTTGCAGGTCAAGTAGCCAATGCCTTAAAGGAAAATGCTTCGCACTTGGTGAAAGGTGGATGGGAGCAAGGTGTGTTACATAATGTCAGTAATTATGATCTCGTTTCCTCTAACGACTTTCATAAGGACAAGGCTTTAACTGCCAAAGAAGCTTCTTATATTGTTTTTAAAGTAAAACCAGGTAAAAATCATGGATTAGAAATCTTATTAAAAGAAGGCTCTCAACTCATTAATAAAACAGAACCAGAAACTTATTTTTGGGTTGCTTTGAAAACTGACAAAGATACTTATGCCATATTTGACGCTTTTCATGATAAAGCGGCTCAAAAAGCGCATTTTTCGGGTAAGGTGGCTTCGGCGCTACAGCAAAATGCTGAAAATTTGATTGTAGGGGGATGGGAAAAAGGGGTTCTACCTAATGTACATAATTTTCAAATCATAGCTTCATCCTAATTTTAATTTTGCGCACCTCGGTGCGCACAAAAAGCAATAAAAATTAAAAAATATGGTAGAAAAGAGGTCAATATTTTTCGTTATGGCCTCTCGGATTTTCTACGTGATGCGGTTCTCAATGCAAAACAAAATACATTGGGTTTAATTGGTCAGGTGATGGCATTCTTGAATATCGAGAAACCGCCCATGGACTTGGTATGATTTTTTGTCCCGTACAAAGGCCAATTGTTTAAGCTTCATAATTTATTGACTTCGTTCTTTAATAAACATATTAAGCAATATCTTTATTAAAGAACCTCCTTTTTTGCGATCATTGGCAAGTTTTGAAATTTCAATCTTTATTCGTAAATTCATGTGTAATATTATTGCGATTAAAATAAGAACTGTATTAATATTTCCTGAATTAAAAAAGCTAGCAAGCAAAAATAAATGGTGCCAGTTTATTTTTGACAACCCTTTAAAAGCGCAATTAATTAAACATGTTAATTTTTTCATACAAACCATTAGAAACCCTCTTGACGACCTTGTTGGCCACGAATTTTTATCAATTATTTTTTGGTTTTTTTTCGTATTTCTTTCGTACTTATTATTTTTTTTGTCATTAGCAATCCCAGCTTCTCTATTTTTATCTGTGTAATTTTTCGTGAAAACACCTGGAATAATTCTAGTTATAAATTAACTCTAACCAAGGCGCGGTATCCTTTCATGACACGGTCAATGACGCCGCCAACCATCTTGTTTTAGACTGGCAGCAAACCATCACGCCCGACACAATCAAAGGCTCTATCATGCTGGCCTTTACCCGAGCGGCCGTGGCCGACCTCAACGACAAGGCCAGAGGCGCGTTGCAGGAAAAACAATGGTTAGATCAGGAAAATATCATCCGGGCAGGTTTTGAACGAGAGCTGATGATTTCCTCCGGGGAGCGGTTGTTGTTCCGGCAGAATGATAAGGCGCTTGGCGTAAGAAATGGCGATTTGGGAACGGTCAGAGCCATTGATAACAATCAGCTGCACGTCCAACTCGACAGTGGCGAGCAGGTGTCCATTCCCAAATCCTATCACGCCATCGATTACGGCTATGCGCTCACCGTTCATAAATCACAAGGCATGACGGCCGAACATGCCAAGGTTCTCATCGACAGCAAATTCTGGGACCGACATTTGAGTTTTGTCGCCATGACCCGCCATAAACAAAGTCTGAAAGTGTATGCCGATAAGGTCAATCATCCAGATTTAAACGCTTTGAAACAAACCCTGTCCCGAAGCATCACCAAGGACAATGTCATCGACTGGCCACTGGATTTTGCCACCCGCTGCGGATTTGACCCGGATAAATTGATTGGTCGCGTAGTCAATCATCTGGCCGGGGTCGCCAGCAACATCAAAGACAAATACAACTACGTGTTGAATTATGAATCCCATCAGCAAAACCAGGCTTTTCAGAAACTGGAGCAAGGAATTAGAGAGAAAAGAACAATTATTAAAGAAACCGTGCCAGACAAGGCTGCCTTTGACCAGCTTAAGAAGGGATACCCTATCCTGGCTCAATACGAACAGGCGGTGGAGCAGCGGAAGAAACTCAGTGGGTATTTTGCTGAGAAAAAGGATAAGGAAATTCGTCTTATTGTTAAAACTATGATTGAAAACAAAACCCTTAATCAGGCTATTCAAGAAAATATCCTGATTTATACGAGAGGCTACAAACTCATTTAACATGCAAAGCAAAGGTACAAATAAGGGAAAGGCAGTAAGAGAAGGGTTGATTACGCTGGAGCAAGCCACTGCAATGCTTAGTGAGAATTATCTAACCGGGGTGTCCAAATCAATTAAACCACGTCAAGATATTTTTCCCTATATCAAACAAAACGTCCGGCCCGCATAATACATGGCTACAGGCAATAGTTGCGTATATTCCATTAAAATATGATTTATGGCGGACCCATCAAATGCGAATAAATACCACTAAGTTGCCATAATTTTTACATTGGATTAGTTGGGTGAATTAGAGTAATCCCCGGCATCTTATAATCGTTCCAAGAAAAATTGGAGTTCTACGAGGCACTTTGCGTATCTTAATCAAAAGTCATTCTTTTAATGCTGCCGAAATAAAAATAATTAGCGATCCGGTAATTATAATAATCCAACCAAATTCTGGCTTAAATGATTGCAGCATATAATCTGCGATGGATCGGAAAGGATTATCTGCAAGATCGGCTTCTAGTTGTTGGCGTACTCGATTTAATACAGTGGAAAAATACACAAACATACACAGAATAAGTACTAAAGAACTTAAGCTGGTAATATATAAACCTTTATATCTCTTTGCCCATGAAAGAATCATTGAATTGATCGCTAATATTATCAAAATAACACCAAAACCCTTGCCTTGGTTGAAAGCGGTATAACTACCAATTACTGGAAAGAACACGCCTAAAAAAAGCGTTACAGATCCGATTATTCCTAGCAGTTGTTTTTTTTCCATAAATTCCCTTTTATTCCAACAAAAGATTGGCGGTTTTTAGATCGTTAATCGCCCTATCTAAATTATAGTAAATAGTATTTATAGTATGTTTATCTGAGTAGTTTAATTCGTTAAAATCTTTATTTTTTATTGCATTTTAAATGCTTTTTAAATTCTGGTTCTATTTCTCGTAAGAGCTTAAGAGATTTTTTGCAATTCTCATCATATTTATGATAAACCTGAACATTAATTTTGCAATCGGATGCAAGTGTGGCTGATGCTTCAGCGTAATTTGATATTTTATTGAGATCGATCCCTGATAAATTTATTGTCGCGGCATGATTAGCCGCTTTGGTATTAATATTTTTAGAAGATTCATTTTGAATTTTATTGTTTATTTCCGGATTGTAATAACTATTTGTTAGGTAGAACATCCAAACAACGACTAAAAATATATTTAAGAAAAGCAAGATGAGTTTTAAGTGTCTATTTAAAAAATTATTTTCCAAGATTTCTGTAGCTGTTTTATCATTGATTTCTGGATTTTCCGATCTATTTTTTTTATAACATCTACTCAAACTCAATAGCCATCTATACCATTTCGATGATCCATTTGATGAATGCTCGTTTTTGGAACTCATTATTGCTTTAAAAATATTGATTTGCTCTTGCGTAAGATTCTTAGAAAGTATTTTCTGCTCCTCACTTACTTTAATAGAACTTTTCAATTGAGCAAGGATTAAAACAACAGCTTTTCGATTATCTTCATTTAGAGTAACACCGTCTG
Source organism: Legionella spiritensis (assembly GCF_900186965.1). NCBI lineage: Bacteria > Pseudomonadati > Pseudomonadota > Gammaproteobacteria > Legionellales > Legionellaceae > Legionella > Legionella spiritensis. The sequence goes on from NZ_LT906457.1 coordinate 2,947,888, forward strand.
AAAGTGGAAATTTATTAATTTTATTAAAATGATATAGTTTATTGCCATTGAAAATTATATAGGCTGCATTCATATTTTTGGGGATATCTTTTTCAGTGGGGTGGATTGACATCCACAGCAAACCGCATTCGCTTTTAATATACGCAATTTTACAAGATGGGCATTGCCACGCAGGAGCTAAATCGGTGCCCTTTCGGACATATCCACAAGCAGAGCATTTCATTTATTTCCTTATAAATATATCCGAATAAAAAATTCATTTATAGTAAGTTTAGTTCAAATATAAGTTTTATTATTAAAAAACAACTAGTGCCTTATCCGCATTCAACACGTGGGTAAAATAATACTATTCTAAAAGAAATATTAGCAGAAATGGATAAACATCTTGAATTGTGCAATCTGAAGAGATACTTTTCGTGCTGATGTTTTTTATCAGTACAGGAAGTTATGAAAAAATATATAGTGCGCCTGTCGCCAGAAGAAAGGGTTGAGCTTGAAGGAGTAGTGAAGAAACTGAGAGGTAGTCCGCAGAAAGTAAAGCGCGCACAGATATTGTTGAAAGCAGATGTTAATGGGGTCAACTGGCCTGACGCCAAGATAGCCGAAGCATTTGACTGTCGCATACAAACTGTTGAGGATGTACGCAAGCGTCTTGTATTGGAAGGATTTGACACTGCGCTCAATGGAAAAAAACCAAAGAATCCACCCCGGGCAAGACGGCTATCTGGAGAACAGGAAGCGCAATTAATAGCGATGCGTCTTGGAACGCCACCTGGTGGGTATGGAAGCTGGACTCTGAGTCTTCTCAGGGATGAAATGATAAGACTCGAGATAGTGGATACCATAGGCAGAGAAACGATCAGGGGCATTCTAAAAAAAACGGTCTGACCCGCAAGAAACTTGAGTACTGGGTTATTCCGCCAGAATCGGACGGTGAATTTGCGGCAGGCATGGAGGATGTTCTTGAAATTTACTCACGCTCTTTCAATCCACTGGTACCGGTAATTTGCATGGATGAACAACCTATCCAGCTTCTGAATGAAACAAGAACACCGATTTCAGCAACAAGACATCATCCAAAACGCGTTGACTATGAATATGAGCGGGCAGGAACGGCATCCATATTCATGTTTACAGAACCCCTTGCTGGAACCCGGACGGTTAGCGTGCGTTCTCGCCGCACAAAGATAGATTGGGCTATAGAAATGGAACAGTTGATACGTACCCAATATGCAAGTGCTGACAAAATTATTCTGGTTTGCGACAACTTGAATACGCATACACGCGGTGCATTCTATGAGGCATTCCCTGCGGAAAAAGCACGCGAAATTGTGCGGAAAATCGAGTTTCACCATACCCCAAAACATGGTAGCTGGTTGAATATTGCAGAATGCGAGCTCAGCGCCATGACCAGTCAGTGTATCAATAACAGACGGTTTGGCAGTATTGAGCTTTTGGCAGAAGAAACACGCGCTTGGGCACAAAAAACAAATCAGAAGCAGAAAGGGGTTAACTGGCAATTCAGCATCGATAATGCACGTCACAAACTGAAATCAATTTACCCACGCATTGAATGCGGATAAGGCACTAGTGCCTTATCCGCATTCAATGCGTGGGTAAAATAATACTATTCTAAAAGAAATATTAGCAGAAATGGATAAACATCTTGAATTGTGCAATCTGAAGAGATACTTTTCGTGCTGATGTTTTTTATCAGTACAGGAAGTTATGAAAAAATATATAGTGCGCCTGTCGCCAGAAGAAAGGGTTGAGCTTGAAGGAGTAGTGAAGAAACTGAGAGGTAGTCCGCAGAAAGTAAAGCGCGCACAGATATTGTTGAAAGCAGATGTTAATGGGGTCAACTGGCCTGACGCCAAGATAGCCGAAGCATTTGACTGTCGCATACAAACTGTTGAGGATGTACGCAAGCGTCTTGTATTGGAAGGATTTGACACTGCGCTCAATGGAAAAAAACCAAAGAATCCACCCCGGGCAAGACGGCTATCTGGAGAACAGGAAGCGCAATTAATAGCGATGCGTCTTGGAACGCCACCTGGTGGGTATGGAAGCTGGACTCTGAGTCTTCTCAGGGATGAAATGATAAGACTCGAGATAGTGGATACCATAGGCAGAGAAACGATCAGGGGCATTCTAAAAAAAACGGTCTGACCCGCAAGAAACTTGAGTACTGGGTTATTCCGCCAGAATCGGACGGTGAATTTGCGGCAGGCATGGAGGATGTTCTTGAAATTTACTCACGCTCTTTCAATCCACTGGTACCGGTAATTTGCATGGATGAACAACCTATCCAGCTTCTGAATGAAACAAGAACACCGATTTCAGCAACAAGACATCATCCAAAACGCGTTGACTATGAATATGAGCGGGCAGGAACGGCATCCATATTCATGTTTACAGAACCCCTTGCTGGAACCCGGACGGTTAGCGTGCGTTCTCGCCGCACAAAGATAGATTGGGCTATAGAAATGGAACAGTTGATACGTACCCAATATGCAAGTGCTGACAAAATTATTCTGGTTTGCGACAACTTGAATACGCATACACGCGGTGCATTCTATGAGGCATTCCCTGCGGAAAAAGCACGCGAAATTGTGCGGAAAATCGAGTTTCACCATACCCCAAAACATGGTAGCTGGTTGAATATTGCAGAATGCGAGCTCAGCGCCATGACCAGTCAGTGTATCAATAACAGACGGTTTGGCAGTATTGAGCTTTTGGCAGAAGAAACACGCGCTTGGGCACAAAAAACAAATCAGAAGCAGAAAGGGGTTAACTGGCAATTCAGCATCGATAATGCACGTCACAAACTGAAATCAATTTACCCACGCATTGAATGCGGATAAGGCACTAGTAACTTAATATGAAAAGAATAAAAGGAAACTTCTGATGTACTTAATAATTAATCAACAACTAGGCATATTTTTGGTCAATATTTACCGGTTTTTTTAGATGGTAACTTCACTAGAAAAAACAATATATTATGGCCTGACCAACAGATGTTGCTGGGAAAAGTTAGATCCGAAATTATAAAGAGCCCAAAAGTGTAGCCAAAAAGATTTTATAAGAGAGGGCAAATTCTAATTAGAAGTGCGAAGTCGCTGATTTTATGGGGATTTAACTGGTCGGGACGGTAGGATTTGAACCTACGACCACTAGCACCCCATCCTCTAACAGGATATATGACAACCAACTCCAAACTTCGATAAATAATACCACAACTTCTTGAATTTACTAGCCTTAAAGCCTATCATCAACATCAAGCAATAACATTTAATATCAACCCAGCATAACATTAAGTACCCACTAAAGTACCCAGCAAAATGCTATTTGCGTTACATGGAGTTTGTATGATTCGATTTACAGATACCTACATTAAAAGCTTAAAGCCCAAGGAAAAACGGGAGGAAAAATACGAAGGTGGTGGCTTTGGAATATTTATCTACCCTACCGGCTCCAAAACATGGGTATACCGCTACAAAATCGATAACAAGAAAGATTATATTATAATCGGGCATTACCCTGCCATGAGCTTGTCAGAAGCTAAAAAGAGATTCCTTGATTTAAGGGAAATACGTCGAAGTGGTATTAACCCCAAAGAGGTGATGCAAAAGGAAGAAGAGGAAGCCCAAAAAGAACAACAGAAATATACCGTCAAAGATCTCTTTTTAAACTGGTACAGCAATTATATTGAACGCCATAGAAAACAACCTGGGCAAGTCAAACAACATATCCAGGCCGACATCATCCCATCATTAGGTGAGCGTGATGTAACAACCATTCAAGCACGTGACATAACGATGGAACTCGATAAAATCGTGCAACGAGGTGCGCCTGTTCATGCCAACAAAGTATTAAGCACCATAAAACAAGCGTTCAGTTATGCCGTCAGTCGTGGTGAACTGATGATAAACCCCGCTGCAAACATTCGCGCCCGGGATATAGGCGGGTTAGAAAAACCTCGCGATCGTTACCTTACCTTAGAAGAGGTTAAATCCTTATGGCTGTTTTTAGACAGCGATAAAAACGAGATTTCCCTGCAAGTTAAAAACGCACTCAAAATTATATTACTAACCGGGGTGCGAACCGGTGAACTTCGTGTAGCCACCTGGCAGGAGTTTGATTTTGACAATTCACTATGGACTATTCCATCCAACCATACCAAAACTGGATTAGTCATGCGTGTTCATTTGACAGACCTGGTCAAATCATTACTGCTTGAACTAAAAAGCTGTAGCATGGGTGACTGCGTGATTAGCGGTGCAGATGGCTTAAGCCCCCTTACCGATAAAGCCATGCCAAGAGCCGTAATCCGCATTCAGGAACGAGTCGGGATTCCGCAATGGACAGCCCATGATCTGCGGCGGACTTTTGCAACTCAGTTAGGGGAAACCCTGAATGTTGATCCGGTCGTAATTGAAAAATGTCTGGGGCATAAAATGCCTAAAATCATGGCTACTTATAATAAGAATGAGATGTTACCGCAGAGGAAGGAAGCTTTGGAGAAATGGAGCGATCTAATAGACAACCTTGTTAGTTTGTAAACTGAGTTTACAATAGCTATAATTTGACCAAGGATATTTCATGAAGCTCCACAAGATGGGAAATACTGTATAGAGGGTAAAGACATCGATAATAGGAAATATAAAATTATTATTACATTTGCCAATAATCTTAGCCGATTATCACTGTTTTAAATATTCGATAGGAAACATGAAATGAAATCAAAAGTTGTAAAAAGCTACCTATATGAAGGCTTAGGGTTTCCTATTGAACTTGAAAATGTTGAGTTGCTGAATATTGATGGCGAATGGCTCCCCAAAATCGATGTTCAATATATTGCTGACGAAGTTATAAAAAGACTGGCCATTCAAGAAACCCGACTAACAGGTAATCAAGTGAAGTTTATCAGAACCTATTTCTCCATGCCGCTTCGAGAGTTCAGCGAAAAAGTGATTCATACCTCGCATACTGCTGTCAGCAAATGGGAAAAGACTGGCAATGAAACCACCAAAATGAGCGAAAATACTGAGCAGGTATTAAGGCTGTTTATTCTTGAGAGAACCCAAACAAACTCAATAAAAGAACAAGCTGCATTTTTTTGCAGCTTCCAAAGAAGTAAAATTTTCTTAAATACTAAAAACCAACAGCCAAAGCCTGTTCATATTGATATGTGCGCATGAAATGATGGATTTTATAGGCAAGGGTAAGGAAACAATGTGTGCTGGTAAAATTACTTCAACTCGTGCCAGAAATATATTAGCTACAACGAAAACTGTGGCAAATATGTTGTAGTGATTTTTTAAAGGCCGCGGGAATCGAACCCGCGACACCGGATTTTGAGCCAAACGACGAAAGACTACAAAATACCATAAGAAATCAAAGGGCTAACTACGTTTTTACCTCCCCACCATGTTGTCTTTGGTGGTCTTTGGTTGTCGGTGAATAAACCCGCAAAAAACCCGCAGAGTTAAATTAAGATATAACCAATTATTAAGGTCTTTCTCATGTAAAAATGTGGTTGTAAAAGTTTTTTCATTTTGATAAACAAAATACCAACAATCAAGGTTACATTCATCAATGGAACAATAGAACCGACTTCTTTTGCTAATAACAACTTATTGAGAGCAAAAGCCAAGTCCTATCCTATATTCCAAGACCTACTTTTTATAAATACGCTCTATCTACTATAATTTACTAAAGCGGTGGGGCTTCAAAGGGATATAAATGCCAATTTTTATCAATAATAATAATTCCTTAACGGAAATTCATGAAGATAAATTTAAACTTGAAAGCGATATTCAAAGTTTATTTGAAAAAAATATAACCAAAATAATGCAATTGACGTTGGTACGGAGTGAGTTTTCCATTAAAAATAAACGTATTGATACCCTAGCATACGATGAACAAACTAATGCTTTTATTATTATTGAATATAAACGCGACAGAAATATAAGTGTGATTGATCAAGGTTTTACATACTTGAGTCTGATGCTTGAAAACAAAGCCGACTTTATTCTTGAGTATAATGAGCAATTAAAAAGAAACTTAAAGCGAAATGATATTGATTGGAGTCAAACTCGTGTAGTATTTGTCGCACCATTTTTTACCAATAATCAAGTTCAAGCAACTAACTTCAAAGATCTCGCTATTGAACTCTGGGAAGTTAAACGATACGACAAAAACATAATACTAATAAATCAGATTAAAAAATCAAAGGGTGCAGAAAGCATTAAACCCATTACTTCAGCAAACAAGGAATTAAAGCGTATAACTGATGAAATTATTGTTTATACAGAAGAACAACATATTGCAATAGCAAGTGAAGAAATAGCTGAATTATATGAAAAACTTCGTGACGCTATATTGAATTTGAATAATGAGATTGAGCTAGTCCCTAAAAAGCGATATTTAGCTTTTAAAATGGGTAACAATATTGTTGACATAAAAATACAAAAAAAATCCATAAAAATAGCCCTCAATGCTTCATGGGGTTCTTTAGATTGCCGTGAAAATTTTGCACGCAATGTTTCTAATATGGGACATTTTGGCAATGGGGATTATCAAATTCAAGTCGATAATGATAACGACTTGGAATATATAATGAGTTTGATTAAACAAGTTATTAAAATAAAATCCTAACTTTTAACCCTTCAACCATAGATGTGATGAGTTATCCAAGTCAGGTCTATAAAGTGTCATGTCATGATATGGTACCTAAATCAATCAACAGTCAAACAAATTAAAATCATTAACATACTGTAAAATATGACTTTTTAAAAAAGTGCAGTAATAAAGCTGCCAGTCAATCAAACAACAGTCAAACAAAATAACTTATCTAAACAACCCACCATGGCAGATATTTTTTAGCTTTACTTCCCACTGAATCATCATAACACCGAATTTTTCCTGCATCTAAAGTATCTCGAATAATTCGAGATACCATAGCACTGTTTTTAGGGGCAATGCCAAAGCGATCTCTTAAGGTGGAGTTGGTCATATAGTCACGCTCTACATATCTAAGGCATGCATGTAAATAACAAGCCCATATCCTGTCTTGCTTATCCATATCTTTCAACTCCCGATGAGCAAACAAAACCACACGAGTATGATCTTCTACAGCCTCAAAAATAGGTGCAGGCAATTGGTATAGCTCAATTTGAGAAACCACTTTATCAATTCCACTGCCACGTTCCTCGCAAATACCAAAACGGCGCATTAACGATGCCAGAGCCTCATTACGAGATTTAGGTGGCGTATCTAAAAATCTTTCTGTTGAAACCAGAGGTAAACCGGGATTGGTGATTTCAATTCTATTATCAAAAATTTCAATCATTGGCCCGGCGCCAGTAACCTTGAAATCCTGGTGCGTTAATGCATTGGCAACAAGCTCACGGATTGCCAGTTCTGGATACATGGGAACAGTCTTTCTAAGCGCAGTACCAATGACCTCATTAGTTGGTATTAATGCCATAATATAGTCAATAAGTCCTTCAAACCCAACAGCATACCCTTTTTGCTCGATATGTTCCCTCTGGGTTTCTATACGATTATTGCCTTTATAATGAATAATACGCAGCGCTTTGCGCTTTAGTTTTAGAAAGTCCACCAGATTTTTGGCAAATAATACAGCCCCTAATGTTGTGATGTTCCAACCGCCAGCCTCACAAGGCAGGATTAATTTTTCTGTTTGCAAGGCATTGAGTATCGACGTGCGCCCATCGGGTACTGGCAAACCAAGCAAGTCGAAATAAGCTGGATAATCAAGCAGCTTTAAAACAGTTTCATCAGACACTTTTTCATCTGCGATGCCATCTTCAAATGATTTTTTATCAAGCACCCGCCATAAAGCTTTTTCCTTTTCAGGGTGATCGCTTAGCTTCTTTTTATAGGAACCAATCCGTATGAATTTTTGACTTTTAAACTGTATTGGATGGCTGGATTCTGCCTCAGCTTCAAGAAGAATTAATGGTTTATCATCAATCATCACGCTGATAAAATGAAAATTTATCTTAGGCGATAATAATCTTGTAAGCCAGTTATACAGGGCCTCATTACCAATTTTTGTTTCATCTGGCTTAAAGGTGGTTCCAATAATATCATGAGTATTGTTATCAATACCCCAAACAATGTATGCATAGGGCTTATCTAAAAGCAAAGCAGAATTGACCAATGCCGAACAATATTCCCCGATCTTTTCTGGATCCGCATTATTATGCTTAAACTCCAACCATTCAGTTTCAGATGGGAGTTTACGAAGCTCATTAATCAAATCAACATAGTAACCAGTAGAGCGGTTATTGACTTCTGGACTCATGGTTACTCTGCTCCTTCCAGATTATGAACTCGATCATACACTGCTTTAACCAAATAGCTGGCAGCAACTTCATGAAACTTAGGATCATTCATTAGTTTTGAAAATATGTCTTCATTTCCTTCCATGCGCTCAACAAAGAAGCCCTCTAGCATTTTTTCAAAAACCAAAGAAAAGTTATCCAGGGTATTGGCTTTTGCGGCTTCTCTTATTTTTTCATTATTTGCAGCAGTCTCAGCAATTTGATCAAAAAATAACTCATCAGCCTTAGTAAAATCGGTACCAAACCGCTGGTTTAGTCGATCAACTAATAAAGATAATTGAACTTTATCTTCACTGGCACTTCTGGTTCCAACCTCAGTTGGCCCTCTTAAATCATCAGCATCGCCTTGTGATAAATCAATAGAACCTTCACTGATTTTCTGTAACCGGTAGTATTGTAACTCTACTTCATCCCCGATTTTAAAACTTGGCTCATCATCTCTGCGTGGTAATTTACTTTGCAAAAACCGCAGAAAAGTATAATTTTTTTCCAAATCTGAATCTTGAAAAGGAATGACTTGAGATAAAAATACATACAGGTTTTTAAAGCTTTTGATCTGCCCCTTAACTAACTCTTGATCCTCGGCTTCAAGCTCTGCAAAACGATCGACAACAATATCAAGAACGGCATTCATCTTACGATGATCCATGTATGAAGGCTCTTTTCTGTTTCTAAACCAGATTTCACACAGCTCATTGACGTCTTCTTCTGAAAATAGCTGCCATTCATTAATACGGTGTTGCAAGTCATAAAGTTGGTGGGGATCAGCCATCTCACCCATATAAGAAACTTCATAATAATCTTTAAAAGCCCGATAGATATCTTCCATTTCATTGGCAAAATCAAGAACAAAAGTATCCTCTTTGCCTGTTGCAATTCGATTAAGTCGTGACAATGTTTGAACCGCTTGTATCCCTGATAGTCTTTTATCTACATACATGGTATGAAGCAAAGGTTGATCAAAGCCTGTTTGATATTTATCAGCAACCAATAGAACTTGATATTCTTCTGTCGAAAATTTTTCAGGTAATTCAGTTTCTTTGATTCCATGGTTCATGCTTACTTCTGTAAATTCTTTTTCAGGGCAATCCGGGTCAGTGACTTTTCCTGAAAAGGCGACAAGTGACTTAATATCATTATATTTATTGCGTTTAAGATAGTTATCAAATTCCAGTTTATATCGAACAGCGTGTAATCGAGATTCCGTTACCACCATTGCCTTAGCCCGTCCACCTATTTTATGCTTGGTTGAACGACGAAAATGCTCCACAATGACTTCAACCTTTTGAGCGATGTTATGTGGATGAAGGCTCATAAACCTTGCCAATTGGCGTGCTGCTTTTTTCTTGGGAACTTCTGGATCGTCTTCAATGGATTTAAGTAATCCATAGTAAGTTTTATACGTTGTATAATTGGCCAATACATCCAGAATAAACCCTTCCTCTACAGCTTGACGCATACTATATAGATGAAAGGGTGGGTTACCATTTCTGCCCGGCTCATTAAATACGGCTAATGTTTTAAACTTAGGCGTGGCCGTGAATGCAAAAAAACTGATGTTAGGCTGCCGTGGCCGTTTAAGCATTTCTTGAAACAAGGCTTTTTTTGCTTCCTCAGATAATGACTCTTCCTCAATATCCAACATTTGCTCGGCTATGGTAGCCGCTATCCCTTCCTTGTTTAAAATCTTGCGCAACTCCATTGCTGATTCACCGCTTTGAGAGCTGTGGGCTTCATCTACAATCACAGCAAAACGCCGATTTACCGTATCGATGGTAATACCATCCCCCTTTTTTTCAAGCGTCTCTAAAGCTTGAGAGATAAAAGGAAACTTTTGAATGGTCGAGATAATAATCGGTGCGCCGCCCGAAAGTGCTTTTGCCAATTGTTGCGTATTTTCATCAATTTTTTGCACCACCCCTTGTTTGTGCTCAAATTGATATATTGTATTTTGCAATTGTTGATCCAGAACACGGCGATCGGTAATAACGATAACGGTGTCAAAAACTTTTTGATCATTGTCATCATGTAGACTTGCAAGACGATGTGCCAGCCATGCAATAGAGTTAGACTTTCCCGAGCCGGCTGAATGTTGAATCAAATAATTATGGCCACTTCCTTTTTTCTTGGCATCAAATATCAAATTTCTTACTGCGTCCAGCTGATGATACCGTGGAAATATCATTGTTTCTTTTTTATGCTTTTTAATTCCTTGTAGCGTGGCTATTTGTTTTTCTTCAACTTGCAAATGCATAAAGCGTGCGAGGATATCTAAAAGGCTGTCTTTTTCCAAAACTTCTTCCCAAAGATAACTCGTTCTATAATCCCCCGGTGCAGGTGGATTGCCAGCGCCAAAACCATGCCCCCTATTAAAAGGCAAAAAGAAGGTTTTTTTACCTGATAGCCTTGTTGTCATAAACACGAGTTCAGTATCTACGACAAAATGAACCAACGCTCGCTCCTTAAAACGAAAAAGTGGTAACGTTGGATCTCTGTCTTCTTTATATTGACGCTTACCATCGGTAATTGATTGGTTGGTTAGACGGTTTTTAAGCTCAATTGTTACAGCTGGCAATCCATTGACTGCCAAAAGAACATCAATAGATTGAGTTTGATCTTTGGGATCAAATCTTACTTGGCGAGTTATTGTCAACTCATTTAAAGCATAGTTGGCCCATGCATCAGGGTTCATTTTACTGTTAGGGGTGAAATAAGCCAGACGAAAACTTTTACCAAAACACTTAAACCCATGGCGCAAGACATTAAGCATACCCTTTGATGCAAGCTCTTTAACTAATGAGTCAAGAAGGACCGATTCAGCTTTGGTACCGTAAAAGCTTTGTATCGCTTGCCATTTGGCGGGCTGTGATTTTTCTACAAATGAAATGATATCACTTGGAAATAATGCCCTCTCAGGATCGAACGCTTTAGCATCCCCTTTAATATACCCACCATGTTCAATCAGGTGGTGCTCAATAGCTTCTTCAAAACGGATTTCTTTGTGTTTGCTCATCTTAATTTAACCATGTAATTAATTTGTATCTGGGGATTGAATCTCTGCCCCATTATGAAGATGCTCACTTTTCGCGTGAATATTTGATGCTTTAACTACTGATACAGGCAATGAAGCATCCCCTGAAAACAGTTCTACTAACTTTGTTCGCATGAAAAATTGATATTGTTCTTCAGTAAAATGCCCTTTGGGCTTATATATACTTTGTTTCACATGTGATTCATCAAAATCATATCCAAGTGATTCGCCCATAGTAACCAATAAATTTATCAAAGTTCTGTTACATTCAACATCAAAGTGTAGAGTTTGAGCGTCTATGGGGTTTTGTATTTGCGCATAATCGACCCTAACATCGAGATAAGTCCGCCAGGCACTTCTTACCCTCTTGTATTTCTTGCGGCCATAAAACTCAATATCAATCATATTTAATGCCCGAATATGTTCAAAAGAGAGAGGTGATAACCTTGTAGCCATAAGTGTTTTGAATATTTCAATCCTTCTTTCTCTATCTTCCTTCCATTTACTCAATTTATCTTGGATAAACAAAGCTGCCCAAGGGGCAATTAAAATTGCTGCGATGGTAAGTATGTCATTAAGCTTCATACTGGAATCAATCATAAATGACCTCCCGAACTATGTTTAAGTTTTTCAGGTTCAGGCAAATCAACATTGATATTACTTACTTTTATTTTTCCTGTTACGGCGTTGGTGATTAAAGCTGAGCGATATTCTTTTAGGCGTTCAATAGCCTCTAATATTTTTGATTTAATTTCGTCAATTTTTTTTGTTCGTGAATTTAAAAATATAACAATTTCACCCTGTTCATTTGATGGTGGAAGACAAATAAACATTTGATTCAAATGCAAAGGCCCAAAGTGCTGAATTGTTGAACCAGTTTTTAGTAAATCTATTTGAGTAAAGAAAAGCGATGATGATACTATTAATTTTATATACTCATTACTGATACTTTTGTTCTTAGGTTTTAATCGTATAATGCCAGTATAGGGAATTGATCCTACTGCTTCATACCCAACAGAAGACACCAATCCCGTAGTAGCACTGGTACTGATAAGAAGATCTCCAATATCTAGTTTAAATTGTTTCCAAACTTTCTCGACTTTTTCGGGATTAAGATAATTACATCCTTCCAACTGAACTTTGTTTGAAGTGAGGTTTCTTATACGTAATAGTGGTACACCTTGATCAACAAAATCAACAGCCATGATCCCGGGACCTTCTTGAAAATATATGACATGCTTAAACGGGATTATTTGCCAATGCTCAGGTATATCACCCATCCACTCCACCCCAGAATCTTTCATCGGCACATTGGGATCAAGTCCTTTGGTGACAGCCTGAGTAATCAGTGCTGTGCGCTTTTCTTCCAATAATTTGATTAGTTTTTCTTTTTTGGCAATTAGCGCATCTATTTCTGAGGTTTTTTTGTCCAGAAATAATGAAATTTCTTTTTGTTCTTTTAAAGCTGGAATAGCAATCTCGATTTTCATTACGCCAGAAGGACCAATTGCTGGATAACTTACACCAACTGATTTTGAAACAATTTCACCAATAAATCCTTCGCCTTGTATAAAATAATTCAAAAAGGCTGCAATAACAGTGCGAGAAGGTCTAATTACTATAAAACCTGTTGAAACTATTAAACTCTCAATTGGTTCTTTAATTAAAGAAATTGCTTTTAGATAGGTTCTAACCGTTGATAAAATAGTATCACCATCCTTTACTATCCTTCTTGCTCTTGAAGGAGCTTGATCAAATTCATATGACTCAATTTTTTCAATTCCATAAGAAAGATTTACACTTGATATATCTACATAATTTATAATTTTGTCAGGCCTAGTGTCCTCTGATAAGCTATCATCGTTATAGGTTGCTATATATTTTAGAGGTTTTAATTGCCAATTCTCTGGTATTTTTCCAAGCCAATTTATATTTGTATCTTTTAAGCGTTGATATCCTTGGATCATGCCACAACTCCCTTAAGCATTTGTAAAATTTCCTGTTCCAATTGCTTAATATCAGACTCAATTTCTTCTAACGGTCTCGGTGGCTGATAAACATAAAAATGTCTATTTAGTGGAATTTCATAACCCACCTTAGTTTTACTGTGATCAATCCATGCATCAGGAACATGTGGTATGACTTCTTGTTTTAAATATTGTTCACAATGATCTCGAACTAATGCTACAAGTTGTTGATTGTCTGCTTTGGCATCATAAGACATTGGTAAGGGTAAGTTGATGTCTTTGGGTAAAGGCACCAGTTCAGTATCTCTCAACTCGCTATCTGCCTCTGGTATTCCTTTACTGTTACAGCAAACCTCTGCTGTATCATCTCTTTCACTTAGAGCTACAAAAATGGCTTTTTTGACTGGTGTATCAATTTTTAATCCTGATTTTTTGATTTGCTTCGCTAAGTCAGCAGAAAAGACGTTTCGGTTTTTATAAAGAATCGATGCATCCATATGTTCAAGTATTGAAATAATTGCTTGTTGTAGTTGTTCTCCCTTGGCAATTTCTTGCTGAATTTCCTGTTCATTCTTACGCTTTTTACTTTGTGCAAGGTTAATAAAGGCTGTTTGATCTTTTAATCGCTCAATTCTCTCGGGGCTTGCCTGAAAATTTAAACGCAAAGGCCGTTCAACCGTTATTTTAAGGTAACCAAATTCACGATTGTCAAAAATCTTCGAGCAAATACGTTCTTCACTTTTTGAATCAACAATGACTTTAGATTGATCATCATGTTTGAACTCAGCATAAAGGCGAGTGATTTCATTAATGTGTTCATCAGAAAGCTCATTACGCTTATTGCCAAGACTTTTACGCATTTTCTGAAAGTGACGAGTTGCATCAATGAGTTGAACCTTGCCTTTTCTTTCAGGTCTTTTTCTATTTGATACAAGCCAGATATAAGTATAGATGCCCGTGTTATAAAACATTTGATCCGGTAGTGCGACAATTGCATCAAGATAATCATTTTCAATTATCCATCTTCGAATATTGCTTTCACCCGATCCAGCATCACCAGTAAATAACGGGGAACCATTAAAAACAATAGCGATTTTGGAACCCTCACCACCCTCATCAGGGGTAGGGTGCATTTTGGACATCATATGCATCAGAAATAATAAAGCACCATCATTGATTCTGGGTGTACCGGGACCAAATCGGCCTTTAAATCCATGTTGTTTATATTCCTTCTCAACATAACTTTGTTGGGTTTTCCACTCTACGCCAAAAGGTGGATTTGCCAGCATGTAATGAAACTTTTTATTTGGGTGACCATCAAAGGTCTTACCATCACCCAGGGTGTCGCCAAAAATGATGTGGTCAAGAGGTTCATCTTTAATCAATAAGTCTGCGCAACATATCGCATAAGATTCTGGATTATACTCTTGACCAAATAAAAGCAAGTTGGCCTGGGGGTTTTGCTCCCGAATATATTCTTCTGAAATGGACAGCATCCCACCTGTACCGCATGTTGGATCGTATATGGTTCGTGCTATGCCCGGGGTATAAACATCTTCATCAGAGGTATACACAAGATGCGCCATTAGGCGTATCACTTCCCTTGGAGTGAAGTGATCTCCTGCCTCTTCATTCGCTTGTTCGTTAAATTTGCGCACCAATTCTTCAAATACATAGCCCATTTGCAGATTATTGATATGATCTGGATGTAAGTTGATATCGGCAAACTCTTTAACAATAAGAAATAGGCGATTATTCTTTTCCAGCTTTTCTATTTGCTGTTCAAAGTCAAACATGTCAAAGATTTCTTTGGCCTTAGGGGAAAAACTGTTGATATATGTTGTCAGGTTTTGAGCAATATTATCTGGATCACCGAGCAATCGCTTAAAGGTGTATTTACTAACATTATAAAATGCCTGCTGGCGTCCTTTAGAAGCATACTGACCCAGAATTTTATGAATGGCATCTTCTGAGTGGCCTTGTGCTTCGAGTTTTGCATATTGTTCCAACACCTTATCTTTTGTTGGTTCTAAAACACAATCCATACGCCTGAGTACAGTCATAGGCAACATCACCAGTCTGTATTGTGGCGGCTTATAAGGACCTCGTAGCTTATTGGCAATGTTCCAAATAAATCCAACTAATGAATCAAACCCATTACTCATTATTTTTATCTCCTTTAATTTCAGGAACATATTGCCCTTTAGTGAATTTCTCAATTTCATCTCGGCGAAAACGCCATGCCCCACCGACTTTAAATGCTGGGATTTTACCCTCCGCAGCATATCGGTAAGCCGTTTTTTCATTGATTTTTAAATATTCTGCTAATTCTTTGATGAGCATGATGTCGTTTTGCATGATTTTCTTATTTTTAATAGTCGAAAGCTTGAGAAAATAATGGAAATTAAAGGATTTTTCAATAAAATGGACATAATTAAACTTATTGTAGCATTTCTGCTTTTTTACATTTTGATTTTTAAGGATTGATTTTTGATATGAATAAAAGTGTAAATCTTTTTAACAACCCCGGTAGAAACCCTCTTTATGAGTTGACTCGGACTAGAAACAATCCAAATGACAAGCAAGTAATTGCATACTGGAACAATAAATATAGCGAAAACGCTCAATACCTTGATAAAAAATTTGTAAGCGAATTTCCTATTTCTACAGAAGCTTGCTTATGGGAACTGACATTATCAGATTTTTTAAAAAATAGCCCAAATATTGAATTACTCGAGGATAAAGACTTTGGAAGAAAAAACAAAAGTAAGCCAGATTTTTGTTTTTTGGTCAATAATCAAAGATACTTTCTTGAAGCAACAATAATCAACCCCGGGGAGTACCCGGCGTTGAATATAGAACTGGATGAGGTTTTGGGATCTTCTTGCCGCATCCCAAGGGAAGAGTATAAAGAGAAAATATGCGGCGCTATAGATAAGAAAATTAATGCATTTAATAATGGTTATAAGGATATCATAACTGATAACGACGGTTACTTTATCGCCATTTCATCAAGCCCGATTGGTATCCACCTTAATCCTAATGATCTGCTTGTTGAAGCAAGTTGCTTATTCGGGCTTTCTGAAAGAATTTATGATCCCAATACTGAAATGATTTATTTAGCCGAGGAAGATGCTGTAAAAAAGAAGAAGAGTAATAGCCCACTTAAGACTAATTACTTTAAAAAGGATGAGTTCAATTTTTTATCAGGCGTATTATTTTCCAGAAGGCTATGTATATTTTACCCAAAGCTTGAAGGACTAGAACACGCAATTCCCGATATTGAGAGTGAATGTATTTACTTCCATAATCCAATTGCAAAAAATCAATTGCCAAGACAAGCCTTCCCCTTTATTAATCAATTTGAATCAAGAGAAGATTTAGAAAATGCTTTAATCAGTATCCTTTAATAGGATGCTCACAATCAGCTATTAATCGCCTTCTAAAAAAGCTTGATTCCCTTTTGAGTTAAATAACTCTTTGTATGTATTATCAGCGTAAATCAAACTCGCAGAGTGATATAACGCACCCAAGATCATGGATTTTGAAAAACCATCCATCCCCGATTTAACCACCAGCCCACCAAGCTCAATCTTACGCCGAGTTTCAGCCCGACGCTTTTTGAGCTTCTCCAGTGCCAGTGATTTTTCACATCGCGCAAGCACCTGTTGCTGTTTTTTAATTTGTTCACGAGTGCTCATGGCGCAACTCCCTGGCAATCTTGGCAAAGATAAAATCCAGTTGCTTAAGGTCGCAATGATGCAGGCCGTGTTTGTAGGCGAGTGTGCCGATTTCGAATTTGTGTTTTTGTTGCAGCTTGGTGAGTTTCGCTTTCGCTTGTTCAATTCTATCCGTGAGTGCCTCTTCCATTTGCGACAATGTCTTCTTTGACATGATGTTCTCCGCAAATTAAGGTAACGCAAAAAAGGATAACCCCTCCGATCTTCGAAATCAACCATCGTGTAAACCCCCGAGTGCAGCGAGGCCATCCCGTCTCGCAGCGAAAAGCGAAGAGCGCAATATACATTCGTTCGAATGTTTGCTAAATTAACTCCGTACTTCAAAAAAATCCTTCACGGAGAAGGTCTTATCAATTTTCAAGCAACCGATGGAGCGCTTTTTAATAAAGGTGTTTCATGGCGATTGCTTTTGCCCGTGTCTCCATTCATAGCCGCTCGAAAGGCCACAGTGTGGTCGCGGCGGCCGCTTATCGCTCGGGTCAGAAATTGCAGGATTCACGCACGGGGTTTACCCATGATTTTTCTAATCGCCATGACGTCGTTTTTTCTGAAATCCTCCTGCCCGAAGGTTGTGATGAATCCTTTTTAAATCGTGAATTTTTATGGAATCAAGCCGAACTTGCTGAAAGTCGATGCGATGCGCAAGTGTGCAAGGATGTGGTTCTGGCTTTGCCCAAAGAACTGGATTTGATTCAACAAGTGGAACTAGCCAAACGGTTTGCCCAGACCTATTTTGTGGAAAACGGCTTGCCGGCTGATATTGCCATTCACGACCATGGTGACGATAACCCGCATGCCCACATTCTGATTTCAACCCGCCGCCTGGAGAAAGACGGTTTCTCCAGATACAAGGCACGCGATTTAAACCCGGCCTTTGCCAAAGGCTTTGTGGTTGAAAATGACTACTGGGGTGAACAGTGGCGTGATTTTCAAAATGATTTTTTTATCGACCAAAACATCGACTTAAGCGTGGACGTCAATCATATTTTGAGCGAACGCCACCACGGTAAGATGAAGGACGGCAACCGTCATTATCTACGCGAAGAAAACCAATTGATTCGTGAAGCCCGACGCGACATTACCCGAGACAGTATCGAAAATCTCATCAATCATATCTCCCTGCAATGCAGCGTGTTCAGCCGCCGGGACGTGGAGCGCTTGTTGTTTAAAACCTTCAAAGACAGCCAGAACCACCATGAGTATTTAACCCTGGTCGAACGGGTTTTAAACCATAAAGACGTTATCAAGCTGGGTCCCAATGATTTGGGACGCGATTGTTACACCACCCGTCATCAATACATCCAGGAAGCCCGTCTTCGCAGCGATATTGAAAAGATGATGACCCGACGTCACCACGTGTTTGGTCAATCCGTGGATGGTCTTGCCCAACGCTATGCGTTAAGTGGTGAGCAAATTGATGCCTTGCGGTTCATCACCCAGGGACAGGATATCAGTGTGGTGGTGGGTCGTCCCGGAGCCGGGAAAAGTTATCTGTTAAAACCGGTCAAAGAGTATTACGAACAGCACCATTGCCAGGTCATTGGCGCCTCTCTATCCGGGAAAGTCGCCAAAGCCTTGCAACAGGAAACGGGCATTGCGTCCTCAACACTGGCCTCCCTATCCTATCGCCTCATCAACAAGCAACTGCAATTAACCGACAAGCACGTCATAATCGTTGATGAAGCGGGCATGGTGGATTTTGCCAACATGGCCTTGTTGCTCAAAGAAGCACGAAAAGCCGGCAGCAAGGTGATTTTAGTCGGCGACCCCGACCAGTTAAAACCCATCCACAAAGGGGAAATATTTCGCGGTATTGCCGCCTACACCGGTTATATCGAACTGGATAACATTAGGCGTCAGAATGATTTGGATGACCGCAAGGCCAGTCTTAATCTGGCCAAGGGGCATATTGACGAGGCTTTAAGGCATTACCATAACCAGGGCGCGGTATCCTTTCATGACACGGTCCATGACGCCGCCAATCATCTTGTTTTAGACTGGCAGCAAGCCATCACGCCCGACACAATCAAAGGCTCTATCATGCTGGCCTTTACCCGAGCGGCCGTGGCTGACCTCAACGACAAAGCCAGAGGCGTGTTGCAGGAAAAACAATGGCTAGGTCGGGAAGACATCATCCGGGCAGGCTTTGAACGAGAACTGATGATTTCCTCCGGGGAGCGGTTGTTGTTCCGGCAGAATGATAAGGTGCTTGGTGTAAGAAATGGCGATTTGGGCACGGTCAAAGCCATTGATAACAACCAACTGCACATCACTCTCGACAGTGGCGAACAGGTGTCCATTCCCAAATCTTACCGCGCCATCGATTACGGCTATGCGCTTACCGTTCATAAATCCCAGGGTATGACCACAGAACACGCCAGAGTGCTCATCGACAGCAAATTCTGGGACCGGCATTTAAGCTTTGTCGCCATGACCCGCCATAAGCAAAATCTTAAACTGTATGCCGATAAGGTCAATCATCCGGATTTAAACGCGTTGAAACAAACCCTGTCTCGAAGCACCACCAAAGACAATGTCATCGACTGGCCGCTGGATTTTGCTACCCGCTGCGGGTTTGACCCGGATAAATTGATTGGCCGTGTGGTTAATCATCTGGCCGGGGTCGCCAGCAACATCAAAGACAAATACCACTACGTGTTGAATTATGAATCTCATCAACAAAACCAGGCTTTTCAGAAACGGGAGCAGGATATCAGAGACAAAAGAACTCTTATTAAAGAAACCATGCCAGACAAGACTGCCTTTGACCAGCTTAAGAAGGAATACCCTATCCTGGCTCAATACGAACAGGCGGTGGAGCAACGAAAAAAACTATCCGGATATTTTGCCGAGAAAAAGGATAAGGAAATTCGTCTTATTGTTAAAACTATGATTGAAAACAAAGTCCTCAATAACGTGATGAAAGAAACATACCCTGTTTTATATGACAGGTTACAAGCCCATTTTAAAGAAAAAATGCCAATAAGAGAGAAATAATAAGCGAATTAACAAACATCTCAAATATTGTAGATGACAAGAGTCAAACTATGTTGCTATTAAATAAAGCATTGTGATAGCGTCTCAAGCATTTTATCCTGGAGAATGAACTCGTGACTTTATTTTTTGGATCAGAGGATCCATTTTTACTGCAACATATTTTAAGCTTCGCTGCACCAAAAACCAATCTCTCCTTAGAAAAGGTCGATAAAGCACTATGGGATACTTACCAAAACAATCCGTTGTTATGGGAAAAAACCGGTGCTAAAAATCGAGATGATTTCATTACAAGAGCAAGCCAACTACCTCAGGAACTGCAAAAATTGGTTTTGGAAGGTGTTTATAATCTGCCTTTGGCAGAAGATATTTTTAGAGCAGTCCCTAAAAATGCTCCTTTTATCGCTGCATCATTTCTTTCTGATGATAACGGTATACAAGCAGTAAAAGAGGGATTAATCAAACCAGAACAGATATTTCAATTAAAGACAAATCTTGGACAATTACTGAGCGATAATGGATTGCAAGCATTAAGAGAGAAATTAATGACGCCTGAGCAGTTTATAATTTTACCTTCAGGCCCACATTGCAAAATTTTACTGAGTGATAATGGATTGCAGGCATTAAAAGACGGGTTTATTACACCTGAAAAGGCCAGAGGTATGTCTGAAGATGAGCTACACGACTATATTGAAACGTCTGTGTGCTCGAGCGGGCCTGCTTGTTCATAACCGATGAATTTGAATAAAGTGCTTTGACGTTAAGAATAAACAACATGGATGTTTTCCCTATACTAAACAAACAGCCCCACCGTTACTGATGCAAACCCAGTTATCATAATCAATGTTTGTTGGGATGAAAGTCGCATGACTTCATCCACCCTAAGCAAGAGCACAACCTGATTAGGTGTTAGATAACGTGATTGATTGGCCACTGGATTTTGCCACCCGCTGCGGGTTTGACTCGGATAAATCAATTGGACCACGTCACCTACCTTCTGTAACCCACATGTCCCATATAAAGAAATATTTCTGGTTGGATATTTTCGTTAATATTTACTTAAGAATCTGCGATTAAAATATAAAATTTTTGAAGGTCAATTCAATCTATGAAAGTTATTATTGGAGCGGGTCCTGCAGGATTATACTTGGCGATTAAATTAAGAAAAAAAGGCATTAAAGATATTGTTATCTATGATCCAAGACAAGGTATTTATACGCGTCCAGGCCATCTCAATGAAAGTGCATTTCGCAGAGCTGAAAAACGAATTAATAAGAGTTTTTGGTCAAAAGATATTGGTCATATTAAGGATTTTGAGCGCCAATTATATGAAGAGGTAAAGCGTCTCAATATTAAAATTGAATCAAAACAATTTGTTGATCTGGTCGATGATAAAAAATCGCCTGGAGTTATAGTTGAGGATATAGAAGGAATATCGGAAATTGTTGAAGCGGATTATGTCTTTGATTGTACAGGCTCATCTCGCGTTGTTCTAAATGCGGTCAATAACATGTCAACTACTCCTCCTTTTACGTTAAAATCGATTGGTGATGTACCAGAAACGCATCATTTTTTAGCGTATGTTTATATGGATAAAAATGATCTTATGCTAATTAACAGTATTAGCCAAGATAGAGAGAAATTTCTGCAATCTCAGAGTCCTAAAAAATATGCCAAATTAATGGTTGGGTTTCATGAGCTTGGTTGGAAAGAAATGTACTTTCCTCGTTGTTATGGCGTTCCTTTTGGTAAGGGAAAGGTATGCCTATATATGCAGGCGCCAGAGAAATTAGAATCTGGTCAGTACGATGACTGGGTTCAGATTGTTTTGGATAGTAGAGAGGCAGGACTTCAATATAAACACCTGCCACCTTCTAAAAAGTATGAAAAAAAACCAAGATTTCTTCCTTTTATATCTCATAATAAGATGTTGACGAATGTCTCTTATTATCGTGAAGGCTTGCCAAAAGTCATTGCCATTGGTGATGCTCAAATTGATCCAGATTATTATCTGGCGCATGGAATATATAATGGTATGGACAGAATCGATGCGTTACTGGAAAGCATGGATATTTTCGATGGTCACATCTGGACGTATTGTGAAGAAGATTATAATTATAGCTTGAACGAATTACTTCGAGAGCATCAACAAGATGTCATTGAGGAAGGTGAGCAACAAAAAAAACAAGCGATTGATGCTTTGATGCTAGCAAAAGGAAAATTACAAGATGCTATACCGTTATATGAAGGTTCAATGAGAAATACTTTGGAATTGATGCTGGCTCGAGTTAAGGTTCGTATACTTTTTGTTGAGATACATGAGCTTTTTGATGATATCCATTATCATCCGTCAGGAAACCTGAAAACAGACTGTAAACATCCTGAGAGCTTGCACACAAACTTAACAAAGATAGATCAAGGCATCTGTGCTGTCATCAAGGCGCTCCCTCCTGAATATGCCTTAGAGCACTCTATTGCCAAGACCATGTTTTTACAGTTAGGCGGAAGCTGGAAAGCTTTAGGTAATGCCTTTTATAAACAAAAGCAATGGGAGCTTGCTATTGAAGCATATCGCCATAGCTTGGCTGTCTATCAAAGTGGTGAAATGACAAGCCTTTCTCAAAGTAGCGAAGTGCCGTTATGGTCTAATCTCAGCATTGTCTATTATAACAATAAGGATTTCATGGGAGCCATAGAGGCAGGAAAAAATGCCGTGAATCGTGTGCTTTCGCTTGCTAACACACCAGAAGCTGTACCCCCAAATCTTCATGAAAAAATTGTGTTTAACCTTAATAAAGCAATATGTGCGCAAGCTAAGGTTCTGCATGTTTTGGATCGCCATGTGGAGGCTGAGCAATTTCTAAAAGATGCGCAACAACTTTTAGAAGATCATTACTCAGTGTTTAGTACAAAAAATTATAAGCTAGCCAAACAAGAGCAAGAGCAATTGCTGGTTTTGTTCCGCCCACAGGAAAAAAATGGGCAAAAGCCTACTGGATTACAATTTTTTGATAGCAGGGTAACTAGTCAATCCGAGACGTCCGTCAATAAAAAAGAAGGATTTCTTTTTTATTAGGCTTATCCAAAGTAGGTTAGGCATATTGCTTGTATAGCCAAGGATGTCTTTTTCACATTTTATAATCCTGGGATGAGCATGTCGGGTTACAGTTCACAACTCACATGCTCAAATTTTTACCAATTCATCTTTGATAAAAAATTATTAGGAACGTAAAACGCAGTAATTATTGAGCACCATAACGAGGTATACCTATAGTCTCCCTCTAGTAGTTGTTGGGCAATGATTTGGATTAATTGGGGTTTCGATAGTTTAGCTATATTAAGGACGTCGTTTTTTTGAGGGGATTGCCCGGAATTTTTTTTGAGCATATTTGTTCTCCTGTTTCTGTCACTATTTTTTAAATGATGGAAACGCACGAAATCACGTGTAAATCATCCATAATGAATTGAGAATGAATCTGTCCATTTGGAATATCAATTAAATATTCCACTGTTTTGATTTAATCTCGCGATACCAAACAAACTGCCCTGCCTTCACTGGCGCAATCCCTGTCCTCATAATCAACGTTTGTCCGGCAGGTAGCCTCATCACCTCATCCGCCCGCAACAAAGGCACGGCCTGATAGTTGTAACTGGACGACACACTATAACCATGGTTTTGATTGCTGCTGGAGCCGGCACTCACCCGTATGGTCCGAGTCCCCAGCAACTTACTGATGTATTCCGCATCATGAATATCCTCAGCTGCAAAAGCGATTTTCGTTTTGATGTTGGTAAAGGCTCGTGCTTCATCCTGGGTGTATTGCTCATAGGTCTGGGCAATGTATTGCAACATCAGCACGCAACGCACCCGGTATTCGCGCAACAGTTTTAGAGACCTTCTCAATCGCTCAATACGCCCCAGGGAGGAAAACTCATCAATCATACACAACAAGGGATAAGGTTCCTCTGTGACATCCGGAACTTTGCGAATCATCACTGAAATCAACTGCTGCCAGAACAAGGTCAGCAACGGCGCTAACCGCTCCATGTCATCGTCACTAAACCCGATGTAGATGGTGATCTTCTCACGCCTCAGATTGCGCAAATCAAAATCCGACGCTGAGGTGGCCGCATCGATCACCGGATCTTCAAACAGTTCAAAATAACCGGACAGTGTTTCCAGAATCGAGCTTCTCGTTTTTTCATGGTTGTTTAAATACGAATAACCGTTGCGGTAACACTCCGGATCTAGATGCTCGCTTTCCTCCAGCATCCCTGCCAGCCACTCGTCAAAGCCCTGCTGCTTAATCAAACGATTGATTTCGCCCAATGTGGTCGGTCGTTCGGGGGTATCAAGCAGATAAAGCACGATCGCCTTAAACAACTTTCTGGACGCCTGCTGCCAGATGGGATCGGATTTTTTACTGTCGGGTATGAGAATGTGGGCTATGCGTTGAATGTCGGTGATGCGCTGCCGTTTATCCCGCGCTATCAAATCCAGTGGGTTGTAACGATGGGTATTGCCCTGTTCATCGGTCGGTGACCAGCAAAAGCAGCGATGGCCTAAGACTGTTTCCCGATATTGGGCGGTGGTTTGAAACAGGGTGAGTTTCACATCATTGCACACCACCGAAAAGGGATATTGAAACAGATTGGGTATGCCGATACTTCGGGTTTTCCCACTACCCGTGGGTGCAAAGACCAGCACGTGTTCAAAACCGTTCGACCAAATCGGCACGCCGTATTTTTTGCCAATGAGAATCGCACCTTCCTCCTGCTTGAGAAACCCGGCTTTCCAGACCTCCATGCCTGAGGCAAAATGGGCGTTGCCCAACACTTTATTGTCACTTTGCCATTTGTCCTTAAAGGCTATGGTGAGAAAAATAAGAGGGATTATAAAACCACCGGCCAGCGACAACATCATGGCTTGTTTAAGGTCGTCGTCTTCCCGGGCTAGCGCAATGAGATTCCAAACATCATACAGCGAGCTAATGACTTCCTCCTGCCAAACACCAAATATCAAAACGGCACATAACAGCCCCAACAGAATAAGGCCGATGCCACTTAGGGCGTAAGCAGAAAAAATACGGGCAATGCCTCCTTGCCAAAGGCCATACCCAATGCCAGTCAAAACACCCAATAACAGCAGAATACCAACGGTCATCAAGCGTTCCTTCCGGTATTATTTCCGGCCTCTTTGTAATACACATAGGTCACGTACCGGCCGGCATTGGTACGCTGCAACTGCACAATGACATCAATCACCTCGTGCAACTCACGCAAAATGTCCTCATCGCGCATGGATGGCACGTTGTTAAGCTTGTACATCTGGGTCATGCGCAGGAAGGCGATTTTGGGGTTGCCGGCGTGCAGGCTGGTCATCGAGCCATTGTGGCCGGTGACACAGGCGCTGATAAAATCAAGCACTTCCCGACCCCGGATTTCACCCATGATGAGCCGGTCGGGTCTCAGCCGTAACGAACCTTGCACCAAATCCTGCATGGTCAGCACAGCAGCTTCTTTTTCCTGTCTTTTGGGAGCGAGCAAGTTGACCTGATTGGCGTGAGGCAAAGTCACTTCAAAGGTATCTTCGAGCGTGATGAGCCGCTCCTGATGCGGGATATGCTGACAGCAGGCGTTGAGAAAGGTGGTTTTACCGGAGGACGTTTCACCGGAAATGACAATATTCTTTTTGGCAAGAACCGCCTGCTGAATAAACTCACCCCAACGCCGTTGTTGATAAAGCGTTGCTAACACTTTATCAGACTCGGTCATCAGTGTTTCAGCGCTATCGTGCACATGAAAGGGTTGGGTTTGAGAATAAAAATCAGAGTATTGGTAATCCTCCAGCGTCCTTGCCGCAATCGACGGGCGGCGGATGGATAGGGTGTAATGCCGGGCAGCCGGCGGCATCACCAACTGCACCCGCGACCCATCCATCAGATTACCCGAGAGCATGGGCGAGGATTCGTTAAGCACCTGGCCGTTTTCATTGGCAATTAAGGTAAACAGGCGTTTGATATGCAGCGTCGTTAGTTCCGGCACTTCAAAACGCCGCATGACGCCTCCCTGTTCCACAAAGATTTCCCGCGGCTTGTTAATCAAAATCTCCGAGACCGTGTTATCGGAAAGCCATCGTGTCAAAGGCGTTAACAACCCCTCCGAACCCGGCGCATACAACGAGGATGGTTTTATTTCCATGAGGTAGCCACCCCATGAAAATCCAAATCGTGCGCCACAAACACATGAATGGGCGTACCCTGATTGATGGCCAAGGTGGGTTTAATTTGCATACTATGTTGCAGCGTCTGTCCGGCCGCCTGCTGAAAGCTGGAAGCAATGGCCATGCGGTATTGCGATTTGGAATTGTATTCGTCCTGCCCGTTCACCCCATTATTGGCGGTATACGCCCCTAAAATGGATAGCAATGCGCTGGTACCAAAGCGTTCAAAGAAATGACGGTTGATGTAATCGGCTCCCTGCCCGGAACGCCCGATGCTATCGGTGCCCGGGCTGTTTAAGGTGGCAATCACCCCATTGGCCAACTGCACCCGGTTCCACACCACCAAAATCCGGCTCTGCCCTTCGCTGACTGCGGAATTAAACTGCCCCACCAGTGTGGAGCCTCTGGGTATCAGCAAATTCTCCCCTTGCAGCGAATACACATCCCGGGTGGTGATGGCGCGTACCATACCGGGCAGTTCCGAATGGATGGCCGTTTCCAGGGTGGCCGGTATCATTTCTCCGGCCGGAACTGTTAAGGCCGGATGCGGCAGGCGTTTGGCAGTGACTGAGGTGATGTCGTTTTGCTGGTTGATGAATTGGGCGTTGGCGTTATTGCCGTTTAACACCGCCCCGGATGGTTCCGCACCGGTGGCGCTGGCGTTATTTGCCGAGGAGTCATTAAAAAAGGTGGTCGGCGCGTTCATGCGTGCCAGCGTTTCCTTGCTCATTTTCTTGCGAGGGCGCAGTTTGGGTGGCCGTTGTGGCTGCACGATAACGGCTTCTTTGTCGTGCGCCTGTTGCGCCTCCTGCTTCATCCGCTCAATCAACGCCATGTTTTGCGATAATGTGAATTCCTTTTGCGGGGAGCCGCTTTCCTCAGCCACTTCCGGCGATTCGCTGTGCGACGGCAAAAACCCGAACAACAGCAACAAAGCCCCGATGCCAAACCCGATGTAGGCCTGATACCCACGCAGTAAGCCTTTTCGTTTGACCGGCGGGGTGACTTTAGACAGGGACGCAACCGATTCGTCTTGTTCCTGGGTGTTTGTTTCATTGGGATTCATGACTACCTCCTGCCCTGTTTGATGCGGGCAATTTCAAGCGAATTAAAAACGGACGCCACCTGACCGCCGTGGCGCAGGGTAAATTGCGGCGCCAGCCGCTGCACCACCAGCACGTTGCCCTGACGGCGGGTATTGACTACCGATTCCTTGCCCTGCCGGTCATCAACGGCAAAAATCGCCGGTACCGGCTGGTTTTTTCTCAGTTCAAAGTAGGTGAACGTGCCGTCATCAAAGACGTGTGCGGGGATGATTTGCGCATTGCCGCTGACACGGTAATGCCAGTTCAGGGTTTTCGGGTCTTTGGGTTTGGGATGATTCCTCGCCCTTTCTTTTCTCCGAGCTTCACGCCGCGCACGTTCTTCCTCGGGATAAACAAACTTGATGGCATACACCTGACGGACAGGATTGGTGTCCAGTGATTTGTTGCTCAACACGTGAAAATAATAGGTGTGCCGGTTGGTCACCACCGTCATGTTGGTGTTGGAATTTAACATGGTCGGCTTGATAAACATCATGTTGGGCAGGTTGGCGTGATGGGTGACCATCCAGCCGGAGGTGTCGCCGCCCTCGACATCGAGGATGGCCTCGCTTTGCCCAAAGACTATCTGGGTCGAGGTAAAGGTGGTGGCCGCCACGGTGACCACGTTGTTGTCTTCAAAAATCACCTTTTTAACCCGGTCGTCTTTGGGGAAGGCTTGTGGTGTTTGTGCGGCCTGGGCGGTGATAACCGGAATTAAGAGCGGCAACACGCGCGTGATAAATCGATTCATGGCTTACCTCTCACTGTTGCGAAGTTGTTTGCTGTAGCGGGTCACCTGAAATCCGTCCCAGTTTTTCCAGCGCACATCGGGTGCCGTGGAGGGTTGGGTGTAACGCCAGGAAAGGAGCGCGTTGTAATGCTGGCTTGTTGTTTTCCCGCTGGCCTTGTCGGTGTCGGTTAAGGTAAACACCACCTCGGCCAGGTTGTGGTGGTTTTTGGGCAAGTCTTTCTCGTTGAGTACCAGGTTATCCAGAAAATTGATGCTGTAGACGTGCACGCTACGATGGGCTTTGGCGCCTAATACATGAATGGGTGCGCCTTTGGCCGATTTGTCCTGCTCCCTTAGATATTCGTTATTGACCGCATGACTCGATAACAGGCTCACCAAATCAAACTGGGCGCGATAGGAACTGACATCAAAACTTTCCCGGTTGGTGATGTAGCGAACGATATCACTTTCCACCTGCGTCTGATTCATTGGCGCGTTACTTTGCTTAACCGGCTCCACCGTGGTCACACCGTTGTCGTAATGGTGCACCATCATCGGCACCAGCGTTTGCATCCTGGCAAGCACCACTACAGCAATCACCGCACAGACGTTTAACGCCATGGCCAGCAGAAAGGCCGCTTGATAACGGTTGCGCGACACTGCCACCCTGGCAAAATTATCATCCGCCCAGCTGCGCGCCTGTTTAAAATACCGCTCGGTGTTGTTATTCATTCCTTACCTCCCAGGTTGTGACGAATACCGCTCATCGCAGTTTGACTTTGCTGCCCGGCCTGGCCGCGAATGTGACTTAAATTGCCGAGCACGCTGCCAGGAACGGCCGCTTTGGCGATGGTCATGGCTTTTTGACTCAAACTGCCGCTGGTACGACTCGCTCCCATAGCTCCTCCCAGAAACCCGCCGACCATGGCCGAACCGTTACTGGTCGAGCACGTCCCGCCAATGCTTTTGGCAATGCCGGTGACTTCTAAAATGGCCATGACGCACAGGCAGGCGACTAAAAAGACGGGGATCCAATCCACCGCCTTGACGGTGGCGGCGTGGTTGAGATAATGACCGCCTATGGCCCAGTGAATAAGGTGCAAACACAAACCCACCACCGTGGACACCAATACAAGAACCAGGGAAAAACCCACGATGGTGCCCAGCCAGCGGTCGAAAAAGGAGCGGGTTTTATCAAACAGGGTGAAGCATAAAAACAGGGGCGCGGTACACAGGCAAATGGCCAGCATCAACTTGGCGATGATGATTTCAAAAAGCGCCAACCCAACGACGGCAAGGCCGGATAGATAAATCATCATGGCGGTGAAAACCGGCGCCCAATGCTTGAACGAGGCTTTTGCCCACGTCCAGGAGCCCACCCGAACCACTTCAATCAGCACCGATTGCAAACCGCCATTGACCCCATGGCCGGTCATGACCGGCACATCAAACGGGGTGGCCTGCATCAAATCAGCCCCTAATTCGCTGGCGGCATGGATGAACAATGTCACCAGATATTCGGAAAACACGCCCCAGTTCATGGCCAGCATGTACACCAGCCCTATGCGAATCGCCCCTTTGGTGAATTCCTCCATGGGCTTTTTAATCAAACCGCGCATGATGCCGAAACCGGTCAGCACGATGTATAAGACACACAACGAGGCCAGTGGCCCGGCCAGCACACTGGACAGGGTGTTGTAGCCGTTAAACACAAACGTGCGGGTCAAATCATCAATGCGGTCGGTCAGTTGCACAATGACGGTGGCGTAAGTTGGTATGGCCATCATTCCCTCCTTACACGGCGTTAAAAAAAGCGTTCTGGTAATCGTCCACCACCTCGGCAAACAGTGCGGGGTCGGTGAGTTCGGCTACGGTGACGTCCTTGAAGGTTTTGGTGGTTTGGGCATAAGCGACCATGTTTGCAAACAGGGTACGGCAGTCAATCGGCAAGTCCTCGCCCTGCATGCAGCTTAGGTAATAACCGCCGCCCGGGGCGACAAAAACATCAAGGCGTTTTTCAGCGGCGGTTGAGGCGGCCATTAAAAAATTAATGCGCTGCCTGGGACTCGCCTCTTTCAACGGGTTGTGGTGGCAGGCGGTTAATAAGGCAGTCCAGGCGAACAGATACAAAATGACGGCTGTTTTTTTCATGATAAGTCCTTTTCTTAATGATTGATGTCGTTGTTAATTGGTTGTTGCGGACAAAAGCGTCCGTAATCGGGACAGGGTGTGTTTAAATCCGGTGGCCGGCTGCAACTCATCAACGTCAGCAGCAGGCAAACGCTTAAAAATGTGCGCATGGGTTCTCCTTTATTCATCGGGTAGGGTGTTAAACAAGGCCGATTCGCCATCCACCGTCAGCTCCCCGGCTCCAGTAGCTGCCGTTTGCTGGCTTATCAGCGTTTGCAGCCTCAGGTTTTCCATCTGGATGTAGGCGAGTTCGGCTAACAATCGGGAATTTAAATCAACCGCCGCCTTGGTGTTGTCGGCCTGGTCAATCCGGGCGGATAAGTCGTGGATGGCTTGCAAGTGCTGGTTGACTTCGTTAAAGGCGTAGGTGGCTTGCACGCCAATGGCTTGATTGACGGCCTGATTGCTCTGGTATTGCTTAAGCCGTGATGGACTGGCGCCTTTTAAATAGGCCGTCTCATTCACCGCGGGGTGATTTTTTTGATAGGCGTTGACCAGCTCCTGATAACGGGTGGGGTTGCCGCCGGCGATGTTATTTAAAGCGTCGTCCCAGGTATTGGGCGACCATTGCCGGTTTTTTAAGTCCGATGCGCTGTTGCTTAAGCTTCCGAACCCGTAATGGCCGCTGTTGAAGTGGGTTAGATTTTCAATGCCATCAAGTTGCGATTTGGCGTTGTTATACGTTTGGCTGAGCAATTGGTACTGCGAGCGTAGCTGCTCCAATTGTTCGATGGCTTTGACCAGCAGGGCAGCATCAGAGACGCCCAGAATATCGGCGTGTGCCATTGGGCTGAGTAAAGCACTGCCTAACGTCAAGACCCGTATTGTTTTTTTCATGCCCGACTCCGTTGCAAAAACAGCGGCAACCACACGTCCGGGTTATCGCCCACTTCATTGATGATGGTATCCAGCAGTTGCACGGAAGCCTGATTGCCGGAAAAGATGCGGATTTCATCGGCAAGAGGGCTTAAATCGAGTTTGCACAGCATCGCGGTTTGCTCCTGTTTCACTAAAAACTGGCGCGATTCCGGGGTCAGGTTTTTAAGCAACTGGTATTCGCTGGATGTGAGGTGTAGTTTGTTTTGATACACCTCGGTACTGGCCGAGGGATTGGGAAAATAAATGGTGGTGGCCACGTTGGTTAAAATCTCACTGGCGATGGTCGAATTCACCACCGTTTCCGGCGACTGGGTCATGAAAATGAAATGGCCGTTTTTCTTGCGAATGGTCGCCAGCCAGCTTTTCAGGTGTTTAAGCCAGAACGGGGAACCCAACACCTGCCACGCCTCATCGATGATAAACGAGGTCAAACGCCCATCGAGGCTTAAGCGCATGCGGTGTAAGAGATACAGGTACACCGGCGTGGATATCTGGTTTGATACTTCATCCATCAGGTAGGTGATGTCAAAGCCGACCTTATCAAAATCCAGGCGAAGGCTGTCTTTGTCATTATCAAACAGCCAGGCGAACTCGCCATCGCCTCGCCCATCGTGACCTTTGAGCCAACGGCGCAATTCCGGCCAGCGGGGAAAATCACAGGGCAGGCATTGGCTGACATTGCTTAAGGTGCGGTAACGTTTCTCCAGATGGTCAAAGGCGTAGTTCACACATTCGTTGATGGTTTCCGTGACAGGGCCCGGCAAGTCGTTTTCATTGGGTTGCTTGATGAGTTGGCCAAACCAGTCCTTGATGAAGGTGCGGTTTTTGGAAGTATCCGGCAGTTGCAGCGGATTCATGGCTACGGCCTTGTCCGGGGCAATCACCGTATATCGGCTGTTGCCGGAACTAAGTACGTAAATTTTGGAGGCTTCATCGCGGTCTAAGAAGAAACTGCGGTTGCTATAACGCCCCATCTGGGCATCTAAAAAAGCGACCAGGGTGTTTTTCCCGGCGTTGGTGGCACCAAAAATGGCGGTATGCCCCTTGGCCGGATTGGTTTTCGACGATGGGGTGTGGTAGTTGAAATACACCGGGGTTTTTGATGGCGTTTGCAACAGCGTCACCGCCTCACCCAGATGATTGCCGTCCCTGAATCCCGTTTCAAAATTATGCAAGGGACAGAAATCGACAAAATTGTGCGAGGTGATTAGGGAGGAGCGGGTGATGAAATGATGGTTGGTCGGGATTTGCGACCAGAAGGCGAGTTCCGCACCGATGGTTTCGCGCACCAGCACCATGCCTGATAAGGCATACACGTTGACCGCCTCGCGGATGGCTAGCTCCAGTTCCTCCCTGGAATCAGCGAGTAGCATCAAGGTGTTGTGGTGATAGCCCAGGCGGGTGGCCTCGCTTGCCAGCCCGTCTTCCAAAAGGCTTAAATCAGCAATTTGACTCACACCCGCGTCATTGGCGTTGATAAGCTTGCCGCGTTTTTTATGAATCACATCGAGCGCCACTTCCCGTGGTATGGGGGCAAAGGAATGGGTCAAGATGAATTCGCAATCGAGTTCGAGCAGTGGGTCTAACATGACACTGGCGCTGTGTTGGCTGTATTGTTTGATGGCTAACATGGCAGCGAAACGGGTGTCCTTGTTTGCCGCACCCTGCAACTGGATGGCGTTGCCAAAAAAGAGTTGTCTGTTGCACAGATATTGCCCGAGGTGGCCTTGCGGGTAGAGTTGTTCGGCGCGCCAGACTTCTGTAATGCCTTTGGCAATCGCCGTAAAATTTACCGGGCGCTGAAACGGTACGCTATCGCCGCCGTTGGGTACTAGCGATAAAAAGGCCAGCAGTTCGCTGTAACCCAAATTCTGGTCGTTTTCCCCCAATGGATGCGGTTTAAACGGCGAGAGTGCGGTTTGCAGTTGCGCCATTTTAGCCTGCAAGGCGGTTAATTTTTCCTCCCGGAGGGCTTTGCTGTTTTGCGGGCTTTGCAGGGCTTTTAAACGCTCCATGAATGAGAGTGAGCGTGCTGCCTTGCTGGAGGTGTCGCCTTTTAAGACGGTGGTTAGATAAATGTCGTTGCGATAGAGGCTTTTGCCGGTAAAGCGGGCGTGGTAGCGGTCGTTGACCCGCTTCGCAAATGCGGATTTGAATTGCCCTTTTAAAGCCAGGTTTTCTTTTTTACGGTGCACGGTGACGTACTGGATAAACCGCTCATCGAGGTTTAGCATGGCTTGATGCAGCCGCTGGCTTAACCGATTCAAGTGCTCAGGCTCTGCGGTGAGAAAGGGAATCCCCTGCACTTTCAGGGTCGCGCCCTGAAAACCGATTTTGGATTCAAACACGCCGGGCGTATTTAAGTGGGTGATGGGAAATACGGCAGACACCGGCGTTTCCTGGTATGCGATTTGGCGGGATTTAAAAAGGTTCATAGACTCGAACTCCCCAAATAGTCTGGTTTGGTGACGGCGGGCACAGCAGCAGGCGTTTGGTGACGATGGTGAAAAAGCGGGTATCGTTTCGGCACACCAGCCAGCCAAAGACGTGCAGCGGGATAAACACCAGGCCATAAAGCAAATTGCCCATAGCGATGAAGGCGCATACCGAAACCATGAGATTGATGCCGTGGTATTCAAAGGTGACACCACCGGCCATGGCCGCGCGGGTTAACGCACCATAGACCGGATTTAGCGTGAGCGTTGTATCGGGGTTATAAGCCATGGCCTTATCCCACCAGCATGCTGTAGAGGGACGAGCCGCCAAAGATAACGCCAAGTCCTACCAGAATCATGGCGAAACGCTCTTTCGGCATTTTTTGCTGGGCGATGCACAGATAGCCGGTGCCGACGATAACCAAAACCCCGGCTCCTCTGGCGACAGGGCCTTGCAGGTAACTCACCGCATTGTTGACCACGGTTTCAATGGTGGCGGCAAAAGTGGTGGTCGGGGCAAACGCCAAAACCCCAAGCCCGTAACGGCTCATTTGACCTTTGATGGTTTTTAGAGTGCGTCTCATAATCCCCTCCCTATTCCTCTTCGTCGTTGGCGGCTTTCTGGCTCAAATCGAGATTGGCCAGTTTTTGATAGTAGATTTCCTCGCGATCGATGTCGGTCTCGGGTGGGGCGCAAAAGCCGATTCTGGCGCAGTTGCCTTTCACCTCAAGAAGTTTGACCTGAATGGTGCCGTTATTGATGAGTACCTGTTCACCGACCCGGCGGCTTAATATCAACATGCTGTGTTCTCCTGTGGTTTAGCGGTTTAATAGTTGTTTCATTTTGTGCAAATGGATAAAAGCCACTTCCAGATTGCGCGGCTTGTGGTCGCGGTTTATCGGTGCAAAGGCGTGGCGCTTTTTAGCGGAGCGGCATAAATCCATAAACTGCGGCATGGTAGGCGGCAATTCCCTGCCTGCAAGGCAAGCGGCTATCGCCTGCTCGATGATGCCGTCTTCAAATTCCAGCAAGGCTTGGTGCCATTCCTTTTTGGCAAATTCGAGAAAATCGTCGTGCTTGAACTGGCTGCGCCAGACCGGTCCGTAACAGGCCGCGAATTTTAAAAACAGGCGATCGATGCGTTTACGACTGAATTCCGAGCTTTGGGAAGGCGATGACGTTGTCGTCTGCGGCTTCTTCGTGCTCGTCAAATCCTTCCTTGCAGGCGTCCCAGAAGGCGTCACTGGCAGGTTGTTTTGTACGATTTGTTTGATGTGCTGCATGATGGTTTTCCTTAGGTTGATCCATAACAAGTTCGTCTTGCCAGCAATGCTGCGCCAGCCAGTTGGCCGGGTATTTCCACGGGGCAACCCAGTGGCCTTGCTGCTGTTGACGGTTAGTAAATTGAATTTGTGTTTTTAAGGCGGTGAGTATTTGTGTTATCAACTCGTCTGTGGGGTTGAGCGTTTGAAACACTTCCCAGGCTTTTTGCCTGGCTTTCTTAAGCGGGTAGATTGCCCAGAAGTCCTCGAATCGTGTGTTTAAATAAATAAAATAATTATCATTATTTAGAGGTATGGTGGCTTTTACGGGTTGTGGGGTGACGGCTTTTAGTGCCTCGCCCTCAGAAAGCCCCGTATTGACAAGGCCTTGTTCGGGCGGGTTTATGGTGGCTTTCTGTGGCGGGTTTATGGCGGCTTTATTTTGGACAGAATAATGCCGGGAGGCGAATAGGCATTTTAAAATAAGCTGCATATCGTCCGATTGGACTTCGATCAAGCCCGCCCGGGCGAGGCCGGCAACGGCGCGGCGCACTTGATCACGCGAGAAGCGTTGGCTTTTAATCCCCTGGTGCGGCTCGATGTAGAGTTGTTCGGATATGGATTGATGGCTGATCCGTCGCCTGATACCCGCTACTCCTGTTTTAATATCCATATACGGTCGGATCCCTCTCAGGTAAACCAATTGCTGGATGTGGGGTAATCCGCAAAGGGCTTCCAGTTCTTGTTCGTTAATCACAAAGTCCATTTCAGGTGCGTCTCTCTTTAAGTCAGTCCTATCGTCTTAAAAACATTTCTGTGATATCGTTCAAAGCAGTGATTTTACAGAAATAAACTCATAAAGAGCTAATTAACTCAAAATGAGCATGTACAGACTCTCAATTTAGCACGTATTGAGTTATTGTCAATACCAGCTATTTCTTTTTCCATGTTTGGGGTGAGCGAGCAACGCTATGAGCATCAAAGAGAAAATTGGCCAACGAATCAGGGAAGAACGCAACAAAAAAGGATTGACCAGAAAAGCATTGGCCGCCTTGACCGAAAATTTGAACATTTCTCGTATAAACAACTACGAGCGAGGTGAGCGAACTCCTGGTCCTGAAGAAATCAAACAATTGGCAACCGCTTTGGAAATCTCCCCTGCTTTTCTCATGTGCCTATCGGATGACCGCCAAGGAAAACCTGGTAAAACACCGGGATTAGGCGCACTTATTCCTGTATTGGATTGTAAGCAAGCTTGTGATCCGGCTTTTCATATCCAGGCAATGAAACATGAAGACTATTCTGAAAAGGTAAGTTTTATTCCTGTCAGTTCCGAGATCAGTGAACTTATTAGTGAACATGCTTTTGCGTTGGTAGTAAAAGATGAAAGTATGGTGCCTGAATTAAAAATCAGAGACGTTCTTGTTATTGATCCTGAGACTTTTCCATACCCAGGCAATCTCGTAGCAGCAAAACTGGAAACGAATAGCGAAGTCATTATTCGTAAATATAAACAACTATCCGCTTCAAAAAATTCTCCCGAATACGAGCTGTTAGCCCTAAATCCCGATTGGGCTAACATTCAAGATAGCAACAAAATTATTGGAACAGTAATTAGCTTATCCAGAGTGATGAAATATTAAAGGAAGCAAAGACTAACATTTTTTAATCTCACCATTGCCTCCGTCAAGCATAATTATTATTTATTAACTACATCATCGAACAAGACGATATCTTTCCATGCGGTTCCGGGTTTATAGCTTTCATATCTCGTCTGGTTTCAACGGGTAGCTTTAAAGAGGATACGGGAGCTTTTTGCATGGAATGAGTAGAAGTGATGGCAGTGGACACCCCTAGATTTTTCAGTTTGGCTCCTTGTATCTCAGAGTCAGCAATAGAGGATACTCGTTGATTGTATAATTCAACGACCGACCTGTCTTGATCAAGCGAGGAAGAAATTTTTGCAAAGCTACTCAACTTTGACTTTTCAGGTTTGTTTTCGGGATGGAAATGCAGATCAAGCAATTTAGCCAATTGATTAGCCGATAACAAACCGGCATTTAAGGCGCGAAAGTAAGGCACCCCAAGAGCCGAGTCTCCAACCAGGAACCATTTTTTACCATGTTGCTCTTTGGCAAACAACTCACTGCGGTAAACCGGTAAATTGATTGCTGTTATTTTATCGCTGCCCTCGATTATCACATCGTTGGCAAGTGTATTTCGAGCAACAAGCCATCTTTGAATGCTGGTAGATAAATTTGCAATACCAGGCTCCTCTATACACTTGGCTCTTTCCAAATTTAATGGATTTTTGAAACTGACACCCAACGATTGCATTTCTCGAAACGTCTCTTCATCAATGAAAAAGCGAATTGAAATGGGCGTTTCTCCCTCCTGGATCTTCCCGACATGTTCAGACACAAAATGATTGGTAAGCGTTAACGCAGGAATATACTCCATTAAGCTGGAAAGAGCCCTGGATGTTCCCCTGACTTTATATTTTAACTCAGCAATGTATTGCAAATCCTCTTCAACAATTTTCTTATCGTCAAATAGTTCTTTTCGTAACAGACTATGGGAGCCATCCGAGCCGATAATGATGCCAGTTTCCGGATTTTCTTCTGCCAGTTTTTGTACCGACTCTACTGGTTGATACTTAATTTCAATCCCAAGAGACCTGGCAAAATCCAACAATTTATCCTCGATGACATTAGTGGGGACAGTACCAGTTAGTTCAGACAGTAGTGCTTGAAAATCACTGTCCGGATGAGAGCCTTTGTAGGAAGATTTATCAACAATCAGAACATGCTTACGCTGATATTCTTCATATTTTTCATACATGCGAATATCAAGCTCCGGACAATAGAGCTTTAATTGAATCGCGGTGTATAGACCGACAGGGCCAGCCCCGATAAATACAACATCAGCCATTATAAAAAACTCCAATTCCCGAAAATGGGCCAATATATCATCTGGTCAACAGAGTAACAACAAATAAAATTTACCGGCATAGGGTGATTAAAAACCATTCATACAGATTTATTGATACCTTTTTCTTAAGATAATGCCGCCCGCAAACAACTTGGCTCAACAATAATGGCCTAACCTCCAAAATATCGGCCAAATCTCTCAAGTCATAATGACTATGCTGCAAAATGTATTCAATAAAATACTTCTGATCGTCCTTGCTGCATTGATACTCCTTCTCTGAACCACAAGCCAATGCCTCGGCTAAACATCCCATGTACTTATCTCCAATAATTACCAACATCAAAGGCTAATGTCTTAGTCTCTGGCATCAGTAAATCATATCGAAGCGAGCGAAAAAATTAGTATATTTACCTCGAAAATGTCGGTGGTAAAATGTCAATTTGCAAGATTTAAGATCATGAGGCTGCTGGAACCGTTTCCATGTCCTGCTCGTCCGATTCTGCCTTATCTTCCATAAAACTCCTGATTTTCCCGGCAATACAATACAAAAATATTGCCCCGGCTATAGCCCAAAGACCCAATTGATTAAACACATGCAAATAATCCGGGTTTGTAATCAACGGATCAACGGATTGGGTTTTTACCATGGCGTTGGAGAAATAATGCGACAGGGAGGCTGCGACACCGGATACCATCATCCAGGTACCCATCAAAACACCCTGTAGTTTTACCGGCGCGATACGTCCAATCATGGCATACCCGACCGGACCAATGAGTAATTCAGCCATAGCCTGGGTCACAGAATACAGGATAACCCAGTAAATACTGCTATACCCCTGGCTATCTGCAAACATGACCCCCAAAGACAGGCAAAAGAACGAGAATGACAAAATAACGAATGCCCAGACAAACTGCATTGAAACCGGGAAATTCATACCCTTGGCTCGCAATTTCTGAATCAACATTGCCATAAGTGGAGCACCTGCAATGATGATGACGCCATTGATGTTAAATAGCCATTGCGTGGCCAATTGGTAATCAAACAATCGCTTATCGACATTGTGCTTGATGAAGAGTGTCACACCCATTGGTCCGGTAAAATAAATCATCCAGAACACAATAGAGGTCACCGCCAGAATTAAAAAAGCCATAATTTTTTGTTGATCGATCCTGCTCTTCTGTTTCTGACCTAACAACCAAATCACACCAAACATCACGATGCTTGCTAACACAACCACACCATTACTGATATCTGCCGAGTGAAAAGACAAGAAAAGCAAGGGAACAAGCAGCAACGTCGCAATAACACCACTGGCATATCTGAATCGCCGCTTCCCGGGATTTTTTATATCCTGCAAGGGTGTATTCGTATCATCCAGATGTCGCCAATTGAATACCATCAAAGCCAGGCTCACGATATTTGTGACCACGCTACCATAAAATAACTGCTGATATTGACTGGATGCGTCATAAAACCCGCTGATTAGAAAGCCGGACAAGAATCCGGCATTCATGGCGGCATAACTTGAAAAGAAAGCCTTCTCCCTTCTTGAGTCATCAGCTTGAAACCGTTGGGTTAGCATGCTGTTGTAACAAGTCGTATTTAAACCACCACCAACCAGAAACAAACTTAAACCGATATAAAGCAGGCCAGATTCCGCAAAAGCAAGTAACAACACGCCGAAACATTGCAAAATAGTAGTAACAAAAAATAATACCCGATTGCTTAAATATCGCCCACCCATTACACCGCCCAACAAATGCAGCACGTAGTTAAACGCGAGAAACAACCCGACTATGCTGTTGGAAACCGTTTGAGACAAGCCTAACTGCCTGGTGATATAAAGCGAGAGCGAAGAATAGAGTACAGCGTAGGAAAACGTCGAAAAAGCCTGGATGAAATACAGCGAGGTGACTCCTTTCGGCATTCTTTGCATGGTTTTAGTCATTATTTTCCCTGAAATCCTTTGAAGCGGGTGACTCTAGCAAAATTAATGGCTATTATTAAGCCTTTTTTGCAATTATCTTCTTTTTAAAATCAGGATAATTGTATTTTCAGGATGTAATGGCGTTTAGGAATGAACAAGATCGAGAAATTTTCATGGAATGAAATCAAGCACGCCGTGCAACGGGTTAATTTACCTCTTTTCCAGCTTATTGAACAAATCGATCCAGATAAAGACATACCATTTTTTCTCGCCCATTATGATTTTGGGGAGCATTTTGGCATCAAGAATCATGCTTACCTCCCTGCCAAACATGGAAGGCTTGAAAAAATCGACAGCCCCCACACGGAACACGAACTGTTTACCCACCTGGGCTACGGTAAGCACAGTATCCCTCTCGGCATGATTGTCGATAAATATTGTGAATGGCATTATTTTGGTGAAAATGAGCGAATATTCCCGGATTGCGTGCAAGGGCCCGGAGCCATTTTCAACATGCAAATTGTCTTTGATGAAGACAAAACGGTAGAAAACAACGTGTTATCGGTTTCCTCAGGAGCCTTGTCTTCCTTTTTGTTACCCAACATTGGCTGCCAGAGAAAACACGCCCGGATTCAAAAATATTACGACGTCTCGGCCCCTGCGCCCAAATCACCCTATGAGCATCATCTTATTTTTAAAGAAATCCTTAACAGCAAACATACCGATAATCATTGGCAAAGCCAGATCCTTTATTTTTCGGAACGTTTCGTTGAGGAAATCAAACACAATGAAGGCTGGCTTAAACTAAAGCTCTACTTTTCTGAATCGCTGCGAAAAAAGCTGACGCAAAATACCTACGATGCCTCCTGCAATGATTTATTTTTAAGCGCTCAAAAAATAAATCGCTTTCGCCCGACGCCTTTCATTATAGATACCGCCAAGTACATTTTTAACATTGGCATGGGATCAGGTATTGCCGTCAAACCGGCTACCGATGAGCAATATTTCCCGGTACGGGATATCCAGAAAATTTATAATGAATGTTACGGTCTGGAGTATATTCCAACCGTGATGGTTCCTTCCTCGTTACACGCCGAACAAGACTGTGTTTATTATCCCCTGCAATGCCCCTTTGCCAAGATAAACACTTTTAGAACCAATCAGAGCAACAGCACCATCACAGAACTGGAAGCATTAAAAAATGTATTGCTGGCTTATCAAGCGGAGTTTACGGAAGATCAGGGCGCCGCTTTCGGCAGTCCGTTGTATCACGTCAGTAAAAAGACCACTTTTTCCTTTTATCACTACAAATCATCAAATAACGATTCGATCAAAAATGCCAGCGAGATTAAGGAAACGGATCCCCGCTTTGCCTTTTCCTATTGTCATGACAACCATTCCTTTGCCAGTGATGCCAAATTATTCCGGGGATGCGTAAGCTTAACGAAAGTATGACTTAAAAAACCTTGGGAATAAGGAAGTATGGATAAATTATAAAATTTTTTCCCATATAACCTATGCCCATAAGCCAATAACTCGAAAAAATCTACATATATTGTAACCTGGGAGGCTCGCTACCAAACTCTGGTAAAGGATCTGATTCAACCGCTTGTTTAGTTAAGACACATATATCCACTTTGATTTTATCTCTAAATTCGGAGTTAATATCACCATTTAAGTAATTAATCGTCTCAACATTATTCCAACCTTTAACCGAGTGATAAAAATTCTCACGTTCGTCTAATTCAACAAAAAGTTGTCTATCCGGATCAATCAGGTAAGGATCACCTTCTTCATCGATATAAATAATGTAGGCATGATCCAAATCGTCATTTTCTAAACTAACCAGCATCAAATCACCCTTATTTAATTTACGTATTTCTTCAAAAAAAACTTCGGGATCGTCGCTACTAACATAATTACTGCCATACTTGGAATGCAGCCGTTCTTCTATCGGGTCATTACCGCTATCATCCTGATGACTTGGAATCTCTGTTGGTTCCACATCTTCAAGTAATACGCGAGCTCCTTCTATCGCACACCATTGACAGTTACCTTGATTTTTAGGAATGTTATCCTCGTCTACAGGATTTATTTGTTTAAGCTTATTAAGTAATTCTTCTTTCATCACCGACTCCTGTCATCTTTGAAATCATAATTAAAAGTATAGACAGGCTAGAAAAATAATTTTTTAAACAAAACTACCGCTACTGACGAGGATTTATTCGACCGTCAATGACGTTGATGATTGAGCAGATAACACAAAGTTATCTTCGTTCATGTCCAGTAACGACAGGTAATGGCTATTGATCTGCGTTTCAGGTATGGGAGGAAGGTACAACATGGAGATCGCTTTAAATGTCATGCTATCCAATTCACTAATTGTTGTCCATTCCATGCGTGGTTGTTGTGTCGGCAGAATCGATGCTTCATAGATACAAGCCGGATGATCTTTAGGGTAAAAACTGGACAGATAATTCACCAGAACAGGTAACTTGGTGGTCTTCGTCCTGTCAAAAGTCCCAAGATTCGCAACCTGCCAGAGAATCAAATGGGCATGGACATCAATATTTCTTTCATAAATCAGTAATTCCGTCGCATCAATTAAAAAACAGCCATGATTACCCGGATCAATTTGTAAATCGCTGAATAGACAATCCATAGATGATACGGCAGGTAATATAGTGGCATCACCACCTTGCGACTGGATAATTTTCACCGCATTTAAAGCGGAATCGGCAAAAACGGCAGGGTGGCCATAAAAAACCACACAGAGCGAGGAAACCTGGTTGTACACCTCGACGATATGAGCTGTTATCTTCTGATAAGCCTCAATTCTTTTTTCGCAACTGAAATACAGAGACTCTAAAGATTCCGAAACTTTTGCTTCACGGGTAATCCAGGCTTTTAAATGCTCCTCATTCACCAGATAAAGCACTTTATCGGCATTCTGGATAACTCTTTTCGTTTCTTCCGTTAGATGTGCAACCGACTTAATCCCTGAGCCGACAACAAGCAGCTTAGGCATGGCGTTTGTTTAAAACAGTAATACTGTTTGTATCTGGCTGGAGATGTTTGGCAATAACTACGATTTTATTGGTTGAAGCTTGCAGAGTTAGATCAGCCTGTGGTTTTTGAGCCAGCTCTAAACTTTCTTCGTCGAAGTATTCCATTCCTACGGCTCGTTCTATCGCATCCAGTGAGTTCATCCCAGTTCCTTAAATCTAAAATTCAGAATCATTGTATAAAGAAAATACTAAAAGGTATAGCGTCTTTAACCAATTGCATTTTGACAATTACTAACAATTGATATTGCATAGAATTACTCGATATGATTTAATCATTACTCGTTTTGAGTAACGCGCTAATTGAAAATAAAAATCTCATTGCATACATAGTGATTTACAGGAGTTCATCATGGCAAACACCGAGTTCAAACAACAAATCTTATTTATCAAAGATGTCGAGCGACTCATAGGTCGAAACCGCAACACACTAAGGCGCTGGTGGCTGACCGGTAAATTTCCTCGGCCGGTTAAGATACATGATTCTCTTTTGACTTGGCATTATGTGGTTATTGAACAATGGATTGATCAAATGTTAACAACTAAAGATA
Source organism: Legionella spiritensis (assembly GCF_900186965.1). Lineage (NCBI taxonomy): Bacteria > Pseudomonadati > Pseudomonadota > Gammaproteobacteria > Legionellales > Legionellaceae > Legionella > Legionella spiritensis. The sequence goes on from NZ_LT906457.1 coordinate 2,991,275, forward strand.
GTAACTCCACGAAATAGCATAAAAATAAATTGAATATCTATTATTAAATTAAAAATGTTCAACTATAATTTTGCAAAGGAGACCATGTTTTAAGTTCTCTCTTAATGTTTAAATGAAGGATTATTTTCAAGCAATCACAGGTTACATTGAATTCCAGTGAATGACATATACACACAAAATAAATACCCTTCATTGAGACACCCAGTGTCCTTAATAAGGGAAATATCATGGACTACTCAGCCGAATTTAAAGGATGGGATAACTTATTATTAGAAGATTTGCTTGTCGCATACCGAAAAGCCAAAGCTGATTGTTATTATGAGAAAATTCTTCCAACATCAATTAAATTTGCAAAATACGAAAAAGACTTACTAAAAAATCTTAATTCACTGCTGAATAAATTAAAAAAAAACCCCGGGTTTAAAAATGATAGTAGTTTTCGAGGAGAGTACAGACTAATACCTAAAAAATTGAATATAGAACCTAAGGAAGGTATACCAAAACCCCATGTTCATTTTTCAGATCCATACAAATCCTTTAAAAATCTAATTCAAAATAAAGATATGACTCCTGAATTCAGAGTAATAGGTGATTTTCCTGTTATAACCCATATCATTTCTGCTTTATGGGTTAATATGATTGGCCACAAATTAGATGCTTGTCTAACTAATAACTGTTATGGGTTCAGGTTAAAACGACTAGGTGATAATACTTCCCTGAGTAAAAAAAATAAAAGAGCCTTTCATATATCAGCCATTGGTTCTTTTGAGCCTTATTTTTTTCCATATCAACAATGGAGGAAAGACGGAATTAAAGCGATGAAAAGTGAATTAAATAATAATAGAAAAATTATTGCCGCCTCACTTGATTTAAAAAGTTATTATCATTTTATAGACCCAAATTATATCAAATCAAATGCTATCTACGATTCACTGGCTCTTGATGAGCAACCAACCGATCACGAAAAGAATTTTACCGACGAACTAGCTGAATTTCTTGATACCTGGTCTAATTCTTCAAACATCTTTATAAACGAAATAACTCAAAATGAGCAAGAAATTCACAAAGGATTAGCAATTGGACTTACAGCAACTCAAATTATTTCAAATTTACTATTACATAAATGGGATGATTTAATTTTAAAGAATATTACACCAATTTATTACGGCCGCTATGTTGATGATATGTTTCTTGTTATTCCTGATCCAGAAACTATTTCCAATGCAGACGAATTTATGGGTTTTTTACAAAAAAGGATCGGTAAAAATTACTTAGATAAAAAAGATAATAATTCATGGCAAATTCAACTGGGAGATGATTTCCAAGGAAAAAGTTATCTTCGATTACAACAGAACAAACAAAAACTATTTCTCCTCCAAGGACAAAGAGGGCTTGATCTTCTTGATAGCATCGAAAAAGAAATCAAAGAACTTTCGAGTGAGTTCAGGCTGATGCCATCTCCTGAGAATTTAGAGAAATCCACTGCAGCTCAAGTACTTTCAGCTACTTTAAATACAAGTGAATCAGCGGATACACTAAGGCGTGCAGATGGTGTAACTATACGTCGCCTAAGTTGGGCTTTACAGATGAGGCATGTGGAAACTCTGGCACTTGATTTACCAATATCTGAATGGGAGCATCAAAGAAATGAATTTTACCAATTTGCTCATAACCATATATTAAGCTCAGAAAATCTATTTGATCATTTTTCGTATTTACCACGTTTACTAGGATTTGCAATCGGTTTAAATGAATGGGTACAAGCAACTTACATTATAAAAGATATTTTTAGCTCTCTGAATGCTATAGCAGAGGAATGCACAACCAATACGAAAGTCACGATAAATGGCAATGAGTCTATTATAGATAATGGACTTTGGGATAGAGTAAAAGAAACGCTAGGTTGGTTTTTAATTGAAACAATCACTCAATATCTTGATCCAATGCTACTATTTTCAGATGAACTTCCCATACAGAATGAAAAGCATGCAAAATATCTTATTAAAAATTTATTAGAACAACAACCAAAAATTACAAATGATGATGTTAATGATATATTTTTACAAGCGAAGCAAATTGCAATATCTGACCTCTCTAAAACACCTTACAAAAACATACTTGAAAGTCGTGCTGCTTCTCAACTAATAAATTTTAGATCACCCTCAGAAAAAAGGAATGATCGCGAAATATTGAATGAATTTAGCAAAACAAAATTGATAGATATTAAAGATCTGCGCCTATTTATAAAATTAAGTAAAAAAATGCGATTACATTGGGTAAAAAAGAAAAAAAGAAAAGGCGAAAGCTTTTTACCATATATATTTCCAACTCGTCCTTATACCCCAGCAGAAATTACTGAACTCATTCCACAATGTATAGGCATCAACTCTAACAGTCTAAATTATGATCCATATCTATGGGGGAAATTAGTTAAATTATTACGAGGTGTGTGGGTCAATCCTGATTTAATAAATAATGATAACCTTCCAACTTTTGAAACAAAACGATCCCAAAAAAAACTAAATCGGATAGAAGTAGGGTATAAAAAAAATGACGAAGTAATTCTTGTACTTACCAATATCAAAACAACTAATACAGATTGGGAAGGAATGGCATGCAACAAGCCCCAACTAAATATAAAGCGATATAAGTGTATAGCTGAAATGGTAAATCAAACTATAAAGCTTAACCCTAGACCTGATTATGTTCTATTTCCTGAATTGTCTATCCCTCCAGAATGGATTGGGAGCATTGAAAACAGACTGACTTCTTCTGGCATAAGCCTAATAGCTGGCACAGAATATAAACATTATTCCGATGATGAGATATTAAGTGAAACCTGCCTCGTTTTGACAGATGATAGATTAGGATTCCAAAGCCATGTAAAAATCTGGCAGCCAAAGTTAAAACCATCTCCGCAAGAAGAGAAAGAACTCTATCAAAGATTTGGTAAAACCTGGTACTACGATGGGATTAGTGATAAATCTGATTGTCGGAAACGGCGTTCTCCTACTAAACATATATATAAACATAACGACTTTTATTTTGCTGTATTAGCATGTTCAGAACTACAAAATAGTAAAACTCGCATCAAATTTCAAGGTGAGGTTGATGCCCTAATAGTCTTATCTTGGAATAAGGACATTGAAACTTTTTCCTCGTTAATTGAGGCTACTGCCTTGGACATACATGGTTATACCATCTTGGTTAATAATCGACTATATGGAGACAGTCGTGTAAGATCACCAGCAAAAGAAGGATTTATGCGTGATTTAGCAAGATTGCGTGGAGGTGATAATGATTATTGTATTGCAGTGACTATTGATACAGCAAAACTAAGAGCATTTCAAAGTAGAGCGACTCGATGGCCTGATATTAACGACTCATTTAAACCTGTGCCAGAAGGATTTAAATTGAATCCATCCAGAAAAAAATTGCCTCCAAAATAAACAATGCTCCAACATATTAGTTGAAAACTAATTCAAATGATTTCCCTCAAAACTTATTTTTCGACAAAAATCAACTCTGATTTTCCGAAATTAATATTTAAAAAAGCTATGGGATTCTAAAAAACTTATCTGACTGTGACAATTTTAAAATACAATTTTCATTAATCAAATTGGTACTCAATTTTCTTATTTTGTCGCTTAATACTGCAACTACGTATTGTCCTTTAATTGAATTAGCCAACTCAAATAAAGTTTCTAATTGATTTTCAAATATAGTTTCTAATTGATCATGTAATACAAAATTGGGTAATTGATAAGGTGATACTTCTGCATATTTAAGATAAGCTAAGTCCAATGCTGATATCTGAGCCATTTTCTTACCTGTCCCTATGTTTTCCTCCATATTTCCGATATCTAATAAAATATTTTCATTTTTTTTTCCCGTGTTATTTTTTAATTTTAGGTAATATTGATTACCATATAATTTTTCTGAATATTCTGCGAAAAACTCATTAAATGATTTTAAATTATCTTGAAAAACAATTTTATATTTTAAAATTTTTTCATTTACGATATCCAAATTACTTTCAGTCTCATGTATATGATTTCTTAATTTGCTTAAAATGCTTATTAATGTCTCTTTATTACCATAAAGTTGAAATTTATGGTTCAGTTTACTATTAATTTTATCATATTCATCAAGAGCACCTTTTTTTGCCATAATTTTCAATAAAATTCTTTCTTCATCTAGGACTTGATTTAATATTCTTTTTTGTTGTTCTAGTTCAGATAGTATTTTATCTAATGTCCCTTCAATATATGAGATTTTATTATCAATCATTTTATTGTGGAATATTAAAACCTCATTAAATTTTGTTTGGATATTAGACACATCTAATTTAGCTTGTTTATATATTTTTTCTAGATATTTGATGTCTATATTTGTTTTTGACTTCCTCAACTGATTTATTGATTCGCGACTAAGCTCATATTTTATATTTAATTTTGCAATTGTTTCTTTCAATTCAGATATCGAACTCTGTAATTTTTTTAATGAGTAGAGCTCGTCATTTACCTCTTCACTAAATGCAAAATTTTTTTTCTGGTGATTCAAAGTATCAATTTCTTTTTTCAACAAATGAGTTTGCTGCTCTAAGTCATCAATAGTATATTCGGAGTCACTTATTTTTTTATTAATTTCCTTTATCTTTTTTACTAGTTTTTTCTTCTCTAACAAAAGGTCTGTATCTCGAAACCCAAACAAGAATAAAAAAACAGCTTCATAATCTGTATGTGGAGTAGCTTTATGTAAAAAATATAATGAATTTGTTAGTTGGTCATTTTCAATTCTAATAAATTTTTTCATCAATTGTCTGAATGAAGGTTTATTATTCTCTGAATTAAATATCAATTGAAATAAACATTCTTGAAATTTACCCTCAGATGTTAACTCCATATTATCTATACATGGATTTCCGTTAATAGGCCTAATAATAGTATGAATAATGCCCGTCTTTGATTTCACGCTCAATTCGAATTGCACTTCATTATCATGCAAAAAATCATATATTATTTTATTTTCACGTTTAAATTCCTTTTCTTTATAAAGAATATCTTTTTTTCCTCCTAGACAGTAATCAATAGTTCGCAAAAAAGTTGTCTTTCCAACGTTATTTCCAGAGTCCTGAGTTACAGAAGATGTTTCATCGATCACCAGATTTAGGCCTTGCTTGAAAGAAATATCTCTTATAATTTTGTATTTATCTCGGACCATTAATTTATTTAAATACATAAGATAACATTTCCTTTCTCATTAATATTAATTATTCCCAATATATATAACCAATCCATACCTAATAGAAAATAATCAAATGAAACTTTTATTTTTCGTCCCTTATTATATTTTTTGAATATATCCAATATATCATTTTCACAATTAAAAGATTTATTTATAACTTTTAAAATAATTGCCCCTATAAAATATATATTTAATTCAGGATGTTTATCACTATCAACAATCATAAAGGAGGTTTCTCAAGTATTTTACAATTAATTAAAGCATGGCAAACCACGCATAGCGCGCAAGTATCAAGAGCTTCCATATTGATCTCAATGTTTTTTACCGTTTTAATTTCAACAACAAATTGTTTAAAAATATCTCTTATAATATTATCGGAGTTCCTTTTTATAATTAATTGGGGATCTTCCCCATTTTCATTAAGACTGATTAACTGCTCTTTCTTCAATAAATATTTAGTTCTAAAATATTGAAAAACTGATCTAATGAAGCCAGGTGTATGATTATCATATTCCTCATACAATGTATCAATTTTAAAACCGTACTGACCATACTCCTGCAAAATCTCTTTAAACGATTTTATGTTGTTATATTCAATTTTATCTTTGACACTATATGGCTTGGTATCATTAACAGAATCATCTTGTAAGGCGACAATTTTTGCAATTTCAGGAAGAGCCTCTGCCAATATAGATGATATATTTGATACATGCATATCATAGTTTACAACTACAAAATTATCGTTGCCTTTTACATTTTGCTTTATATTTGAATTCACTGACTTCCCTTTAAACGATTTGAGTTTCCTTTTACTGATTGCGTCATGGCTTTATTTTTGCTTACTGAAACATTAATTTTTTGATCAATTTTATAGACCTTATTTATAACAAAAATAGAAATAACCAAGCTCAATATAGAGCATACTGCTTGAATAATATCCAGGAAAAGCACGCTAACTCCAATATTTTATTTAATTGCTTTATATATCATTTAATTAATTTTTTTGAAATATTGTAATGTAGTGATTTCTGCTTTAAAAGCAGTAATTATAAGTCAAGAGTTGTATTCTTGATTAATGTTTCAGGAAATAGTTATTTTCGTTAAGTACCCACCAAAGTACCCATTAAGAAAATTTTTTCGCGTGGCAAATTCTAATTAGCCAAGATAATTTATTGATTTACAAAATATTTAACTGGTCGGGACGGTAGGATTTGAACCTACGACCACTAGCACCCCATGCTAGTACGCTACCAGGCTGCGCTACGCCCCGACTGGATGCGCATAATAACGTGTCTGAAGAAAAATAACAAGATCATGGTCACCGATGGGCTATGTGGACATATTATATTTTCTATCACTTCAGGTGTCTGTTTATCCCAATCATTTACCCTGTAAACTGCGGATCGTTTTCCATCTCGTCATTGCCAATGTCATCATTCGGATCAACTTCTCCGGTTGTTTCATAGGCGGGGACGCCACCACCTTTCAAATCGACTTGATCGCCGCTGACAAACTGGTTTTGGTTAAATTCATTAGAGGAACCTCCCAGTTCCAGCTCATCGGTTAAGTCAGGCTCCGGTTTCACCAGGGTATCTACCGTTTCTTTCTGAAGATTGCTCACGGGTACCTCCTTTCGTATTCTTATTGTTAATTATAGAGGTAAATGACAGGGCTTGCTTTCATACAACAGGGATTGCCGCCTGCAATCACATTCCACCTGAACCGCAGATAACATAAGCCAGGCCATCCTTGTCACGTTTTTCAGTGCGTTGCAAAACAACCGTCTCCATTCTTTTATGAGCGCAATCTTCATTGCCTTTCTCTTTGCGAGAAAAGCGCACCGTTACACCGCTGCGGATCAAACCCTGATTAAAAAACAGGCCTTCGCAATCATTTCCGGTATAAAATTGCGGGCGATTCAGATTCAGTTCAAGGTGCATATCCTGCAACGCTTTAATCACCAGCCATTTAGCCGAACATAATAAATTTTCTCTGATCTGCTCATTGAATTCAGGGCTATACCAGCTCGGATACTCTCGGCCTGGTTCAGCAATGACGATGTATTGATATTGTTCGCTGGTCGGCAATTCAACGATTTTATCGATGATTTTTTTGCGTAAATAATCTTCTTTCGACAAAATTTTATTCTGGCAAAAATTACGTTGCAGCAGACCCGGGCCGGTACCGTCATTGCTTTTACGCTCAATAATGGTCAATTGCCTGTTGCGGAGTACCAGACCGTCGAACTCCTGCCTGTTTCCGTTTTTACCAGGCTCAATTACTTCAAACGATTTATAAAGATTCAAAGCCAGTCTTTCCGAAAAATCGATGATAGTAAGGTACAATCGCTCATCAAGCTCATTAAACGCAATACCACAGAGATTTGCTATGTATTTCATCGTTGCGGAACCTGGGGAATGAGAAGATAACCAATCAGGCTGGCTTGCCACTTCAGGAAAATTGATTTCGCATGGAGATCCGAATTGCTCACTCAATATCGATTCAGTCAAATCACTCAGCGTGCCCTCTTCATCCGAATCCTCATCAAGAATACTGACGGCATTAATTTCCGGTGTCTCTTCCGGATAAAAATAAACGCATGGAGATACCATCTTGAAAGCATGTAGCTGATTGATCCATAACTGCAGCCGCTTCTGCAACCATGGATTATCCTGCAAGTTTTCCATGGCCAGTAAATAATTCCTTTCAAACTCGGAAATCCCCGCTTCCGCACGTTGTTTTGTTAACAGAAATTGCTCTGCTGACGCAATTTGTGCCAACTTGTCCATCTGTACGGTAAGAGGTGCGATCATCTTTCGCATTTCAATCAGACAACGCTGCCTTGCGGCCTCTATTTTTTTTCGATGCTCAGCCTGAAGCTGCGAACGCATTGTTTTGTATTTTTTTTCAAGAATTTTTCTTATTTCCTGACGATTGAAAACACCTGAGTCAAAATGAATACGAGCCTCGTTGATAAACGCGTTATAATAGACAACATAAGGATTGTGTCTCTTGCCGGCAAGCGATAATTTTCCTGGATACTTCCATTGCAATTGCAGTTTCTGTAACGCTTCCCTATGAAATTTTTTTTCCTGTTTTAAATTGCAAATTAACTGGTAAAGTTCGGTAACTTCGCCCGAATCCTTTTTCGTTGGACGGTTGGTTTTTTGTAAAAAAATGATTTCCTCATCAATTCTTTTCAATCGATTCGCATGATAAGTCTGGATTTTAACGTCCTTGATAGTTTCCGGATGCAAAGCACTTATACAAGCATGACATGCCATAGTTGCACGATGATAGGCCAGGTACAAATGACCTTTCAACTCCTTGCTCTCGCTCTTGAACGCATCATCCTCTCGAAGTGCGTCATCCATTTCCCGCTCTAACCGACACAACTCCTTGTAAACCATGGCAAAATTATTGTTTTTTGGTCTCCATGAAGATAATTGCTGTCCGGTTAACTCGGAAAGCAAGGTGGAGACCACCACCATCGCATATTGCGTTTGATCTATGGTACGAATCTGCACTCCTATATCTTGCTCGTCATCTATGGCGTTTAGCTCATTTTTTAATTGGGCAAGGACGCTGAACGATACGGCCAGTAATTTTTTCTTTTCCGAATAGCTTTCACTTGATAACAGACCGCCGTATATATTTTTAAAGTGCTCGATAAATAATTGCAGGGATCCGTCATTATCATTATCGGAGCCGTCACTCAGGGAAGCATTGTTCGTCGCTGTAGAGCCAAACTCCAATTCCAACGCCTCGACACCTTGATGAGTCAACACATCATTCCAATCATCACCTTCCGCCACAGGCTCTTTAACCACGACCTGATATCCGGCTTGCAGATACGCTTCTCTGGCGTGCTCAAATTCCTTGTTGGCTATGGAACCTTCCGAGTCATGATCCTTAAGCAAAACCACTTTGGCATCCGGTGGAAAATGCGTTTTAATAAATTCCAGGGTAGTTGTTAATTTATTCACGCTGAGAGAGGCCAGCACGGTGTGTCTTTCAGCAATATTTCGGATACTGGCAATGCTGGCCGCCGTTTCTATACCCTCCGCAACATACACTTCGTTCGCATCATTGCTAAAACAGATTATGGCCGCGCTGCCTTCACGCGCCGGATGATGAGCGCCAATGTATTTTTTACAGTAATAATCTTCATCATTAACGTTTTTCGCTTTATTACCTTGTTTATCAATCTGGATTAACTGTACGCCAATCAACTGGTGATCCAAATCAAGCACCGGACTTACCAGATAATCGTCATAAGGATGATTTTTATCAAAATACGGAATACCGATTGGACCTTTCAAGCTTCGAACGTCAAGTTTGCGTGCCACATCCTGGGGAATGTGGCGCGTATTGACGAGATATTGTTCTGCCGGACTGTTATTTATGGGAACACCGCGCTCCCACAATTTTCTTGCCTGCCTGATACTGACCTTATCTCTTATATGCTCGTCAATTTTTGAAAACCCGACAACTCTTTCCAGTTTCATGACCTTGATACCTGTAAAAATGATCAGGCAAATTATATGGAAACAATCTTAAGTGAATATTAATTTTTCAACAGACAAGACATTTTTTAGCCAAAAATGTCCGCAGAGATTATTGGTGTTGTTGCAGATATCAGACTTTGTGCGCTTAGGCTCTGTGAAGCAATTTTTTCGCAAAGCGAAAATGTGGATAATGGCGCCAATTAGCCGCATTTGCAACTGTGAAAATTTTGGTTCGCAGAGCCTGAATTGTGTCCGGGATAGCGGGCATCCCGGACGAAAAGGTTATTCAAACGCGTTGATATCGGTTATGTGACGCCCCAGAACCAGGGTGTGAACGTTGTCCGTACCTTCATAGGTAAACACGGACTCGAGATTCAACATATGCCGAATGATATGATATTCCAGACTAATGCCATTTCCGCCAAGAAGGTTGCGACATTTTCTTGCGATCGCCAAGGCTTCGCGACAAGCATTGCCTTTGGCCAGAGAAATCATCACCGGCGTCTCACGTTGCTGGTCTTTCAAACGCCCAATCTGCAGGTTCAGGCATTGCGCCTTGATGATTTCCGTATAGATGTCAGCCAGATCTTTCTGAATTAATTGAAAGGAAGCCAATGGTTTGCCAAATTGCCTGCGTTCCAGCAAATAATCGCGGGTGATGTCAAAACAGGCCATAGCCGCCCCCATAGCGCCCCAGGCTATGCCATAGCGTGCCTGGCTAAGACAACTGAGCGGAGCGCCCAATCCTCGCTCACTACCCGGTAACAGATTTTCATCGGGCACAAAAACATCTTCAAACACCAATTCTCCGGTAATGGAAGCCCGTAACGACATTTTGTGCTTGATTTCCGGCTTGCTGAATCCCTTGAATTCCTTTTCGACAATAAAACCGCGTATCCCGTCTTCGGTTTTGGCCCAGACAATGGCAATATCGGCAATGGACGCGTTCGTGATCCACATTTTGGCGCCGTTGAGCACCCAACCGCCGTCCACTTTTTTCGCATACGTGCGCATACTGGCCGGATCCGAACCGGAATCCGGTTCCGTGAGGCCAAAGCATCCGATCACATCGCCTGCCGCCATAGCGGGCAGAAATCGTTTTTTCTGAGCTTCGCTGCCATAGCGAAAAACAGGATACATACACAACGAACTCTGGACCGAAACAAAACTGCGCAAACCGCTGTCGCCTTTTTCCAGTTCCTGGCAAACCAGACCATAAGCCACATAAGACGCCTCCGCTCCGCCATATTGGGCAGGCAGCGTTAAACCGAGCAAACCCAGATCGGCTGATTTTTTTATCAGCTCTTGCGGAAAATGGCCATGTTCAAACGATTCGGCCATAAGCGGAACCACATCATTGCTGACAAAGCGAGCGACGCTGTCGCGAATCATGCGTTCGTCGTCGTGCAATTGTTCATCAAGAAATAGCAAATCGTCCACCTTCTTTCTCCTTTTTAACTGCGTGTAACGCCAACACGGCGTCTACTATGGAATCACGACCGGGTAATAAATATTGCCAGGCTGTTCCTAATGGAATGAAACAATCCTCACCGGTTAAACGTCGTATTTTCAGACGGGAAGACGCCTGTTCCATTAACAGAGTCATCAACCCTTCACTCAGAGAAGCGCTTCGCCGACCTTCATCAACGATCAACACCCGTTTCGCTTTGGCGATTTCGCGCAATATGGCTTCTTCAGGCAAGGGACTTAGCCAGCGAAGATCAACTATTTTAACGTCAACCTGGTGTTCTTCCTTCAGAATCTTAGCCGCCTGACGCGACAAATAATAACCATTGGCATAGGTCAGAATCACCGTATCCCCTTTGCCATAAACCCCCACTTCACCGGTTTTTATCACCTCGTCAGGCGCCGGGTATTCAAAAAGCCAGCCATTGTCACCCGGTTCATGCAAATCCCTGGTCATATAAAGGGCGATCGGTTCGAGAAAAACGACAATCCGTCCTTCCTTATGGGCAAGATACATGGCAGTCCGCAACATTTTCGCAGCATCAGGGCCATTGGACGGACAAGCCACAATGACGCCCGGTAAGTCCCGTAATACCGCAATGGAATTATCGTTATGAAAATGGCCGCCAAATCCTTTTTGATAAGCCAATGACGCAATACGAATCACCATGGGATTCTGATACTGGCCGTTGGAAAAGAAAGACAGGGTAGACGCTTCCCCGCGTAATTGATCCTCGGCGTTATGCAGATAAGCGAGAAACTGAATTTCGGGGACAGGTACAAAGCCGTTATGAGCCAGACCTATCGCGGTTCCCAAAATCGTTGTCTCATCCAGCAAGCTATCAAAGACGCGGCGCTGTCCGAAACGGGTTTGCAGATCGGCCGTCACCCGGTAAACACCGCCTTTTTTGCCGACATCTTCACCAAAAATCAGCATATTGGGGTATTGCATCATCAGGTCGGTCAACGCGAAATTAATCTGCTGACAAAGGTTTCGCTTCATCGTCAACTGGTTAAACGCGCTACCAAAAACCCGGGTTCTCATTGCCTCGTCCGGCAGGGGATAATCCTCGTTGTTACGGGGGGAGGGTATCAGGGACGACATCACTTCAGCCGCACTCGCAAGACGGGGCAAACGGATCACTTCCATAGCCTTCGCCTCGATCAACGAGCGATTATCCTGGTATAAATCAATAATCGCTTTCCGGCTTATCCAACCCGCCTGCACCAGGATTCTGGCCGTATGCAATAACGGATCATCTTTTTCGCAGGCCTCAATTTTCGCCTGATTATGGTATTGGGATTCAATGTCGGAACCGGCATGTCCCAACAAACGCACACAACGCATATGCAGGAAAACCGGTTGTTTTTTTACCCGTGCCAGTTGCATGGCCTGATGTGCCTTTAAATAAACATCAGCGATATTCAAACCGTCGCAAGCCAGATAGTGGAGTCCGGGGTGATGCTTCACGGACGATTCAATCCAGTCTTGCGGCGTGGGTACTGAAATACCAAGACCATTATCTTCACAAATAAACACGATGGGCAACGGATAATTCTGACTTGCAATCCAGGAACAGGCATTTAGCGTCGTCTGGGCCGAAGCATGATTCACCGAGGCGTCGCCGAACGAACAGAGAATGACGCTATCGGGCTGTAATTGAGCCGGGGTAGACAATTCCCTGGCACGGATAATAGACAATGCCACACCCAGTGCCTTGGGCAGGTGGGAAGCAATAGTTGAGGTTTGTGGTGGAACATGTAACGCCAAACTGCCAAAGACCTTGTGGCGGCCGCCTGAAATGGGTTCTTCCGCCGCGGCAACCAGGGAAAGCAGCATATCCTTAACCCCGTCATGCCCCGGGATCTGCTTGGCCCGTTGTAAATAAAAACCCCCGCTGCGGTAATGCAGGAAAGCCATATCCGTGTATCTGAACACATGGCCGAATACCGCGTTGCCTTCATGACCACTGCTTCCAATAGTGTAAAAAGACAAGCCTTTTTCTTTCAACTGACGGGCAATGATATCCAGTAATCGTGATTTCAATTGGGAGTCAAAAATTTCAATGGCCGTCTTTTTATCCATACCCGCGTCATGCGGTGACGTAAGGGTTTTGGCGAGAGGGAATTCACCTTTTTGAACGCAGTTAATAAATTGTGTATCCACGACACTTGCTCTATCTAACATCTTCACACCCTGTTCTGTTAGTATTCCGTCGTTACCCGTGCTTTTTGTGAAGAAGATATCCTTTTCGACAGGTTGACCATCAAGAAATGGAATTCTCAGCCGATAACAGTGAGCATCAGTATAGTGAAACGACTTTGGAAAAGACAAGTAATTAATTGACCTGGCAGGAATTATCTCGCAACAAAACAATGAGAACAGGCGTACATCACCATGATCACGGATCCGTCCTCTTTACAGAATCTTCGACCCAATCCTGCCCAGGAATTCAAACTGGCCAAGCCGGCTATCGATCTCTATGTGGGACAGGTTCTTAAAACCGTGGTCGTTACCGCCCTGACGGAAAATCAGGTCACCATAAACATTAACGGCCAGAATATTAATGCCAAAACCTCACACCATTTTTCGCCCGGTGAATTAATGAAAGTGCAAGTCATGAAAATCGGAGATGAAACCATCCTCAAGGTTATTCCTGACAGCAAACCCGGTCAAAGCCTGATACAAACCGCGCTGGCACAAAATTTACCGTACCAGGTACCCCCGGGCCGTTTACTGGCCATATTAAATACCCTCACCGGCCACACCAGTCTACCGTCGGATCTTAAACAGCAAATTTCACAATTATTGGCAAATATCTCCTCATTGACGCAATTACCCCGGGATATGGCCAAAGCCGTCAGTCAAAGCGGGTTATTTTTGGAAGCCGCCTTACTGAATGCCCGCAACAATACGACCGATACGAATCTGCGGCGAGATATGAAAGCACAGTATCTGATTTTGCTTAAAACCCTTGCCGCATATGGGATTGAACCCACCGGCCGATCACTTGCCCATGCCACGTATCCTTTACTGGCCCATGAGTCCCTGCCCTTAAAAGGCGCTGTTCCGCAACCGCAGCCGCGAACAGACCAACAATCAATCGCCAATCTGCCTGTCGAAAAGCTGTTGTCGGCATTGAGCGAACAGGCTGCCCATGTCCTGGCCCGCATAAAAACCTTTCAAATTGCTCATGCCATGCAATCGGATCCACCTTACAGTTTGATGCTTGATTTGCCTGTCCAAACCGAATCCGGCCCCGAAGCCGTGTCCTTGATGATCAAGGAAGAACGACAGGAGGGTTTCATGCCGAAAAAATGGAGTATATCCTTTGCCTTGAATCTCTCCGAATTGGGAGATATACAAGGAGCGGTTTCAATCAACAACACGACTATTGATGTGCAAATTAACGCAGAAAAGCCGGACACGCTTGATCTTCTGGCTTCCAATGAGGCGCAATTTTCCGCATTAATTGAGCAATTGGGCTTGCAATTAGGCACCTGGGGATTACACCAGGGATTGAACGACAACAACATTGACGGACATCACCTGTCACTTCTGGATTTAAAAATATGAAAAAAGATAACCCGCAAGCCATTGCCCTGCATTATGACGGCAAATCCGCGCCCCGGGTTACAGCCAAAGGCGAGGGAGCCGTAGCGGAACAAATCATTAAAGCAGCCAGAGAGCATGGCATCCCGCTGGAAAAAGACCCGGAACTCACCGCATTGCTTGCCCAGGTTAAATTAAGTGATGAAATACCCCCTTCCCTTTACGTCGCAGTCGCACAACTACTCGCATTTCTCTATTTTTTAAACAATAAAAAACCCGGGGATGATTAGAGGCTGTCGTCATGAGATTATTTGGCTATGAAAAAAACCGAAGGGCCATAAGCTCAACTGGCAATTTCTGTTCAAATAATCTACAATTTTAACCAGGCAAGTTCAATAGGGAACCCGTATGAAATGGATAGCATTAATACCCGTTATTTTTATGCTGAGCGCTTGTTGCTGCACCAGAAATACGGAAATCGTGGAATATCGCCAGGTCAATGTAGCGCCGCCTTATCAATCCATCACGATTCTGGATGAGGAACCCGTGGATGTCACCACAACCACCGTGGAGTATTATTAAGGCGTGTTTTTAAAGTTATCGCCGGGCTGCAAAAAAGTGTGTGATTTATCCTTTTTTGTAGTGTTTCCTGTAGCGGGATAACGCTCCCATAGGCACTCACCTGTTCTCATGAGACAATATTGGATCATGAAACCCGTAATACGGCCGCAGGCCTGCTTACGGGCTGCGGTTCTTTGGTAAAAACAGGAACCATGAGGATTTTCATGAATCAATTATCCGGTACAATGTTGCAAGTTACCGGCAGCGCGCTATCATAATGATCTTGTTCTTATTATCATTTTTTTTATGAATCATCGCATCGCTTCATTAATCTTTCTTGCCCTGACAAGCACCTGTCTCCACGCTTTACCGCCCGGCTTTGTCTATTTACAGGATGTGGCTCCGGAAATCATCGAGGACATACGCTATGCCGGTTCCGGTAATTTTATCGGCAAACCGGTTCCCGGCTATCAAAGCGGGCGTTGTATCCTGACCATTGCCGCAGCCAGGCATCTCGCCGACGTCCAGAAAGAGGCCATGAAAAAAGGCTACCGTGTGAAAGTTTATGATTGTTATCGGCCAACCCGGGCGGTGAACGCTTTTTATCAATGGAGTCAAAATCCGAACGACACGCGCATGAAACGATATTACTATCCCCGTGAGGAAAAAAAGACGCTTTTTGCCAAAGGATATATCGCTCGTCACTCAGGACATAGCCGCGGCAGCACCTTGGATTTGACCCTGGTCAAGCTATCACCTGAAAACAGCGTTTCTGATAAGACCAGAACAACCAGTATTCGATGTTTCGGTAAAACAACCAAATACATTGACGACGGCACCATCAACACCGGCACACGCTTTGACTGTCTTGATAAAAGTGCCCATGTGTTTTACCCGGATTTAAGCGAACAGCAACATAAAAACAGGTTGTTTTTGCGACGCTTGATGATTCAAAACGGTTTTACACCCTATAACAAGGAATGGTGGCATTTTACCCTGTCACAGGAACCATACCCGCACAGTTATTTTAATTTCCCGGTGCAGTAAGATTAATTTGACAGGCTGATTTGCGGGCTGGGTTGATTCAAGGAGTAAAAAATGATTCCGAACTGTTTAAAAGCCGTTGTTGTGCTGTCACTCCTGCTCATTACCCGGCAAGCGCTTGCAGGTCAATCCATTAACGTTTATCTCATTGCCGAGCAACCCGCAATTTATCAAACTATCGCTGATTTCAACCGGTTTTTAAAAAACGAAGGACTGTTGGATAACTATCAAATAACCCCTTTTCTTAAATCCCGTCCCATCCACGTGACCCTTTATTTAACAGAGTATAGGGATGACAAGCTCGCAAGAATTATTCGACAGGTAGAGATTCTTTCACGACGGTGGTCACCGATAGACATCACCGCCACTGAATTTTTTGTCACCGCAGGCAATTATGTGATGCTGGACATCACGCTCCCCAAACAACCTGACGGCTCAAACAACAAGCTGCGGCAGCTCAGCGATGACAGCGTTTTTCGTCTTCACCCTTTGCGGGATTTTAACGCCCGCATACCGGATTGGGCACAAGCGATCCCCGCCAAACGCGAGGCTTTTGAACGGTATGGCAGTCCCAATGTGTTTTTTGAATTCGCCCCCCATATCAGCATCATGGCGAAAACGTTTCAGGACACCGCTACCGCCGAAGCTTTCCAGAAAAAAACGGATGCTCTGATTAACAAATACCGGCATGCAAGTCCGCATCAACCGGTAACGTTTACCGCCGCAGCTATTGGAGTGGGTTATACGGATGATTTTGGCCAGGTTACCCGGGAAATTGCCCGGTTTCGTTTATCAAAATCACCATAGCAATGGTTCAGTCTCCGCGGGAAGATTTCTGTTGTCGTTTGCTTTCCACGGCAAGCTGGTTCATTTTATTGATAATAGAGTCTTCCAGATCGATAGACATCTCTTTTTTCCAAAGCTGCTCCAGTTCATATTTTGTAGGCTGGGCGCCATCAAAAAATTCATAAAAATTAGATAAATACCGTACAGAGTGGTGATCGATTAGTGCTGCCAAATAAACTTCAGTAGCATCCTTGAATTGATGTAATTTCTCAGCGGGAGAAAATTCGGATTGAACAATCCGGCTCAACTCCTTAAGATAAGTATTGCGGTTTTTAAAATGAAGCCGGTGAAAAAAGTGGCTGCAAAAACGACTTTTTCGAGTGGATAACTGCTCGATGTGTTCCCTCAAACCGGAAACAAGCTGATTAATTTGCTCCTTGGCCACGCCCTTGTTTGCTGCCTGATTAAGTGCGTCGGGTGACAAGGCTGGCTCGTCGGTAAGCGGCGGTGTTTTGTCATCATGAAGCACTTGATATTCCGAAACCGAAGCGTCTTTTTTGATGCGCACCGACTTGTCCCTCCCCCCATCCAGCTCTGAACGTAACTCGGAATTTTCTTGCTGCTTCGCCGCCAGTTCGTTTTGCAAAAAACGAACCGCCTTCTTAAGTTCCGAAATCCTTCCTTTCTTTTTCTGGATATTTTCCTGCAAACTCAATATCTCATCATTTCTGAGCACCAGTTCCTGACGCAGCGCCTCCAATAATTTCCCTTCAATCCCAAGCTGCTGTTTTAACGTTTCCTGCTCACTGCGCACCTGTTTAAGCGCCGCTTCAAGCAGGGCTGTTTTCTCAAGCAATTGCTTTATCGACTTGTCTGCGTGTTGAACAGTCTTGGCTCGGGGCATACATTAAAAAATACAGTGGCTTATGAAAAAAATTATAGCATAGCGCTCAAAAACAACCCTTTTCTTGCTTTAAGCCCGGGTTTGCATGACATCGAAAACAAGGCAACTATTGTTGCGCAACAAATAATAATGTCTTGTAGCCCGTCATGAAGGCGAAGCCGTAATGCGGGAAAACGTTCATAAGTGGCACATCAAACCCGCAATACGGCCGCAGGCCTCCTTACGGGCTACTTTTTTTTCGCAAAAAATGGTGCGAAGAAAATTTTTGTTCACAAAACCTAGCTAGAAGCCTCTCTGATGGTCCAGACTCGTTGTTCGGAAGCCCGGGAGTTAAACACATCTGTCCAGAGAATAAGAGGCCTTCCCAGAGTATTTGGTATTGTTTTGGAGGCCACGGCAACAGCGAAAGGATGCTTTTTCCGAACATTGGATAATGCCTGCATCACCTTATTGAAATCAACCTGATGATCTCTGAGAATCAGTTCATTGTTGCGATATAAAACGGTCACCGACTGTCCTTTCAAGGCTTGTTTCACCAGGGTTTCCAGACGCCGCCATCTTGCATTCCGTCTGCGTTGTATTTCACTTTGGGTTGGATTTTGCTGATATTTAAGACGAGGATGCTTGCCTAACACTCTGACCCAGGAATTATTGGCTGGTTTCTGTTGTAAAAAATAACTGCATAAAGCGTCCACCAAATAACGGTAACGTCCTGAAACAGACAACTTGGTACCGGGCAAATTATTAATGTAGATGGCGAAAGCCAAGGTATGGGCATTGGCCGTATAAAGATAGCCGGACAAACTGACAACCCCCCTCATCGTACCTGTTTTTGCCCGAACCATATCTTTCTGGTTCGGCTTTTTAAACCGTCGTTGTAACGTCCCGTCACGCCCGGATATCGGCAAGGCGGCAATGTATTCATAGGAGAGGGGAAAACGCTCATATAAAAAGCGTAATAACCCGACGGTCTGGCTTGGTGTGAGCAAATCATAACGTGATAACCCGGAGCCATCGGTCATCACTGCGTTTTTCAACGGGATGCCGGTTTGCTGCTGGATGAATTTTTTTATAAGAATCTGCGCCTCGCTCCAATTAACCGGTGCGCCCTGTAATTTCGATGCCGCATGTAAAAAAAGACTGTCAGCATAAAGATTATCCGACGGTTTTAAGGTATCGGCCATCAATTGCGCAACAGGCTTGGATAAATCCGTTGCCAGCATCATGGAACCGGATGGCGTTTTGCCAAGCACCACCTCGCCTTCCAGAACAATACCCTGCCGGTTAAGCTGTTTTTGAATCAATCCCTGCGCATAGGCCAATGGATTACGAACGGCCATATTCTGCTGAATTGCCCATTGGTTCACACCCACGCAACCCCTTACCGTTAACTGGTTATCCTTGTCCATTGAAAAATCAACGCCGCATTTCGCAGCCGATGCCTTCGTTTTCACCTGATTGTTAATAGCAATTCCGCCGATATCTTTCGGTAATTCCACTATGGCAGGCGCACCGGGTTTATTGCCCGGATTTACGGTAACCGTCATCCGATTCGCATCGATAATCACCGGTGCCAGAGGAGCTCCGTAACTGTATGCCAAATCCTCCACCATCCAGCCCGGCGCGTACGGGTGTATATTGACATGGCTGCTGTCAATCACAACATTGCCGATGATCCGGTTAATATGCCAGGATTTCAGGGATGCGAGCAAGGACGCCAGACGAGCCCGGGTAAACGACGGATCGCCCGGCAATTTCAGGTATATTGTTCCCTTAAAAACACCATCCTTCAGACGGGATACCCCGGCACTCAGTTGATTTCGGAATCGGTAATCCGGCCCAAGCACCATCAACGCGGCCGCATCGGAAAAAAGTTTCATATTGCTGGCAGGAATAAAGGAACGATTCTGGTTGCGACGGTAAATCGTTGCGCCCGAGGTCAGATCAACCACTTCAACGCCAATATTAATTGCCGGATCCACCTGATTAATCAGTTTATCCGCCCCGCTTTGAAAACTGGCATGCAATGAGGCGGAAAACAACATGCTTACTATGAAACCTGACAATATCCTTTTCATCGATTTCGTTTCCTTTCAATAGGAGTCCCGACTATTTGAATTTAATGCGTCAGTGTTTCAAATATCCGGAGCGGGGATACAGTTCGTATGCTAATCATATCGTAAGCCCAGCCTCTCAAGAAGTCCCGCCAGGGTATCATTATCAAAAAATTTTACCTGCAGCCAGCCTCCGGCGCCGGATTCGTTAATAATTTGTACAGGAGCACCGATTTGTTCGGCTAACAGCGTTTGCAAACGTTCAATATCACGATCACGTCCGGGATTGCCAGGCATTGGCGATGGGGATTTAGATAACCGGATTTTCTCTTCCAGCTGGCGCACAGACCACTGTTCCGCTACAACCGAGTCGGCCAGGGCAATTTGTCGCCCCGGTGACAAACCAACCAGCATCCTGGCATGCCCCAGAGACAAATGGCCTGTTTTGATGAACGCCTGTACCTTTTCATCCAGGCTAAGCAGGCGTAAAATATTGGCAATATGGCTGCGTGATTTTCCTACCAGCGTTGCAATTTCTTCCTGCTGGAAATGAAACTCGTCACACAACCGCCGATATCCTCCGGCCTCCTCAATCAAATTTAACTCCTGGCGCTGGATATTTTCCACCAGCGTCAGGGCAGCCGCCTGTTCGTCCGTGTATTCGCCGACCAGACAGGGAATGTCTTGCAAACCAGCCAGCATTGCGGCTCGCCACCGCCGCTCGCCCGCAATGATTTCATAATGATTCAAAGCGATTTCCCGAACCACTATCGGTTCAATCAACCCCTGGCTGAGAATGGATTGAGCCAGTTCCTCCAGTGCCTTTTGATCAAAATGCAATCGTGGCTGATAACGCCCGGGCTGCAAGGCTTGCACGGAGAGCTGTTGGTATTGAGTGGGCATAAAATAGCCTGCGAGAAACGCGTCACCATGGGTTGTGCTATTGTTTCATAAACTGGCGCTAACCCGCAACGGTGCGAAACGGAATGGTTCGCCGGACGAAAGCCATCAGACGCAGGATGGTGTGTCCACCAGCGCGTCTTCAACAGCATTATCGGCGGTATCCGGGATTGACGCTGCAAAAAAACCAATCCTTGAACAACGGCCGGAAGTACAGGTTTTCATTTCACGTTCGACGATATCCTGTAATGACGGATTCTCCCGCAAGAGTTTATTTGCCTGGACTTTCATGAAGGAATCCCGGGAATGCAGAATCGTAGTGATGTAACCGGCGGCTTCTCTGATATTGCTGGCGGGTTGGGAGGCCAGTAAAATTTTGCTTAATTCCAGCATGGCATTGGTGATTCCCTGCATGGCAGCCGCCTTCATCCATTTGCGATAAGGGGCGGAATTTTCAGGGTAGGCTTGCGCCAGACGAAATTGCGCCATGGCATCACCCTGGACAGCTCGTTGCTTTAGCTGTTTCAACAAGGATAATTCCACTGTTCTGGCCTGATAATCAGCGGGGTTTTCCGTTACTTGCTGTCTTATGCGGGAAAAATCACTGAGTAGATTGGTACTGAATAAAGACATCGTTCACTCATCCTGGTTACTCTAAAATCAGGATATATGGTTAATATTAAATCAACCTTAAGCATGGATGCCTTTGCAAATTCTTTACGCTCTATCGTACCAGTACCACCCCAGATGAAACAACATGTGTGAAATTATTGCGGCAAGCAAGCCATACTGCCAAAACAGCCAGCCGAACATGACCGCTTGCCACCCGGTCAGCAACACCATGGAATACAGAAAAAAACGATTGTTTTTACAACCGGCCGCAATATAAGCCGGCAAATGACTCAGGCTGAGCAACAGGCTGCTGATAAGCATGGCGTTCCACACAACCAGATCACTGTTTCTGCCCAAAAGCAGAATACTGAAATAGACAAGAACATTCATCAACCCCCAACGGGCAATGACCTCTTCCACCACACCTCCATAGAGTACACAGCCATCCGGACGCAAGGCAGCCCGTATCCTGCGCATGATAGTCAAGGTATTCTGATCAAGGTATCGCGGCATCAACCCGTAGTAAAACAACAAAAAAATGACAAGGCCAGACAAGGTGACCAGAAAAACAGGCAACAGAAATGCCTGCACCATGGACAAGACCGGTTTTCCTGCCAGGATCCCCTCGAGAACCGGGGCATTCAAGCCGGTACGCAACGATAAAACCGCGCCGCCAACGCTCATCAAGATCACCATAAACAGGGTCTGAACCATGCCAAGACGGCTGATTCTCCGTTTTAACTGATCACTGTTTCGTGCAAGCAATAAGTGAATTAATCTCGGAACAGCAATTAAAATACCCGGCAAGGACAAACCGATGAGCACCATAATCAGCGGCCAATTGATCAACACGTGTTACTCCATTTTATCTAATACACTATAGAAAAACCCGTCACAATCCTCCTCCCCGGGCAATATCTGCCATCCATGACCGGTGTATTGCCCCCAGGGTTTTTCTTCCGAAACAGGCTTGCAATCGGCCTGATCGGCAACAAATCCGGCTATCTGCGACTCGTTTTCCTCCCTTATCACGGAGCAGGTTGCGTATACCAGCCTGCCGCCGGCCTTGAGTAAGGGCCACAATTGGGCTAACAGATTTTTTTGCAGCGCACATACCTTGCTGATATCGTCGTTTGTGCGTAATAATTTAATATCAGGATGGCGTCTGATAACACCCGTTGCCGAACAGGGGGCATCAAGAAGAATACGATCAAAAAGTTGTCCATCCCACCACGAGGCGGGATTCAGCGCGTCGCCTTGTTTTAGCGTTGCCTGTAAACCAAGCCGCGCCAGATTATCCCGCACCCGTAACAGTCGGCTCTCATCAATATCCAGCGCAACGCACTCCTGTAATTGTGTTTCGCTCTCCAGAATATGGCCGGTTTTTCCGCCCGGAGCACAGCAGGCGTCAAGTACTCGTAATCCAGGCCGTAACGCCAGCAGGGAGACTGCGAGCTGGGCGGCTTCATCCTGCACGGATACATCACCCTGTTGAAAACCTGGCAACTCCATCACATCGCAGGCAACAGCCAGTTTGACACCGTCCGGGGAATAGCGGTTCGCAGTAGCGGCAATACCCAGGTGCCGCAAACGGGCAAGATAATCATCACGGCTCAGATGCAATGAATTGACACGTAAATTCATGGGAGGATGCTTATCGTTAGCAGCCAGAATATCGTCCAGGAAGTCAGGCCAGTCCTTTTGCAGACGAGACACAAACCATTGCGGGTGGCTCATCTTGCCGTCCTGTTCCTGCAGATTATTCAGCAACGCGTTTTTCTCACGGCAGCAGGTCCTCAAAACCGCGTTGACCAGTCCCTTTGCCCATGATTTTTTGATAGCATCCAGCAGTGCCACGGTTTCCTGTACCGTTGCATAGTCCGGTTTCTTAAGGTAAAGCAATTGATAGAGCCCCATCAGAATGACTATCCACACATCCTCGGATTTCGGGCGTTTGGTCATCAGTTTATCCGCAACCCATTGTAAACGAAAATAATGGCGGCATACTCCAAAACAGATTTCCCGTACCAAAGGCGAGATATCCTTCGTTGCGGAGAAGGAATGGGAAAGGGAGACCTTGTCTCCAGTCAGTTTGACCAACACGCGCAACGCTTGCAAACGCTCATTTTTTTTCATCGCAAAACCATACCGACAAGCTGTTGCGCCCGACCGGCATTCAACCATTGAGCCACCGTCATGGCTTTCCCGCCCGGGAATTGCAACATCCGGATCCGCAAGCGGCCCGTTCCGGTCGCCACCAGCATGCCTTCCTTATCAATGGCTAAAATGGTTCCGGGTTCAGCCATACTATCACCGGCATCCGTCTCGGACTGATAAACACGCAACGGCTCCTCATCAAGGAACGTATGCGCCACCGGCCAGGGATTAAAGGCACGAACCTGCCTCTCGATGACTTGAGCCGGCTGCCGCCAGTCAATCCGGGCGTCCGTTTTGCTGATTTTACCAGCGTACGTAGCGCGGCTGTTATCCTGAGGATGGCGCTTGAGCGTGCCTTGCGCCAAAGAGTCCAGAGCGGTCATTAAAGCCTCCGGAGCAAGAGCTGCCAGTTTATCGTGCAACATCCCTGCCGTATCTTGCGCGTCAATGCGGCAGGAACGCTCGATTAGACAATCACCCGTATCCAGACCGGCGTCCATTTGCATAATGGTTACTCCCGATTGCTCATCTCCATGCAAGATGGCCTGCTGAATGGGCGAGGCGCCTCGCCAGCGCGGCAGCAGGGAGGCGTGTACGTTAATACAGCCGAGAGAAGGGGCGGCCAGTACACTGGCCGGCAATATCAGACCGTAGGCAATGACAACCAGGACATCCGGCTTCAGGGCCGCAAGCTCCTCAACAGCCGCTGGATTTTTAAAATTAACCGGCTGATAAACAGGAATGTTATGCTCAATCGCCCAACTTTTCACAGCCGACGGCTGCAGCTTGCGCCCCCGCCCGGCAGGGCGATCCGGTTGCGTATACACGGCAAGCAGCTGATGCCGTGAATTGTGAATATCATTCAGACACGGAATGCCGAACTCCGGCGTTCCCGCGAACACTATTTTTAATCGAGTCATGATTTGCGTGCAAGCATACGTTTGTATTTTTCCAGTTTGCGTCTGGCCATGGACCGTTTCAACGGTGAAAGCAGATCGATGTATAATTTGCCATGTAAATGGTCAATCTCATGCTGAAAACATTCTCCCAGCAAACCGTCGGCGGTCATCTCAAACGCCTGTCCGTGACGATCCTGGGCACGAACCGTCACTTTCTCGGCACGAACCACGGTATCGTAGACACCGGGAACCGATAAACAGCCTTCCTGATATTCTTTCTCGCCTTCCGCGGTAATAATTTCGGGATTTGCAATCACGATCTGCTGTGTTTTATCTCCAATCACATCAATCACGGATAAACGCAAACTGACCCCGATTTGGGGTGCGGCAAGCCCTACGCCATTGACGCTATACATCGTTTCAAACATATCATCAATCAACGTCTGTAACGAGTCATCAAAAGTTTCTACCGGTTTTGCGACTTGTCGCAATACAGCATCTGGTAAATAAACAATCTTGCGAATAGCCATAACACAAATCTGTTTTAATGAGTTGAATGCGTGGTATTATCCCTGATACCATGTGCTGCTGCAAGATGCCAACTATTGGACCAAGGACTGATCAATGCGATACATGCTGATAATTTTTTGTCTGATTTTCTCTATAGAAGCATTGGCATCGGAAAGACTACCAATCACTCTGCGCTCGGATTATCCCAAGCGATACGTCGTGCAGCCGGGGGATACCTTATGGTCTATAGCGAACAAATACCTGGATCGGCCCTGGGAATGGAAAGCATTGTGGCATGCCAATCCGAAAATAAGAAATCCCAACCGTTTGTATCCCGGTGCCGTATTGGAAATCCGCTTTTATCAAAGCAGGCCCTACATCAGGGTTTTATCCAACGGAACCATCAAATTATCACCTAATGTACGGCCGATGCCCGCAGAAGACGCCGTTCCGGCCATCCCGTTAAATGATATCAAACCGTTTCTCAATGCGTCCCTGGTCATGGATCATGACTATCTGATGAACTCGCCTTATGTGGTGGCTTACTCCGGTGAACGTCTTCGTGGAGGACAAGGGGATGAATTGTACGTCAAAGCGCTGCACCCCGATAAAACCATGCCGAGGGGAGCAACTATTTCCTACGCGATTTACCGGCCGGGGCCCCCGTATCTGGAGCCGATCAGCCACCGCATCCTCGGGTATCTGGCCACCCAGGTAGGGTACGGCAATCTGGTGAGTGGCGGCGAACCGGCCACTATCGTCCTCACCGAGATCACCCAGGGCGTCAAGCTGAAAGATCGTGTGATCCTCAATGATTTTCCCGAATTCGATCTCTATTTTGAACCCAAGGCACCCAATTTTCCCATTAACGGCTCCATTATTGATTTGCCGGGCGGTTACACCCAGGGTGCCGTCGGATTCGTAGCGGTCATTGACCGCGGGGATGACGCCGGCCTGGAAGAAGGCGATGTATTGGGGATATACTCGACGAAACGGCTTGTGCCAGATCCCCTCTGCCCGGAGAAACTCATTGAGCTGCCCCGCGAGCGGGTGGGGGAAGTGATGGTGTTTCGCACCTTCAGCCAAACCAGTTTTGCATTGGTTGTTCGCTCCATTCGAACCGTGCATTTGCAGGATAAAATCACGAATCCATGAATAACAAACCTTATTTTCTCGCACTAAATCGCATCAACGGCATCGGGCCGCGCCACGCCCTGAAATTAGTAAGGCACTGGCCTTGTCTTGGTGAGGTATTTGCCCGCTCCGTGGATGAGTTAACGGGTATAGGGCTTCCCTCAAAAATGGCGGAAGCCATTTGCCGTTTTGACATGGCCGCGATTGAAGCGGATCTGGCCTGGGAAAAAACCGATCATCACCATCTTCTGACCTGGGAAGACCCCCGTTATCCGGCATTGCTTCGTGAAATACACGATCCGCCCATAGCGCTTTACGCGATGGGCGATTTAAACGCCTTTCAGCAACCTTGCCTGGCCATGGTCGGATCTCGTAAGCCATCCATAACAGGCGAGGAAACGGCCAGACGTTTTGCGTTTGAGCTGGCAAAGCATCAAATAACTATCGTCAGCGGCCTGGCTTTGGGAATCGACGCGCAGGCACATACCGGCTGTCTGGCCGCCGGGGGAAAAACCATTGCTGTTATGGGTACGGGAGTGAACTGCGTTTATCCGAGACGTCACGAGGCGTTAGCCCGTCGCATCAGTGAACAAGGCTTGCTCATCAGCGAATTTCCATTGAATAGCTCACCAAACGCTGGACATTTTCCACGCAGAAATCGTATAATAAGTGGTTTATCGTTGTCCACCTTGATTGTTGAAGCGGCAATTAAAAGTGGTTCACTGATAACGGCCCGGTTAGCCTTGGAACAAAATCGCGATGTCATGGCCATACCAGGCTCCATTCACAATCCGCAAGCCAGGGGGTGTCATTTTTTGTTACAGCAAGGTGCGAAATTGATTACATCCACTGCAGACGTACTGGAAGAGTTTGGATTGTCCGGACAGTCCGAAAAAATGAATACCCCGCCATCGTCTCTTGCAACAAATAACGAAAACCTAGTAAAGTGCATTGGCTTTGAGATCACAACGGTGGATCAGATTGCAATCCGTTCCGGATTAAGCATTGAAGCGGTGGCCTGTGATTTGGCCGCACTGGAAGTTCAGGGTATTGTCAAAGCCGTACCTGGCGGCTATATGAGGTGTGCATAATGAAAGATAGCTTATTGGAGATGTTGATGAATTTTTTTGAAAAAAGTTTATCACAGCTTAAGGAAAACAAATCTCAGCAGAAAACCGAGCAGACACCGGTGGTGGAAGAAACGGAACTCACGGACAGCAGGAACCTGGAGGACAGTACTCTTGTCATTCGTTCGGCAAAACAGTATGCGACACGAGTTTTTACCTCCGATGAACAATTGAAGTTCACCAAGGCCAGCTATCAGTTTCTGATGCGAATAATGCTCTGGAAGGTTATTAACCCTGAAACACTGGAACAGATCATCAATCAATTGCTTTTCTCGGATTCCCGTTTCGTGACCCTGCAAGAAACAAAATGGACCATTCGCAACACTCTGGCGGAACATCTCGATCCCTCACAACTTGCTTTTCTTGATCTTGTGCTATACCAGAAAGAAGACGAATTACCGTTGCATTGATAATTTCAAAAAGTAAGGCCAACTCCCTATGAGCAAACATTTGGTTATCGTGGAATCACCCGCGAAAGCTAAAACTATCCAGAAATATCTCGGCAAGGACTACGATGTCCTCGCCTCTTACGGACACGTCCGGGATTTACCCGCACGCAAAGGCTCAGTCAATCCTGATCAGCATTTCAAGATGACCTACAGCCCTATTGAAAAAAATGCGCGCCACATCGAATCCATTGCCAAAGCCTTGAAAAAATCCGATTCGCTCTTGCTGGCAACCGACCCGGATCGCGAAGGGGAGGCCATTTCCTGGCACGTCTATGAATTAATGAAAGAACGAAACTTGCTCGACAATAAGGAAGTGCATCGTATCTTTTTTAACGAGATAACCAAATCCGCCATACGGGACGCCATTGACAACCCCCGTTCAATATCCATGGATCTGGTCAACGCGCAACAGGCGCGGCGCGCACTGGATTATCTGGTCGGCTTCAACCTGTCGCCGTTATTATGGAAAAAAATACGGCGTGGACTGTCTGCAGGACGGGTACAAAGCCCGGCCTTACGTTTGATTGTAGAACGAGAGGAAGAAATTGAACGGTTTGTCGCGCAAGAGTATTGGCGCATACTGGCTCAGTGCGAACACGAAAAAACAGCATTTGAAGCTCGCCTGACTCACTATCAACAAGAAAAACTGCAACAGTTCACCATCCATGAGGGCGATCATGCCAATCAGGTCAGAAAAAATCTGCTCGATCTGGCACAAGGCTCACTCCTGGTCGCCAACATCGAGAAAAAACAACGCAAACGCAAACCAGCCGCCCCTTTTATAACGTCCACATTGCAACAGGAGTCCGCGCGCAAATTAGGTTTTACGGCGCGAAAAACCATGATGGTCGCCCAACAGCTTTATGAGGGAATCGATATCGGTTCCGGCACGGTGGGTCTCATTAGTTACATGCGTACCGATTCGGTGAATCTGGCTTCCGAAGCCATTGAGGAAATAAGATCGTTTATTGTCCAGCGCTATGGCCAGGATAATTGCCCGTCAACGGCAAGACTATTTAAAACCAAGTCGAAAAACGCTCAGGAGGCTCATGAAGCGATCCGGCCAACCTCCATCAAACGTACCCCGGAAATGGTTCGGGAATCATTAACGGCCGACCAGTTCAAGCTCTACAGCCTGATTTGGAAACGAACCATAGCCTGCCAAATGGCGGAAGCCGTGCTGGACACCGTTGCAGTCGATCTGACCTGCGGTGAAGGTAATATTTTCAGAGCCAACGGCTCAACGGTAGTCTTTTCAGGATTTCTCGCCGTATACGAAGAAGGACGGGACGATTTAAGTGACGACGACCAAAATGCCATGTTGCTGCCTAATTTGAAAACCGGCGAAAAAATCAAACTGCAAGATATTCTGGCCAACCAGCATTTTACCGAGCCGCCTCCCCGTTATTCCGAGGCGACGTTGGTCAAGGCTCTGGAAGAGTACGACATAGGCCGCCCATCGACTTACGCGTCCATCATTCATACCTTGCAACAACGCGAATACGTCATTGTTGATAAAAAACGTTTTGTACCAACCGATGTTGGCCGTATCGTAAACCGCTTTCTGACCGGGTATTTTACCCGCTACGTCGATTATAAATTTACAGCTCAGCTGGAAGATACTCTGGATGCCGTATCCCGCGGGGAACGCGACTGGATTCCGGTGCTTGAAGAGTTCTGGCAACCGTTTATTCAGCAGGTTCATCAAACCGACGAACAGGTGCAACGTAAAGACGTGACAACCGAAACACTTGATGAAGCCTGTCCCAAATGCGGCAAGCCTTTAGCCATTCGCCTCGGCAAGCGCGGGCGCTTTATTGGTTGTACAGGCTATCCCGAATGCGATTACACACAGGATTTGAACAGTCCGGGGGGTGAAAAATCCGAGCCTGATGTGGTGGAGGGCCGAGCATGCCCGCAATGCAGCCACCCGCTGCATATCAAAACAGGACGTTACGGCCGATTTATCGGTTGCAGCAACTACCCCGACTGCCGATTCATAGAACCGCTTGAAAAACCCGCGGACACCGGAGTGGAATGCCCGCAATGTCACCAGGCAAAAATCCTGAAGCGAAAATCCCGTAAAGGCAAGATTTTCTACTCCTGCGGCAATTATCCCAAATGCAATTACGCCTTATGGAATGAACCTGTTGACAAACCTTGCCCGAAATGTGCCTGGCCATTACTGACGGTCAAGGAAACCAAACGCTCCGGCAAGCAAATTCTTTGTCCACGAGAGGGGTGCGATTATTCCGAAAGTGCGGATTAAGGATTAAGCGCCCTGCGGGATACAGGAATTTCATTGCCCTGAACAACAGATAACTCATCCTGGCTAATGCCTGCGATTGCAAACACCTTATCAAACAGCTGCTGGATCGCCGTTTTATGATTCGATTGAAACCAGCGGGGTAGATAATTACGCTGATGAGTGATTTGCTCCTTATGAAAATGGTAAAATGTAATGATTGCCTTCTTAAGCTCCGACTGGTTCGTGCACGATTCAACAGTTTCTTGCAACGCTTCCAGCAGCGTCCTGATATCCTGATTTTTCTCAGCCCATGGCCAATAATTAGCAGAAGAATCCACCCGCACTAGGAGATGCCATAAGGTTTTCAGGATTTTTTCTTCGTACGTAGCGGTAAATCGTTGCTCCGGACGCATTTTGTGGATCATTTTGTTAAAAATATCCCAAGCCATATCTTGCGAAATAGTGTACTGAGCCAGCAATTGACGTTTATGGTCATTGAGTTCAGGGAGATTTTTTTTAAAAACTTCCCGAGCTAAATATTCGTTCATCTCGTTGGGAGACAATAATTCATTAAAGAGGTTAAATAAAATATTAACATCGGATAATCGGGATAAATGCTCCGGGTTTTCGTGGTCATTATGTTGCAAGACTCCTTGTAATACCGTC
The DNA here is from genome assembly GCF_900186965.1 of Legionella spiritensis. Classification (NCBI taxonomy): domain Bacteria; kingdom Pseudomonadati; phylum Pseudomonadota; class Gammaproteobacteria; order Legionellales; family Legionellaceae; genus Legionella; species Legionella spiritensis. Next base: position 3,022,101 of record NZ_LT906457.1, read on the forward strand.
TCAAACTGTTGGCATACCTCTTTCAGTTTTTTGTTCCTTGCGCACAAAATCTCTGTTTTTTTCACAGAAGTGCTATCTGCATTGAAAGGCAGGACTATATTCGTGAGACTATAGTTGATTACCAACGCTTTTAAAAACAGTCTTATGAAGATTTCCTTATCGCGGATATCACCTGAAATCTTGAGTTCGTGCGGTTTGTCACTACAAGCTATGGCATAATTCAATTGCTCGGAATTTCCTGAGTAAGCGGCAAAATCGATAAAACTGAGATTACTGCCGCTTATTTTCGCGAGTAATTCATCATAGTGATTCTTCACCCAACATAAGACCGCAGGACTGCCGGACAAGGCAGCATAATGAGCAATAGTGTAAGCATACCGGTCTTTTCGAATAAGCAATTCAGGATAATGCTTTAATACCCAACCCAAGGCCTCGGGGTTTCCTGACCAGGCAGCATAATGAGCTATCGTTCGGCCATATTTGTCTTTTTTGGTCAACAACTCCGGGTGATGATGCTTGACCCAGGACAAAGCATCCGGGTTTCCTGACCAGGCACTATAATGAGAGGGGTTTAAACCCTGGTTATCACAGGATCTCGCGATGTCCAGGCCTGATATTTTGGCAACATTACCCTTCAGGCATTGTAATTGCCAGTCTTGCGTTATATCAAGGGGCACACCCCAGTATTCCTGGCTGAGTCTTAATTTATAGTCATACACCCTTTGATAGTCAGCTTCCTCAAGATTTTTTTTAATTAACCCGGAATCAATGCCCAAAGCCGTTAATTTTTGCAAATAATCCGATGATGATACGATTGAGAAGTCTTGCGCCATTGTTTTACTATCCCGATAAGCTAAATAATAACGGACATAGTACAGTATTTATATTAATCCAGTATTAATATAAATAAACACTTTGCCCGTTTATTCATCGGCAATAATAAGCATCATAGGGGCACAAGTATTACTGAAATCAGGAACATCGTTTCTTGTCACCTGCTATGAAGGCGAAGCCGTAATGCGGGATAATTTACCTGTCCTGTGGAGTACGTTATTGGGAAATGAAACCCGCAATACGACCGCAGGCCTCCTTAACGAGCTACAGGATTTTTTTAAAAAATGGTGCAAAAATAATTTTGTTCGCAGAGCCGATGAGTTATTGCTAAAAATTGCTCCGATTAGCACTAATGGACTTAACGCGGCCATTTTCAAACAACACCTCATAAAGGAATTCATTGGATGAACGTTGATAGGTCCAGACTTCATACACATTGCCAATGTCCGTATAAGGAACGTCGTACTCGCTGAAAAGTATCTCGGGATTTTCATACATGTCTTTGGCCAGCGGCTCACCGCATTTCTTAAGCACAATGTATTTGCTATCCCCTTCATATACCAGGTTTTGTTGGCACCGCATGGCGTAGCCGGATGAAAAGCCTCCAAACATCAGAACGATACCTGCAAGAACAAGGGCTTGCTTCATGTCTTTTCCTTCCATCCTCAATTTGCAGCCGATAAATCTCATGACAACACGACCTAATGTTATTAAAGTATAGTTGTTGCTTCCCTAAAAACAGGGTCGAATAAATACATTACCTTCTGTGCACCTGTCGAGGCGGCAACAATTATTGGAATTGCCCCTTTTTTGGAAGAGAGAAAGGGCTTGCTGGCATTTACAATTTTATTTACAAAGATGGGCGTACAGCGCTTTCATCTCCGGTTGCCATTGCAAAAGTTTTTCCATGATGGCCAGGGTCGCCCTTTTCTCCTGTGTTCCCCCGCTTCGCACACAGAAAACATACCAAAGCAACCAACTGTGCATGGTCATTGTCCATAAAATGTCATCATCTTTCGGTAATCCTGGCATCGTATCCGCATATCCCTGCAACACAGCCGCATAAACGTGCCGGTCAAATTGACCCATGACAATCCCGGCACAGTTAACAGCCAGGCCAATTAACTCAACGAAGGGATGGATTAATCCACTACTTTCCCAATCCAGTAAATGCGGCGTATCGTCTTTTGTCCAGATAATATTTTGCTGATACAAATCACGATGACTCACTACCCATTCCTCACTGCGGTGATAACGGGAACGATGACATGCTTCTAAATAAGGCTTGAGCCAGAACGGTTCGTCTTTATCGAGCCATGACGCATCTATTACCGGGAACGGTCTGGCAAGCGGATGATACAATTTGAGAGCATGGATCCGAGCCAGGATATTGCCCAGTTTTAGAGCATCTGCCGGAGTGGTATTTAAACGAGTCTCACCGGGGACATGACGTTTTATCAAAGCCGAGCGGTTATCTGTCGTCCGCAACCGGTTGCTACAACCGGGATGATAAGCCTTACTGGTGATCCGGAGTTTTTCGGCAACCTGGCAGGCGATTTCTTCCGTCATCTCCAGTACATCGTGGTTTAAAACACCAAGCCAGGTGCGACTGGCAAATAATTTGCAAACCCACTTGCGACCATCGCATAAAGTGACCAGATCAGTCTGATGTTGCAAGCCTTGAGCCAACGGAGTGATCGTACCTATCGTACCTGGAAGAAACGGTTCGGACCAATGCTTACAACTCATGCATCAGCTGTTCAATGTAACGGCGGCACGTCAGTGGTCTGGTAAGGTAGTTAATGTAATGCCTTGTTCCGCCTGTGCCTGTAATGACCAGGGCGCCATATCGAAAAATACTGCCAAGAACGGATTGGCTTATGTCAATGGTTTCAATCTTGGTCATCGGGATATCAGTGGTTTTTCGCACTAAAATACCGGTTCGTAAAATGACTTGCTTTTTTTTAATCGTCAGGGAAGAAAAATGAAAGGTCACCCAGGTCACCGCAGTCCAGGCCAACGCAAACAGCACCAGAAAAAGAGACACTTCTTTCAACGGGGAAAATTTCAATCCTAGAGCTATCGCCACAATAGCCAATGCAACAGGCCAGAAAAATAATATCCAATGCAACCCCGCCACATAGACCACATTGTCTTCGTTTTTATCCTTCATTGTTATCCTCATTGTTTTTATAGCAAATATCATAGGATAGAACCAGCAAATTTGCTATGCTGGGACATGTTTTTCATCTCTGGATCATCACAATCCGGAACGTGCTTGCAAGGCGTGCTTGCAGGCTATAACTGGTATGTTCCATGCGTAAAATAAATCAATGTTTAAATAGACAAATCCTGGAAATATGCCAAAAGTCCGTACAACTGGATACACTCAACGCCTTATTACATTCTTACCTAAAACCCCACTTGCGTGATCATTGCAGGGCAGGAAGTTTTAACAAGGGATGCTTAGTCGTTATAACGACAAATCCGGCCTTTGCAACGGAACTACGTTATGAACTGCCGGACATTCGAGACAAATTACGGCGAGAAGCGGGACTCTATCAGCTATCATCGATTCAAATCAAGATTATAGACATGCAGGAGACATGGCTAAAGCCGCAAAAACCGACCAATCAACCTGCTTTGTCACCCCAGGCTCGCCAAGCCATTCTCATGGCTGGAGATCTTTGTCATTATCCCCCATTAAAAAAGGCGCTTGCGAATCTGGGTTCAAAACGATTATTGGATTGATACCATCTACGGAGGTAAAACAGGGCGTGGCACACAGGACGTGGTAATGAATTGTAAAACACGCCCTATGACATGGAATGAGGACTTATGCTTCTACCGGGAAAAAATCGGCGGCGATAGAAGGTTGATAATTTTCCGCATCAAAATACGTATATTCCCAAGCGTCCTGACGCACCATCAATTCACGCAACAACCGATTGTTTAATTCGTGTCCTGATTTATATCCTTCAAAGGCACCGATTAAACCGCTGCCCAGAAGATACAAATCGCCGATGGCATCAAGAACTTTATGGGCGACGAATTCACTCTCAAAACGCAATCCGTCATCATTTAGCACACGGTAATCATCAACCACGATGGCATTATCCATACTGCCGCCTTTGGCCAAATCGCATTCACGCAATTTTTCATAATCGGATAAGAAACCAAAGGTTCGCGCACGACATACTTCCTTGACGTAGGACGTACCGGAGAAATCAAAACTGGCCGTTTGCGGTTTATCATTAAAGGCCGGGTGATCAAATTCTATGGTGAAGGAAACTTTATACCCGTTATAAGGTAAAAATTGAACGTATTTGCCATTATCCTCGACACGAATAGGCTTGAGAATACGAATAAAACGTTTGGCGGCACTCTGTTCACGAATACCCGCGGATTGAATCAAAAACACAAAAGGCGCGGCACTGCCATCCATGATTGGGATTTCACCGGCGTTCACATCAACGTAGGCATTATCGATGCCCAAACCGGCAAACGCGGAAAGAAGGTGCTCAACCGTGGCAACCTTGACACCGTCACGATGTAAGGATGTACAGAGCATGGTATCACCGACATGATCATAGGAAGCCGGAATTTCAACGACCGGATTTAAGTCAGTACGCCTGAAAACAATGCCGGTATTAATCGGCGCGGGACGTAAGGTAAGAAGAACTTTTTCACCGGAATGCAAGCCTACACCCGTTGCTTGAATCACTTTTTTAGGAGTTCTTTGTTTTATCATTCAATGATCACCTTATCTCTGTACCCTTTTATTTTACGCGCAATAAACGACCAAATCATAGCAGCAATTTGTTGATTAGTCTAACTTTTTCGTAATTTTCCACAATAAACGGCCCAAAGGCCGTTTATTATTTAATCAACTTGTTCTTCTTGTCGCCTAAGAAACGCCGGGATATCAAGATAATCGACATCAGGTACGGATGTTTCACTGGATGATTTGGAAACGGAAGCCGGTGCCGAAGACGATGGCGCAGCTTGTCTACGCATCACGGCCGGCCTGTCGAACTGCTGATAGTCAAGAGTTCCGTCGCTACGCATGGAGTCGGAAAATCGGGCTTTGGTCTGTTGGCCCGTTGATTGAGACACGGCACTGCGTGTGCGCGTATCGCCGAGTCCTGTGACAATCACCGTAACTCGCATCTCATCGGTCATTTCAGGATCAATAACGGTTCCGACCACAACAGTAGCGTCATCCGAAATAAACTCCTTGACGACATCGCCGACTTCCTCGAATTCGCCAATCGACATATCCAGTCCTGCCGTGATATTAACCAGGATACCTCTGGCACCTGAAAAATTAACATCTTCCAGCAACGGCGACGCAATGGCGGCTTCCGCGGCCTGGCGCGCCCGTTGTTCACCGGTGGCGCTGCCCGTACCCATCATAGCCATACCCATTTCAGACATAACCGTACGTACGTCGGCAAAATCGACGTTAATAAGTCCGGGCCGGGTGATCAGATCAGAAATACCTTTCACCGCTCCCAGCAACACATTATTTGCCGCCTTGAACGCGTTGAGCAAACTGATGTTTTTACCCAGAACGCTGAGCAACTTGTTATTGGGTATCGTAATCAACGAGTCGACGTGCTCTCCCAAACGCCGAATCCCATCCTCGGCCGCCAGAGCACGTTGTTTTCCCTCAAAGGAAAACGGCTTGGTCACGACTGCTACGGTAAGGATATTTAATTCCTTGGCCACCTCGGCAAATACAGGCGCGGCACCGGTTCCCGTACCGCCTCCCATGCCAGCGGTAATAAAGACCATATCAGCACCTTCCAGCGCATCACGAATACGCTCGCGATCCTCTTCAGCCGCCTCTCGCCCAATCTGCGGATTGGCACCGGCTCCCAGGCCTTTGGTCAGGTTATCACCTAACTGAATATGAATTTTTGCATTGGAGTTCTTCAACGCCTGCGCATCCGTATTGGCGCAAATAAATTCAACGCCGTCAATATTTTCCGCGACCATATGTTCCAGCGCATTACCGCCGCCGCCGCCAACACCAACCACTTTGATAACGGCACTGTTTTCCTGGCTTTCCATTAATTCAAACATCGCTGCCTCTCCCCTCTCTAATTCTGCCGATTGATTTATTTAAAATTTACTTGCCGAATTGCCAAGAAATTTCGTGTCTTGCAAGGTTAGTTAAAAGTTACCTTGAAACCATTCTCTCATCCGCTTCCATAAGCCTTTGCCATTCATGCTCAACACCGGGGCATTATAGCCCCCCTCATATTGTTGCTGAAGTCCGTGCAATAATAACCCGACACCTGTTGCCAAAACAGGGTTGACCGTGGCTTCAGCCAAACCTGAAACATGGTGGGCACAACCATGCCGTACCGGCATTTCAAAACACATTTCAGCCAATTCTATGGCCCCTCTGACACTGGAACCGCCTCCGGTCATTACCATGCCGGCAGCAATACGTTGCTCAAATCCGCTGCGTCGCAGTTCACTTCTCACCAGAGAGAATAACTCCTCATAACGGGCGGAAACCACTTCAGACAAGACTTTTGCGGATATTTTACGGCCTGGCCTGTCATTCATGCTGGTCACTTCAATCATATCATTGGCACTGGCCAATTCGGGCATGGCGCAGGCATGATCAATCTTGATGGCTTCAGCAGCCTTGGTTGGCGTCCGTAACGCCATGGCGATATCATTGGTAACCTGGTCGCCCGCAATGGGAATAACAGAGGTAAATTGAATAGCGCCTTCAGCAAAAACAACGATATCCGTAGTACCACCCCCGATGTCAATCAGGCACACGCCCAGCTCTTTTTCATCCTCGGTCAACACCGCGTGACTGGAAGCCAGTTGCTCAAGAATAATATCATTTACGTCCAGACCGCAACGTCGCACACATTTCACAATATTCTGAGCGGCACTGACGGCTCCGGTCACAATATGGACACGGGCTTCCAAACGTACACCGGCCATACCTATCGGCTCGCGAATGCTGCCCTGATTATCAATAATAAATTCCTGCGGCAGGATATGGAGTATTTTCTGATCCGCCGGGATCGCTACCGCCTTGGCTGCGTCAATGACCCGTTCAACATCCGCCTGCGACACTTCCTGATCGCGAATTGCCACAATACCATGGGAATTCAAACTACGGATATGACTGCCGGCGATTCCGGCATAAACCGTTCGGACTTCACAACCCGCCATGAGTTCCGCTTCCTGCACGGCACGCTGGATGGAGTTAACGGTCGCTTCAATATCCACAACCACGCCCCGTTTGAGTCCACGGGAAGGGTGGCGTCCTATACCGATAATTTCTATGGCTCCGTCAACAGCCACCTCGCCGACCAAAGCGACGACTTTCGACGTTCCGATATCCAAACCGGTAATGATATTTTTTTCTGATTTTTTTGCCATTATCTTCCCGCTTATTTTTTCCATTGCACCGCCATGCCGCGCGGATATCGTAAATCAACACTGGCTAACTGTTCCGATTTATCCGCAAAAACAGCAGGATACGCTTTACAAAACCGTGTAATTCGCAATTCCAGATCCCGCTTACCCAGCCTCACCTGAACACCATTGGCCAGAGTGAGCTCCCAGGCGTGATTATCACGCCATTCCAGTGACGCCGCGTGCAAACCATACATTGACAATATCTTACTCATTTTTTTGTAAACTTGTAAGACTTCATGTTGCTGGTTAGCAGGACCACGTAATTTCGGCAGGAAAAAATCCTCCACCGCCCCCCCCTCATTGAACACGTCCCCGTCTTTGGTGAGCAAGGCATTGTTCCAGATCGCGACCGGTTTTTTTTCTATCAAAACAATTTTCAAACTATCGGGCCATACCCGCTCCACACGGACACGACTGATCCAGTCCAGCTCACTCAATTCCGTGTGCAAACGCCCCACAGGCAGGAAAAAAAAACTGTTACTGAGATAATCAGACAGTATGGCTTCCAGTTGCTGATGGGAAATGTGCTGATAGGTAGCTGTTACCTTCACCGTATTAACAGGAAAACGGGTAGCATCCGCGAGATACAAATAGATCAGGCGCCCCCCCAGAAAAAATGCGCTCACCAGCAATAATGTCAAGAGTCCGGCGTAATGAAATCGCTTTTTATTCCGCGTCATCCATAACCCTCTGTTACTGGTAATTCGTAACCAGTTGTTCCCGGCAGCGTTGATGTTTAATCGCCAGCCGGATCAGTTGATCAAGCAAATCGGGGTAGGCAAGACCACTGACCTGCCACAATTTGGGATACATACTGATGGAGGTAAATCCCGGCAAGGTATTAATTTCGTTAAAGTAAATAGCCCCGGTCTGGTCGTTGACAAAAAAATCAATACGAGCCATACCCTTGCATTTCAGACGTTTAAATATCTCACCGGCTGTATCCTGCAATTGTTTCATGAGTTGTTCATCCAGCTTGGCCGGGACATGCAATTCGGTCTGGGTGCTTTCCAGGTATTTCGCTGTGTAGGAGTAAAACCCGTCAGCATGACGAACACAAATTTCACCGGCCAGACTGACCCTTGGTTCGGCGGCAAGCGTTACGCTTTCCAGCACGGACAATTCGATTTCACGTCCTTCAAGGAACTCCTCAACCAGAATCGTCTCATCATAACGAAGCGCGTCCTCAACGGCAGCGGTCAACTCCGCCACGGTATTCACTTTATGAATACCTACACTGGAGCCCAGGGAGCAGGGTTTGACGAACAAAGGCCAGCCAAACATGGAAACAATCTCCTGGCAGAACTGCTGCCGCTCACCGGCTGTGCTATGCCAGGACAAGGCACGATATCGCGCTGCCTGTATACCGTCTCCACAAGCCAGACGCCTTGCCATATCCTTATCCATCCCGATAGACGACGACAACACATCGCAACCCACATAAGCCACACCGGCCAACTCCAGCAATCCCTGCAAACAACCGTCTTCATAGAGCGGGCCGTGCACCATCGGAAACACTATTTCGGCGTCAACGGCGAAACGTCCATCAACAAGCAGGCTCTCCAAAGGCTTTGATTCGGGCGTTCTCACAGGCAAACTGTCCTTATAAGTCAGCATGTCATGATAATCATTCAAATAGCATCGGCCTTCCTTATCCATACCGACAGGAAAAATCTGATATTTGGCGGGATCAAGATGGGCCAGTACGGAAGCGGCGGACAGCAGGGAAATTTCATGTTCGCCGGATTTTCCGCCATAAAGCAATGCGAGATTTAGTCGTTTAGACATTATTGTTCTCCAATAATATGCACTTCGCGGATAAGTTCGATGGCCGTTTGCTGATAAACCGTCGCTCTCACCAGCTCTATCAATGATTCGATGTCATTCGCCGACGCGCGGCCATGCTGATTAATAATAAAATTGGCATGTTTTGTTGAAACCAGGGCACCGCCTATTTGCTTGCCTTTCAAGCCGCACGATTCAATCAGGCGAGCCGCGTAATTTCCGGGCGGATTACGAAACACCGAGCCGCAATTATACTCGCTGGTCGGTTGCGTCTCGGCGCGATGGGCGAGCAACTCTTTGATAAGTTGCAACGATTTGTCCTTGTCACCGGGCGATAAACGGCAAGTTGCCGCAATAAACCATTCATCCTCAAGTCCCGTGACATGGCGATAGGCAATGGTAAATTCATGGGGTTTACGTATGCGGCGCTCGCCATTGCGGGTCATGGTTTCAACCTCAACCACCGATTGCCAGGTCTCACCGTCAAAACAGCCCGCGTTCATTCGCAACGCGCCACCCATTGTCCCGGGAATTCCCGCCCAGAACTCACCGCCACTCAAATGGTTACGGGCAGAGAAACGCGCCATGCTGGCACAGGAAACACCTGCCTCTACCCGAACAAGATCATCTGCAATGAGACGAACGTCCTTTAAGCAACCCTGGGTAAGTATAACCGTACCGGCATATCCCTTATCCCGAATCAGGGAATTGCTACCCAGTCCCAGCCAATGCAACGGTTCATTGTCAGGCAATTGTTTTAGGAACAGGGCCAAATCATCAATACCGGCCGGTTTGTATAACTGTTTAGCCACGCCGCCAACCCGCCATGTCGTATAATCCGCCAGGGTCTCATTGATGAGCAACTGACCTTGCAAGGACAATCCTTCCGCGGGGAACGCGTCAATTAATTTCATGAGGCACCTGCACGATTTGCATCAGGTTTTGTGCCATTTGACCAATGCTTCCCGCACCCTGCATCAAAATAACATCCCCTTCCATCACCAGTTTCTCGAGAGACTCGGCAAGATTCTGGTCATTGACCAGTCTGGCATTGGGACGTGTGGCATGAATTTGCTGTAATAACGATTCGCTGCTGACACCGGGAATAGCCTGTTCGCCTGCCGGATAGATATCCATTAGCAATAACTCATCGGCCAGACTCAAAACCTCTACAAAACGACTAAACAACTCCTTGGTTCGGCTGAAGCGGTGAGGCTGAAAAACATGAACCAGGCGCTTGTCAGGCCAAACCCGGCGAAAAGCGTCGATCGTCGACAGGATTTCCTGGGGATGGTGACCGTAATCATCAACAACGATCGCGTTACCCTGTTCAAAATGGCGCTCCCCCAGCAATTGAAACCGTCGCCCCACGCCTTGAAATTTGGCCAGTCCCCGGGTAATAGCCTCATCATCCACATTCAATTCCGACGCTATGGCAATGGCCGCCAGCGCGTTGAGCACATTATGACGTCCAGGCCACTGAAACTGAATGTTTAATGGCTTAAGCCCTCTTGGTCTGTGTACGGTAAATTCGCTGAGCAAACCGTTTTGTGTCCAGTTTATGGCGCGATAATGAGCATCCTCGCGAAATCCGTAGGTCATGATCGGACGTTGGATGGCCGGTAAAATACGCCGGACTTCCTCATCCTCCACACAAAGCACGGCAAGCCCGTAAAAGGGTAAATGATGCAGAAACTCGATAAAGGTATTACGTAATTTATCGAAATTACCATCATAAGTACTCATATGATCGGCATCAATATTAGTGACGACAGCCATCATTGGTTTTAAAAACAGGAAGGAGGCGTCGCTTTCATCCGCTTCGGCCACAAAATACGGCGAATGTCCCAGTTGCGCGTTACTGCCGCAGCTATTTAACTTACCGCCGATCACGAAACTGGGATCCAGTCCGCCCTCAGCGAGCAAACTGCTCACCAGGCTGGTCGTCGTTGTTTTACCATGAGTTCCGGCAATGGCGATACCATGGCGAAATCGCATTAACTCGGCCAGCATGGCCGCCCGTGGAATGACAGGAATCGCTTGTTCTTTCGCTGCTGTAATTTCCGGATTATCGGCATAAACCGCCGTTGAACGGACCACGACATCCGCTCCGACAATATTCTCAACCCGGTGACCAATGTAAACCGGTATGCCCAACGACTGCAATCGCAAAATGGCGCGGTTTTCACAGACATCAGAACCTGTAATACGGTAGCCGTCATTATGCAGAACCTCGGCAATACCGCACATACCGGCACCGCCTATCCCGACAAAATGAATATGCTCAACCCGTCCCATCCTTGGTGAAAGATAGTGTCCCAAGCTGTCCACAAAATTCCCCTTATTATAAGGTCGGCGCTCTTAATCCTAAAGATTGCCAACGATTTTCATGATCAATACGCAATAATATTGCAATAACCACACAATTAACCACCATACTGGCGCCACCATAACTTAACATTGGCAACGTCAATCCTTTTGTCGGCAGCAATCCGGTATTCACGCCCATATTAATCGTCGCCTGCAACCCTATCCAAAAGGTAAGTCCGTAAGCGGTAAATCCCGCAAACAACCGATCCTGACAATAAGCGGTATAACCAATCATCAAGCCCCTAAAGACCAGTATACTATACAAAATTAATACTAACAGAACTCCAAGCAAACCTAATTCTTCTGCCAGTACAGCAAATAGAAAATCCGTATGGGCCTCAGGCAAATAAAACAATTTTTGAACACCATCACCGAATCCCGTCCCCAGCCATCCGCCGCGTCCAAAAGCAATCAGGGATTGGGTCAACTGATAACCGGCATTAAACCGATCCGCCCAGGGATCCAGAAATGTGGTCAAACGAGCCAGTCGATAGGGTGAGGAAACGGCTAAAATGGCCAGGGAACCCATCACAACCAGCAATAATCCAAGATAATAGCGCAGTTTGACTCCCGCCAGAAAAAGCATGGCCATAACTGTCCCGACAATGACAACGGTCGCGCCAAAATCAGGCTCCATCAACAACAACACGGAGACAATGCCCAAAATAATCATGGGTTTCACAAATCCCAGAATAGTCTGACTGATGCTGGCCCGCTGACGTACCAGATAGCCTGCCACATAAAAAATCATGGTTAATTTGGCCAATTCGGAAACCTGAATACCAATAGGTCCCATAGCCAGCCACCGTCGACTGCCATTCACCGTGCGCCCGATACCGGGTATCAATACAAGCATCAGCATTACCAGGCAAACCAGGAGCAGAGGAACGCTTATTTTTTCCCAAAAACTACTGTCAATTCTCATGACAATAAGAGCCACAACCAATCCTGCAGCCAAAAACACACACTGCCTGACCAAAAAATGAAAAGGTTGATGGTAATATTTTGTAGAAATCATTACTGAGCTGGAAGCCACCATCATCAAGCCAATGATCAACAATCCCAGAACTGCCCCCATCAACCATTTGTCATAAAGGGCAAGCGGTTTATGGGTAGGTTTCCCGCGCAGGGTAAAATGACGAGGCTGCATCGTACTCACAATTTGTTCACCAGATTGGCAAACAATTCGCCTCTATGATTGAAATCACGAAACATATCAAGACTGGCACAGGCAGGAGATAACAACACGACATCACCGGCTTTCGCCTGGGATTTCGCCAGGGAAATGGCTTGCTCAAAAGAAGACACGCGTGACACAGGCAGCAAGTCCGACAACGCCTGTTCAATTTTATCGGCATCGGTACCAAACAAAACCACAGAGCGGACATAATCCTGTACGGATTGCCGCAATTCCGTAAAATCAGCTCCTTTTCCAAGCCCACCGGCAATCAATACTATTTTTCCTTGCATGGAACCTCCTATTCCGGAAATAGCTGACTGCGTTGCACCAATGTTCGTTCCCTTGGAGTCATTAATCCAGGTGACACCGTCCAAGGTTCTAACCCATTGACAACGATGCGGCAGACCGGAAAACGACTCCAGAACCGCAGCCATACACTCCTGTGTAATACCCGCAGCGGCGGCCAGCGCACAGGCGGCCAGCGCGTTTTGCCAATTATGCCTGCCTTTGATAAGCATCTTGTCTACAGGTAGTATACACCGTTCGCCACAGGCCAGATAGATCACCCCGTTTCGTTCCACAATCCCCCATTCGCCGGACAGGGGTTTGCCCAATCCGTAACTGGTGAGGGATTGATTTTCCACAAGTGTCGTTGTCGGAAATGTTTTCTCATCATCACGGTTATAAACAAGCAAACCCGAATTATGATAAACGCGTTGTTTGGCCTCGATATAAGCCGCCATGGAATGATGCCGGTCCAGATGATCCGGAGAAATATTAAGCAGGGTGGCCGCAATCGGCATTAGGGAATGCGTTAAATCCAATTGAAAGCTGGATAATTCCAATACCCATAAATCGTAATTGGCGGCGTCATCGAGCAAATCAAGCACCGGGGTGCCGATATTTCCGGCCATGGCGACGTTTTGGCCGGCCGCTTTCGCCATCTCGCTGACCAGCGTAGTCACCGTCGACTTGCCATTGGTGCCGGTAATGGCGATAACCGGCGCATGCAGCTCACGAGCGAGGCATTCAATATCACCGTAGACAGGAATACTGCATTGAATAGCCTGTTGCAGAAAGGGCTCTTCAATGGCCACACCAGGACTGGTAATCACCGCCTTAAGCTGCGGGTAAATCGTATCCGGCAAATGTTCCAGAAAAACGTCAATGCCGGGGTATTGAGCTTGAAATTCCTCCAGACCGTCTACTGTTTTTCGGGTATCAAATACCATAAAAGGCTGATTTCGCCGTTTTAAATAACGGGCAATGGACTGTCCGGTTTTACCCAGACCCGCCACCAGATAAAAGGATGGATCCATGATGTCGCCTAACGTAATTTCAAGGTGGCCAGGCCACACAGTACAAAAATAACGGTTATGATCCAGAACCGCACGATAACTTTCGGTTCCGACCACCCCTTCAATTCAAAATGGTGGTGTAATGGCGCCATCCGAAACAGACGCTTGCCCCCCGTGTACTTAAAATAACCTACTTGTAAAATGACCGACAACGTCTCGATGACAAACAATCCACCCATAATTAACAACACCAGTTCCTGCCGGACTACAATGGCCACGATACCCAGAGCGGCTCCCAATGCCAGTGAGCCGACATCCCCCATAAACACCTGGGCCGGATAGGTGTTATACCAGAGAAAACCCAAGCCTGCTCCGACGATGGAGGAACAGAATATAGTCAACTCCCCGGTATTGGGAACATAGGGAATAGCCAGATAATGTGCGTAAACCGAATTACTGCCGGCATAGGCAAAAACCCCAAGCGCTCCGGCCACCATGACAATGGGCATGATGGCCAGGCCATCCAGGCCATCCGTCAAATTCACGGCGTTACTGCTTCCAACCATGACAAAGTAGGCGAGTAGAGGAAATAAAGGGCCAAGATCAACCAGCCAGTTTTTAAAAAAAGGGATCGTTAATTGCGTCTGTACCGGAAAACTGGTGTTAAGATACAAGATCATAATGGCGGCAACGGCCACCACCGATTGCCACAGATATTTCCAGCGGGCGGACAGTCCCTTGCTGTTTTTACGCACCACTTTGCGATAATCATCGATCCAGCCTATTGCCCCGAACCCCAGGGTAACCAGCAATGCCAGCCACAAGGCAGGTTGCCGCAAATCACCCCATAACAGGCAACTGGCTGTTATCGCGACCAATATCAGCACACCACCCATAGTCGGAGTACCGGCCTTGGACAAATGACTTTGCGGACCATCATCACGCACCATCTGGCCGATTTGCAGATTTCTCAGCCATTTAATCATCATGGGGCCGCAAAGCAAACCGACCAGTAAAGCGGTCAATGACGCCAGAATGGATCGAAATGTAAGATATTGGAAAACCCTGAACGCATGATACTGTCCCTGTAATAGCTGCGTTAACCAGTAAAGCATATTGTATGTTCCTCTCTTGGTAAATTGTAACCTTTTTTCAGGTCTTGCAAAAAGCAAAAAAGCATAGCACAACTTCAGGCTCTGTGAACCAAAATTTTCCCGGATGCAAATGCGGCTAATTGGCACATGAACACCGCAATACGGCCGCAGTCCTCCTTGCGGGCTACGCCAGCTGTCGACATTTCGTGTTGATGCAGGTTCGGTTATCCTGGACAGCCCAACCTCGGAATTCGCTCATCAACCCACAAGCTGATGAACAATTTTTTCCATCGCGGCGGAACGTGATCCTTTCACCAAAACGGTGGTGTCTTTCGCAAGATGAGGTAACAAATCCTGAGTTAAGGCTTCCTGACTAGGATAATGTCTGGCAGCTACTCCGAAGGCTTTGCTGGTAAATTCACTGTTTTTGCCACAGGTCATTAATAAATCAATACCTTTATTCCGGGCGGCACGCCCGATTTCCTCATGGTGTTGTTGCGTCCAATCACCAAGCTCCCCCATATCGCCAAGAACCAGAATGCGCCGGCCCTGACGCTTTGCCAGTACATCAACCGCCGTCAGCACGGAACGCAAATTGGCATTATATGTATCATCAATGACCAGGGACTGATTTTTACCGGTCAGAAAAGTCATTCTCCCGGCAACACCACGAAATTGCTGTAATCCTTTAGCGATATCCGCCGCCTCAATACCGGCGGCATAGCAACAGGCCGCTGCTGCCAACGCGTTACGAATCGTATGCTCCCCGGGGATCTGCAGAACAACAGGCAGCGCCGCTTCCGGTAAAATCAGAGTGAACGAAGCGCAACCCTGATCATTAAAATGGATCGCCCGGGCATAAACATCCACCGGCTTGTGCAAGGAAAAACGCAGCACTTTTTTATCATCCAGCAAAGGATCCCAGAAATGGGCGAAATCATCGTCGTCATTGATCACAGCCGTACCGCCTGCCGGCAACCCCTGATAAATTTCACCCTTGGCCTGAGCCACGCCCTCAATGGAGCCAAATCCTTCAATGTGGGCAGGAGCAATATTATTAATCAGTGCGACCTGAGGCTGCACGACTCGTACCGTATGAGCAATTTCACCCGGATGGTTGGCACCCAGCTCAAACACGGCGTAACGATGCCGGTTATTCAATGCCAGCACGCTTAAAGGCGCCCCGATATGATTGTTCCAGTTACCCGGTGTCGCATGGGATGGCCCGGGTAAAACGGCGGCGATCATGTCTTTCACCGTTGTCTTGCCGTTACTCCCTGTCAGAGCGATCACAGGACAAGTCATACTTTTCCGATGGCAGGCCGCTATGTTCGCCAGGGCATCAAGGGTGGAAGGGACTAACCATTGCGGAATATCCGTCTCCGGATCAGCCTGCTCGCACACCACAGCCGCAGCGCCCCGGGCGGCCACGTCCTTAATAAAATGATGGCCGTCGTAACGTTCACCCCGGATGGCAATAAACAAACAGCCGGGCTTTACTTCACGGCTATCGATACATATTCCGGTCACTTCCGTCGTCACAGAGGAGGAATATCCCAACAGATCGGCAATGGTATTCAGGTTCATGATCATCACATGAGAGATTAAAATACCTAGTGTAATAGTTATTCAACAAACTCACCAGAGGGGGGCGGACTGACACAGGCAAGTTCATGGCGATTGGATCAGAATACATTCATATAACGCGTTCACAAGCGCTTCCTGCATGACTCCTGGAACCAGTAAACGTACTTTTTTGTCCCGAGCCTGCAAACCGGCAGTAATGATCACTTGCTTTTGAGTCAATCGTAATAATTTAGCCAGATAAACAATCAGCATTTTATTCGCTTTGCCATCCTGGGGTTTGGCCTTCAGGGTCAGTTGCAGACGATTGGCATTGTCAATAAACAAGGCATTGACGCGACTGGCCGGTTTCACCCGCAGCGTCAACTGGAGATAATCAGGAAAACGCTCAAGCCAGGGCTGATAACTCACTTTCGGCACTGATATTGAGTAATTGATGGTATCGGGCAAGACCTTCTTCCGTAAGAGGGCGGCGCCGATCATCCAGCAAATAGGTATTCAAACCGTCACTCAATTGTCTGGCGGTATCATACATGATGCCAAAACGCTCCGCGTCTATAGTCGGATTGCCGGATGCCTCCATAAACAGGCACAAACCACGAACGCTGAACGCACCGATATTCTGTAAATCAAATACGCCGGTAGAAGTGGCTGCGGCGAGACTGCACAATACCGGCCCCTGCCCATTAGCCTGCTGGTGACGATGAAACAAATGGCCCTCTCCAAAACGAAGGCCGGCAGCAAGTACCGTTTGCAATAACTCATACCCTGCCAACTGACGGTTTTCTTTCGCCAGAAGAAACATCATCACGGATTTTACCGGTTCATTGCCTGTCTCCCCCGGTGCGTCATTCTCCTGCTTCGACTTGTCTTGCGAAGTCTCCGGGCAAACAGAAGAAGTCCCGGCCGATTTTGCCCTGACAACAATGTCAGGCATCTTATTGGCTTCGCCATCGGACTCAACAGGAGCGAGACTAACTTTCCGCACAGCAATAATATCATCAAAATGCCTGGACTCTTCCATTTTTCCCAGAGAAGGCTGATATGGGGTATGGTTTAAACTTTGCCTTCTCACCTTCATCAAGCGCCCAATGGCTACCACTACACCAATGAGTAATAACACATTGAGAATAAGACTCCAGTTTGCCTGCATGCTTTACTCCTACATTTTAAGATGTCCCGTTCGGCACCGTTGCCGGCTCAAGACCCGCTCATTGACAAGGCTTGCTCAACATCCACCGCAACCACACGCGAAACGCCGGGTTCACGCATCGTTACCCCGATTAAATGATCCGCCAACTCCATGGTCACCTTATTATGCGTGATAAACAGGAATTGTACAAATTGTGACATTTCCTTGACCAACGTACAAAACCGTCCGATATTAACGTCATCCAGTGGCGCATCCACTTCATCCAGCATACAAAATGGCGAAGGATTAAGCTGAAAAATAGCAAAAACCAGCGCCACTGCCGTCATCGCCTTTTCGCCGCCGGAAAGCAGATGGATAGTGCTGTTGCGTTTTCCAGGCGGCTGAGCCATAACCTGCACTCCGGCTTCCAATAGGTTATCACAAGTTAGCTCCAGCATGGCATGCCCCCCGCCAAAAAGGCGTGGAAAAAGAGCTTGAAACGCGGCATTCACTTCGTCAAAGGTGGTTTGAAAACGTTGACGGGTCTCCTTGTCCATCTTCTCAATAGCGGCATCGAGAGTTGCCAGGGCGTCCTGTAAATCCTGGTATTGCTCATCCAGATGTTTTTTCCGCTGCGATTCCGTCTCAAATTCCTCTATAGCTGCCAGATTAATTGCCCCCAAACGGTTTATTTTATTGACCAGATCAATCAGACATTGTTCGCGAGATTCGACTGTGGCGTCAGCAGGGATATTACGCAGCGCCTCGCTCAGGGTGAAACCCTGTTCGGCGAGTGACTCCAGCAAACCTGTGGCGCGGACACTCAAGGCTTGCTCGTCCATTTGAGCTTGCAAGCTAATCTCCTGAATGTCTTTGGCTCGTTTTTCTTCCGTTTTTATATGTTCTGACAATTCATCCAGAGTCCTGGTCAGCGATTGCAATTGCTCACGGGCTTCGATCAGCCTGTTTTCCAGTTCATGATGCTGTCTTATTTTTTCCGATAACACAGCCTGTTGTTGATTGTCAGGGTTATCCGAACCATGCAGATGGCTCAAAACCGACTCCAGCCGTTCCTGCAAAATTCGTAACCGTTCCTGCTCCCGTTCAATATCATTGCGCAACTGGCCGACCTTTACCCATTCTCTTTCCGCCTTTAATTCAGTCTGATGAAGTTGGGTTCGCACGTCCTCCACAGCCCGCCTACCTTGCCTGAGTGTTTCCTGGGACGCGATATTATCCGGTGTCAATTGCTGTAAAAGCTCTTCAAAATGCTCACAGGATTGACGGGCGGACAGCCACAAATCATCCGCCTTGACCTGCTCTTGTGTTATTGTTTCCAGAGTTTCCAGCAACGTGTCGTATTCCTCGTCCAGACGAAGAATGTTCTGCCGGGTCTGCTCCAGCATACGTTCACAGGCATTTTTTTCTGCGATGGCCGCATGCAACGCCTCCCGATTCTCCGAGAGACGTTGCCGCAGACAGACAATATTCCTTTCATGCTCGCTTATTTGCACATGTTTGTTGTCGCGTGCCGTCTTCCATTGCTCCAGCAGTTTTTCGGATTGTTCTATCTGTTGTTGTACCTCAATCAATTCCTGTCGGCGCGCGAGCAATCCTTTTTCATCCGGTTCCCGCGGCCTTGGGATTTGCAGCCAGTTCCGTCCGAACCAGTACCCTTCCGGAGTGACGATGGACTCCTCTTCCTCAATATCCGGCAACCACAAGATAGCTTCCTCAAGGGTTTCCGCCGTGTAGATCCTGTCAAAGCGATACGCGAAATTCGGCCGTGGGCCTTTGATTTTGTCAGCCAGACATGATCTGGAGGCAGGCATGGACGGCTTATCGGTTTTGGGGGTGACAAACAGACGGCTTCGGACTGATTCAATCGGGAGCCTGGTCAGCACATCAGAAATGGATTCCACCACGATGGCCTGTAACCCATCGTCCACAATCATTTCGCAAGCCGTCTGCCATGCCTCCTCGACGGTTAAAATGTCCAGTAACCGGGCATGATCCGGCCAAAGTTCGGAAGGTTCGATTGCCGGATCCGATGAGCGTCCGGTCGCCGTGTGCAACATAGCGGCCAGGGTTGCCTGGCGTGTATTGAGCTGATAAGCGTTATCCTGTTCCTGTCGGATACTCTTTTCAATGGCTTGTAACTCATCGGCCAGCACCTCGCCTTGCGCATTTTGTCCCTTATGCTCGCCATTATCGCTTTCCACCATCACTTGTAACTCTGTAATTCGGGTCTGGTAACGCTGCCAATCATCCTGCAACGGTAAAATATCCAGTTGCCGCCGCTCGGTATCAATGATCTGCAGACGAGTCTGAATTTCCTGACGTCGTTGCAGGCAATGGGATCGGCTCAACTCCGCCATGCGCGTGTCGCTTTCGGCCCTGGCCAGTTCCGCCTGTACGCGCTCAATATCCGCCTGCCGGGCTAAATGCCGTTGCTGTTCCTGTTCAAACCAGGCTTCCTTGCCAGCCAGATCGGTTCGCAATGAAGCGATCTCGGTTTTCAGACGGCCATGTTCCGCCTCGCTCTCCTGCAAAACCACCTGATTCTGCGTCACCTGATCGAGGAGCGATCCCCAATCCTGCTGCAACTGCTGTTTTTCCGCTTCCAGCCGCTTCTTTTCCCGTTGCTGTTGTTGCACACTTTCTTCAAGACGAGCTATCTCGGTGGCCAGTTGATAAAACTCCGTCTGCACGGTTTGTACCCGATCGTCACACTCGTGTCGTTGCTCACGAAGGGTGGTGCTTTGCTGATAAAGTTGCGCGGCATTCGCCTGATGGGTCTCAAACGTTAATTGATGTTGCCGGATGGCATGCTCAAGACTCGTTTTCCTTTCCGATAAATTCTGCCATTTTAACGCCAGAATTTCAGCCCTGGTGGTCCGCTCTTCATTTTTGAGCGTTTGATAACGCTCGGCGGCTTTGGCTTGCCGTTCCAGACGTTGCAGTTGTTTGTCAAGTTCCTCGCGAATATCGGCCACCCGTGTCAGGTTATCGCGGGTATGATTGATTCTCAGTACGGTTTCTCTTCGTCTTTCCTTGTATTTGGAAACCCCGGCCGCCTCTTCCAGATAGGCTCTTAACTCCTCAGGCCGAGCCTCGATCAAACGCGATATGGTACCCTGGCCGATGATGGAATACCCTCGCGCCCCCGCCCCGGTTCCCAGAAAAATATCAGTAATATCCCGGCGGCGGCAACGGGTGCCGTTGAGAAAATAGGCGGAGTCGCCATCCCGGGTCACCACACGCTTTACCGAGATTTCCTGATAACCGGCGTATTGTCCTATCAGACGCCCCAGACTATTGTCAAAGAGCAGTTCAACGGATGCCTGACCAACCCCTTTACGATGCGATGAACCACTGAAAATAACATCGGTCATGGACTCGCCGCGTAAATTTTTCGCGGAACTCTCCCCCATGACCCACCGCACCGCATCGATAATATTGGATTTGCCGCAACCGTTTGGCCCGACCACCGCTACAAGCTGGCTCGGGAAAGGTATGACCGTAGGATCGACAAACGACTTAAAGCCAGCCAGTTTTAACTGTTTCAGATGCATTGGAACAAAAACCTGTAGACGTGGGTTTCATTATAGCCTTGAAAGACGAATCCTGAGAAGTGGCGATGACAGGGCGTGACTATCCGGCGCTGTTATTTTATATCTTCACAGAATCATTCAGCTCCAAACCGTGTGCCTCCAATTCTGTACTAATATCATTAAGTCCTTTTATCAGGATTTGATCGGCTTTTTCCGTTTCCCAGAAACGCACATCAAATCCAGCCGAAGACGTGCGGTCAAGCGAGTTGAGTCCGACCACACGTAATTTGCTCTTGCTCTCAGGCAAGAGTTTTTTGCCCCCAAGACTTGGTCTGACAAATCCCAGATACACCGTTTCCATCCGACTGGAAGTGCGCCTGTCTGCTGTATCGGAAGAACCTTCGGATTCGGAACTCCTCTCACCGTCACTCAGGGATTGCGCCGGATCCGATGATATTTCCGGGCCGTGTTCACTGAGAAATAACTCGATATCTTTCACGTCTTCTTTGATATGAATATTAAATTCCAGATTGCCGACGTAAAGCTGAATGATATCATCCAGACCAAATTCTTTTTTTTGTTCGATCGCAAAGACCTGTCCCAATCTTTCATCCGGGTGACCTTCTTTTTGAGCCACCAGAAGGCTGGTAAAATCCAGAGATTTCATATTCAATCGCTTGCAAAGCCTCATTGTAAAATGCGTGTGTAATTTGGCGTGCGAGTCGGGATAACGGGCGTCGTTATTAAACCCGTAGTTCATGTTGGATTGCCAGGGTATACGATCAAAAAAACCACAAAGCGATCGGATTTTACCGGAAGTCACCGGATATATGGTTGCCTTACCCTTGTAATCACCGGCCAGACGAGCAATAGACGGCGGTGACTGATCATCACAAGTCACATAGGGCGAGGGTATTTCCGGCGAGTCGCCATCCCTTTCCTCATTGGTAAAAAACAAATTGCCTGCGGGCCCCTTCAGGCGTGCAAAACTAATCGTATTCATCAGGGATTCATCCCCGGAGCTGTCGGGATTCATAGTGAAATGAATCACATCCACCTTGCCTGTTTTAGGATAAGAAATCTCGATGTGCACCTCGACTACCGCATTTTCGTCATTCAACGTCGTCAGAATGAACGCTCGTGTCTGATTCATGTTTCCGAATAACAAGGGAATCCTGCGTGAATCATCATCGTCCTCAATATCCCCCTGCAGACTGTCCAGTAGTGGAATTCCGCTAAATTTAGCCCGGTATTGCGCGGTACCGTCTTTTTCTCTTGGTAGCTCGGTGATGATAACCTCACCGTTTTCGGTGCGGGTATACTTTCTTTGGACGCGGGCACACTTACCCTTCGTCAAAACCAGCTTGCCGTCCTTGCGCGCCACTTGATACGTGTTTTTTTGCCCTTTTTGCCTGATGGCATGCAAAACAGGAGACTCTTCCACAACACGCCCTCTGCTTGAGGACACAGACGACTCTTCAGACGAACTCCCGTGGCTTGCAGGATAATCCGACATTTCGGACGAATTACCGTGGCCGGTTTGTGACGATAAAGACGGAATTGATTCCGGCATAAATACTCCTTGTTCATTTCAAATATCGCAGGATGAGTATCATTTATCACGACACACCGCCGCCAGGACAAAACTACTCTTTTATTTTCAGCAACAGTTTTTCAATTAAATTCAGGCTGGCCAGGTAATTCTCTTTCAACTCATCATAGGATTGGACAAGCTCGCGCACTTTCTCCGGTGCGTCATCATCGGCACTATAATCCGCTAACACCGCTTCTCTCTGGCAGGTGCGTAACGCCGCCTCCAGATCGTGTAACGCAGCCTGTTGCCGGACACGCTCCTTTTCCAGTAGCTTAAGGCGCTGTCTGGAACGCGAAACCGCTCTCCCCTTCCACAAGGCGGTGATCACCACGCCAAGAAACAAGGGAAAGCTCCATAAAGGCCAGGCCCGGTAAAAGAATAGATAGCCGTTTGCCGATTTTTGCATGGCCGTCCCTTTATGATCAAAGGTACCTAAAAAATGACGGAACAAATAATGCTCCCAAAAAGCAAATAGAACGGCTATTGTAATAACCAGAACAATCGGTTTCACATACGAGCTCCATCTTCGTGAGTCCTTGGTCATTTTCGGGTTTCCTGCCACTGTCAAATGATATGCCACTTGATAATCTAACCTAAAATACGTGAGAATAGAACATATCAGGTTCCGTGAACAAAAATTTCTCGACAAAAGAGCCGTAGCGCATAAAGAGGCCTGCGGCCGTGTTGCGGGTTTCATGGTTCAATATTGTGCCAGGAAAACAGGTGGGCGCCTAAGTGAATGTTATCCCGCATTACAGCGAAGCCTTCATGACGGCTACAAAAACCTATATGTTGTAGAACAATAGGTGCCTTGTTTTGACGAGATAATAAATTTTGTTCACAAAAGCCAGGGCGCGTGTTCATTTCATTTTTTGCAGCCGATAAATGATAAGTGCACCGAGCCTAGAGACAACCCGACCTGGAAATTTTTAGATGGGATACCAGATACCGCAACCTTGGAGTTAGGATGACCCGGGACATAGAACTTAGTACTACCATGCAAGCCGTAGCAGAAAAAAGTCTGAAATTGCTGCGTGATTTCGAGCATCAACCCGCTCAATTACATGATCTGGTCAAGCAATTCACTGATTTGACCAATGATTTTCTGACCATGGTTATTATTATTCTTAAAAATCCGGATGAAGTATGGAAAATGCAGGTTGCTTACTGGAAAGACGCCATGGGGCTGGCGCAGGAACAACTTGGCCTGTGGCTGGAGGGCAAATCCAAACCAATTAGCGATAAACGTTTCAGTGGCGAGGAATGGGTTAATAATCCGTTTTTCAATCTGCTTGGGCAACATTATTTGCTGGCAAGTGAGCATATGAATTCATTACTGGAACATATCGATTACGGTGATAAAAAGCTCGCTCGCCGCATACAGTTTTTTGCCAGACAATACCTCGATGCCCTGTCCCCCGCCAATTTCCTGCATACCAACCCCCAATTGATGGCCGAAACCATACAAAGCCATGGTTCGAATTTATTGAAAGGACTGGAAAATCTGTTGACGGATATGGAAGCCGGGACATCGCGGCTGATTATCAAAATGACCGACACCGACGCATTTAAAATCGGTCAAAACCTCGCTATAACACCCGGTAAGGTTATCTTTCGCAACGACATGATGGAGCTCATTCAATACACGCCCCAAACCGGGAAGGTCAAAGCGGTTCCCCTGCTGATTATCCCGCCATGGATAAACAAATATTACATCCTGGACTTAAGCCCAAAGAATTCTTTTGTCCGCTGGCTGGTGGAGCAGGGCATCACCGTTTTCATGATTTCATGGGTCAATCCCGACGCCAGTTATGCGAACAAAGGTCTTTATGATTATCTTAAGGACGGTCCTATGACCGCTATAGAAATCATTCAAAAACAACTCCAGGTCAAAAAAGTCAACGCCCTTGGCTTTTGTATAGGAGGAACATTACTCAGCTGCCTGTTGGCGTATTATAAAGCGCTAGGGGAAACCCCGGTGAACAGCGCGACGTTTCTGGCTTCCATGATTGATTTCAGCGATCCGGGTGATATTTCGGTTTTTATAGACGAGCATCAGATTGCTCATCTGGAAGAAAAAATGAACCAGAAAGGCTATCTGGAAGGCCGTTTTATGGCCAATACCTTTAACTCTCTTCGGGCCAACGATTTGATCTGGTCTTTCTTTATTAAAAATTACCTGCAAGGAAAAAACCCGGTTCCCTACGATATCCTTTTCTGGAATGCCGACGCCACCAATATGCCGGCCAAAATGCACTCCTCCTACCTGCGCTGGATGTATTTGCATAATTATCTCATTCAACCCAATAAAATCTTGCTTAACAAAGTACCGTTGGACGTCACTCAAATCGATATCCCGACGTTCTTTTTATCGACCATTAAAGATCATATCGCCCCATGGAAAACCACCTACAAGGGGTTTCAACTCATGAAAGGTAAAAAACAATTCCTGTTGGGGGGCTCAGGACATATTGCCGGTATTGTAAATCCGCCCACGAGTGAAAAATACGGTTATTATCGTAATCCCAACACGGCTGGAACAGCGGAAGAGTGGTTTCATCACGCCATACATCTTGCCGGTTCCTGGTGGCCGGAATGGCTGAAATGGCTGAAAAAGGAATCCGGACGATTGATTAATGCTCCTGATATTGCCCACCTGCCCTTACAAGGCATCATGAATGCTCCCGGCAGTTACGTACTGAAATCAGGCGAGGAAAACTCTCGGCAAGAAACGTCCGTCTCTAAAGAATTGTCCTACTGAATACCAAACCAGCCGCCGGTATCACCGCCGGCCCAACAGGCATCAGGACGACACGCGGGTATTTTATCCGCGCAAAGATTCTTGAATTTTTTCATACCACTGATATCTCGCCACTGATATCCCGTCGGATGGCAGTTGCGGGCGATATATTCTCCGGGCACTCGTATTTGTCCCATAACACTGATTGATTCCGATACTTTATAAATACCAGGATTATGTGAGTAACAAGCGAGATAACATCCGGGCGAGCCGGTGTAACTGTTATCCGTCGGCAACAGTTTTTTTTCAGCGCCAGGCGCCGGATGATTAATAACGCCGGAATTTTCAATCACATAAACCGGGAAAGGAGAAGGCAATAGCTTATCATTGTATTTTGATTGAAACGAAAGCGGCTCCACTGCCAATGAACAGGGGACAACAAGGCTCATCAAACCTATTACCGTCATAGTCTTCATGATTTTTTCCATAATAATGTGGTTTGTACATTATAGTATCAATGCAACAATATGGTTTAATTTTAAACAATTATGCCCGTATTTCGCAAAAAACCTGCAAATCATGGTATGATTGCATTGGCCGAGTCCAGTCGCGGCAACGCGGCTCGACAATCTGTCCGCTTTCAACAGGTAACACGCATGAAAAAGCCACCAATAATTGTAGGGATCAGCGGAGCCTCCGGGATCGTATATGGGATCCGGCTCTTGCAGTTATTGAAAAAAACAAACGTCGAAACCCATCTGATTGTCACCAAGGCGGCTCACCAGACCCGAACCTACGAGAGCGATCTGTCAGCCTCCGATCTTACCGAATTAGCCGACTATCATTACAATGTCCACGACATTGCCGCCAGATTATGCAGCGGTTCTTTTAAAACCATGGGGATGATTATTGCGCCTTGCTCCATGAAAACACTGGCAGAGATCGCAACAGGATGCACAGGCAATTTATTAACCCGATCTGCTGATGTGGTACTGAAAGAACGACGCAAACTAGTGCTGATGATCCGGGAATCACCCTTGCACCTGGGACATATTCGCAACATGGCGCAAGTAACGGAAATGGGGGGCATTATTGCGCCCCCCATGCCAGCTTTTTACAATCAACCGGTGACTATTGACGACATCGTCAATCACAGTGTAGGCAGAGTCCTTGATCTTTTTGATTTTGATCTGGACATTGTGCGACGCTGGCGTGACACTTGATTCAGAACAATCATCCATTAAGGTACAGAGATGTGGCTTGTATTCGCTTTGCTGGCAGCCCTTTTATGGGGTTTTAACTACGCTCTGGCCGAGCGGATCCTGAAAGATATCTCGGTTTTTACGCTTTTAGCCATGGAAATGGCGTTGGGTGCTGTCGTCTTTACCATTCTCGCCTGTTTCACGTCATTAAAAGACGATGTTCATATCATGTATACCAAACCTGCGCTAGGGTGGATTATACTGGCTGAAGTCATTGTGGTAACTCTGGCCAGTTATTTTATAGTGCTCTCTATTCGAGCCAAAAACGCGACCGCTGCCGGTATCGTTGAATTAATTTATCCGTTATTTACCATTTTCTTCACCTGGCTATTATTTCGCGAAAACCATGTTAATTCCTCAGTGATTATAGGAGGAACCTTTATTTTTATCGGTGTTTTGGTTCTGGGGAGATAAGATCAGGATCTGCTGATATTTCGTGTTACTGATTTTGTACTGACATTTTCAATACCTTTCTCCTACCGATAAAAAAAGCCGCTTAAAGCGGCTTTTTTGAGTATTGGAATAGAAATAAATTATTTCTTATCCGTCGCAGAACTCGCTTTTGTTTTGACTTCCTGAGCAAAGGAAAGTAAGGCTTTTTCAATAATTTGCAAGGATTTTTGCATATAATCCAAAGCCTTGTGACCATTCTCAACAGCCAGATTGATTTGTTTTTCGAACAGTTCTTCCGGTTTTTTAAGTTTAGTCAATTCCTCAGGTTTGAGGTAAGTCAGCCCTTGTATGGTTTTAACATTAAGTTCTGTAAGCTCCTGGATAGGCTCTTGTAATTTTTTAGCCATGTCACTCCAGTTTTCAAAATAGTTTTGATTATAATGCTGGCTCATATCGTTCTCCCGAATTTGTTGCAATGCACAATAATAGAATAGTACGTTATAGCATGAATTGTCAAGTATAAATCCTGTTTTTTTTGCAATGCAGCATATTTTTTTTATGGTTTAAACAAACCTTGCCATTGTTTGACGATCTGTTGCATCTGTTGACTCCATGCGTCATTGGCTTGCTTGAACTCATTTAAATAGGGATTAACCTGAAGCGATTTTTCCATGGTTACAAAAAACTGCTCCAGCATTTGTTTAAACGATTGGCTCATGGGATGGTGAGCCAGAATGATTAACTGGCGTAACATTTCGGATGATAGAAATTGTGATGCCCCGCTTTCCATTTCTACAAAAATCTGTAATAAAGTGGCGTTGGTTATATCATTATTGCTAACGGAATCCTCCACACGAAACGCAGTGCCGTCAAGAACGTATCGTTGCAACTCCTCGACCGTAATATACTGACTTTTTTCAGTATCATAGAGACGGCGATTCTTGTATTTTTTAATCAGTATGGTCATATTGTTGGCCTGTACAATGTCTTGAAGTCCCACCATATATTCGGCGTAAGGTAATACCCTGTTTCCGTACAAACTATTGTCATTTTGGGCGAAACAACGATCTCGCCTATGAAACGTCCGGGTTTATTTGCTATTGAAGCATCCAACCATCGTAATTGGGTTGCCAATTTGGCAACCCAATTACGAAAAATGAACAAATCCAAACACCTTTTGCAATCTGCAACAGAAAAATACACCAACCCTGGTAACAGCCATATTTTTACATATATTGGCCGCCATTAATATCCAGATTCGCACCGGTAATAAAGCCGGACTCATCATCAGCGAGAAAAGCCACGGCGTCCGCGATTTCCTCAGGCCGTCCTAGCCGCCCAACCGGAATATTGGCAATAATGCCATTCAATACCTCTTCCCGCATACTGCTTAGCATGGGGGTGGCAATATAACCGGGCGAAATGGTGTTGACGGTAATTCCCTTGACGGCCACTTCCTGCGCCAGACTTTTGGTAAATCCGAAAAGTGCCGATTTACTGGCCGCGTAATTGCACTGACCGAACTGCCCTTTACGCCCATTGATAGATGAAATTGAAATAATACGTCCATAACCCTTATCCAGCATCGCTGGCAATACGTTGCGGGTCATATTAAAAACACTGGTTAAATTAGCATCAATCACGTCCTGCCACTGTTGCGAAGTCATTTTTTTCAGGCTGGAATCAGCAGTAATTCCGGCATTGTTGACCAGCACATCAATATGCCCGTACCGCTCACTGATCAGCGAAGCCAGTTTCTCACAATCCGCAAATATGGACGTATCGGCATAGACAATATCTATATCATAACCCGCTTCACGCTGGCTTGCCTGCCATCGCGCCGCTTCTTCATGACGTCCATGTTTGAAATAACAGGCAACCACCTGATAATCTTTGGCAAGACGTTGACAAATTGCCGTACCAATTCCTCCCGTACCACCGGTTACCACAGCTGTCCTCTTATCCATAACAACTCCCTTTTCATGTTGTGACTGGTTATAACCAGGGGGTGTCCATTCGTATTTTTATCTGCAAATCGCTCAATATCGCTTCAAAAAACAAATCGCCGACACCTCCTACTTCAAAACAAAACACTATGAAAGTCAACGAACAACGGCTTTGGCTTCCATCATTGAGACAATCCCTGAACTCAATGGTACCCTTCGCCCGTTTTGCCCCGAAACACATGATAGGCATACAGCGTATAGGTAAATAATACCGGCAACAGAATCACCACACCAACCAGAATAAAAAGCAGGGTGGAATCCGGAGCGGCGGCTTCCCATAGCGTGACCTGGTGTGGAATCAGATAAGGATACACACTGATCGCAATCCCGGCGTACGCACACAGAAAAATGACAATACTAAAAATAAACGGTTTGACTTCATGCCCCTGCGACAGATTTTTCCAGGCCAGATAAATCATCAAGGCTGTGACCGCGGGCAACGGGCTTAATAATAAAATATTAGGGAAACTGTACCAGCGATTAAAAATCTCCTCATTGTGCAACGGTGTCCATATGCTGACAAAAACCAGAAAAAAACTCACTATAACCAGCAAGCCTTTTGCATAACCAATCATTCGACGCTGCAACTTTCCCTCACTCTTGATGATAAGCCAGGTCGCTCCCAGCAATCCATAGCCACAAACCAGGGCAATTCCGGTCAAAAGGCTGAAAGGGGTCAGCCAATCGGTATCATTAATAGTTAACGCCGCTTCGTTAATGGGAAATCCCTGCACAAAACTACCTAACACAACCCCCTGAAAAAAAGCGGCAGCGATGGAACTGATGGAGAAAGACCAATTCCAGACAGGCTTTGATTTTTCGGCCTTGAAGCGAAACTCAAAGCTGACTCCCCTGAAAATCAAGGCAATCAACATAAGCATCAGCGGCATGTATAAAATGGGCAACAATAAACCATAAACCATGGGGAACGCGCCGTAGAGCATGGCCCCGCCAAAAACAAGCCAGGTTTCATTGCCATCCCATACCGGCGCTATCGAATTCATCATATCATCCCGTTCCCGTTCGCTTTGGGAAAATGGAAACAGGATACCGATACCAAGATCAAAACCATCCAGAATGACATACATAATGACAATAAAAGCTAAAATACAGGCAAAAATGAAAGGAAGCATTAGTGATTCTCCCTTTTGTTGTCCGTCATATACTGAAATGCGTGATGCTCCGTGTCATCACGGTGAAGCACCTGCGGCCCCTGACGAATCAGTTTCATCAGATAATAAAGATAAAAACTGAAGACCACCCCGTAAGCGAGAACCAGCAAGGTCATGGAAATAATCACTTCCTCCATGCCTATGGCTGAAACGGCATGGCTTGTTCTCATCAAGCCATAGACAACCCATGGCTGACGCCCCATTTCCGCAGTTATCCAGCCGGCAATACTGGCAACAAAACCGAGAGGCGCCATCAACAGACACCACTGATGAAACCATTTTGCGCGATACAACGTCTTTCTTGCCCGTAAATACAACCCTGTCAGCGCCGTTGCCAACATCAGCATCCCAATACCAACCATAATTCTGAATGAGAAAAATACCGGGGCGACAGGGGGCTGATCGGAAGGTGCAACCGATTTTAAACCGACTAATTCGCCATCCAGACTGTGGGTATTGATTAAACTGGCCAGTTTGGGGATCGCAACCGCATATTCATTACGCTGTTGTTGTTGGGATGGCCAGGCAAAAAGCAAAAGCGGCGCTCCTTTTTGAGTCTCCCATACACCTTCCATCGCGGCTGTTTTAAGCGGTTGATATTTATGGACTTCCAGTCCAACCGTATCCCCTACAAAAATCTGGACAGGAACTAAAATCAACGCCGACCACATGGCGAACGACAGGCATGTTCTGGCGACGTTGACGAATTTATTCCTCAACAGGTAATAGCAAGACACGGCGGCAATGACAAAACTGGTCGTCACATAAGAAGCCAGAAGCATATGCAGCACTCTTGGAATAAATGAAGGATTGAATACGACATGCCACCAGCTCTGTACCAGATAATTGCCGTTGACTATTTCATAGCCGTCTGGCGTTTGCATCCACGAATTAGCGGACAGGATCCAGAATGCGGAAATGGTTGTTCCGACGGCGACAAACAGGGTGGCGAGAAAATGAATGATCGGAGACACCCGGTTCCATCCGAACAACATCACTCCCAGAAAGCCGGCTTCCAGAAAAAACGCGCTTAAGGTTTCATAAGCAAACAAGGCGCCGAGTATATTTCCGAATACGCGGATAAAGGGTCCGAAGTTGGTGCCTATCTGATAAGCCATGACTATGCCGGAAACGACACCCATTCCGAAGGTAAGAGCAAATATTTTAGTCCATAACTTACAGATTTTCAGATAAAGAGGGTTGTTTGTTTTTAACCAGACAGCCTCCATTATAACCAAAAAAACAGCCAACCCGAGATTCAAGGTGGGAAAAAGGATATGAAAGCCTATGCTAAATCCAAATTGTGTGCGCGATAAAATCTCTACAATCATTAATTACTCCGGAGTTTTAATACAAACGAATAATTAACTTACGGCCGGGACAATCCCATAACACATCTATTTTGTACAGATTGTTATAAAAGCCTGAAATGAGGGAACTCATTTCGGGATTTTATCTGAATACACCAAAAATCTTGGGCATTGGAACAACAGTATATCAGCTATTTCTGAATTTTTTTAGGTTCTGTGCACTTATCTCATCCAACCTGCAAAAATTGAGCGAATCACGTAACTTTTGCAAAAGAACCGTAGCTTGTAAGAAGGCCTGCGGCCATATTGCGGTTAACATGGCATCACGGGAAGGAAAATGTGAATAATAATTTGGGCGGGACACATATGAAGCGCGGCATCAATAATATTACGGCGGCGTTGGTGCAACCCCTTCGTTTAACACAAACCGCTATAAAAAGAACATAAGGCTGTCGATCATCACGTTTTCGCTCTAAAAAACGAATGATCAACAGGCCTTTGTTGCATTAAACTTTCACCGGCTTCGGAACAAACCCTTTCACTTGTTGCGCAAATTGCTTCAACACATCAAGGCCGGATTCTTCCGCCTGCTTGCACCAATTCTGCAGGGCTTCAACCAGTTCTTTCTGCGAGGTTGCCGTTTTTAGCCAGATGTTTTGCAAGGACTGGCGATAATGATAGACCACCCTTAATTTCTCCCGACTGGCCAGCAAGGCGTGCAGCCTGCTTTTGGCGCGCGGCGACAACAGGTTCTCCTGAAGCCGCAATAAACGCCCGGCACGCTGGAATAATTTTTTGTCGGCACTGGTCTCAATCGCTGTTTGTTTTTCAATTTTGAGGATGGGTCTCACCACTCGTTTGTAATAATAGGACATCACCTGAAAACGATTGCTCACCACCGCTCTTACCGTATCCAGATCCACATGCAGCTTGCCTTCTTCCATAGCCAGTCTGGGCGGCAGTTTTTTTACCTTGGCCAGCCCCAGAAAAGAAAGGCAGCGGATGTAAAACCACCCCAAATCGAACTCCCACCATTTAACCGAGAATTTTGCCGAGGAGGCAAACGTGTGGTGGTTGTTATGCAATTCTTCTCCGCCGATCCAGAATCCCCAGGGAATGATATTGGTTGCCGCATCGGGACATTCAAAATTACGATATCCCCAATGATGGCCTATGCCGTTAACAACGCCTGCGGCATGAACCGGTATCCACATCATTTGTATCGCCCAAATGGTTATGCCGGGAATGCCAAACAGAACCAGATCCGCCAGGAACATGAGCAAAATACCTCTGGCACTGAATCGGCTGTAAAGATTGCGCTCAATCCAGTCGGTGGGCGTTCCGTGCGAGTATTTTTCAATCATCTCCCGATCCCCGGCCGCCGCTTTGTATAATTCGGCGCCTTGCCAGAATACTTTTTTCAGGCCAAGAACCTTGGGACTATGAGGATCACCTTCCACATCCGTGGTTGCATGGTGTTTACGATGAATAGCGACCCATTGCGCCGTCACCATGCCTGTTGTCAACCACAGCCAGAAACGAAAAAAATGACTGATCACAGGATGCAGGGTCAAAGCCCGATGCGTCTGATTACGATGCAGATAAATAGTAACGGCGGCAATGGTTATCTGTGTCAAAACAAGTGTGGCCAGTACGTAGCCCCAGAATGAGAGATTCAAGACTCCATAAAGCATTTGGTTGATCTCCGAAAATTATGTATTGCCAGTTTACCCAACCCATGATTAAACTGAAAGTCCTTATGATAAAACAAATAAAAATTAATCAAAAAATCAAATTATAATACATTGATTGGTGATAATACTTATACCTATTTAATTAATAATAACACAAATCAGGCAGGCTGTATTGATTTGAAACGAATGGTGGCCGATACTTTGAGATAAGAGCATGGGCTTTTGAAGCGAAAATTGCGATAATTTAACGCAAATTGTAACGTGAACGGGGCGAATAGCCGATCCTATTGAAACATTAGCAGGGTTTCCTCATGAATGATAACTTAAAAAAGATGTTTGAAAATTTAATTCCCTTCCTATTGCTTGGTATCGCCGTAGCCTTACTGGTAGGGCTGTTTATCATGTTTTCCTACGTATTGATATGGGGCATTATAATTGGTGGAATACTCTGGGCGGTTTCAATTGTGAAAGAATATGTCTTTCCTTCTAAAAGTAAAAAAAATACCCAGGGACGAGTCATTGAGCACGAAGACAACGACTGATGCCGGAATTGCCAGAAGTAGAAACAACCGCACAGGGAATTCGTCCACATATTCTCCATCAGACCATCAGCGAGATTATTGTCAGGGAACCCCGTTTACGCCGACCTGTCCCGAAATCATTGCACGAGAACGGTTGCGGGCAAACCATCAAAGACGTCACCCGGCGAGCAAAATATATCATCCTCCATCTTACGAAAGGTTACCTGTTGATTCATTTAGGCATGACGGGACATTTTCGGCTATTCAATACAGGCTCCATGACTCCGGGGAAACACGACCATATCGATTTATGCCTGCAAAACAATCTGACTTTGCGGTATAACGATCCGCGCCGCTTCGGATTGTGGCTTGCCACGGACACCGAACCGTCCAGACACCCCTTACTTGCCGCATTAGGACCTGAACCACTAACCGATGATTTCAATCCGGCTTATCTGTATGCCAGGGCGCGGGGGAGAAAACAAAGCATCAAATCCTTTATTATGGATAATCGCATTGTTGTTGGTGTGGGGAATATCTATGCGTCGGAATGTCTGTTTCTGGCAGGCATCCACCCGCTTACAAGCGCCGGAGCATTAGATGAGAGACAAGCGGGGATACTGACGCACTACATCAAGGAAACCCTGCAGCGCGCGATTCAGGCAGGAGGAACCACATTAAAGGATTTTTACGCATCCGACGGCAAACCTGGCTATTTTGCCCTCGAACTGCAAGTCTACGGCCGAAAAAATCAACCTTGTTTTTCATGCGGAAACCTTATTGCCGCAGAGACCATTGCCGGGAGAACATCCTCCTTCTGCCCACACTGTCAACCACGCGCGCGTTAGCCGGCATTATTTCTCACCTCAGGCTTCATTTGCTCTGGGCAAGAACTTTTCCATGCAGTATCATCCCCGGATTCCGTAAAAAATTTTGTGCGCGGAATCCGGGATCCCCTCCGGTCATAACAGGCTCATTAGGCTGTGTCTGCAAATACGGCTATATTTAACTGATAAGAAACACCGCCGGGGATAAACAGTGACAGACAAACGATTCCTTTATTTAAACAAGAGCAGACATGAAAATCAGTAAGCTACGCACTCTCTGGATCATCGCACTTTCCGTAATGTACACCGGAATAACTTGCGGCAAAGCGGTGCTGATGCGTATGACGGGACGAATAAATCGAGCCTGGGTTGACATCACTATTCACAAATGGGTGAAACATCTGCTCAATCTAGTCCATGTCCAGTGCAAGGTCGTCAATCCGCACGGTGTTGAACCGCAACCCGGGCGAGCTTATATTATCATGTGCAATCATAGCAGCCTTTATGACATTCCAATAAGTTTCAAGGCATTTCCCAATCATTCCATTCGCATGCTGGCCAAGAAAGAATTATCAACCATTCCCATTATGGGCAAGGGTATGACGGCGGCGGAATTTCCTTTCGTAGACAGAAAAAACAGAAACCAGGCGATCAAGGATCTGGAAGTGGCACGCCGCTTGATGGAAAGCGGCATCGTCATGTGGATAGCACCGGAAGGAACACGATCGAAGGACGGGAAACTCGCCTCTTTCAAAAAAGGCGCCTTTGTCACCGCCATTGAAGCGAAAGCAACCATCATACCTATGGGGATAGTCGGAGCCTATGATATTTTGCCGGCCCGTACCCTGCAATTTAACATTAATCAAACGGCGGAAATCCATATCGGCGAAGCCGTAGACGCGTCACAATATACCCTGGACAACAAGGATGAACTCGTGGAACGGGTTTATCAAACCATCAAGGCCCTCGTTTCGGAAAAAAAGGAAAGCGGAACCCAGGCTCTGTGAACCAATTTTTTCCGCTCGAAAACAAAGCAACTATTGTTGCACAACAAATAATAATGTCTTGTAGCCCGTCATGAAGGCGAAGCCGTAATGCGGGAAAACGTTCATAAGTGGCACATCAAACCCGCAATACGGCCGTAGGCCTCCTTACGGGCTACTGTTTTTTCGCAAAAAATGGTGCGAAGAAAATTTTGGTTCACAGAGCCTAGGCAATGCCATTTGAATCTACATAAATCATTCGGCGTCCCGGGCATTATCAATATCGAACACCGTAATTACCTTCGTTTTTCGTTACCGCCGTGGCCCGTCCGATGTGGCGAGGATCGGACGCTGCGGTAATGATATTACTCCATTTATCCCAGGTAATAGCCTGCATATCACCAAAATATTGCTTCAAGGCCATTAAATGGTAGCCCATGTCCTGTAGTTTCCCCTGCAGTTTTGGAGAAAATGTTTCCGGCTCGAATTGCAATACATCCGGTAAATACTGATGATGAAAACGCATGCGTGAGACCATGCTTATAGCACCTTTATAATCTGAAAAAACCAGACTGGCCAATAAAACCATGGTTGGGATCCGGCTTCCTCCGGGTGTGCCGAGAATGGCAACTCGCCCGGGCATTTCAAGAAACGTCGGTGTCATGCTCGACAAAGGGCGTTTTCCGGGTTCAATGGCGTTCGCGTCACTGCCTACGATTCCAAAAACGTTGCTTTCTCCGGTCTTAATGGCAAAATCGTCCATTTCATCATTCAACAAAACCCCTGTTCCTTCTGCCACAACGCTTGAACCAAAAATAAAATTGATACTCAGTGTTGCAGCCACCCGATTCCCTTGTGCATCCAGTATGGAAATATGGGTGGTGTGCGAATCATCGTTTACCGGATTTTTTCCCTGAAAACTTGTACTGGGTGTTGCCTTGTCCGGTGAGATAAAGGCGCGCAACTTCGCGGCATATCCAGCGGAAATTAACCGCTCTACCGGCAATTTGACAAAATCAGGATCGGCGAGTATTTCCATTCGTTGCCAATAGGCCAGACGCATGGCCTCCACCACGTAATGAATCCGCATCACTTCCGAAAATGTCTGCAACGGATAATTAGCCAGGATGTTTAACATGATTAATAACGATACGCCGCCGGCTGAAGGAGGGGGCGTGGTAACAATCAACATATTATGGAAAGCGCCCACCAAAGGTTCACGAACCTTAACCTGATAACGGGCCAAATCGTCCATAATCCAGATCCCCCCGGCCTCCTGAACGCCCTTTACCAGTCGTTTAGCCACTTCCCCGCGGTAAAAACCGGCGTGCCCTTTTTCGGCTAAACTCCGCAAGGTTTTCGCCAAATCAGGCTGTAATAACCATTCACCCCTTTGATACGGATTTCCATTGTGAAGAAAAATTTTTACAGTCGCAGGAAAACGTCGTAATTGTTGTAAACGATCATCCATTGTTGAGAAATAATAAAACTGCTGATCAATCGGAAAACCGTTTTCCGCCAAACGGATCGCCGGCGCGAGAGATTTCGCCAAAGGAAGGCGGCCATAATGTTCCGCGATATAAGCCAATGCCGCTGGTTCGCCCGGTATTGCTGCGGCAAGACCACCATTGAGAGACAGGCCAGGTACTGGCTTGCCATCCTTGTCCAGATACATATCCTTTCGGGCACGCAACGGGGCAACTTCCCGCCCGTCAATCACGATATTTTTTTTATCTTTTGCCCTGTGCAACAACCAGAATCCGCCGCCTCCCAGACCGGAATGGTAGGGTTCGACAACCGCCAGCGCCGCACTAACCGCAACGACGGCATCAAACGCGTTGCCGCCGGCGGCCAGAATTTCAAGGCCGGCGTCGGTTGCCAGAGGATGGGCACTGGCAACCGCATACCCGGGAGGATATTCATGGATAGTTCCCGGCTGGCTGGCCACTGCACAACCAAACATCAGTCCCGTTAAAATGAATAACCATCGCCTCGTCATGTACGCTCTTTCATGTCCTGTAATGCCTTGACCACCCCGGCAGGCACAAACTGTGACACATCGCCGCCAAGACCGGCAATTTCCCGCACCAGACTTGAAGAAATAAACATCAAATGTTCGGATGGTGTAAGAAAGATGGTTTCTATATCCTGCGACAATTTACGATTCATACCGGCCAGTTGAAATTCGTACTCGAAATCATTCACGGCCCGTAAACCCCGGAGAATTATTTTAGCGTGTTGTTCCTGGACAAAATCTATCAGGAGGTTTTGAAAACCGAGAACACGGACACCGTTGACATCCGCAAGCGCATCGCGGATTAACCTGATTCGCGTTTCCAAGGGAAGAAACGGTCGTTTTGCGGCATTGCTTGCCACTGCCACCACAATATCAGGAAAAATGGTTGCAGCCCGTTTAATGATATCCACATGGCCATTGGTCACGGGGTCAAATGTACCTGGATAAATAACTCGGTGCTCCATACGATCAGCCATTGATTGCATCATCCTGAAGTCTAGCGTATTGTGATTAAAAAAACTATCATTCTATATTGCATATGGATATGGGAAATCGCGATGAATACCTGTAAACGTTTATCTATCCTCTTACTCACTCTTCTGACAGCCTGCGCACCGCCAAGACCCGCCGAAGAAGTCGCGCAACCGGAAGTCTTGCCCCTGACCGAACGTACCGAGCGAACCACGGTCATTTCTTCCTGGGAAATCTCGGGCGCCATGGCGGCTCGAAATAAAAACAAGGCATGGACCGCTTCCATAAACTGGTTGCAGCGTGGTGCGAACAATTATCAAATCCGCCTCTTTGGCCCGCTGGGCAGCGGTACGGTCATGATTGACAAAAAGGGCAGCGTTGTCACTTATCGTGATGGTCCAAAAACCGTGACCTCAAACAACCCTGATCAATTGTTGCAGGAACAAACCGGAATACGATTACCTGTTAACAATCTCTATTATTGGGTAAGGGGACTGCCGGCACCCGGCAAAGTCCAGTCGGTAAAACATGATCGTTATAATCATCTGATTTTATTACGACAAGACGGCTATACCATAGAGTATCCCGGCTACACATCCGTCAAGAACACGGACTTGCCCAGCCGCATCAAATTACAGGGCAAAGGCGTATTTATTAAAATGGTCATCAAGAAGTGGAGCGTTTAATAACATCTCGTGAAACAACAGGCCTGTAAAATAAATTTTACAGGCCATCGTTGACATTGTATAAATTTCTCTGCAAAATACGCAGCACATTGCAGCGAGAACTGCAGTTACGACAGGGATGATTTAAGAATCTACAGCTTATTTGGGGTGTCGCCAAGTGGTAAGGCACAGGGTTTTGATCCCTGCATACCTAGGTTCGAATCCTAGCACCCCAGCCATTTTCTTGTTGATTCAAGTAAACAGACGGCAGAAGATACCCGGGAAGGATGCGTTCACCGGATCGCTCAAATAATAACTATATCTTTCTGGCTGTCTTCTGCTATGTGTTTAAGTTACATGATTATAACCAATCGAAGGCTTTTTACACATGTCAACAATGATGATCTTTACGGGCAATGCAAACCCAGAGCTTGCCCTTCAAATAGCGTCACATCTGCAGATCCCTATTGGCCAGGCCAATGTGGGAACATTCAGTGATGGCGAAACCATGGTTGAAATTCTTGAAAACGTTCGCGGGCGCGATGTTTTCATCATCCAGTCAACCTGCGCACCGTCCAATAATAATCTGATGGAATTACTCATCATGGCCGACGCGTTGAGACGTTCCTCTGCCGGACGGATCACTGCCGTCGTACCTTATTTTGGCTATGCCCGTCAAGACAGACGGGTGCGTTCGGCAAGGGTTCCGATTACGGCCAAGGTAGTTGCCGACATGATGGCTTCCGTTGGAATTTGCCGAGTGTTAACCGTTGATTTACACGCCGATCAAATCCAGGGTTTCTTTTATATGCCCGTTGATAATGTGTACTCAACACCCGTTTTACTCGAAGATATTAAACGGCAGAACCTGGCCAATTTAATGGTCGTCTCCCCCGATGTGGGCGGTGTCGTACGGGCCAGAGCCATTGCCAAACGTCTGAATGATACGGAACTGTCTATTATCGATAAGCGCCGTAGTGGCCCTAACAAATCCGAAGTCATGCATATCATCGGAGAACCCGCCGGGCGACACTGCGTTATTATTGATGACATTGTTGATACGGCCGGAACCCTTTGCTCCGCGGCGCAGCAACTGAAAAACAATGGTGCCATTAGTGTCCGCGCCTATATCACGCATCCGGTTCTATCCGGCCCGGCTGTGAAAAACATTACTCATTCCTCTCTTGATGAAGTGGTTGTCACCGACACCATTCCTCTTTCAGACGTTGCAAGGCAATGCCCCAAGATCCGGGTGGTCAGCCTGGGGGATATGCTGGCGCAAGCGATTAAGCGCGTGAATGTGGAAGAATCCGTCAGTTCCATGTTTGCGGAGTGATATTCATCCCTATCTATTCCAGACTGCAAAAGGTGTTTAATTTGTAGATTGGGTTGTCAATTTAACAACCCGGCACGAAGGTGCCGGGATTATTTTGCCGGCTACCCTATAGACAACCCGAACCGGGAGTTGTTGCAGGGGACAAGCGCACAAACCCCACAAAAAAGGGAAGCCAACGCTTCCCTTTTTTGTGGGTTCTCTTATTGATTCCTGCTACAGAATATTAATCGCGTGTTCCAACATATTTATCATCAAAATAGCGACGCAATTTTGTTCTTAACGTTCCTCTGCTGATTCCGAGCATGACTGCTGCTCGTGATTGATTGTATTTGCAGTGCTCCATGACTGCTCTAAATAGTGGAACCTCTACTTCTTCTAGAACAAACTGGTACAAGTCAACAGGATCAGTTCCCTTCAGCTCGGAGAAATATTTTTGCACTGATTGAGTTACACTCTCTGCCAGTGACGCAGTTGTATCCCCGGCTTCATTACTGATTGTTGTCATTCTTATTAACTCCTCCTTTAAAATCTTGCATCTTACCGAATTGAACAATTCCTGACAAGTATCACTCCTGAAAATTTCATTTATTAATCAGGAATTATTGAGCGGATTCCAAACAACAGATCCGCTCGGTATTCGGCACAAAAAACAACGTGATTAGAACTTTAACATTGCAGGATTGAATGCCTGGCCATTAACCGTCAACTTTCCTTGATTAAGAGTAATTTCAACAACATAGTCCTTACCATTCTCTACCAGGACACCGGATTGAACCATGGCATTGATTTGCTTATCGGTCTGCTCCGCCACTTGTGAAGCAAGATTCTGATCCAGCGTAACCGGTTGAGCGTTAGATGGATCACTGCTTGCCTGCATAGCTTGTTGCATGGCAGTTTTCATCACTTTTTGCTTCACTGATTCCGCAATAATCTGTTTTAAAACAGGTGCGGGAACTTTTAATTTGCCGTTACCCTGAATCTTTTGCATCATCTCAAACGGATTAGAGACATTACTTTCGGGCAAGGAAATTTTTACATTACCTTCAATCGTTCCTTCCGGCATATTGAAATTCATATCAGAAACTTCAAACACCGCACCCCGGCTAAGGAGCTTGGGCAACTCAGGCATAATAGCGAGCATCGCCTGTTGTTTTTCGATATCAGTGCCTTGCTGAGCCTTGGAAGCCAATTCATTAATACGCACCAGGGCATCCGCATCCAGGTTTCGAATCGACATGGCAAACATTCCCGGCCCATAGGTTTTACCATTAACCACGATTTTATCTATCGAACTTTTGAAATTGGAATTTAATAATCCGCCGCTGATATCGCTGTCCGTCTGGGCGTTAAAATCCTGGAGTTCAAAGAGAACCTGATCCTGTTTCTTTATCATTATGGACGGAAGCGAAATGCTGGCATCACCGAGATATAATCCTTTATCCGTTCGGTGCATATTATAGTTACTGGAAATCGAGCCAATATCAGCGGTTTGTTGATCTTTGGCAAAACGCATGCCATCAATAGTAAAATTCCCGCTGATTTCATTCATGGATGATGAAACATTCACATGACTGTCCATCCCCATCCAGTCAAACTGACCTCCTTGCTTGGCAATCAATTTGAATTGCGGTACGGACATAGTGATTTTACTGGTGTTGAAATAATTAACCAGCAAGCTGACATCAAGTGTCGGCTTGGTTGACTCAGCAGTAAACAAGGCGTTGAATTGCTCGGAGTACTTGGCCGGTAAATCGAAATTCGTTTGCGCATAGCCAAGGCCAAACTTCAATCCGTTATCAGCAAAAATAAATGGACCATGATAAATCGTCAACGGCATCTGCATCTGATAATTTTGTGCAGGCTCCATTTTGTTCTGTCCATCAGGGGTTTTAGCCATATGCTCAGGCACATGCAAACGCCAGTCCAGCGACGCCTGGGACTTAAACCAGCCACGGTCGTATTCTACAACATCTGCAAACAAGCCATTGGTTTTGTTGACAACATCGAGATTATTTTTAACGGTGCGCTCAGTAATAACCCCCATTCCATAATATCCGCCAAGGACTAGAACGGCCAGGATAACCACTAATCCTGTGATTTTTTTCATTATTATCTCCGTGTTAGTGACATCCCTCTCTCTTTATAAACAGGTATACAAAACACAGTGAGAGGTACCGCTGTAATTAAAGCACGAGATGCGCTAACTAGCAAAGAAATAAAATAAAATCATAACCCGAAACGGTAGAATACCCGCTTTTCCGGTTATTAATTAACAATGACCATGTCTTTATCGACACCAGTTTATTCGGGCGGCTGCAGTGGTTTGCAGTACGTTTCCCGAACCATCATTGCCAGAACAAGGGCAATCAACGAACAAACAGGCAGCACCTTCAAACCGGCTTGAAAATCAGACAGCAATAACGTTTCAACATGAAAAGCTCTTGCTCCTGATACCAAATCAACCAGGCGACCTACCAGAGGTTGCATTAACGCTCCGACAAAGATGGAAATCATATTTGTAAAGGCAATCGCCGTTCCAATAACTTTTCTGTCCTGAATTTCCGTGGACACGGCATAAGCGATAGCCACACCGGTATTGGTAAAGCCAAACATAAAAAAGATAAGATATGCCGTTTTTTGATCCAAATTAGGAAGAAAAACAAACAAAGACGTCAATATAATACCAGACAGCGCAGAGATAATTAATAACGGCTTACGACGGCCTATCCTGTCGGACACCCAGCCTGAAAGCGGTCCGCTGAGACCCCAGCCAATAAATATCAAGCCTGTGGCAAATGCTGCCGCATGAGCCGTCAATCCCCGGCCATATTGCAAATAGGCCGGGCCGATTGCTTCACCAATCACTGCGGTCGGAGCAAATAAAAATCCGGCATACAGCGCGTTTATCCAGGTTTGGCGATGTGTCAGAATAATTCGCAAGCTTTCAAAAATCGGGACATGAGGCCGTACCTTTCTTTCGCGAAACTTGCAGTTGGGATTATCCTGGATAAACTGATACAACAGTCCGGCCAAAGCAATAAACAAAAAGGCTATGATAAGCATACTGTGCCGCCAGCCTACCATTGCCACCAGCAAGGATACCGGCGCCTCTCCGGCGGCAGCGCCTAACATACCCAAAGCCTGCGTCAGTCCGGCCAATAACCCCAACATAGCCGGCGGAAACCACGACGTGGCCAGACGCAAGGCACTGACAAAAGCAAACGCCGCACTAAAACCTATTAACATCCGACCTATCGAACCTACCATCAGACCATTGGCCAAACCAAAGACGCAGCAACCGAGTGCAGTCATCAGAGACATCGCCGTCAGAATAGTTCGGATACTAAAACGATCAACGATCAAGCCAACCGGAATTTGCATCAGGATATAGGGAATATAAAAGGACGCAGTCAATATGCCAAAACCCGCCTCGTTGATGCCGAAGTCAATTTGCAGACTACGATGCATCACGCCGGGTGCTACCCGGGCCAGGTAATCGGAAAAATAGAAAGTGGCCGCCAATCCCCAAACCAACCAGGCGAAACCAAGGTGTGCTCTGCGGCTTAGCGGTTTTGTGCCATGAGACGCTGCTATCTTGTTCATTTAGAGATACACTCAATCACTGTTTCAACCGAATAGACTTCGTCATAGTTGACATCCCTGATTTCCAAAGTCGAGAGAGACCAAATAATTAACAGTCTAACGTTTCATTATACAGGCATGATTGCTCAAATCAAGAACATAGATTTATTTAAATCCTCATTTTTGCAAATTTCAATTCATGTAGCGTCTATTTTCATTGGGATTGTACCGTCATAATCCGTTATAATGGAATTAGTCAGCTTTGTGTCTTACGGCTGCGAAAGAAGTTGATCCGTGCCATTTCAAACGGTCGCAATATAAAACGAATAGCCGGACAACCCTGATAATTTCATTGAGATAGATACCATGAATAGCCTGGAGCTTGCGGTCAAAACCGCTCTGGATTCACAAGGTGATAATAACAAAGCGAACAAAGCTTACCTGGAGTTTATAAAAGCGAATTTTATAATTCCCATCCGCAGCACTTCCTCTGCGGAAAATCCCGAAGTACTCTTTTTGGAAGAGGGAAAAAACACCTTTTTACCGGTGTTCTCCAGCGAGAACCATCTTCGGAACTGGGCCGAGGAAATCAGCGACG
This sequence comes from Legionella spiritensis, assembly GCF_900186965.1. Lineage (NCBI taxonomy): Bacteria > Pseudomonadati > Pseudomonadota > Gammaproteobacteria > Legionellales > Legionellaceae > Legionella > Legionella spiritensis. The sequence continues at coordinate 3,066,559 of NZ_LT906457.1, forward strand.
CCATTCAGGTTCTAAGACTTTCCGGAGTTGATCTATTAAAGGGAATCGGGGAACACGTAACGGTTTGCTTAAATATAGGCAGTCCGATTTATAAGGAATTTAATCCGGATGAGTTAGCCAGAATGCGCAGTATGGTACTCAAACTGTTCAAGTAAGTCGGGATGGCGTCATTAGGGCGCGCCCTAATTCTGTTTCAATTTTTTACAGGTTGGATTATCTATGAATAATCCTAACCTGCAAATTCCGATGAGGCAAGCGTATGAAACCCGGGGCTTCAAGCCACAAGATCAATGATCTGATAGCCAACCAGTGCTGAAGCGGCTAGGGCGCCTGTAATTTTTATAACATTGGCAAGAAACTTGCGGTTCGTCAGGGAAAACTCCTGATCATTGGACGCAATTTCTCCCGTCACCACTTGCTCTTCCCTTGTTACATTATCCCAATCATAGAGCGGTTTTTCACCATAAAAACCGGCCCACCATCCTTCCAGCCATTGTTCACACTCCGGAGTGTTCGCAGGAAATGGGTTGTCGTCCTCGCCAATCTCTGCAAGCGCACATTCATACCCATACATGTAACAATCTTCAAAGTTCGGATGCTCAATATTAAAACGTAACTTGACATATGGTAACAAAGCTGTTGTATCTTTCATGTTGATACCCCCTGTTGGTGCCTTTCGTATGTATCCGATAATCAACTTCGATGCTGAATAAGCTGTTCGGTTGAGGAGCAGATTACTAAACACTTACGTTTATTCTACGACGAACCGTAAAGGGTTGCCGAGGTTCCCGATTTTTTTACTCTTTCTTGACAATATTTAGAAAAACAGTTGGACAAAGCCATTAAGATGGCTAGTTAACCCATTGTTTTTTATAAAATTATGGAGCAAGACGGCGACGTAACCAGTGTCCTTTCTGCTTAAAATAATGGATCCGATCATGGAGACGATTGTCTCTTCCCTGCCAGAATTCCATTTCAACAGGAATGACAACATAACCGCCCCAGTGGCTTGGACGTAAAACAGAATCCTGGCCATGTTCGGCTATTAACCGATTGAATGCCGCTTCGATGGATTCACGCCCGGCTATCTCCGTGCTTTGGGGCGAAGCAATGGCGCTAAGCTGGCTGGCGATGGGTCTGCTGGCAAAATAAGTATCGGACTGCTTTTTATTTGCTTTCTTTACCCGACCACGCACCCGGATCTGACGAGCCATCTCGGGCCAGTAAAAATTCAACGCGGCGAAGGGAGTATGTCGTAGCTGCAACGCTTTGGAACTCTTGTAATTGGTATAAAAAACAAACGCGCCGTCTTCGACCCCTTTCAGCAACACCACACGGGAATCCGGAAAACCTTGTTCATCTACGGTAGAAAGCACCATTGCCGTAGGATCATTTTTCTCAACAGTCAGAATTTCTTCAAACCACATTTTGAACTGCGCGACCGGATCAGGATGTGCCTGCTCCTCACTGAGACTCAAGACACCGTAATCACGCCTTATATCCGCCAGGGTACGCCATTTGCTCATTTCTATATCGCCGGATGCCAATTTTGTGTAGGATAAAATAAACACTATTTCAACGCGGTATGGTGACGTATCGTTCTCTACGCGTACACCATAATGAATCGCCAACATAATACACGTTGATATTACCTTAGTGAAGGCTAATATGATTGAAAAGTATCTGAAACTACTGGATTCCTTTAAAAAGCATCAGCTTTCAATCTTACTTCATGACCTTCGCGAAAAAATAACCACCAAACTCCAGAACGATTGTTTCAGTAAATTAGCCCGGCATTTATTTCTCGACGTTCAGACAAGCGGCGAACCTTATATCAATTTTTCGTCACAACCCCGGCAAGTTGTGCAAATCAAGGAGTTTATCAACGCGTTGTATCATGGGGAACAGGCCTTTAAGGATCTGGAATCCGTGGAACTACGGGGAGGCTCACATAAAATTCAGGATTTAAGCGTATTATACCATCACACAACCAGACACGCATACCTTGCCAGCTATCTATTGACTCATATTGATCTGGATCTGCTTGAAATTTTCAACTCCGAACTTTTGCAATTGCAATCCATTCTTAACATTATACGAAGCTTTGATACGAAAACGGTTGACCGGCTCACACATAAGTATCAGAAGCAGGCCAGTGAAATCGGCACCATGATGAAAGACTATCCTCTTTGCCATCAGGCAGGATTTGCAGCCGGAATTGCAGTGGATCAAATGCGGCCGTCGCATGGCGAAGTGGATTATAATTTCCTGACCCGGTTCAGCGCGGTTCTCCCCGGCTATATCCACCAGTTGACACAGTATATTCATCAATTCTCATCGGAGATTACCACGCCGGAAGCAACGTTGACCAGACAGCAGGTGGAAGAACTCGAAGAAAACGCGTTCAAGCTGTTGGGAGCCATTGAAGAACTGCAAGGTGACTCCTGGTTTCTCTCGTTCAAGGTACTCAATTACCTTCGTATCATCCGCCATATCATTATTCTGTCAACCAGCACATTGAAACAAATGATGCAGATGAATGATGAATCTCAAAATGTCGTACGGGATCATCTTGCCAAATTAAAATACGAACTGCTCCCCAATCTTTTAGCCATTGCCGATCGTCTTGAAGACCAGGCCATGCTAACGCCCGGTACGTTGTCAAAACCTTTAATGGATAAGATAAAAATTTATTACGAAACCCTGATTTTTTACACGAAAAAAATTGTGAGTTTTGCCTCAAAAGGGGAAGAACTGCTCACCATAGAAGACGCTCGCTTTCTTGCCTTAAGACTTGAGGAAACGTATCAACGAATCAACAAGGCGAGGAGTGAGCTGCTCATTGCCAGGAGAAATAAACAGGCTTTTTCCCGATTTTTTGCCCTGCTTGAACACGAGGATTACAAGCATAAATCCCTGATTGATTTACCCCTCGCCCTCAAAACGGAACTAGCGATCCATTACCGTTATCTCCAGCCTGTTATTGAACAATACAATGTGGATTTGAATAACGCGATTATTCGTGGATTAACGGAATCAAGCAGTTGGACAGATCGCTTCAAAGCACCACTGAACTGGTATTACGGTTACCGCGACACGGATAAAGTCAGTCATCTTCTCTCTGAAAAAAAAGCCCTGGGGGCGCAGTTTGACAAACGAATTAATACGTCGACTTTCCATATCCAAATTAATAAAAACATAATTCACAAGGCAGAAACCACAACGCCTTTGATCGTAACGTCCTGTCCGGATTACCACATGTTCTCGGTGAACGAAAAAAAAGCATTACGGTCCGCTAACGATACAAAAACCACCCTTGAATTTTCACCGTCTGATGAACATGGTAACCGGATTGTCATAAATTATGAGGCGTTGAACAGTCACCAGGCTTTCAAACTTTATCAGTATTACAACAGCAAACAGACAAAACTTGATAAAGCACGGGAAGCCTATGATCAATTCATAGCGACATTGCTTGGAACAGAATCCACAACCACGTTAAACGAACTGCCCGAACCGATCAAATCTCATCTGAAACAACAGTACTATTTGTTCCAGCCGTACTTAATCAGCCTGTTTTCCAGAAAAAAAAAGATCAGGGAACTAGACAGGGCGATCATATTCGGTTTGTCGGGACAGGGGAGCGCCGTTCATGCTCAAACAGAGTCCCTGATCTCAATTGATCAGTTTATGCGCCTGAAACCTCATTTGGACGACCATTTCCGCAGGACTTCGGAATGTTGGGAACAACGGCGCTGGATCCTGTTTAAAAAAGCGGGAGAAGCGTACCAACTTGAAACGGAGACGAGAGATTTAAAACCAAACTACCGTGATGGCAACAGAGCGCACCATATACTTAAACACACGCGGTTCTCACGGGAAACAAGACTTTTCAGAAATGCACTCATGCAACTGACCGCCGCGTTTAATCTGCCAATGCAAAATAAATTAAATCCCCAACGTCAAGGCCTTCCCTATCCGGAAGTGGAAACCCCTGATCTGGTTCTGGCACAAAGTGCGCAGTGCCTGCCCGTCAAACGAATTGCGAACGGTTTCTACCACCTTGAGCAAGTGATAATCGAGCTGGAACAGCTCTCCGACAAAAGCAGCGAAAGCGTCTATGTGTACCATCTTGTCCAGGCGTATAACCATCTTAATGATATCTATCAATTATCCACGCACTTATATGGCGATCCCTATATTAAAATCCTTGTCCAAGACATCATGACCAGAGCTCGAGCGCTTTATAAACGTTTCAACGAGGAAAGCGCCCCCTACCTGGAAAGTCCTGAAATAACACCACCCTGTACAAACGTAATTCAATACACTGCCCTCTGGTATGCCATGCAGGGTTTTATGCTTTTTCCTGAACATATTCAAGCGCTTGATGAACAAGCGTCCCTCCCGGAAAACAAGATAAAAACTATCCGGAAAAACAGTACCCGTATTGTAATTGCTATTGAACGCATCATTGCCAACTCAAACAATTACTTCAAACTATTTCTTGAGACACCGGTGATGTATGGTTTATTTAAAGAATTACGAGCCAAGCTGGAAGAATTTACCACGTCATCCCATTCCGCTTTCATGACTCATCTGGAAGCAATCAATACGGATATCTTTACTCGCATTTTACAGGAAACCGATCTTTGGGAAGCGAAACTCAGTCTCAAGCCGGGAAAATTGTCCGATCCGATGAAAACCATTCTGGATCATTTTTATCAAGGGCTTGTTGAGCCATTGGGTCTTGTCTCTCAAAAACATCTTGATCTGCTTACAACCCCGACGCCCTTAAAATGTCGCGAGGCCGTCATTTACAAACGTATGGCACTGGCCGAATTGCAAAAAAAACAATACGACCCGCAAAGGATTATTTTGGCGGATCTGCAACAAGCGATAGATCGCTATATCCATCTTACCACTGGCTTGCTTCCTCCCCCGCCTGGCATGCTGACTCTGGCTCTTGGGGATCTCAAAAAGCACTACGAAAAAGCCTTGCCTTTATTTCTGACTGCGCCAAAGTGGTTACTGCAATCGTTACCGACAGAAAATCCGCATCCTGAAATTGATGAGGTACTAAACAAGCGTAATGCCTCTTTTAAACCCGTCTTCCATGATATCGCCGGCATGGCAAAAATGGCCCTGATGTATTACGAAAATCGGAAAGCATCGTCCAAAATCCACGCAAGACGCGTTTTATTGCGTAACCTGCTTGGCCATATTGATGATTACGCGAAATTCCGCTCCGGCTATCTCCCGGCCAACGATGATATTATTGCCCAAACCGAAAAAAAACTGTTGGCCAATTATCGCAAGGTCTTGCCCATTCTCTACAAGTGGCAGAGGTTAGACCAGGTTCCTCCGCACATAGCCAACAGCCAGCCCCCTTTTGTGGATCAGGTACTAAATAGCGCGCAATTCGGTGTGCCGGTGACAGTAACCAATATCGCAAGATTGACCAAATCACTGGGCAGTTACTACCAGGGCTTGTCTGCCACCCGGCAGTTTGAAATGGAAACCGCCAAAGAACAACAAAGGCATCTCAAACAAGTTACGGCAATGCAACAGGAACTGAATCAACAACTTCTGTCAGACTACCTGCACAAGACGTTTCTGCAAGGCGTTGAATCCATCATGAAGCGAGACATAGGACTGCTGTTCACAAAGGATGAATACAATTCGTTTCTGGAAAAATATTTATCTTCCTTTCAGGAAGAAATCATGGCACAAAGCCAGGCCAGTCAAGATATCCGGCAGACCATGCTGAATATACTGACGGTTAAAACCAGACAGTTTGAAACGGAGTATTTACAAAAATATCTGCATCTCGACAACACCCTGGCGGCACTTGCGGAATTTAATGTGTATTTTCACTACGCTAGAATTACTATTCGAGACAAGACTTCGCTCTTTGAATCGAACAAGACCATTAAAGATAAAAAAGCGGAAGTAAAATCATTGGAAAATCTCGCCTTAAACAAAGAACTCTCCATTGATCATCGCCTGCAGGAATTGAAAAGAATCAGCAATAGTACACTATTCAAAACCAACATGCTCAAGCATAGAAAATTTGAACGTTCCGATTTTGGCTGGCTTTGTCAATGTCTGCTGCGCTTGCTCTCAGCACTTCATCTTTATCAACCCGCCCATATAAAACACTACCGGACATTGATAAAATCGGTCGACACAAAACCTGCGGTTACTTCATCGCTTCAGCGCCACAGCCTGTTCGCCCCACCGGAGCGTTCTTATAATTTACCGTCCGCGATGACATTGTCGCCCTCGGTCGACCATCAACCATAATTTCACAGAGCCTAGGCTCTGTGAACCAATTTTTTCCGATCGAAAACAAGGCAACTATTGTTGCGCAACAAATAATAATGTCTTGTAGCCCGTCATGAAGGCGAAGCCGTAATGCGGAAAAACGTTCATAAGTGGCACATCAAACCCGCAATACGGCCGCAGGCCTCCTTACGGGCTACTGTTTTTTCGCAAAAAATGGTGCGAAGAAAATTTTTGTTCACGGAACCTAAGGCTTATCGTTTACCAAAATCTGCAATCGCTCGATTTCATTGAGCAGTTCAAGGGCAAGGGCCGCGCCGGCCAGATTCACTCCCAAATCACGGTGTAATTGCAAGGCGGTTCGTATACGACGTAACGCTTCATTGTCAAAAGATAATTCATTTTTTTCATTCCTGCGCACGGTGACAATACCTTCATCAATGATGTCGTAAATTATTTGCTCCGAAACCCCAAAGGAATAAGTGACTTCATGTAACGACAGGCTATACCATTCCTCGCATTCCGTAATCACCCGCTTGCCCTTGTTATCAGTCATGCTTCACTCCTAATTTCTCTCTGGGATTAAAATGGGCAACCGTAGCCATTTGCTCATATAATCCGTTGAGTTGCTCATTGTCTTTATGAGGAATCACTATTTCCAGAATGACGTATTGATCTCCGGGAGGATGCCCGGGCAAACCACGCCCTTTAAGGCGCATTTGTTTTCCGGATTGCGATAATTTGGGAATTTTCAATTTGACCGGCCCGCCCAGGGTGGGGACATGAATCGTTGAACCCAACGCCGCTTCCCAGGGTGCGATCGGCAATTGCAGGTAAATATCCTTTTTATCCGCTCGAAACCACGGATGAGGCATCACATTGATTTCAATATACAAATCACCCGGTTTTTGACCGCTTCTCTGACCACCCTGACCTTTCAGGCGAATTTGCTGCTTGTCTGTAATACCTGCCGGAATTTTTACCCGCACAACCCGCTGAAGGTATTCCAGCCGGCCGTGACTATCCATGGCAGGCAACTGTAATTGCAGATTTTTTTCCGCACCATGAAAACTGTCATCAAGGCTTATCGCCAGTTTGGCGTGAATATCCTGACCGACATCATAAAAGGAAGCCCGCTCCTGTTGCTGACGCTGGCGAAAAATACTGTTGATAAAATCCTGGAAGCCCGAAACATCACCTTCATCAAAGTGTTCATAAAAGTGCTCTTCGCCACCAGGGCTGAACCCTTGCTCCTGCTGCTTCCAGTACTGTCCGTATTGATCATATTTGGCGCGCTTTTCCGGATCTTTAAGGACTTCGTAGGCTTCACCCAATTCTTTAAAATGTTCCTCAGCCCCGGCTTCCTTACTGACGTCAGGATGATATTTACGCGCCAGTTTGCGGTAAGCTCGTTTAATATCATCCTGGCTGGCATTACGATCCAGGCCCATAATTTTATAATAATCTTTATATTCCATAGGTGTTCTTTCTGGTAATTAACGGGATAAAAAACAATGGCTCCCAGTCTTAACAATTTTTTACTGCTTGGCAATAAATAAAAGTCATTTCTCATGATCCCCGCCAAATTTATAATGGCTAGCTATTGTCATTCATGAGAAAATAGTGTACTTTGTGATTAAATATAGATTAAGAATACATGCCATGAAATTGGTCGAATTACATACACTCATCTCAATCCCCGCTATTATTATCGGCTGAAAAGCCGAAATTACTATCTACACACATCCAATCTATCTACTTTTTAAACATCTACCGTAATCATGAGGCCGATTATGTTTCGTTCTTCCAATCAATACGCTATGCCATTGTTGATGTGGTTTTTTCCCCTGTTTTTTTTCGCCTATCAATTCATCCTGCGCCTTTGGCCGGGACTTATGATGCACCCGATTATGAATCAATTTGGCATTGATGCGAGCCATTTCGGTTTGCTCGCCGCAGTGTATTATTATGGTTACGCCGGCATGCAAATTCCAGTCGCTATGTTACTGGAGCGCTATGGACCCCGTCGTATTATTTTCGTATTCGCGGTGATCTGTGGTTTGGCCACCATAGTTTTCAGTTATACCAATCATTGGTTTGTTGCCTGTTTAAGCCGTTTTCTGGTGGGAGCCGGTTCTGCGGCGGGGTTTCTCGGTGTATCAAAAGTCATTTCCGAATGGTTTCCTTCACGGCATTACGCACGCATGGTAGGGTTTTCATTCACGGTGGGGCTTATGGGCGCCATCTACGGGGGCAAACCGGTCAGTCTGTTGATAGCCAGCTATCCCTGGCAGAACGTGGCGCTGACGTTTGGCATAGTCGCGATAGCAGCCGGATTTTGCACGTTATGTTTTTTACGCTCGCCCGGATATTCACCGGAGCAACCAGTTAAACAGGACGCCTTGCAATGGTCGCAGTTTAAAATGCTTCTCTCCTCCCCCTGGATCTGGATACTGGCCTTGGCCAATGCCTTGATGGTTGGGTCGCTGGAAGGATTTGCCGACGTGTGGGGCGTACCTTACCTCATGACAACCAACCATATTCCCAAAAGCGAAGCCGCCCAGCTGATTTCCTTCATTTTCATAGGAATGCTGTTTGGAGGGCCTCTGCTGGCTATGCTGAGTAAAAAAATGGGTAATTATCCAGTAATTGCCTTATGCGGCGTGGGGATGGCCGTAATCTTTCTGTTGTTATTAAACAGTTCTTCCTACCATTGGTACCGCTATGCCGTGCTATTTTCGATCATCGGCATCCTTTGCTGTTATCAGGTGATTGTATTTGCTGCCGGTTCCGAACTGGTGAGTCCGCGGTTGCTTGGCGTGACCGTCGCATTCCTTAATTGTGTAAATATGCTGGGCGGCTCCCTGTTTCATACCCTGATAGGAGGCGCCATGGATAAATTCTGGTCAGGAACGCTCGATACGGATGGTCTACGACTCTATTCATCGGATGCGTATACCGCATCCTTACAGATTATTCCTTACGGAGCTCTCACAGGGGCCGGTCTGATCCTCTTGATTGGTTACCTGACACAGCGAAAATCAAGACGACGTGAAGCATTGGCGTCTTGAGAGGAAGAGAAGCAAGGCAATGCGGCTTCCGCCGCCTTGCCTCCCCCATTCTAATCCAGCTTGACGGTATAGGAATAACTGCCGAAACCATCATAACTGATGCCGCGATAGCGCATACCGCTACAGGATGCAGAGACGGTCGGATGGTTCATGTAGGGACCATCCTTAATATTCAGCACACACCAGTGCATCGCATCGTAAGCAGCAGTGACATGGGCATAACCGGTTTGGCACTGAGGCGTATCCCGGATCACAAAACTGCGGGGGCCTACAATTTGCAGAATAACATCACTGTCACTATAACCACCAACCACATAAATACCCGGATGTGTTTTGTCGCTTAAATGAAAATAATCTTTATAACCACAGAACAATTCCCCGGCCTGGGCATCCACCATGAACAAAGTGCCGACTACCACTAACATCCATTTTCTCATTATCAAACCACCTTATTGTTGTTATTGATTGGAGCAGACATTATATACTGCGCTTGGCCGCAATTATCATAAAAAACCCTTTATATGATTATTTTGAAGATACTTTAGCAACTCTTGCGCATCTTTAGGATTGGTTGCCGGATCCATAACCTGAAGATCGGACGCTTTTTCTACCGGCTTATGCCTGAACAACGACCAAATCGACACGGATTCACTGGTTGTTGGTTTTTCAGGTTTGCCGGAGCAAGAATTTCTGTTCTCGCTCATACCCTGCAACCCTGTCACCCGATCATTGGCCCATATCCCGCTACGAAGTTCCCCATGTTCTCCAAGCATATAAATCCGGCAGCATCCATTCAGGGATGGCCATTGTGATACAAACCGTTCTTTAATTTTTTGAGATAACAGGTCTTCTCCTATCATCTGTCTGCAGTGACCTACGAGATGATATTGCTGTGTTTTACTGTTGTAACGCAGCACCATAAAGAGCAGATCAGCCGGCTTTTCTCCGAACGCCTCATTGTCCAACACCGCATAATTCATGATTGCCTTATCATCGTAAGAAGGTTGGGGTAAATAACCTAACACGGTATTGATACCGGAGATAAATGATCTGAAATCGTGTTGTTGACAGGGTGAATCACGACGTTCGGCAAGAGAGGAACCTACTTTGTGGGCCTGCATGGCGAACTCGGCAAACACTTCCGGCTTATGGCACACACCAAATTCATCGCCACCTAAGGAATACCAGCCGCCCATACACATCATACTTTCAATAAAAATTTTCTCCCTCATACGCATATTCAGATCAAGAAAAAGCTGGATTTTTTCCTGTTCGGTCAAGTGAAATGCCTGCTGCAGCAATTCCATTAAATGATTGGTGCAGGTAATGCCCTTGATAATATTTTTAAACTCTTTAAAAATTCCGTCTAACCGGTTTTTCTCATCTTCATCGCTCCCTGCATTGCTTCTCGCTCTGCTGTAGGCGATATCCAGCATCATTTTTGCTTTCAAGGTTCCAACATCATGGTTCCCCACGACACCAACCAACCCTCCCTGATCGGCTTGAGGTGTCGAATCTTCGTATAATCTTTGCACTAATTCAGACTGATAAATCAATTGTGCTATTTCTTTTTTAAGGGCTCTTTTTCTATATTTATCATTGCTTTTGTTGTATTCATCTACCCTGGCGGTCAACCCCTTGATATCAATAACCCGCATCATAACGGCCGTACCAAAACAGATATCTGTCGACGCCGTATTCAGAGCCAGATAATCCGTAGAATGATATTTATAAATATAAATGGTATTTTTCTGTTGTTTTTTTGTATGATCGAGCGTCTGTCCGGAAATCACTATCTCTTTCAAATCACTTAACTTCCTGGTGGATCTGGACAATACCACCTCAGCCAACTGTTCGTTCTGACGACAGAAAGCGGATTGATCCGGCGTGTTGGCATAGCCGCCTTCCATATTATGTCCCCAATAGAACGCGCAAGGATTGAGGCTATGCGTTAAACCACAGATACTTAAGGACTGCAGATACACTTCCGGGTTGGCAACCATTAATTCACCAATGAGGATGGCGTCCGTACCATAAATATCCCGTACCAGTTCCTTAACCAGCCGGTAAGCGCGTTGTTGAACCGGGGCTGGGATATGGGTCAAGGCATCGACCCTGACGCCCATAAATCCGTAATCACAGATGTAACGCCGAATCAAGGGTTCCCATAACAGGGTGAACGCCCGATCTATTTTCTCATAATCCAAATCCTGCGGCTCCGTATTCAGGCCACGGCTTTTGCTGCCTTTCCTGTAATAATCAATGCCTTGAATATCAGGCCAGCGCTCATTGACTTCATCAAGCAATAATCCCGCGTCCGCCAGTTTTTTCTGCAACGGCGATTGAGAACCATCAATACCCACATGATTTAATACCAGATCAAACAAGGGAAACAAACCATGAAAGCGCGCCGTGGCCGTCCATTGTCTTAACTTGCCTTCACATTCTTTCTGTGTCTGGCAACCAGGAAAAATGAGGGGATTAAAGGCGTGTTCGTCCGCCATCGCGTACAGACTGCCGCTGACCTCGCTTTTACCATCGGGATGCGGGTGCTTGAGCGTGCCCGGTAACTGTAAGGGATTAATCCAGATCGCATTGTAATTCATCGACGCCACTTCAGGGATGTAGCGGATCATGTCGTCAATCCCGGACTCTCCGGATTCATAAAGGCGATAAGGAAACATATTATATAATTTTAAGATACCATTGGCCGGATAACTCGGGGTTAAGCTTGAACTCATAATCTACCTGTTATTCATCTGGTTTTGCTTTAGGACACGTAGTTTATTGCATATTTATTAATGCAATATTAATAAAATTACCCATTATGCTTATTTTTTGTAAAAAATAACGAACACCGAATTGAGCATATGTGTTGACACACCATTTTATCGCTGTAAAGTGCGTGATTTGTTCATTTTTTGATGATCAGCTTGCTACATTGGCAACCTAAATTATTTTGTTGGGCTGTCTTTCGGATCTGTTTCCGTGTCATTTTTTGGCATGGCAACATGATCCAGATAAAAGTCACGGGTATTTTTTCCTTGCCGCGCGAAGAATCCCGTCTGCGTCAGCGATGCGTTGTTTTGCCTGCTGCTCCCTGTCTTGTCCCTGTCAACATCGGTTTGTTCATTTTTCCCAATACCGTACGTTTGCTGCCAATCAGGGTTAAAAATACTTTGGTACACCTCTCCCTGCGCATCAAGAATATAGATATCACAGTTATTTACCAATTGTTTGAGCTGTGGCGCGAACGCTGTGGAAATTTTTTCCGACAAGACGTGCTCTTGTATAAATCGGTTGCAATACCCTATAAGATAATAACGTTGCGTCCCGGCATTAAAACGAAGCACCATGAATAACAAATCCGGTTCACCATGCGCTTCCTCAGGTTGCAACAAGGTATAGTGAAGGGTTGTCTTATCGTGATAAGAAGCCGGGGGCAAGCCGCTTAATACGGCATTAATGCCAGCGATGAATGCCCTCAAATCATGTTCGGAGCCCTCCGGTTGCGACAAGGCAAAACCCGTCCTGTTCCCGCCAAGCGCAAACTCGCGAAATACTTCCGGTTTGCGGCACACCCCAAATTCATCACCAGCCAGGGAATACCACCCACCTGTGCACGCCAGACTTTGGATAAATAATTTTTCCCGCATACGCATTTCAAGCGTAGCCAGAAATGTTCTTTTATCTTCCACGCTTAAGGCAAAATGCCGTTGAAGCAAATGAAATAAATGATCCGTATCACGGACTCCCTTGATGACATTCTTAAATTCCCTGTATTCTTTGTCCAGATGATCTTTTTCATTCTTGCTATCGTTAACTCGAGCCAGGGCGAGACCATAAGCAAGATCCAGCATCACCTTCGCTTTCAATGTCCCGACATCGTGATTGCCAACCACCCCGACCAAGCCACCCTTATTCGCCTGGGGCGTATTGTTATCGTACAACGTTTGTAATAATTGAGAACTATAAATCAATCCTGCCATCTCTTTTTTGATTGCCCTTTTGGCTTGGCTGTCTTTGGCTTGATGATAGGCCCCTATCTTTTCCTCCAAACCTGCCATTGAGGACACGGGCAGGGTTATGGCGGCATTAAAACAGATATCACGCGATCGTTCATTCAAAGCCAGATAAAAAATTCCTCCCTGCTTGTATATATAAATAGTATCCTTCTGATGCTTTTTTAAAGCATCAATCTCCTGATTTAAAATAAGCAGATTCTTGAAATCCGCCAGTTTTCTGTCCTCACGTGATAAAACCACTTCTGCCAATTGCCGGCTTTGCTTGTAGAAGGGGGAATACTCCGTATCGTTGGTATAGCCGCCTTCCGTCTCCTGGCTCCAAAAAAAACTGTTCGGATTCAAACAGTGGGTGAGTCCGCAAACGCTTAACGATTCGTGAAAAGAGACAGGATTGCTTACCATGAGCTCCCCGACTATCAAGGCGTCGGTATGGTAAACATCCCTTACCAATTGTTTGATCAGGTTATAAGCACGTTGCTGAACCGGAACCGGGATATGAGTCAAGGCATCGACCCTGACGCCCATAAATCCGTAATCACAGATATAGCGCCGAATCATGGGTTCCCACAACAAAGTGAAAACCCGGTCTATTTTCTTATAATCCAAATCCTGCGGCTCCGTATTCAGACCGCGGCTTTTACTGCCTTCCCTGTAATAATTAATGCCTTGAATATCAGGCCAGCGCTCATTGACTTCATCAAGCAATAACCCCTCGGACGCCAGTTTTTTCTGCAACGGCGATTGAGGATCATTTATACCCACATGATTTAATACCAGATCAAACAAGGGAAACAAACCATGAAAGCGCGCCGTGGCCGTCCATTGTCTTAACTTGCCTTCACACTCTTTCTGTGTCTGGCAACCAGGAAAAATGAGGGGATTAAACGCGTGTTCGTCCGCCATCGCATACAAGCTGCCGCTGACCACGCTTTTACCATCAGGATGCGGGTGCTTGAGCGTGCCCGGTAACTGTAAGGGATTAATCCAGATCGCATTGTAATTCATCGACGCCACTTCAGGAATGTAGCGAATCATGCCATCAATCCCTAACTCTCCGGATTCATAATGACGGTAAGGAAACATATTATACAAACGTACGTTTCCATTGGCAGGGTAGGACGGCGTTAGATTGAAAACCATAAAATGTTATTCGTCATAGGCAAATTTAATAGCGTAATAAAATAACATATTATGTATTTTTTTTACACCTTTTGTGGGATAAAAAGATGATGTCGTCATGCCCGCGAAGGCGGAAATCCAGCTTGAATCGAGCCGCAGTGCGGCTTCCGGCATGGTTCCACCTTCGCGGGGATGACCAGGTAAAACTATTTTTATCAAAAATCGAACAGACGCAAATTTACCAGCCTGTGACTTCAGCAATCGCATCACCCAAATCGGCCGGTGAACGAACCGTTTTAACGCCAGCGGCCTCCAGCGCGGCAAATTTTTCCGCAGCCGTGCCTTTACCACCTGAAATAATGGCGCCGGCGTGTCCCATACGTTTACCAGCCGGTGCCGTCACACCCGCGATATAAGATACAACGGGCTTACTGACGTTGGATTTGATGTAATCCGCCGCTTCCTCTTCCGCAGAACCACCGATTTCACCAACCATAATAATGGCTTTGGTCTGCTCATCCTTTTCAAAGAGAGACAATGCGTCAATAAAACTGGTTCCGGGAATCGGATCACCACCGATACCGATACAGGTACTTTGTCCAAATCCCTTGTCGGTGGTTTGCTTGACGGCTTCATACGTCAGGGTGCCGGAACGCGACACAATACCAACCTTACCCGGCAAATGAATAGCTCCCGGCATAATACCTATTTTACATTCCCCGGGTGTGATAATACCCGGACAGTTAGGTCCTATAAGTCTGGCGTCGGTGTTGTTCTCAAGATACACCTTGACATCCAGCATATCCAGAACAGGTACACCCTCCGTAATACAGACAATCAACTTAATCCCGGCATCAGCCGCTTCCAGAATGGAGTCCTTGCAAAAAGGAGCCGGAACATAAATCACGGAGGCTTGTGCACCGGTTTCTTTCACCGCGTCCCGTACCGTGTTAAAAACCGGCAGATTTAAATGTTGCTGGCCTCCCTTGCCTGGAGTCACTCCGCCAACCATACGAGTACCGTAGGCAATGGCTTGCTCGGAATGGAAGGTACCTTGTTTGCCGGTAAACCCCTGGCAAATGACTTTGGTATTTTTATTGACTAATACACTCATTGCTAACCTCAAAAATTAGTTTGGAGCGACAAAAGCGCTCTTTAAAGTGGCGGTTTAAACCCGCTTTCAAGACACTTCCGCCACAATTTTCCTTGCCGCATCCGTCAGACTGTTCGCCGCGATCACATTCAAGTCGCTCTTGTTTAAAATGTCCGCGCCCAGCTGTGCGTTGTTGCCCTCCAGACGTACCACAACCGGGACTTTCACATCCACTTCCTTCACGGCAGCCAGAATACCTTCCGCAATCAAATCACAGCGGACGATACCGCCAAAAATATTGACCAGAATACCTTTGACATGCTCATCAGACAAAATGATCTTGAACGCCTCGCTAACCCGTTCTTTGGTCGCGCCGCCACCGACATCCAGGAAGTTGGCCGGCTCGCCGCCATGCAGCTTGATCACATCCATGGTCGCCATCGCCAATCCGGCGCCGTTGACCATACATCCGATGGCGCCATCCAGAGGGATATAATTCAATTCCCAATCCGTCGCCCGGTTTTCACGCTCGTCTTCCTGGGTCGAATCACGCATACTCTTTAAATGCGGCTGGCGATACAGGGCGTTGCCATCAATATTAATTTTTCCATCCAGACAAAGCAGTTGGCCGGATTTGGTAACAACCAGAGGATTGATCTCAAGTAAACTCAGATCACATTCCATAAACATCTTGCCAAGTCCTATCATCAGTTGGGTGAATGACTTAATCTGATCATTATCAAGGCCCAGATTAAAACCGGTTTCCCGGCATTGATAAGGCATGACGCCAACCAATGGATCGACCGTCACTTTAAAAATCTTTTCAGGTGTTTCATGGGCCACTTTTTCTATTTCCACACCACCTTCCGTAGACGCCATGATAACCACACGACGACTGGCACGATCAACCACCGCCCCCAGGTATAATTCACGATCGATATCACAGGTTTCCTCAACCAATACCGCATTGACAGGTTGACCCCTGGCATCGGTTTGATAAGTAACCAGGCGAGTTCCCAGAAGTGATTTGGTCACGGCGGCCAATTCATCCTTGGAGGAAACGAGTTTGACACCACCTGCCTTGCCGCGACCACCGGCATGTACCTGAGCCTTTACAACCAGTTTGGGCGTGGATAATTGCGCCGCAACCTGCAGAGCGTCTTCAACATTGTAGGCTACTTCACCCCTGGGAGTTGGCAAACCATAGCTGGCAAACAGTTGTTTGGCCTGGTATTCATGTAAATTCATCGTTGGTACCTTTAAAAATAGCGAGACCCGGCCAAGCGGGTCTCGCGGTTAAACATCAGTTTCAAATATTTAAAAGCAGGCGAGACGGATCTTCCAGTAATTCCTTCACACTCACTAAAAATTGTACAGACTCTTTACCGTCAATCAAGCGATGGTCATAAGATAAAGCAACGTACATCATCGGACGAATAACAATTTGTCCTTTTTCAACTATCGGCCTGTCCTCAATTTTGTGCATCCCCAAAATACCTGTTTGCGGCGGATTAATAATCGGGGTCGCCAGCAATGAACCGAATACGCCCCCATTGGTAATCGTAAATGTCCCTCCCTGCATTTCCTCCATGGCCAGCTTGCCTTGTCTGGCACGGGTAGCCGCGTCATTAATGGCTTTTTCCACATCGGCCATGGACATTTGATCCGCATCGCGGACAACCGGCACCACCAAACCCCTCTCTGTAGAGACGGCTATACCGATATCGTAGTAACCATGATAAACGATATCCTGCCCATCAATGGACGCGTTAACGGCGGGAAAACGCTTCAGGGATTCGACAACGGCTTTGGTAAAAAAGGACATAAACCCCAGCTTAACACCATGCTTTTTCTCAAAACTGTCCTTGTATTGTGCTCTTAAATCCATAACCGCCTTGAGATTCACCTCATTAAAGGTGGTCAGCATGGCCGCGTTATGCTGAGCTTCCAGCAGACGTTCGGCGATTCTGGCGCGCAGACGGGTCATGGGAACTCGACGCTCTTCACGTTCGCCCATGGCAGCAAAACTCTGAGGCTTTGCCTGGGCACTGGCGGATTTCGTAGTTGATTTTTCACGATTGGTTTTAATAAAGGCCAGAACATCTTCCTTAGTCAGCCGTCCATCCTTGCCTGATCCTGAAATTTCTTCCGCACTCAGATCGTTTTCAGCCAGCATTCTGCGCACCGCGGGACTGGTTGCCTTTGTTTCCTCAGAGGATTCTGATTCTTTATTCCGCTCGCTTTTATCCTCGTCCTTGTCGGATTTCTCTTTCTTTTTGTCCTCATCCGATTTGTTTTCATCGTTCCCGGAAGCATCATCCGCTGCGGAACTTTTTTCAAGGCGAGCCAGCACCTGGCTGGCTTCTACCGTATCACCTTCTGCAAAACAAATTTCTTTTAAAATACCATCAGCCGGCGCCGGTACTTCCAGAACCACTTTATCCGTCTCAAGATCCACAAGATTTTCATCACGGGTTACCCTGTCGCCAACTTTTTTATGCCAGGCAGCGATGGTAGCATCTGCCACAGATTCGGGCAGAGCAGGAACTTTAACTTCAATAGACATGGTTAGTCCTTCTTTGGTTATATATTATTTATTCGGTTATTGTTTACTCAAGGCCTGCTCGACCAGTTCTTCCTGCTGTTTCGCGTGCAGCAAGGGACTTCCAACCGCGGGAGCCGCGGCAAAGCCTCGTCCGGCGTATGTCAATTCCTGATCGGGACGCAAACAGCTTTTGATGTTGTGTTGCGAAGAAAACCAGACGCCCTGATTCTGCGGTTCTTCCTGACACCACACCACTTGTTTCGCCTTTCCGTACTTCGCCAACTCCTTTTCCAGCGCTTTTTTAGGAAAAGGATATAATTGTTCTATACGAACAATGGCAATATTGTTTAACTCGTCCTCACGACGTTTTTGTAAAAGATCATAGTAAACTTTTCCACAACATAACACTACTTTCGTGACTTTCGCGGCATCCAGTTTGTCCATTTCCGGAATCACCTCATGAAACTTGCCTTTACACAGCGCCTCCAGGGGCGATACCGCTAATTTATGGCGCAAAAGACTTTTCGGTGTCATCACTATTAGCGGCTTGCGAAAATTCCGTATCATTTGCCGACGTAACAAATGAAAAATCTGGGCCGGCGTGGTAGGCGTACAAACCTGTATATTATGCTGGGCACAAAGCTGCATATAACGTTCCAGGCGAGCGGAGGAATGCTCCGGCCCCTGACCCTCGTAACCGTGCGGCAACAACATGACCAATCCGCACAAACGCCCCCATTTTTGCTCTCCCGAGCTGATAAACTGATCGATAACCACCTGGGCACCATTGGCAAAATCGCCGAATTGCGCTTCCCACAGCACGAGGGTGGAGGGCTCCGAGGAAGCAAACCCGTATTCAAAAGCCAGCACCGCCTCTTCCGACAGGATGGAATCAATAACGACAAAAGGCTTTGCCGGATTGGATGCCGTTTGGGTCAAGGGCACAAACGTTTCGGCCGTTTCCGCATCATGAAGGACCGCATGACGATGTGCAAACGTTCCCCGTCCGGAATCCTGACCGGATAAACGAACACCATACCCTTCATCCAGAAGGCTGGCATAAGCCATGGTTTCGGCGTATCCCCAGTTCAGGGGTTGTTCACCGGCACTCATTTTTTCACGTTCGGCCAGCAGACGTTTGACCACCGGATGCAGCTTGAAATCATCAGGCAATTTATGTAGAAGTCCTGATAATTTCTGCAAGGTTTCCTTACTGATGGTTGTATCGACCTGATCAGTCCATTTGGCATTCCTATATGGCGTCCAGTCAATAGCTCGTTTGCCTTCGTAATCGCCCTGTACCAGATCCACAACCGCTTGTCCTTTATCCAGTTTGTTACGGTATTCTTCTATGAGCTTGTCGACGTCACCGGAGGTTGTTAATTTGTCATTAATCAATTGTTCCGCGTATTTTTCACGCAATGGCCGCATGGATTTAATTTTTTGATACATCCCGGGCTGGGTCACGGAAGGCTCGTCCGCCTCGTTGTGCCCATGTCGACGGTAACAAACCAGATCAATCACCACATCCCGTTTAAATTTCATACGGAAATCAAAAGCGATTTCCGTCGCAAAAATTACCGCCTCGGGATCATCACCATTCACATGGATAACCGGAGCCTGAACCATTTTGGCCACGTCAGTGCAATAAAGTGTTGAGCGGGAATCCAGCGGATTACTGGTGGTAAAGCCGATCTGGTTATTGATGACGATATGAACCGTTCCCCCGGTGCAATAGCCGCGAGCCTGAGAGAAATTAAACGTTTCCATGACCACGCCCTGACCTGCAAACGCGGCGTCGCCGTGGACAACCACCGGTATGACCTTGTCTTTTTTTACCAAATCATTGCGGCGGCCCAGCCTGGATCGCACGGATCCTTCCACCACCGGGCCAATGATTTCCAGGTGAGAGGGATTAAAAGCCAAAGCCAGATGCACAACAGCGCCTGATTCGGTACGAATATCGGATGAAAAACCCATATGGTATTTCACATCGCCGGTCCGCTCTTCCGATTTTATCTTGCCCTCAAACTCCTGGAACAACTGATCCGGCTCTTTGCCGAGGACGTTAACCAGAATATTGAGGCGTCCGCGGTGAGCCATGCCTATAACCACTTCCTGCACACCATTTTTGCCGCTTTTATGGATGATTTCCTTCATCATGGGAATAAAGGAATCCCCACCTTCCAGAGAAAAACGTTTCTGGCCTACGTAACGCGTGCCCAGATAACGCTCCAGACCATCTGCTGCAATCAGATCCTTGAGAATGTTGAGTTTTTTATCGGTTTCGTAATCAGGACGGCCATGCATGGATTCCAGGCGGTGCTGCAACCAATCGGTTTCCTCACTATTGGAAATATGCATGTATTCAATTCCGATACTGCCGCAATAGGTGGCCCGCAACGCCTTGTAGATATCGGCCAGGGTCATTTCCGGGCCATTGAAATTTTTTCCGGCGTAAAAAGTCCGGTTGAGGTCTTCTTGCGACAGATGATGGTAAGCCAGTTCAAGGTTTGGAACATGAACCCGTTCCGCCATATCGAGCGGATCAAGTTTGGCTGCATGATGACCAAATGAGCGGTAGGCATTCATCAGATGAGCCACCTGAAATTGCTTGCTGTCTTCCGTTTGCTTGGCAACGAGACGCTTTTTATCGGCATTTTTCAGAAAATAATCGCGAATCTCGCGATGAGGCACATCCCTGGCGACATTATCCGGCTTGGGCAAGGCATTGAACGCCTCGCGCCAATCGTCCGGTACGGAATCGGGATCATTCAGATAATCTTCATACAGACCATCAACATAAGCCATGCTTCCACCGGATAAATAGGAAGATGCCCATTGATTCTGTAAGTCGTCGCTACTCATCATTATTCTCCAAAGGGATACGTCCCGATTACGGGACGCTAGAAAATTGCTATCAGGTTTCCTGAGTCAACATTTGCTTGCGAATATCCGATATCGCTTGCGTAGGATTGAGTCCCTTCGGGCAGACGTTCGCGCAGTTCATAATGGAACGGCAGCGAAACACACTGAATGGATCCTGTAATTGCTCCAATCGGTGCAACTTGGCGGTGTCGCGGCTATCGGCCAGAAATCGTCTGGCTTGCAACAATCCCGCCGGACCAACAAACTTGTCGGGATTCCACCAGAAAGAAGGACAGGAACTGGTACAACAGGCACATAAAATACATTCATACAATCCATCGAGCTGCGCCCGCTCTTCGGGAGTCTGTAATCGTTCACGCGCGGGAGCCACCTCATCATTTTGCAAATACGGTTCAATACGCTCGTATTGTTGATAGAACTGGCTCATATCCACGACCAAATCACGCACGACAGGAAATCCCGGCAAAGGTCTGATAACGATACGATCCGTTTTCAATTGTGACAGGTGGGTGATGCAAGCAAGGCCGTTTGTGCCATTGATATTCATGCCATCCGAACCACACACCCCTTCGCGACAGGAACGGCGGTAGGCAATGGTTGCATCCTGTTCCGCTTTCAGCCGCTCCAGTAAGGTCAACACCATAGGATCGCTTTTCTCAGGAATCGCTATCTCATAATCCTTCATATAAGGCTTTTCATCCACATCAGGATTATAACGATATATGGACAGGCTCAAATTTTTAGTATCAGCCACAGCTTATCCCCTTCTAATAAACGCGTTCTTTCGGCTCAAAAGGCTTGATGTATTTAGGTGATTCATTAACCGGACGGTAATTAATGGTATCACCCTCCTCAAGGTACAGTGTGTGTTTTATCCAGTTTACATCATCACGTTTCGGGTAATCTTCCCGACTGTGAGCTCCCCGGCTTTCCGTTCGTGCCAGGGCGGATTTGGCTGAAGCATAAGCGCTCGCCATTAAATTATCCAGTTCCAGAGCACTGACCCGTTCGGTATTAAATACATTCGATTTATCTATCAATTGGGCGTCCTTTAAACGATCACGAAGTGCCTGGAGGCGATGCAGACCTTTTTCCATAACCTCACCGGTACGAAATACTCCAAAGTCTTCCTGCATAACCCGTTGCATCTCGTCACGAATTTTAGCGGGACTCTCCCCTTCACCGGAATTCTCCCAGCGATTGTAACGGGCCAGGGCAGCCGCAATGTCTTCATCAGACACGTAAGGCATTTCCGGCATTTGACCGGATTGCCACAACTCCTCCACATGCAGACCGGCGGCACGCCCGAACACGACCAGATCAAGCAAGGAGTTACCGCCCAGACGATTAGCGCCGTGAACGGATACGCAGGCACACTCACCAACGGCGTATAAACCCTCGACAACCGAATCTTTCCCGTCTTTATGATGCAACACCTGGCCATGTACGTTCGTAGGAATGCCCCCCATGCTGTAATGGCAGGTGGGAACGACAGGGATAGGCTCTACTATCGGATCCACACCGGCAAATTTTAAAGACAATTCACGAATGCCGGGCAAACGGGACATAATCAGGTCGGCACCAAGATGGTCCAGCTTCAGTTTCACATGATCCACCCCATTGGGGTCAAAGCCTTTTCCGGCCCGCAGTTCCAGAGCCATGGCACGCGCGACCACGTCTCGTGACGCCAAATCTTTCACACGCGGCGCGTAACGCTCCATAAAGCGTTCACCATCCTTATTGATTAAATAACCGCCTTCGCCACGGCAGCCTTCGGTGACCAGCGTACCGGCACCGGCGATGCCGGTAGGGTGAAACTGCCACATTTCCATATCCTGCAAGGGAATACCGGCCCGCAAGGCCATGCCGAATCCATCACCGGTATTGATGTGGGCGTTGGTAGTGGACTGGTAAATACGACCGGCCCCACCTGTGGCGAGAATGCAAATACGTGTCTGGTAAAATACGATGTTGCCCGTTTCAATGCACATTGCCGTCACCCCGGCAATGCGGCCATGGCTGTCTTTTACCAAATCAAGCGCCAGCCACTCGCTGAATACGTGCGTTTTGGCTTTCAGGTTTTGCTGGTACAGGGTATGCAGCAAGGCATGGCCGGTTCGGTCTGCGGCAGCGCAGGTACGCGCAGCCTGTTCACCGCCAAAATTTTTTGATTGGCCGCCGAACTGACGCTGATAAATCTTGCCGTTGTCCATACGGGAAAAAGGCAATCCCATGTGTTCCAGTTCATAAACCGCTTCCGGGCCCGTTTTGCACAGGTATTCGATGCAATCCTGATCCCCGATGTAATCGGCTCCCTTGACGGTGTCATACATATGCCAGCGCCAATCGTCTTCATCCGCATTCCCCAAAGCAGCCGTGATCCCTCCCTGAGCGGATACCGTGTGTGAGCGGGTAGGAAATACCTTGGACAGCAAGGCAACCTTCAATCCGGAGTTGGCCAATTGCAGTGCGGCGCGCATACCTGCGCCGCCTGCTCCGATAATTACCGCGTCAAATTTGTTTCGTGCACATACCATGCTTATTGCCCCCACACAATCATCAAGACCCAGATAAACTGAGCCAGTAACCAGGTTACAACGGCCATTTGAACAGCCAGTCTCAGTACGGTACATTTCATGTAATCGGTGGTAACTGTCCAGATCCCTACCCAGGCATGTAAAGAAAGGGCCAGTACCGCGATAAGACTGGCTACCTTAAACCAGTTACAGGCAAACAAGGCTTGCCACTGATGATAGGCCAAATGGGGATGCCACAGCAAAAACCCCAGCAAAAACAAGGAGTACGCAGCAAAATAAACGGCTGTAACCCGTTGTATCAACCAGTCCTTGAGACCATTTCCCGTTAAACTTGTGACATTACTCACCATATCCAGATTCCTGCAAAGATTGTTAAAATAACCGCAAGGATTATGACCGCCAACGCACTCAGGCGACCGGCTTTAAGATGCTCACCATAACCTATATCCATTAATACATGGCGAATTCCGGCCAGCACATGATAAATCAACGCGGCTAAAAATACCCACAACAGCAATTTCCAATGGAACTGCTCCAACAACATCTGCAGGTTGGAAAAAGTGCCCGCGTTTCGTAATGACAAGTCCAGAAAATAGATTATAACTGGAAGCAAAAGGAATAAAACCACGCCTGATATACGATGGAGTATGGATGCAATCGCCATAGGCGGAAACTTTATTGTCGTTAAATCAAGATTCACCGGCCTTTTTTTATTCACGGTATCAAGTATCCCTTAATGAAATGATATTAATATAGTACATCCAGGACGTGTCGACACGCCCTTGGCCAAACAAAAGTTTACTACCATAAAAAACTACAAACCCTACAAGCCTCTGGCGGCATCACCATAGCCAAGTCGGTAGAAAACCGGCGAAGTATACCACTCTGTATTTTTTGCGCAAAGCAGCCTGAGTGGCAGTCTATCATTTATCATCAACACCAGTCTTCAATATTTTAAGCATTTTGCATGCTAAAAAAACAAAAATTTTGGCAACACAATCTTTCCCGTACTATGCTAGATAGTATCAGCGCGTAGAAGGATCTTGCTAATGCTAATCAAAAGACCTATTTATAATCAACAACTTAAATGTGTCGCATTAGAGATTATAGCCAATGATCAAGAGAAGGAACCCCAGGAGCTACTGCAACCTTTCACCACCATTATTCGTAACGCCGATGCCAGTTTGCCTCTTTTTGTACCCTACGCGCTTCGTACCTTGGTAGAACTGCCTGAGCCGCCTCTTGAAAATCCTATTATTCTAAAATTGCATGCTGCCGATATTAATCAACTTTATCCCATTGATGAGTTACAGAACTCGCTCTATTCCATAGCACTCATGATTGATGATCCGAAACAACTGGCCTGGCTGAATTTTGCGGAATACATTGCCTTAAGCGAACATTTGATGGCAATGGCGGACGTCACCAGGGTGGTCAAATACAGTCAGGCGAAACAACGCAAAGTCATTGCTTATGGTATAGCCAACATCAACTGCTTTGACCAGTGCAAGGGGCTCACCATGGATTACTATTGCGGTGATTTTCTTTTTCAGCCCCATAAACAGGATACCCGGGAAATTGCCGCGAACAAACTTAATTTGCTGACGCTTATCGACAAGTTGCAACACAGCCAGGTCAATCTTGATGACATTATAGAATTGATACAAACGGATCCGCTATTGAGTTATCAATTATTAAAAATTGCCAATTCAGCCGCGTTTTCCGGTTACCAGGCTGTAAAATCCATCCAGCAGGCTGTCACCCGGCTAGGCATTATCCATTTAAAAAACTGGGTGATGGTTTTGTCTATGAAAAATGTGTCGGACAAGCCCGTTGAAATTGTGGAATCCGGCCTGATACGGGCACAGATGGCTCAAAAGCTGGCCCACGCCAACCAAAATCTGTGTGAACAAAGTGCCTATACGACAGGCCTGTTATCCGTTCTGGACAGTTTACTGGATAGTCCCATGAGCGTTTTAATCGACAAAATTACCCTGGCCGATGAAATTAAAATGGCATTGCTTTCCCGCGAGGGCGCTCTTGGTGAATTATTGTCAACTGTGATCGCTTACGAGGAAGGGCATTGGGAAGCGTTAAACGGCGACGAGTATTGCGGCATGGATTTAAGCCAGGTTTATATCGCGTGTCTGGAGCAAGTGAGTTTCGGCAAAAAAGCCATGACCGGCATGTAAAGGATACTGTGCGCACAGCCTGTTTGACAAAACGGACCAGGGATCACACACTGTTTGTTCGGCTCCAATCGTAGTCCGTTTCCGAATTCGGAGTAGAATCCTGCCCTTACGAAAATAGTCGAGGAAATTATGTGGTTTCGCTATGTTGCGGCCTTGTTTTATGACCTGTTAATTGCTCTGAGCCTGCTTATGGCCGTCACCGCCCTGTGCGTATGGGCCAACGGTCATCATGCCATTCCGCCCGCGTCACGCTGGTACCAGGGATGTATGTTGCTTACCCTGGCCAGCTATTATGCTTTATCCATCAAAGCCGGGGGACAAACAATAGGAATGCGGGCCTGGAAACTTCAAATCCTCGACGGTAAAAACCAGCGACCGGGCTTTATCGCGATTACAGGGCGGCTGACATTAACCTTGCCGGCCTGGCTGTTCGCCGTAATACGGTGGAAAAACCCGCAATTGCTTCTGCTTCAATGGACAAACACAAAACTGGGGCTTGTTGACAGGCCATAACATGAAGCGAAAAGGCAGCCTGCGGCCGTATTGCGGGTTTAATGTGCCAATTAGGAGTGTTTTCCCGCATTACAGTGAAGCCTTCATGACGGGCTACAGGAAATTATTATTTGGTGGCAACAATAGTTGCCTTGTTTGCGATCGGAAACAATTGGGGCACTAGCGTTTCATAGTCGTTGAAGGGCCATGAACCTGGCGGAAACTCTCTCTGGGCGCTTCCGAAGGATAACCATACCCCTTTTCAGCCAGCCTCTTGATAACTTCCAGAAAACGCTCCCCCCACATGCCCGGATCAAAATTGGTCACCACAACGTTGTAACTTAAATTAATAATCGACTCAAATGCCTTGCGTTGTGATAATTCATGCCCGCCAAAAGCGACCTGAACCTCGGCTTCCTGATCAATGCCTCCCGATTTCAAACGCTCAATCAGAAGATAAATCATTTTTTCAATCGTATAATAAAGCTTGCACATGGAATCACCGGCAACAAACATATCTTCCGCTTTCGATGTTGTTAGTTTGTAACCATAGTCATGGATAGGATAAACGAATTCATAATCCTCCGTACCCGGGATCAATGCCGGCGGAATGATAACCGGCGGCGTGATGGCTTCAATCGTCGGCGTCACGATAAACAATGAAAAATCCGCCCAGTGCCACCAGAGTTTATAAACACGTTCCACAAGAAGAACAGGATCCTCCGCATCATCCTGCATGATACTTTGACGCGAATCCTCAGCTAATCTCACCAACTCTTCTTCAGAATATTCGGCCATGTCCTCAACCTGTTCTTGTACTTATATAAGTATCTTAGCTCAATTTAAGCCATCGATCCCAGCCGGTGAGACGCGAAAAATAGCAAAAATAAAGTAAATACGTCAATAAATCCCGGGATTTGTCGTTTTATCAACCGCCTTGCGCGCCCGATGGAACTATCCGGTCAGATAACGATAAAAAACCGGCGGCTCCCCGGTCCGGCATTTAAAACAGCGGCTTTTACATGCGCCTTTCTGCTCACAGACCCGGATCCTTCCCTTGCGCAACCAGATCTCCAGCATGGGCTGCAACGCCTGGTTGTCCAGGTGAAACTCCCGGGCAAGCTGCTGGCTACTGGCTATTTTTTGCTGGCGGATAAAATCAAGAATTTGCAATAACACGCGTGCCTCCCAATCGTAACCCTCGATATCGTAGCAAGCCGATAAAGAACAGAATCCCTGCCAACGCGCCTCCAATCCAGGCTGCGGATTGTTGCGGATGGAGCGAAAAGGTGGCCGCTTGATAAAAAATCACCGCCGCAACGTAGGCGATAATGAAAGACCAGATCACGGAAAACCACATCAGGCTCCGATTGGCTTCCTGACGAATGGCAGCCATGGTCGAGACGCAGGGAATATATAATAAAATAAACAACAGGTAGGCAAACGCACCGGCCTGGCCGTCAAAACGCCGCGCCATCATACCGTAAACCGACTGGGATAGTTCGCTGTCCGGCGCGCTGGCCATGACAGGATTAAACAAGGCGCTGCCTAACGCGGCAAGGTTTTGCGGAACGGACCATACCGCCTGCGCCAGCGATCCAAGGAAATCAAAATGCGCCCCCTGCATTTGCCCTATCTGGCCTAACTGCGCGTAAAGGGAATTCAGGGAACCGACAACCACTTCTTTCGCCAGCATCCCGGTTAACAACCCCACGGTTGCCGGCCAGTTGTCCTGATGCAATCCCATGGGGGAAAACACCGGCGTCAACCATTGACCCAATAGTGAAAGCACCGAGTTGGCACTGGCTTCATCACTGCTTAATCCACCATCAATGGTCAAGGCATTCAATCCACCGAGAATAATGCAAACCGGTATAATCAGACGACCTGCCCGGACGATAAAATAACGCAACCGCAACCCCATTTCCCGCCACAAGCGTTTAAAGGACGGCTTATGGTAAGCCGGAAGCTCGAGAATTAACGGCGAAGATTCGCCCTGGAGCGTGGTTTTACGAAGAATAAATCCCGTGAAAACCGCCATCAAAATACCAATCAGATACAAGGCAAACACCACATTCTGCCCGCCGGTCGGAAAAAATGCGGCCACAAAAACCGCATAAATAGCCAATCTGGCACTGCAGGACATGAAGGGACTCATCAATACCGTCAACAATCGATCACGCTCGGAATCCAGGGTTCTGGCTGCCATAATCGCCGGTACGTTGCAACCAAACCCTACAATCATCGGCACAAAGGATTTGCCGGGCAAGCCCATGGCCCGCATGACCTTGTCCACCACAAAAGCCGCCCTGGCCATATAACCGGAGGCTTCCAGCAGCGATAAAAAGAAAAACATGCCGGCCATAACCGGAATAAAAGTCAGTGTCGTATTAATGCCCTTGCCAATGCCATTGGCAATCAACGCTATTGACCATTGGGGAGCATGCCATTGCTGCAACAGCCAGGCACTGCCTTGCACAAAAATCGTATCGGTGGAAATATCAAAAAAATCCTGGAATGCCCCGCCGATATTAATGGCAAACAGGAACATCATATACATCATTCCGAAAAAAATGGGTAACGCCCAGAAGCGGTGCAGTACCACCCGATCTATTTTTGCGGTGACATGCTCACTGGCATCACTACGCCTTGTCTGGGTTACTGAAACAATCCGGTGTATTTCCCGGTAACGGGCATCCGCCAACAACACATCCATATCCTCGTCTGCATCATGAAGCAAGGCCGTAACGTCGACATCCAAAGCATCAGGAAGCGAGGTATCACCTTCCAGTACGCGCCATGCGTAATATTGCGCGATTCGCTCACAGAGCTGGCCGTCGCCCATCAATGTCCGGCTGAGTGCCGTAAACACCGATACCGCGGACGATGGCAGATTAAGGGCCAGAGGTTCTGTCGCATGCGACAGGTTACAGATAGCCTGTCGTAACGCGTCGAGTCCTATTTTTTTATGGGCCTGCAAGGGTAAAACCGAACAATTTAACTGGCTGGACAAAGCCGCCATATCAATAGTTATACCCCTCTGTTCGGCAATATCCATCATATTCAACGCGACAATCACCGGTTTACCGAGTTCCAGTAATTGACTGGTTAAATACAAATGCCGCTCCAGATGACAGGCGTCAATCACATTGACTATCACATCCACATCCAGAGCCACAATCGCCCTTGCGGCAATAAGTTCGTCCTGACTACCGCTGCCGGATGAAAAGGACAGGGAATACACACCGGGTAAATCCGTGACATCGACCACGTCCTGATCCAGCAAAAATTGACCTGTTTTTTTGGCGACCGTCACACCGGGCCAATTACCAACCCGCTGATTATCACCGGTCAGCGCATTAAAGAGCGTGGTTTTACCACAATTGGGATTTCCTGCCAGCAAAACACGTGTCATACCAGCTCCCAGTCAAGATGAATAGCCTCTTCTTTACGCAGCGTCAGGGAAGTACCGCGAACTTCAACCTGAACAGGACAACCTAAAGGAGCCATTCTCACCACGGACACTTCCGTACCGCGAGTTACCCCCAGGGAAAGCAGGCGACGCCGGTATTGCGGTTGGGTGTCTCCGAAGTCAACCAGACGCACTCTATCCCCTTTATTCAACTCATTCAGACGCATTATTTCCTCAAACAGGCCAAGAATTGTTTAATTTTAGCATAAATCGAATCGATAATCATTCTCATTCCAGGATGACAAAAAATCATTTCAGCGGAAATTCAGGCATGGTTTGCACAGCCCGGCGAGGATGACGCCGCAGATAGTCTTCCGACTGCATTTCCTGTAAACGACTTAACGTGCGTTTAAACGATTGGCTCATCTCCCCGCCGCCATATAACTCCGGCAAAGAAACCGCCGCTGAAAGGATCAATCGGATACCGCGATCATACATGACGTCAATAAAATGAATAAGTAAAATAACCCTGGCCGTGTCACGTTCGCCCAGAACCGGAATATCACTGACAAACACCGTATCAAAGCGATCGGCTATTTCCAGATAATCCAGTTGACTGCGCGGCAAATTGCATAAGACATTAAAATCAAACCAGATAGCCCGCTCCCCGCATTGTACATAGGGAATTTTCCGATTTTGAACCGTCAGAGAGCCCTGTAATTCCGGCTGCGGTACAAGTTGTGCAAACTGTCCGGCAAACCGGGCACGAGTCGTCTCATTCAAAGGAAATAAAAAGGTCTCCAGATCCGGAGTTCGTCCCAGTCTGTAATCCCGCTTGTTATGCAGGCTCATTACGTCACAACGGGATTTTATCAAGGCGATAGCCGGTAAAAAACGGGCGCGGTGTATGCCGTTGAGATACAGGTCGTCAGGACAGATATTGGACGTGGCGACCAGCGTGATGCCATGGGCAAACAGCGCCTTTAGTAATTCGGCGAGCATCATCGCGTGAGCGACATCATGAACAAGAAATTCGTCAAAACAAAGTAACCGGGTCGTTTTGGTGAGTCCGCGGGCAATAACCTGCACAGGATCCTTATGGCCCTGCAAGCGACGCAATTGCGCATCAATTTGCTGCATGAAATGATGAAAATGAAACCGGATTTTCTGACGTACGCCTACATGCTCAAAAAACAAATCCATTAGAAAGGTTTTTCCGACCCCAACCGGCCCATAAAGGTAAATACCCTGAACCGCTTGCGGACGCCGCCAGATAAATCGTGATTTACAGGACTTCACCAGGCTGGCGGCCAGATTATCCATGGTTGTGATAACTGGACGCTGCAAGACGTCATCCTCAATGTCACCCCTGGTAATTGCCGCCTCATAAGCCGCCATAATGCTCATAGTCAGGATACTCGTTCCGTAATGATTTTAATCAGCTCCGCTCTCAATTCCAGCAATCGCCCATGAAAAAAATGTCCGGTATCCGCAAAACGAGTCACCGGCAAAGACACCTCCGTTGCAAAATCCAGGACCGATTGCGCCGGAACCACCTCGTCGCTATCGCCTTGCAGGATATGCCAATGCTTAGGCGCCGGTTTAAACGCCTGATAATCATAAAGGTGGACAGGGGGGGCTACCGAAATCAACATATCATGAGGGTGTTGCGCGGCGGTACGATAGGTCACATAAGAACCGAATGAAAATCCGGCGTACAGAAAACGGCTGTCGGGAAATTCCTGTTCCCACAAACGGCTCAACAGCAGCATATCCTCACTCTCACCCAAACCGTTGTCGTATTGCCCTTCGGAGCGGCCGACACCGCGAAAATTAAAGCGCAAGCTGGGTATGCCTGCCTCACGGAAAGCGCGCGCCATGGTCGTGACCACTTTATTCGTCATACTGCCGCCCTGCAGGGAATTTGGGTGCCCTAATACCGCAATGTAATCCCGGTTTAAGTTGGAAGGAACCGTCAAAACCCCCTCCAGTTGACCGGCTTGCCCGGGAAACACAAAAGGGTGTTCACCCGTGATGCTTAACGGCTCCGTAAATAACATGAATACCTCTTTCATTGAATGGAGTTGCCAAAAAACGCTCGTTCAATACCTTAAGTATGGTACTTTTCAACTATAATCGTTTGACTGCGAATAAAAATCCGGTCTCGATGCGTTCCCGACCGCGATATAAAAATCGTGCTGGAGCCACAACATGCCAGACGTTGTCCGACTGTGCAAGAATATACACCCGGTTCTAATTATTTTGAAGCCGGCAACATCATCGAATTGAATACACCGGATGTAAAAAAATGCTCAATCAAAAGAATAACTGTGTCTGGCTGAGCCATAACCATTTTCTTCATTGGCGCGCTCAATGGCTTCACGAATTTCTTTCTGGCCCAGCAACTGACGATAATGCCCGTTTTGCATAAATAACTCATCACCATCAACCCGGAGCATCTCCAGTACCGTAGTAGCTGATGAATATTTGCTCGATGGAGTATCAGACCGATCGCCGTGACCATAACGCTCATAATATTGCGCCAATGTCATGGCAAAAGGATTTTCTCCGCCCAGTCTTGCCTGAAAAAACTCTGCCGTTTGCTCAATGACCGTCTTAAGTTCACGCTGACGCTGGCTTGCGGTCATGATTTTGCCTTCCAGGTAAAGCCGCTCAAGAAATTTCATTTGCGTCATGAATATTGTCTGAAATTCCTCGACCACATCGTGTGTTGGTTCAATATACAAGGGATTAGCTATTGTTTGCCCGTTTTGAATCAATGTCACTTCCTTGATGGCAGAAACAGGCAATACAGTTAATGCGTGCTCGAACTCAGGAATTTTTGTAAAAAAGCCGGTACCGGTTTGTTTGACTGTAGCATCCACATCAATTAACTGTTTTTGTACCAAACGTGGATTAAGGAGCAGGATAGCATTACGTGAAGACCACGATTTTGCCAGCTTTAAAGCACTCTCATGTCTGGATGTTGTACCGATTAATCGCGTACTTCCCTGATGATGAATCACATCCCGGGACATAACCGTACCCTGTATCCCAGCCATGCGAAAGTAAAGAAGCTCAAGAAAATTGAAATGTAACTTGGCAGGCCGGTTTATCTGCGAGGAAATACAGACATTATCAACCCGATATAATTTTTCTACCTGCGGTGAGGATGCCACTCTCGGCCCATGAGACCAATGAGACATTGCTCGATGATTCGAAAAAAAACGGGCCCCGCTTACGGACGAAGACGTTTTGCTGGTTTGAATAAGAGTACGAATGGATTGTAACGATAACATGATGAGAGCACCCTATAAAAATTAATCGTTCATTGCTTTTGCAATACAATATTGAGACATTATTGCACATAAAGATTAAAGGAATATTAGGTTGCACCCTCAGGACAACTACGGCTAATTTCTGAAACCCTGCCACAAACCGACTTACTTCTTGCAATTTGTCCTGCGTTCATTAAGATAAGAAAAGCGTCTACCGGCAGGAAACCAGGCACTTCCCGTAACCGGCGGCGACACGCTCTGTTATTAATAATATTTTTCGGAGGACTTGATCCATGAGACAGGTACCTGTATTACGGCACACAACCTTGCGGATAATCGGAGGGTTGGCATGAAAATAGCGGATTTCAAGAGAAAAAAGCGGTTGCATGAAAAAATTACCATGCTAACTTGCTACGATTACCCTTGTGCAAAAATCGTTGCGGAATCCGATCTGGATTGCGTTCTGGTTGGCGATTCCGTTGCCATGGCCGTTCATGGTTATGACACGACCATTATGGCGACCATGGACATGATGATCCTGCACACCCAGGCCGTTGCCCGCGGGCTCACTCAGCAATTTTTAGTCACTGATCTGCCGTTTCTCTGCCATCGGGCATCCCAGGCGGACACCATCGATAATGTCAGACGACTCATGCAGGCAGGGGCTCACGCCGTTAAAATAGAGGGCGGCGACAGCGACACCTGTCAAACCATTGCTTTTCTGGTCAACGCCGGCATTCCTGTTATTGGCCATATCGGATTAACGCCACAGTCCGTACATCAGTTGGGCGGCTATAAAATTCAGGGCAAGGATGAAACGCAAGCCACCGGTTTGCAACAACAGGCCAAACGTCTGGAAGACGCGGGTTGCACGGCACTGGTCATTGAGTGCGTGCCTGCGACACTCGCGGCCGACATCACCTGCTCCCTGACCATCCCGACCATTGGCATCGGGGCCGGCCCTGACACGGATGGCCAGGTATTGGTCTGGCATGACATGCTGGGTTTGCAAAGCGAATTCAAGCCCAGATTTTTAAAACAATACGCACAGGGTAAAAACGTGCTGCTTGGCGCCATCAACGACTACGTAAAACAGGTAAGGCAAGTTCAGTTTCCAACAGAAGACCACGTATTCTAGTTTGATTCAGGAAGCCTCAGGTGAATACCTCTTCCATTTCGTTTTGACAGGTTTGGTTGTACAGAATGCTTGACATGTTGTCATCCCCGCGAAGGCGGGGAACCATAATGAATCAAACTTAAAGCCAAATCAAGGATGGTTTCCCGCCTTCACGGGAAGGACAGCAGACTATCAAAACAAAATGGATACGGTAGTAAAGTAAATTTTTCAGAAGAATAAACCATGCGCATTTTTCAAAATATCAATGAGTGGCAGATAGTTCGTCATTCACTGCCTGCTGACGTAACCCTGGGATTTGTCCCCACCATGGGTAACTTGCATGCCGGTCATACGTCTTTGCTGGCCACAAGCATTCGTGACAATACCCGTACCGCGGCCAGTATTTTTATCAATCCGACCCAGTTCAACCGTCCGGATGATTTCACCCATTATCCACGTACATTAGATGATGATTTGCATCTGCTCGAAAAAACAGGCACGGATTATTGCCTGCTGCCTCGGGAGCAGGATATCTACCAGGATGGTTATCGCTATCAGGTGCATGAAAACGAACTGACCCGGATCATGGAGGGCCAACATCGTCCCGGACATTTTACCGGTGTTTTGACCATTGTTTTAAAACTGCTTAATCTGACAAGACCTCACCAGGCTTATTTTGGCGAAAAAGATTATCAGCAATACCTGCTTATTCGTGACATGGCCGCCGCCTTCTTCCTGCCCACCAGTATCAAAGCCTGTCCAACCATACGTGAAGCCAGCGGTCTGGCTTATAGTTCCCGCAACAACCGATTAAACCACGCGCAACGGACAAGAGCGGAATCGTTCGCCCGGTTGTTCCATCAACCGCATAAATCCTGCGAGGATCTGCTTGCGGAATTACAGGCGGCCGGAATCATGGTCGAATACCTGACGGAACAGAACGGCAGGCGGTTTGTAGCGGTCATGATCGACGAGATCCGTCTGATTGATAATTATGCCCTCATCGAATCGACGCCTCATCATTCCGTACCCTGAGCAAGCATGGTCAGAGCGGCGGCAATCACCGCCGCTTTGTGTTGCGGCAACGATTTATTGGAATAATGCAACCATTCCGGATGCTCGTCAACCAGATTGGTCGTCCAGTAACCTTGCTGAAATTCTTCCGATTTCAGCATCTCCAGATAATAGGGTATCGTTGTTTTTACCCCGAACAAACGCATTTCATCGAGAGCACGGCGGGCACGGCGTATGGTGGCGGGCCAATCCAGCCCCCATACCGTTAATTTCGCACAAAGCGAGTCATAATCCGGCGGAATGGAGTACCCGGTATAAATCGCACTGTCCATGCGAACCCCCGGGCCTCCCGGGGCATAATAGCGAGTAATACGTCCATAACTGGGCAGGAAATCATTTTGCGGATCCTCGGCGTTGATACGAAACTCAATCGCATAGCCCCGACGCATGATTTGGTCTTGCCGCATTGACAGCGACTCACCGGACGCGATTCTGATTTGTTCCTGAACCAAATCGATGCCGGTTATTTGTTCCGTCACCGGATGCTCAACCTGCAGACGGGTATTCATTTCCAGAAAATAGGCCCGGTTGTTCTCATCGACCATGAATTCGACGGTTCCCGCATTGGTATAGCCCACGGTAGTCGCCGCTTTCACAGCGTAATCGTAAAGCGCTTTCCGGATTTCGTCATCGAGATGAACAGAAGGCGCAACTTCCACCAGTTTCTGATGGCGGCGTTGTACCGAGCAATCCCGCTCGAACAGATGCACAACATGGCCATGATGGTCAGCCAGGATCTGCACTTCAATATGACGAGGATTGACAATGACTTTTTCCATAAACACCTGGCCGTCTCCAAAAGCCTTGACCGCCTCGGACTGAACCCGGGCAAACTGGTGACGGATCTGCTCGGCATCCTGACATAGACGGATCCCTCGCCCCCCGCCGCCGAAAGTCGCCTTGAGCATGACCGGATAGCCTAGTTTCCGTGCACAAGCTACGGCTTCGTCAATGGTCTTTAAACTCCCCTCACTACCGGGAATGACAGGAATACCGGCTTTTTTCATGGTTTCCCGGGCCGCAATTTTGGAGCCCATAGCCGCTATGACATCCGCGCGAGGTCCAATAAAAACCAGTCCGGCCTGCTCACAATCCCGCGCAAAAGCCGGATTTTCCGAAAGAAAACCATACCCCGGGTGTATTGCCTCACAGCCGGCGGCTTTGGCACACTCAATAATACGACGCCCGTTTAAATAAGTGTCCAGTGGTTTTTTACTCAGGCAATGGGAATGGGACGCCCGTTTGACATGCAAGGCATAACGATCCGCTTCGCTATGTATGGTTACCGCAGCGATCCCCATTTCCTTGCAGGCTCGCACAATCCGCAAAGCGATTTCCCCACGGTTACTGACCAGAATTTTTTTAAACATACCGGATCCCTGCCATAAGGAATAAAACCGCTTTGGCAAACCACGAAACAACCTTGAAACACAACATAATACTCTCCGGTTTGAATCCCCGCATTACGCAGACAGTCCTTCCAGCATTAAAATCAGCAGAAATCCAATGAAAAAGCACAGGGTAATCCATGGAGTTTCCCGTACTTCATGAGCTTCCAGCAACAACTCTTCAGTAACCAGATATAGCAAAGCGGCAACACCAAAGGACAAAACCCCGTCCGTAATACTCACCGGCAAGTGAATTAATAAGCTGGCGCCCAGCAGCGCCCCCGCAGGAATCAACAGGGCCAGAATGAAACTCACCGCAAAACGGCTTTGCGGACTGACCTGGCGAACACCCAGCGTCGATGTCGTTGACAATCCCAAAAAAAATATTTCAATGGCAAGAGCCACGGCAATGAGAATACCGCCCTCGGCACCGGCCAGAAAAGCGACTCCGATTAAAACGCCGTCCACAAACACATCAATGCCAACCGCACTCACCAATCCCCAGGATATTCCGGTTTTTTCCTGCTCCCGATCTTCCAGGGTACCTGCAAGCCATTTCAACAGCAACATGGCCGCAATACCCACTGAAAAACCGATAAAAAGCGCGGCGGGTGAATGATAGGCACTGATTTTAGGTAATAACTCCTTGGCAACCGCGGCAAAAACAACCCCGGCAGCAAAATGCTGGGTGGCGCTGGTTAACTGGCTACCGGGTCGGTAAATACTGGCAATCGCACCGCCAACCAGCATAAAAACAGCAGGCATCAGAGAATACAGCGTAATAAACGAAAGAGAAGGCGTCATGAATAATCCCTTTTCAGACATTAGTTACATAATAATCAACCAACTGGTTTTATTCAAGTGCAAAAATCTTGCTAAATTCAATTAAAAACAATACCATGCAAGCGTTTTATGGACGCTAATTCCGCCCCAAACCGGGTAGAAAGGAGAAAAAAATGGATTTATCCCCGGCACAAATTGACCGTTTTCTGAGGGAAGGCTACCTCGTCATAGAGAATTTTTTCAGCCGTGATGTCTGTGAAACGTTAATGAAGCGTATGGAACACATTATTGCCGGCCATAAAGAAACCATACCCGCCACCGTTTTTTCTACCCGGACTAACGAACATGCTCTGACCGATTATTTTTTAAATTCGGGTGACAGGATTCATTTTTTCTTTGAGCCTGGTGCATTTGACAATGCCAACACCCTGATTCATCCGCTTGAGAAGTCGTTAAACAAAGTCGGCCACGCCTTGCATGAAAAAGACAGCGTATTTCGGCAATATTCCTACGATCCCCGTATAAAAACCATCTGCCGGCAGCTGGGCTTTAAAAAAACATGTCTGTTACAATCCATGTATATCTTCAAGCAACCCAGGATTGGGGCGGAAGTCCGCTGCCATCAGGACGCGACGTTTCTGCACGCCCGGAACAGCCCTGTAATCGGCTTCTGGCTGGCGCTGGAGGATGCCACAACGGAAAACGGCTGCTTACAGGTTTTACCAACTCCGCATACCACCCCCCTTAAAAAGAAAATGTTTCGCTCTCCTGACGATGTGATTTCTTTTGAAGAGTATGACGCCACTCCATGGAGCGAAGAACATTGCATCTCTCTTGAAGTCAAACAAGGCAGCCTTGTTCTATTGCATGGCCACCTGCCTCATAAAAGCCACGCCAACCTGTCGGATAAATCCCGGCACGCTTATACCCTTCACGCCATCGACGCCGACAACCCCTACCCGGACAGTAATTGGCTACGATGCCCGCAGGGACTACCGCAATGGCCGGATCCCTCGTTTCCGCTTTCCGGGGATGCTGTGACAAATTAAATCAATGCCTCTATAATTTTGTTACCTTTGTCATTCCTTTGATATGTCTCATGCCCACTACAACAGACGTCGTATTAATCGCTTCTAAAGAGATAATCGCAATACCGATTCACGAAAACCAGGATCCCCTTATTGATGTTACGGGTTGCACGAGGATTATGATCGGCCCGTCGCCGGAAATACCGGACAATCGCGACTACACCCGGATGCGGCGTGAAGTCTATCAACGCTTGCTGACCGCGCAACGGCTGCTGCCGTCTCCTCTGCGCTTTTGTCTTTATGAAGGCTATCGCAGCCTGTCCTTGCAAAAGGCGTTGTTTGACGAGCGTTATCAACAACTTACTGAAAAATATCAAACCTGGACCCACGAACGTCTTTTTCAGGAAACCACCAAATTAATATCGCCGGTGACAAACCTGGATGGAAGCCGTAATATTCCGCCCCACGCAACCGGAGCGGCGATTGATGTCTATCTGGTCGACGAGCGTGGACGGGCCATTGATATGGGGATTCATCCTAAAGACTGGATGACGGATACCGATGTCATTCTTTCACCAACCGACAGTTCCTTCATTTCGAGCGACGCAAAAGCCAACCGCCGGCTGATGAGTCAGGCCTTGCTTCAAGCCGGATTCATCAATTATCCTACCGAATACTGGCATTGGTCTTACGGCGATCGCTATTGGGCTTATGTCAGTGGCAACCCTCACGCGCATTACGGCAGTTTGGCATGACGGACCGGTATTTCCCTTGCGCAGGATACGTCGCCATATTCATCCCGTAACTGCCTGAGAAAATCGCGCGTATTATTTTTAGATAATTGGGAAGGAGAATCTTTACTGAATATCGTACTGTGTTGTGAAATCGCTTCGGATAACCGCGGCGTTTCCGATTGTATTTTCCTGAATCGTATATCAGCCGCCCACCGATCGAACACATCAGACAGCGTATGGTCTGCAAACTCGATTTCCCTGAATGCTCTTGTCAGCAACTGCAACGCATTGACCGTCACGGCAACTTGATTAGGCAGGGCGTGTAAATCTGATTTTAAATCTTCGATATGCCGGTTAATTTTCCTGGTCACGCAGTCGATGGCTGACAAGGCCTCTTGCGGTAATGAAGTAGTGGGACGTCTGGACATAATACCTGTTCTCGCTCAACGATACTGTTGCTGTCATCATATGAGAGCAAGATTAAGTTTTTATTAAACAGGGGTATTCATTAATAATATTTTACACTTGCCTGTTCAATGAATTAACAGAATGGAACAATGACACAGGATATTTACCATTGTGTTGACTTATCGTAGGTTTCCCGGGCAATGGTCAGGCGTTTTGCAATAAGGCCAAGCTCTTTTTGCAACTGTAATTGTCCGGAGGAATCGCTGCCAAGCTCTTTGTGATGCAAAACACGCAGCAATGCCTGTTGTTGCGCCGTGAGTCGTTCAATCTCCTCACCCAGTGACTGCAGCCATTGCTGGCGGCTAGCCAGGCGATCAACGTTATAACTGATAGCAACGTCCGCTGCCGCCGTCTTGCGATGAAGATGACAAATCACGACCAGGACATTGATTTTTTGCTTGATGCGCTCTGCCAGGAAAACCGCGCTGTGCGAGTCGCCTCGCTCGACCAATGCCTGAATATCACTTCGGATTTCATCAATGCAGTTCTGAACATCACCCTGGACTCTTTTAAACAAACCTTTGGGTAAGGTGTTTATCACCCATTGATCCAGATGGCCAAGTTGCCACTCCAGTTCCGGCAAGCGTTCCGATAATTCATCCAGCAGTTTTTTGATGCTCATGACGCAACACCCATCATAAAGCCGGCTCAACATCCAGTTTGTCAGTACTGTCTTTACGATCCTGCAGCCAGGCACTGATAAAGGGCGGAGAGCACATCAAAAACAGCCCCAGAACAAGCGTTAATTCATAACGCGTCACACTGCCTACGTTAATTTCAGACGGCGGCATGAAACTGACGACCAGCGTCGCCAAAACACCTACGATACCAATACCGGCAACGAAAAACATGCCCGCCATGCCGCCGGGAATTCGAAACAGGCGAGGTTTGTCAGGTGCGCTGAACCGCAGTTTAATGGCCGCAATAAACATCAACAGATACATCAGCATATAAAGCTGAGCGGCCAGGGCGGTTAATAACCAGTAGGAACCATTCACACTGGGCATAAACAAAAACAGGGTAGACAGTAATGTCACAATAACCGCCTGAATAATCAACATGACACGAGGCGCGCCTTTGCGGTTGGTTACCTGGAAAGCATCAGGCAAATTGCCATCCTCCGCGGCAACCAGCATGCCTTTGGTTGGTGCGATAATCCAATTGCTTACCCCGCCAAGACCGCCCATAACCAACATCACGGCGACAACAGGCATCATCCATCCCAGGTGATAACGGGAGAAAAAGGCGTCAAAGGCCTGCATAATGCCGGCCACCAGATTGATATCCTGCTGCGGCAGCACCACCGCAATAGCCAGGGAACCCAGAATCAGGGTACTTAAGATAATGACGACGGAGTAGATCAAAGCGCGCGGGAAAGCGTGTTGCGGGTTCTCAACATCATTGGCGTGTACCGTAGCGATTTCAATACCGCAAAAAGACATCATAATGGCCGTCAACGACACCCACATGGATTTATCGTGCAGATGGGGAACGATGCTTTGCGAATCAAAGTGAACCTGCAGGGGGTTCCCTCCCGCTATCCACAGGGAACCAAGTCCTATAATCAGTGCCATGGGCAGCAGCAAGCCGGAAATGGCGCAGATATTACTAAACAAGGCCGACGAACTCATGCCGCGCAGATTGACAAGCGTAGCCCCCCAGAACGACGCGACAATCACAAACCATAGGAAATAAGGGTTATCGGCCATGGTCGGATCAATCAGATAACCGACCGTACCGGCAACAAAAGAAAGAATGGTGGGGTACCAGATGACATTCTCAATCCACTGCAACCAAATGGCCAGGAAACCGGTGCGCTTGCCAAACGCTTCCTTTACCCATATGTAGATCCCGCCTTGCTTTGCCCAGCCTGAAGCCAGCTCCGCGGATACCAGGGCGGTCGGGATTAAAAAAAACAAGGCACCCAGTACAAAAAAGGCAATCAACTGGCTGCCAAACAACGCGGTGGCCGGCAAATTGCGAATACTGTCTACCGAGCCTACCGTTATCATCGTAAGGCTGAAAATGGTTAACGCATGCTTTCTAGTCGTCATTACAGTCCTTCTGTCTTGGTGAGTTCCAGTCATGGGCAAAAGTACATTATAAATACACAAGCTTAAGACAAACTTAATAATCGTTTAAAAAATAAACAAAACCCTTGCGCAGAGCAATCTTTCATAAAATGTGTAGCTCGCAAGAAGGCCGCATACGGGTTTATGCCCATAATGTCATCACTCGGAGGGGATGAATATACATGATTGATCGTCATCCCGCATTGCGGCTTTGCCGCCATCACGGGCTACAGGCTTTATGAAATTCACTCTACTTGAAATCAACACAATTGTAAATTAGAACAGGTTGCAGCAAATATTGCTGATAATTATTTTATTTGCACACAACCGGTCACCTCGCCAGTATAAAACCTTTGCCTGAACTTTGCATCTTAAGCTAGGATAATCATTATTCTCATCACACAGGATGTGTGTCATGAAATCTCCGCTCATGCAAGTGGCTCTCTGGCTGTTCAGTTTGTTCATTCCCTTGTCCGCCGTTGCCGGGGACTCTTATCAACTCTGCCGCCACGCCAATAAAATTTTCACCAACGCAACATTCATCACCCTGAATCCGGATCAACCGCTTGCCCAGTCTGTAGCGGTGCGTCATCATCGTATAGTAGCCGCAGGCCGTGAAAAACTTATAATGACTCATTGCCGGGATCAGAACACCCGTATTATTGATATGAAAGGTGCTACCGTTATCCCGGGATTTATAGATACCAATTCCCAATTCGCGCTTTATGGCTGGCTGGCCAATCATGCCGTGGATTTATCGACAACCAATGCTTTTCAGCGTGAAAACTGGCAACCCGTTAAAACAACGGACGAATTCCTGACCGCCCTGAAAAATAACGTAAAAACCAGCGAACCGTGGTTGATCATCAACGGTTATGACCACGCCCGTATCAAAGGAGAAGCGCTCAACCGTACCATGCTCGACAAGATCAGTGCGGAAAAACCGATTCTTGTCTTGTACTCCACCGGACAAAAAGCCTTACTGAATCAAGCGGCCATCAATAAAATCACAGAACTTGAGATACAACAATCCGTCCCTGTCCAATCAGACGGAATTGTGCAAGACGATGCGTTGCAAGCGGTGATCGTCGCATTGATTCCTCCGCAGGCACTGCGGCAAGCCATTCAATCTGCAGCCGCCCGTTACGCGGCGCAAGGTTATACCACCGTCACGGAAACCCGGGCTCACCAAAGCTGGCTCAATACCTATAATCAACTCACCGCCCGATCTGATTTTCCCGTGGATGTCATTTTAAGCCCGGACAATATTGCCGACAGCAAGCGCTTCGCCCTGTCTGAAAAAGATAATCCGCGTCTTCACAGCGGACCGGTCATCCTGACGATTGACGGCGCCATTCGTGATTTCAACGCGTATCTAAATTCCCCCTATTTCCAGGAATCCAGTGACCATGCGCCCGCCTGGCGAGGCCAGCCGCATAGGCATCCCCAAGCCCTGGAAGCCGTATTTTTGAATGCCTGTGAAACCAAAACCCCTCTGGCTCTCAATTGCAATGGTGACGCGGCCATCGATATGGCTCTTAATTTAATTCAAAAAATTCAACAGCAGCAAAACGACCCATCCTTTAAACCCATATTGAAAAATGCGCACATCGCCCGGCAAGATCAATTACACCGGATGAATCTGCTGGGAGTAAAAGTGGATTGGTTCCCGAACCATGTGTATTACTGGGGGCAAAGTATGTGCCACGAATACCTGGGTCCCAAGCGGGCCTTGAAAGACAGTCCCCTGGCCACTGCCCGCAACATTCTCGGCACAACGTCCTTACATGCCGATTCACCGGCCACCCCGCCCTCGCCGCTGCAAATAATAGCCAACAGCCATAGTCGTCAGGTACAAACCTGGAATTATCCGATAAGCCAGCGCTGCCCCCAATATTTTTCCGCCGCTGAAAAAATAAGTGTTGAAGACGCCCTGCGCGCCCTGACTATCGATGCCGCCAGACTCTATCGCCTTGAAGGCGACAAAGGGAGCCTTAAGCCCGGCAAGCTTGCCGATATGACCGTATTGAATAAAAACCCCTTAAAGGGCGATAACATAGCCGCCATTAAAATACTGGGCACCATATCACGAGGCCGCTTGCATTTGAAAACGACGACGGAAAATGATACACCTACGCATGATAAGCCTTAGACCGTGCTATCCAGGGCGTCTCTAAAACTGTTTTTTTGCCTACGAGAGTTTTGTTATTGGTTCATTTTTTTAGTTGGGTTGCCCAATTGACAACCCAACCGGGATGGTGCCGGAATTTGAGGGAGTACCAGGGTATGTTTCATGGATAACCACTTGCTGACCCATATATTTATTTTCCTGGCGTCTGCGGCCATTATTGTACCCTTGGCCAACCGCTTCAAGTTGGGTTCCATCCTGGGGTATCTGGTTATTGGTATT
This sequence comes from Legionella spiritensis, assembly GCF_900186965.1. Lineage (NCBI taxonomy): Bacteria > Pseudomonadati > Pseudomonadota > Gammaproteobacteria > Legionellales > Legionellaceae > Legionella > Legionella spiritensis. Next base: position 3,110,568 of record NZ_LT906457.1, read on the forward strand.
TTGATTGGTCCTTATGGCTTCAAGCTTATCGGTAACTCTCACCAAATCATGCAATTTGCTGAATTTGGCGTGATTATGATGCTGTTTTTGATTGGCCTGGAACTGGAGCCAGCCCGATTATGGCGCATGCGCAAGGCTATTATCGGACTTGGAGGATTACAGGTCTTGCTCACCGCCATTGTTTTATGTCTGCTTGGTGTTTTAATCGGGCACCGCTGGCAGGCCAGCCTGGCTATCGGCATGGCTCTGGCACTGTCTTCCACTGCCCTGGTATTGCAAATGCTGGAAGAAAAAAATCTTCTGCGCACAGCCGAAGGCGAAACCTCGTTTGCCGTCCTGCTCTTTCAGGATATCGCCGTTATTCCCATCCTGGTTGTCATGCCGTTACTCTCGATAAACGGCGTTGCAAGGACACAGTCTCATAGTGACAGCCTGTTGGCTTTGTTCCCGTTCTGGACGCATCCGCTGATCATTGCCGTCGTCATCAGCTCGATGATCGCTATTGGCCGTTATTTCTCCCATCACCTGTTTTTTATCGTCGCAAAAACCAACCGCAGGGAAGTTTTCACAGCAACGTCTCTGGCGCTCATCGTGGGCATTACCCTGTTGATGCACGCCGTCGGTGTCTCACCGGCCCTGGGTGCGTTTATCGCCGGTGTGGTGCTGGCTCATTCTGAATACAAGCGAACCCTGAAAACCGATATCGAACCCTTCAAGGGATTATTGCTCGGTTTATTTTTCATCTCCGTTGGTATGGGTATGAATTTCACCCTGCTAAGCCTGCATCCCATGCAATTGTCAGGTACGGTTGTATTGCTGATCCTCATCAAAGGCCTGATCCTGACAGGATTGGGGCTCAAGTTCGGATTAACCAGGATCCAGACTCTCGGCTTCGCACTCGGGCTGTCGCAGGGCGGGGAATTTGCCTTTGTATTGTTTCAATATGCGCATACCAGCCATGTTATCCGGAGTGAAACGGCGGCTTATTACACGTTGGTCGTCGCCTTGTCCATGGCAACCACCCCGCTCCTCATGATGCTTTATTATCGTTTTATTGTGCCGCGTTACCTGAGCCTGTTACCCACCCAACCGTTCGACACGATTAATGAGCGCCGCAATGTCATTCTGGTTGGCTACGGCCGCTTTGGCCAGATTATCGGACGATTTCTCGCAGGGCATAAAATCCCGACAACCATTCTGGAAAAAGACCCGGAACAAATTAAATTATTACGAAAGTTTGGATTTCCAGGTTATTTTGGGGACGCGTCTCGTCTGGATTTACTGAAAAATGCCGGCGCCCATCATGCAAAATTGCTGGTTATTGCCGTCAGCAGTCCGGAAATAAGTCTTGAAATTGTCAAACTGGCCAAACAACATTTCCCGCATCTGAAAATTTATTCACGGGCACGTAATCGCAGTCATGCCTATGAGCTGCACAAGGCGGGGGTGGATTATTTCAAACGAGAATTGTTCGATTCATCTCTAACCATGGCCCAGGAAATTATGATCGCTCTGGGGTATAACGCCGAAAGCTTGCGCCGCAAGGCAAAAGCTTTTCTGCAATTAGACGAAGAGTCGCTGAAAAAATCGTTTGAATTTTTTGAGAAAGAAGCGGAGTTGATCAATTTATCCCGTCAGGTCGCCGGAGAACTGGAACGTATTTTACAAAGTGATCTGAAAGGGGAATACTAGAGGCTGTCGTCATGAGATGATTCAGCCTCAATTTACAGCCAAATCATCTCATGACGACAGCCTCTAGGCTCTGTGAACCAAATAACCCCGGCGCATGCGGTTGGGTTGCCAAATGGGCAGTCTAACCTGCAAAAAATAAATCCATCCACACCGCTTTTTGCGGCCCTGGAATAACGTGTCAGCAAGCCCTATTTGTTACTGAAACGCTCCACGCTTGCCAGAACTTCCTTGCGCGCTTCTTCCGGACCTTCCCAGCCATCGACTTTTACCCATTTCCCTTCTTCCAAATCCTTGTAATGCTGAAAAAAATGTTCCAGAGATAACAGAAGATGGCGAGGTAAATCCGCATAAGTTTTGACCGCATCATACATTTTTGTCAATTTGCTGATTGGCACAGCCAAAAGCTTGGCATCAACACCTGATTCATCGGTCATTTTAAGCATGCCGACAACACGGCATGGTATTGCGGAACCGCTGATTAACGGAACCGGAGAAACGACCAGAACATCAACTGGATCGCCGTCTTCCGACAACGTATGGGGAATATAACCATAATTGGTTGGATAAAACATGGCGGTCGTCAGAAAACGATCGACAAACAACGCGCCCGATTCTTTATCCACTTCGTATTTAACAGGCTCCCCATGCATTGGAATTTCAATAATCACATTAATTTCATCGGGCACATTACGGCCACTGGTAATTTGCATTAAACCCATTTGAATAATCCATGAATTAGTAAAAAGAGGCCGTATTATGCGCAATCCTCCCTCAAAAGGCAAAACTAACCGGAAGCGGTTGATAATCGTTCCCTGACTCCGCCATATCGCTTTCCGTTGCCGCTACGTATCAAGATCATCATCTTATACCTGTAAGGGTTATAATCTACCAAGACTAAGAGTATAATTCACCAAAAAACAGAGACCAACGGGATAATAATGGACTGCTTGTTTTGCAAAATTATCAATGGGGAAATACCGGCCACGATTCTGTTTGAAGATCCGGAGATCATGGTTATCCGCGATATAAGACCGCAGGCGCCATCCCATCTCCTGGTACTACCCAAAAAGCACATCGCTACGATTAACGATGCCGATAGCAGCGATGAACAATTATTAGGGCGCATGGTGCTGACGGCAAAAAAAATGGCGGAGTCCGAACACATCAGTGATTTTGGTTATCGGTTGGTTTTCAATGTTAACGCCGGTGGCGGGCAGGAAGTTCACCACATTCATTTACATATCCTTGGCGGCCGTCAGATGACATGGCCCCCGGGTTAGGATTGTTTTCATGCAAGAACTATATAAAAAAATTCTGACTGAAATTGGTGAAGATCCCAGTCGGGAAGGTTTGCGCGATACGCCGGAACGGGCTGCGAATGCTCTGCGTTATCTGACCAAGGGCTATCATGAAAATCTTTATGACATTATCAATAACGCCCTGTTCGAATCAGACATGAGTGAAATGGTCATTGTGAAAGACATTGAAATGTACTCCATGTGTGAACATCACCTCTTGCCTTTTCTGGGAAAATGTTATGTGGGCTACCTGCCCAACGGCAAAGTACTGGGATTATCAAAAATTGCCAGAATCGTTGACTTTTTTGCACGCCGGTTGCAAATACAGGAGCGCCTGACCACAGAAATTGCGAAATGTCTGGAATCCATAACCAATGCGCGCGGCGTTGCCGTTGTCATTGAAGCCAAGCATTTATGTATGATGATGCGCGGAGTAGAAAAACAAAACTCAACCATGACCACGTCCGTCATGTTAGGGGAAATGCGTGATAATCCAGGTAGTCGTAACGAATTTTTACGACTGATTCGCTAGGTTCCGTGAACCAAAATTTTTTCCGAGCGAAAACGAGGCGATTATTGTTGTACAACAATCAATAGCTCCCTGTAGCCCGTCATGAAGGCGAAGCCGAAATGCGGGATAACGCTCATTTAGGCGCTCACTGGTTCACATGGAACAATATTGAACCATGAAACCCGCAATACGGTCGCAGGCCTCCTTACGGGCTACTATTCTTTTACAAAAAGGGGTGCCAAATAACATTTTGTGCACAGAGCCTGGAATGGGAACGATACCAGCAGCTTTTGGGAGTTGGGAACAACGGGTGAACTACAACAAAATCGGAAACATGCCTGGCATAGCCAGGCATGTGCGGGAAAGTTAATCTTCTTTGCTACCAACCGGCTTCTCGTCCTCGAGCACCTTCTCATCAGCAAGATCGACCACCACGGCCTCTTCCTCTTCACCGCCTTCCCGTTGCTTTACGTTCTCCGTTTTGCCTTCTGCGGCAGGCTGCTGCGGCTTGTCTTTCCATTCCAGCTTGACGCGGCCCTGCTTGTCCACACCAGCAACGAATACTTCAATCTCCACACCTTCGCTTAGTACGGATTCGACTTTTTGACTGCGATCGCTACAGATTTGAGAAATATGCAGCAAACCGTCTTTACCGGGCAGTAAATTGATAAACGCTCCGAAATCAACAATTTTACTGACTTTACCGGAATAGGTTTGGCCAACTTCAACTTCTGCAATCAACGCCTTGATTTGACGCTGCGCTTCTTCCAGCGCCACCATATCGGGGGAAAAAAGCTGCACAACACCGCTGTCATCAATATCAATGGAAACACCCGTGCTTTCAATCAATCCTTTGATGGTGGCACCACCCTTTCCGATAATGGTACGGATTTTATCTTCCGCGACCTTCATGGTCATGATACGCGGGGCATGCTGGGACAATTCCTCGCGATGTTCGGACAAGGCGTTGTTCATAACCCCAAGGATATGCATTCTTCCTGCCAGAGCCTGCTCCAGGGCTTGCTCCATAATTTCCCTGGTAATACCGGTAATTTTAATATCCATTTGCAAGGCGGTAACACCTTTTTCGGTACCGGCCACTTTGAAATCCATATCACCCAGATGATCCTCATCACCCAGAATATCGGTCAGCACCGCAAAACGATCCTCTTCCTTGATAAGACCCATTGCAACACCCGCAACCGGCGCTTTCAAGGGAACACCGGCGTCCATCAATGCCAGACTGCTTCCGCAAACAGTAGCCATGGAACTCGATCCATTCGACTCTGTAATCTCGGAAACGACCCGCAACACGTATGGGAAATCCGTAGTGCTCGGCAACACAGCCATTAAGCTTCGCTTTGCCAATCGGCCATGGCCAATTTCACGGCGTTTCGGGCTGCCGACCATACCGGTTTCGCCCACGGAATAAGGAGGAAAATTATAGTGCAGCATAAATCGGTCTTTCGACTCGCCACTTAAACCATCCAGTATTTGCGCATCACGATCATTACCCAATGTCGCGACAACAATGGCTTGTGTCTCGCCTCGTGTGAACAAAACGGAACCATGCGTACGTTCCAGACATTTCGTACGAATAGAGATAGGGCGAACTGTTTTGTTATCCCGACCATCAATACGGGGTTCCCCGTCTAAAATTCGATGACGAACAATGCTTTTTTCCAGAGAGGACATCATATCGACGGCCACATCGGCGTCAAGCTCTTCCTGCTCTGCAGTCAGTTTGTCGAGAATCGATTGTCTTACTTCATCCAGTCGTTGATAACGTTGTTGTTTGTCCTTAATCTGATAAGCATCGGTAAATGGTTCTGTTGCCAGTTCCCTGATACGCTCTTTAAGCGATTCATCGGTTGCCGGAGCGGTCCAGCCCCAGGCCGGTTTTCCAGCCTCCGCTGCCAGCTCTTTAATGGCCTTGATAACACCTTTCATCATTTCATGGCCAAAAAGCACCGCGCCCAGCATGATTTCTTCCGTCAGCTCACGAGCCTCCGACTCCACCATCAAAATAGCGTCCTGGGTGCCTGCAACAACCAAATCCAGTTCTGACTCCTGAATGGCCTTGTATCCCGGATTCAGAATATAAATACCATCTTTATAACCGACTCTGGCCGCGCCAATCGGCTCCAGAAATGGCATGCCGGAAATCGCCAATGCTGCGGACGCACCTATCATGGCAATGATATCGGAAGGCGCTTCCGGATCCAGAGACATAACGGTAGCAATAATTTGCACTTCATTGCGAAATCCTTTGGGAAATAACGGCCTAATCGGTCTATCCATCAATCGTGAAATCAGCGTTTCGTTTTCGCTTGGCCGGCCTTCGCGCTTGTTAAACCCACCCGGGATTTTTCCGACCGCATAGGTTTTTTCCTGATAATTAACAGTTAAAGGAAAAAAGTCATTTTTTTCACCGCCTTCCTTCCTTCCAACAACGGTAACCAGCACCTGTGTACCGCCCATGCGGGCAAAAACCGCTCCGTCTGCCTGTCTGGCTATTTCACCTGTTTCCAGGATCAGGGTTTGTTCACCCAACCGTATTTCTTTTGTGATTTTAGTCACTAATTCACCTCATTCGTGCATTAACAAAAAAAAAGGCGCAGAAAACTGCGCCTTATACTTTTAATTAGATAGTTAAGAAGTTTCCAGTCATAGGAAATAGTCTACCAATCAATAGGAATCCCGCAGACCAAGTTTCTTGATCAATGTCTGATAGCGTTCCTGATCTTTTCTTTTCAGGTATTTTAACAGTTTTCGGCGCTTGTTTACCAACTCCTGCAAACCACGGCGCGAATGAAAATCCTTTTTGTTCGTTTTAAAATGTTCCGTAAGATATTGAATTCTGCCGGTCATCAATGAAACCTGAACTTCCGGAGAGCCGGTATCTTTATCAGCTCGTTGGTAATCATTCACGATTTCTGCTTTTTGTGCGCTCGTTAGCGACATTGTTCACTCCTGAAAATAAGCCAAGTGTTTTTTTATAAAGGGGAGCATTCTACCAAGGCAACTTCCCATACACAAGTATTAGTTAATAATTTGTGCAATAATTCTTGGGCGCGTGAACACAGGCAATATCCTTGCCATCAAACACTTCCAACCGAAAGTGCCTGTTCACTGAGTAAACGTTTTACTCGTAGTTCTCCGGATTGTTCCAGCCATCCCAAACCCACGAAACGACCGGCTCGATCATATAACCGTAAGCAACTCGAATTATCGTCTGTCCCCACATTTGAAAAATCAACCGATTTTCCCTGCCTTAACCGTACCAGTTCGGGATCTTCCAGACTCACATGAGGCAAAGAAGCAACCGCCGTGTCCATAGGTAAAAGATAGCGATGAAGTTCCTCAGGCGTTTTTCCCTGAAGTTCTTCCGGACTATACATTTCGTGCCTGGCATAATCGGACGTATGGAGTCTGTGCAATTGGATAACATGGGCTCCGACACCCAAAAGTTCGCCAATATCCTCCACCAGGTTGCGTATATAAGTGCCTTTGCTGCACGTCACCCTGATCTTGAAACGCAGGCCGTCAAAGGATAACAACTGAAGTTCTTTAATAAAAATAGTTCGGGGCTCGCGCTCAATGTCGATGCCGGCGCGCGCGTATTTATATAAAGGTGTTCCTTGATGTTTTAACGCCGAATACATGGAAGGAATTTGTCGGTGAGAACCGAGAAACTGCCGCATAGCCGCCAATAATTCCAGTTCATCTATTCGGACGTGCTCGACACGGCTCACCACATCGCCCATAGAATCACTTGTGGTTGTTTTGACACCCAAAAGCCCTGTAGCCTCGTAGGTCTTTTCAGAATCCAGTACATATTGACAAAATTTGGTGGCCTCACCAAAACAAACCGGCAACATGCCGGTAGCCAACGGGTCAAGGCTGCCGGTATGTCCCGCCTTACGGGCGCTATATATTCTTTTAACCTGCTGCAGCACCGCATTTGAAGAGCGTCCCTGGGGTTTGTTAACCAGCAAGATTCCATTCACTGCTTCCTGGTGATTAGTCTTGCTCATCTTCTTTGTCAGGGTTTGCCTCTTCAATCAGTTTACTGAGTCTCCGTCCATATTCGATCGATTCATCATAGACAAAATGAAGCTGGGGAACCGTCCGTAACTTTATCGAACGGGCAAGTGCCGTACGTAGATAACTGGCCGCCTTGTTCAGTATGTCTGCCGTTTCCTGGGGATTTTCGTCAAAAACCGTAAAATATATTTTGGCATAGCTTAAATCACCGGAGACCTTTGCCCCGGAAATGGTTACAAAGTTTGGCAGGCGCGGATCCTTTATTTCAAGTGGTATGATTTGCGCCAACTTTCTTTGCAACATTTCAGCTATACGATCGGTACGCTTGAATTCATTACTCATAATACTCGCTTGATTTCAACGGTTTCAAAAACTTCAATAAGATCACCTGGTTTGACATCATTGTAATTTTTAACACCAATACCACACTCAAAGCCCTGACGTACTTCCAGAACATCATCTTTAAAACGGCGTAAAGACTCAAGGGTTCCCTCGTAAATAACAATATTATCTCTAAGAACACGGATAGGGTTATTACGCTTGATGGAACCTTCCGTCACCATACATCCGGCAATCGCACCCAGTTTCGGAGAACGGAATACATCACGAACTTCGGCGATACCGATGATCTCTTCCTTGAATTGCGGCGATAACATGCCGGTCAAAGCCCCTTTCACCTGATCCACAATGTCGTAAATAACACTGTAATAATGCAACGCAACCGACTCCTGCTCGGCCAGACGTTTCGCAGCCCCGTCGGCCCTGACGTTAAAACCAATAAGAATGGCGTTGGACGCGATGGCCAGGTGCACATCCGATTCCGTAATGCCACCAACGCCGCTGGCGATCATTTCAACCTTGGCTTCATCGGTCGACAGTTTCACCAACGCATCGGCAATGGCTTCAAGCGACCCCTGAACGTCCGCTTTTAATACAACATTCAGAACTTTCGCATCCGTACTTGCCATGTTGTCAAAAATGCCTTCCAGAGACGTTTTTTGTCGTCTGGCCAATTTAACATCCCGAAATTTGCCCTGTCTGAATAACGCCACTTCTCTGGCTTTTTTCTCATCAGGAACAACAACCGCCTCATCTCCGGCATGGGGAATGGCAGAAAGTCCCAGAACCTCTACTGGAATGGATGGACCTGCGCTGTCCACATGGGTACCGTTATCACTAACCAGCGCCCGGACACGGCCATACTGAAACCCGGCCAGCAGAATATCGCCTTTTCGCAATGTGCCGCTTTGCACGAGAACCGTTGCCACAGGACCACGTCCCTTATCGAGTCTTGATTCGATAACAACACCTTTGGCAGCGCCATCCGTATAGGCTGTAAGTTCGAGGAACTCCGCCTGCAGCAGCACGGCATCGAGTAACCCGTCCACACCGGATCCGGTTTTGGCTGAAATATTTACAAACATGGTATCGCCGCCCCAGGCTTCCGGGATTACCTCATAGCCGGACAGCTCGTTCATGACGCGCTCCGGATCCGCGTCAGGCTTATCCATTTTATTAACCGCCACAATAATTGGCACGTTGGCAGCCTTGGCATGTTGAACCGCCTCGATGGTTTGCGGCTTAACGCCATCATCTGCGGCAACAATCAGAATAACAATATCCGTTGCCTGAGCACCGCGCGCTCTCATAGCGGTAAACGCGGCGTGTCCCGGAGTATCCAGGAAAGTTATTTCCCCTTTGGGCGTTGAAACATGATACGCACCGATATGCTGCGTAATTCCGCCAGCCTCACCTGCAGCTACTTTGGTTGTGCGAATATAATCGAGTAAGGAGGTTTTTCCGTGATCCACATGCCCCATAATGGTCACAACCGGCGCACGTGATTCGGAATGACTTCCCTTGCTGATCACCTCACCCAACGTTTCTTCCACGGCGTCTTCTTTCAAAGGTCGAGCCTTGTGTCCCATTTCCTCAACGACAATAACCGCAGTGTCCTGATCGATAACCTGATTGATGGTAGCCATGGCTCCCAGTCCCATCATGCTTTTAATGACTTCAGCCGCTTTAACGGACATCCGTTTGGCCAGATCTGCTACGGTAATGGTTTCCGGAATCAGTACTTCCTTGATCATCGGCGACGTAGGCATGGCAAATCCATGGGTTAAAGCGTCTTCAGCCTCGCGATATTTATCGGATTTTTCATTAAGTTTGCGTTTTTTAGGCCTGGGCCTTTTGTGGCGACCATGAAGATTTTCTTCATCCTCGGTCGCGGGAGCGGCGTATTTGCTTTTTTTCTTGCCTTTTTTAAATTCTTGTCTCTCGGAATCAAACTCGCTTTCTTCAGGCTTGGAGGGGTGACGTTTTTTTACAGCACGCCCCTCTTTTTCCTTAGCGTCTTCCGTTTCGGAAGGTTTTGATTCCTCAGTCACAGCAACGTTCTCGCTTTCTGGCGATACGGCCGCTTCGGGCTGAACTTCCTCGCTGCCCGTTTCAGCAATTTCTTCCTGCAGCGCTTCAACAGGTTGTTGCATGTCGCCTTCCGCTTCCTCGGAAATTTCCGGCGCCAAACCCTCTTCGGAAATATTTTTTTCCTCGGAAGACGGTATCTGCTCATCCAAATCCTGTTCCGCTTCCTCATGCTGTTCAAGTAACGAGCTTCTTTTTACATAAGTTCGTTTCTTGCGCACTTCCACGTTCACCGTTTTACCACTGTGCGCATCATGACCGACCGTGACCTGGGTCAGGCTTTTGCGTTTTAGTGTAATTCGCTCGGGTGCCGCTCCTGTATCGCGACCGGCATTACCTTTCAGATGATTAAGCAAAATGAGTTTCTGCTCTTCATTAACCGTTTGTTCATCATCGTTAAAAGACAATCCCGCTTCCTGCAACTGGTTCAATAAGCGCTCAACGGGGATTCCCACCACTTGAGCCAACTGTTTAACCGTTACATCCGCCATATTCATATCCCCTTTCAGCAATTCATTGAGAAATCGCTCTTGTTCAAATACTTTTACCGTCAATAAAAACTAATACAACCCGGATTTCACACACCCGAATCGTGTTGACAATTCTTTTTGCAAACCTTACATAACGCCTGGCCGTGTGTCTATCCTTAATATCTACATGCTCACCTGATACCAGGTTCAGGTCATGCTATACCCGGATTAGAAAACCTTGCACAAACGTCTTTAACTATTTCTTGCCGTTATTATCCCCGCATTAAACCAGAACAAAGCATTTTTAGACAATGTTATTGTTATGAAACACCCGCCCAATAGCAAATTTATTTAGCTAAACCAGGGCTCGCGCGCTTTCATAATCAGAGCACCTGCTTTCTCCTCGGTCATACCTGGAATATCAAGCAGTTCATCGACAGATTGCTCGGCCAATTCCTCTACCGTAGTAACCCCTTTCGCAGCCAGGTTCACAGCCATTGTTTTAGTCATTCCCTCCATAGCCAACAACTCCTCGGACGGTGTACCTGACAGACTCTGTCCGGAAGCCAGCGCCTGGGTCAACAGGGTATCGTTAGCTCTATTGCGCAATTCTTCCACAATTTCCTCATCGAATTCTTCAATAGCCAATAATTCCTCTTTAGGTACATAGGCTATTTCTTCCAGGGAAGAAAAACCATTCGCTACGAGGAGTGCGGCAATTTCTTCATCCATTTCCAACGCGGTTGTAAAAAGGTTGATGGTCTTCAATGATTCTTCCTGGCTTTTGCTATTGAATTCTTCTACCGTCATGACATTCAATGTCCAGCCCGTCAACTGGCTGGCCAGGCGAACATTTTGTCCACTACGACCGATGGCTTGCGATAACTGATCTTTTTGTACCGCCAAATCCATAGTATGGCTGTCTTCGTCCACGACAATTGAAGTGATATCGGCCGGCGCCATGGCGTTAATCACCAATTGAGCCGGATTATCATCCCAAAGAATAATATCCACACGCTCGCCGCCCAGCTCACTGGAAACAGCCTGAACCCTCGCACCACGCATGCCCACACAGGCCCCCACAGGATCGATACGTCCGTCATTGGTTTTCACGGCTATTTTGGCGCGATTACCCGGCTCACGCGCGGCGGCTTTGACATCAATGACATTTTCCCCTATTTCAGGGACTTCAATACGAAAAAGCTCGATCAACATTTCATTGCGGATCCGGCTGACAAACAATTGCGGCCCACGCGCTTGCGGAGTAATTTCATACAGATAGGCACGTACCCTGTCATTAGGTCTGAACATTTCGTTAGGCAACATTTCGTGGCGGGGTAAAAAAGCTTCCGCCTTACCGCCCAAATCAATGATAACATTGTCGCGCGTTACTTTTTTAACGGTGCCATAGATCAATTGGCCAAGTTTGGATTTAAATTGATCGACCACTTGTTGACGTTCCGCTTCGCGTACCTTCTGCATAATCACTTGTCGGGCCGTCTGCGCCGCAATCCGCCCAAACGCGACAGACGGTACAGGCTCTTCAATACGTCCGCCCACTTCAATTGAGGGGGAACGTTCCCTGGCCTGAGTTATACCCATTTGCAGATCAGGAAATTCTATCTCGTCGTCTTCAACGATATCCCAATAGCGGAATGTCTCATATTCACCGGTTTTCGGATCCATTTTGACACGAACGCCAATTTCCTTGTCGGATAATTTGCGAGTGGCCGACTCAAGAGCCGCCTGGATAGCCTGCAGCACAACGTCTTTACTAACCCCTTTTTCGTTGGATAATGCCTCAGCAACTAATAACAATTCTTTGCTCATTGTTCGCCTCACTCGCCTTTCAAATTTGCTTTCACAATATGGGATAATGGCACGTCAAATTCTGTGTCATTAATAGCCAAAACCACGGTGTCATCTTTTACTGACACAATTTTTGCAGCCGGGTTACGGCTGCCGTTAACCGGTTTATAGAGCTTGATTTTTATTTCCTCACCGATGTATCGCTCGTAATGCTCTTTGAGAAACAACGGCCTTGGAATGCCCGGAGAAGATACCTCAAGACTGTAATTACCGGGGATGGGATCTTCCACATCCAGTAATGCGCTTACCTGTTTGCTAACCAGCTCACAATCAGCAATCCCTATGCCCTCTTGCTTATCAATATAAACACGCAACAGCGAATGACGCCCCTGAGACAGATATTCACAGCCCCAAAGCTCGTATCCCAGACTCTGCACCAATGGCTTCAATAATTGCTGTATATCTAATTTAATCATAGCCCACTCTTTAATATCGCCGACCCTGATACACACCCTCCGGAGATGGCCTGCTTAAATACTTTGGCCGACCCGTCATTGAGTAAACTGGTTATTCCGAACTTCTAAATTCTGAATTTCAGGAAGATTGTTATCATTTCAAGGTTGACTTGCCTATCAGTATCCAGGCTACCAGTCAAACTATCCTGAAAACACGCCAGATATGGGTAACCTCTTTTCAAGGATAATAAAAAACCCCATAAATGGGGCTTTTAATAAATTGGTAGCGGGGGCAGGATTTGAACCTACGACCTTCGGGTTATGAGCCCGACGAGCTACCAGGCTGCTCCACCCCGCATCAACTGAGGGCAAGTATACTCAGACTTGCCTGGTATGGCAAGTCTTTTTTACGTTGTTAGCCTTATGCAAAGGCGTTAATACACGCATTGATCAACGAGGTGGGGAAAAGTCCCAAATATAGTAATGACAAACAGTTCAGTGAAAAGACAATTTGGGAAGAATAACTTATTGTCATAGGCGTGCTGTCCTTCGCGTCATCGAAATACATAACCTTGATAACACGAATATAATAATAGGCGCCTACGACCGCAAAAAGCAGACCTAACACCGCGACCCAGGTTAGATGTACGTCAACCAACGCTTTTAGGACAAGCAGCTTGGCAAAAAATCCCACCGTCGGCGGCACACCGGCCATGGAAAACAAAACGATCATCATCATAAACGCCATCCAGGGATTACGTTTGCTTAATCCTTTTAAGTCTTCGATGTTTTCTATTTCCATACCTTGTGACGATAACAAGATCACCAGACCGAACGCACCAAGAGTCATGACGGAGTAAATAAGAACGTAATAAAGTGCCGCCGCATAACCTGCTTCATTGGCGGCCAGTATCCCAAACAACGCGTAACCGATATGTGAAATCGCCGAATAGGCAAACAATCTTTTTATGTTACTCTGGGCAACGGCAAACAAATTACCAAGCCCGGTTGACAGCAAGGCCATCACTAAAATAAGTAACTGCCACTGTGCCGTGATATCTACAAGCCCAAGGGTCAGCAAGCGCAATGCCATACCAATAGCCGCTATTTTGGGGCCCGCACTTAGAAACAGGGTTACGGACGTCGGTGCACCCTGATAGACATCCGGTGCCCACATATGAAAAGGCATGGATGCCAGTTTGAATCCGACTCCGGCCATGATAAAGACCAGCGCAAACGATAATAACGCATCCTGTTCCTGCCAATTGGCAGCTATCGCGTTTGCGATATCAAGCAAATCAAGCTTACCGGTAGCACCATAAAGCAAAGACATGCCGTATAGCAGCATACCGGATGCTATGGCGCCCATCACAAAATATTTCATCGCGGCTTCAGACGCGTCACTGTTGGTTCGACGAATGGCGGTCATTGCGTAAAGCGGCAGTGACAGCAACTCCAGTCCGAGATAGACAGTTAGCAGGGAATGGGCGGAAACAAGCACCATCATACCCAGAGTCGAAAACAATCCCAGAATATAATAGTCGCCGGAAGGCATTTGTCTATCATTGATATACTGACGTGAATAGACAAAACTCACCATGGCGCTTAGCACTATAAATATGTTCATCAGTTGCGCGATATCATCGCTGATAAAGAGTCCGCTAAAAATGATGGATTTATAACTGCCCAGCAAAAGAAAGCTGGCTATTCCGCTTAGGCCCAGTCCTATTAACGACAAGGTAAACGCAATATTTTTGCAGGAATCCTTTAAAAACAAATCGCCGAGCAAAGCCAAACAGGCCGTTATCAGCAGGATTATTTCCGGTAAAGCCACATGAATGTTATCGAGCAATGACGTCATGACAATTTAACCTTGCGAATTATAGTTTTGATTTATCAGCCTGTGCCAATGTATGGCTTACGGTTTGATGCACATATTCCAGCATGGGCTTGGGATAGACACCCATTGCAACCACCATCAGAGCCAACAGGGCATAAGCGCTGATTTCGAAGCCGGAAAGATCTTTTAACGTGCCTATTTTCGGATTAGTCACCGGTCCGAAAATAACCCGCTTGTACATCCATAAAGTATAAGCCGCCCCAATAATCAAGGTCGTTCCAGCCCAGAATGCTATCCAGAAATTAGCTTTAATACTGCCAAGAATAACCATAAACTCACCGACAAATCCGGACGTGCCTGGCAACCCCGCGTTAGCCATTGCAAACAACATAAAAAACGAGGCGAAAATAGGCATACTATGAACCAGTCCGCCAAAATCACTCACCTGGCGTGTGTGCATGCGATCATAAATAAAGCCAACGCCGGCAAACATTCCGCTTGATACGAAAGCATGCGAGATCATCACAACAATAGCCCCTTCAAGCACCAGACCCGCATTTTGCAAGCCGGCACGCTCGGCAACCGCAAAGATCGCAAAACAGCCTATTGTGACAAAACCCATATGGGAAATGGAGGAATAGGCAATAAGCCGCTTCATATCCTGCTGAATGATAGCCACCAGACCAATATAAACCACCGCGATCAGCGAGAGAACAATCATAATATCGGCGTAGTGTTTGCAGGCATCTGGGACAATAGGCAGAGCAAAGCGGATGAACCCGTAAGCCCCCAGCTTGAGCAGTACGGCAGCCAGTACAATGGATCCGCCGGCTGGTGCTTCCGTATGCGCATCCGGTAACCAGGTATGAACCGGGAACATGGGAATTTTAATAGCGAATCCAAGAAAAAAGGCTATAAAAATCAATGTTTGCGCTGTCATCCCAAGTTTAAGCGCGTAAAACGTCTCTATTTTGAAGGAACCGGCGACATACCCCATATATAAAAAAGAGGCGAGCATTAATACCGATCCTAGAAAGGTATAAAGGAAAAATTTGATGGCGGCATAAACCCGGTTGGATGATCCCCAGATACCAATGATCAGATACATCGGGATCAAAGTCGCCTCCCAGAAAATATAGAACACAATGGCGTCCGTAGCGGCAAAAACACCTACCAGAAATCCCTGCATGATCAAAAAAGCGGCCATGTATTGCGCCACACGTTTTTCAATACTGTTCCATGTTGCCAGAATGACAATTAAGTTGGTAAAAATACTGAGTACTATCAACAGCAGCGATAAACCATCCACACCCAGGCTATAATTAATGCCCAATATCGACATCCAGGGGATGTCTTCAATATACTGCATACTGTAGGTATTGACATCGAAGCCCGAGACCAGCGGGATACAGGCAATCAGCGTCAGCAATATGGTAAACAGGGCTAGAAAACGTGACACATTGGGATTTTTATCATCACCGGTAAGGAATACAAACACGCCTCCAATAATCGGCAACCAGATCAATAAATTGAGCAAATGATGCATACCTTCACCTTAATTATCAGCCTAACAGCAACCAGCATAAGAAAACAAACAAACCTATCACCATGACCGTAGCATAATGATAAAGATAACCACTTTGGATATTGCGGCCTTTGGCTGCAAACCATCTTACCGTCCGACCGGCTCCGTTGACGACCAGACCGTCAATTAATTTCCGATCACCGACATTGTAGAAAAAACGCCCCAGCATTTTGGTGGACGGAACAATAATATACTCGTTAAACGCATCAAACCCGTATTTGTTGAGTAAAATACGGTAAACCCATGAAAATGCACCGGCCAGCTTCGCGGGAATGGCAGGAAAGACAATATAGCATAACCAGGTGATAACAACGCCGGCCAGAGTTATCCAGAATGTTATGGATCCGGGGGCACGTAACACATCCTGCAGGGGAGAGTGTACTTCCTTGCCAAGCTCTGCCAAAACATTGTGATCAGGTAAAACAAAGAATGATTTTCCTAATAGTGTCGGCACATCATACAACATGGGCATATACATGATATAGCCGAGAATCACCGAAGGAATAGCCAATAACACCAGTGGAACCCAGACAACAGCAGGTGATTCCTTGACATGCTCCCAGGTATGCCTGTCCATTCTCGGAGTGCCGTGGAAGGTCATAAACAGAGAGCGAAACGTGTAAATCGCCGTCACCATAGCACCTGCGGCCACACAAAAATACGCGTAACCGCTGCCTGGCATCGTGGATTCCCCGACTGCTTCAATAATTGTGTCTTTTGAAAAGAAACCGGCGAAGGGAGGTATGGCGCATAACGCGAGCCCTCCGATTAGATAAGTGATGTAGGTCACCGGCATTTTTCGCCATAATCCACCCATTTTACGCATATCCTGCTCATGGTGCATACCAATGATGACCGACCCCGCGCCCAAAAACAGCAAGGCCTTGAAGCAGGCGTGAGTCGTAAGATGAAATATACCGGCACTATAGGCGGACGCTCCCATGGCAGCCATCATGTAACCGAGTTGCGACAAGGTTGAATAGGCGATGACCCGTTTGATATCGTTCATGACAATACCAAGAATCCCGGTAAACAATGCACCGGTAGCACCAATAACCAACACAACGGTTAACGCGGTATTGGAGTACTCCATCAATGGCGATATGCGACCGATCATGAAAACACCGGCCGTTACCATGGTTGCGGCGTGAATCAATGCGGAAATCGGAGTAGGACCCTCCATGGACTCCGGCAACCAGACATGCAACGGGATCTGCGCCGACTTACCCATGGCTCCCACAAACAGCAACAAACTGATGACGGTGATCAAGGACCAGGGATGACCTGAAAACAGGGTGATTGTTTGCTGATTCAACGCGGAGGCTTGATTAAATACGGTTTCATAATCCAGGCTGCCGGTGTAAGCCAGGACGAGCCCGATACCAAGGACAAAACCGAAATCTCCGACCCGGTTCACTAAAAACGCCTTTAAACTGCCCTGCAGAGCAGATTCCTTGCTATACCAGAAGCCGATAAGAAAATAGGAAACCAGACCGACACCTTCCCAACCAAAAAACAATTGCAGGAAATTGTTGGCCGTCACCAGCATCAGCATCATGAAAGTAAACAAGGATATATAGCTGAAAAACCGCTGGTACCCGTCGTCGTCAACCATATAACCGATACTGTAGATATGCACCAGCAGTGATACAAAGGTCACAACCAGCATCATCAAGGAGGTTAGGGGATCAACCAAAAATCCCACATGAAAGGCGTAGGGGAAGAATAGTCCTCCGCTTGCCCATGTGTAGAGATTGAAATTAATGACTTCATGACCACCGCCAATAACCGCAAATGCTATAAAAACCGAGATGAAAAAAGAAATGGCAACCCCGGCTATCGTCACGGAATGCGCGCCAATCCGTCCAATCTGGTTCCGAAAAAAACCGGCAATGATTGAACTGACCAGAGGGGCAAAGACAATTATAAGACAAAGTTGTTGAATGCTCACGTTGTTAACCTTTTAAATGATTCATCTTATCCACATCGATATTACCCCGATTACGATAGAGCAACACCACAATTGCCAGACCAATGGCAGCTTCCGCTGCCGCAACCGTCAAAATAAAAAATACGAAAATATTACCTGTAATATCGCCATAATAATGCGAAAAAGCGACAAAATTTGTATTTACGGCAAGCAACATAAGTTCGATGCAAACCAGTAAAAGGATCACATTCTTACGGTTTATCAAAATTCCAACCAGACTAAGGCCGAACAGCATGGCCGTTAAAACAAGATAATGATTTACGGGTATCATGGTTATTCCTAACGATTATTTTTCCGATTTCAGTTTAATCAGCTCAATACGGTCGGAGCGTTGCGTCATAATCTGATTTTTAATATTCTGCCGCTTTGAGCGTACAATATTTCTATGAGCCAATGTAATGGCGGAAATGATTGCCACAAGCAACAGAACCGCGGCCAGCTCCAGAGCAAATACATAATCGGTATAAAGAACCATACCAATTTGTTCCGTATTAGATAGTTTCGGAATTTCCTCTTCCGTATCCGCCACATTAATAATTTCTTCATTAGACTGGCTGACGCTTGCTGATTTCTCTACGCTGACGTTAAAGACTCCTTCAGGCAGAGCGACAAGCAACAACCCGGTTAGTAAAGCCACCAATATCAACCCGAACGGGAGATAGCGGATAAAATGGGTTCGCATTGATTCCGTATCGATGTTGAGCATCATGACTACAAAGAGAAACAGCGTCATAACCGCGCCAACATACACCAGCACCAGGATTAATGCCAGAAACTCGGCTTCCACAAATATCCATAATGCGGCGCTGGCGAAAAACGTCAATACAAGAAACAACACGCAGCGCACCGGATTATTCTGGGTAATCACCATCAAGGCGGAGCCCAGTGCCAACGCGGCAAACGCGTAAAAAATTATTTGTGAAAAAAGCTCATGCATCTCGCACCTCGTTAGCGGTAATCTTTATCTGCCGCCCTGTCTGCGGCCAGTCTTTTTTCCATTAGGTCGCCCACAGCCAAAAGTTTTTCTTTTGTCATGATGTTTTGACCCCGTTCACTGATATGGTAATGATGGATGGGAGTCACCACGATTGAATCAACCGGGCAGGACTCTTCACACAAACCGCAGTTGATGCATTTAAACATATCAATATCGTAACGGGTTGTCCGTCTCGTGCCGTCATCACGCACATGGGATTCAATGGTTATTGCAAGAGCGGGACAGACCGCTTCACATAATTTACAGGCAATACACCGTTCCTCGCCGTTAGGGTATCGACGTAAAGCCAGTAATCCGCGGAATCGGGGGGACAAAGGAGTCTGCTCTTCCGGAAACTGTACTGTAATTTTTTTCTTAAAAAAATATTTCAGCGTTACACCGAGACCAGCCAGCAGTTCCAGGAACAGGAAACTTTTAATGTAATGCTTGATGTATCTGTATGCTTTTTTCATTCGTCAGCTCAGTTGCTCGTTAAAACCATGGTTTCAATTGAGTAACAACCATCAGGGCCGTTACAAACAACCAGACTATGGTCACGGGGATCAATACTTTCCAGCCCAGGCGCATCAGTTGATCATAACGATAGCGCGGAAAAGTAGCGCGAATCCACAAATATACAAAGAGAAAGAAAGAAACTTTTAATAATAGCCAGACAAACCCTGGCACTACAAAGAAAATGCTCTCAAGCAGAGGAATTCCTTCAAACGGAGACAACCATCCGCCCATGAACAATAGTGCAATAATAGTTGAGATGAGAATCATGCTCGCGTATTCGGAGAGAAAGAAGAGGGCAAACCCTATACCCGCATATTCCACATGAAATCCCGCGACAATTTCCGATTCCCCTTCGGCCAGATCGAAAGGGGCTCTGTTTGTTTCCGCAATGCCTGCTATCCAAAAAACAAAAAACAGGGGCATTAAGGGAATAAACCACCAATGCAGCAAACCACCCTGTTGTGAACGAACAATTTCAGTTAAATTCATGCTTCCAGCGGCCAGCAACACACCGACCAGCGCAAAACCCATGGCAATTTCATAGGACACGGTTTGAGCAGCGCTGCGCAAGGCGCCAAACATGGCGTATTTCGAGTTGGATGCCCAACCGGCGATTAATACGCCGTAAACACCCAGTGAACTCATGGCAAACAGGTATAAAACCCCCGCGTTAAGATTGCTTAATACGACGCCTTCGGAAAAGGGTATAACCGCCCATCCGACCAGGGAGGGAGCCAGGGCAAACAATGGCGCGATAATAAACAAGTATTTATTGGATCGGGCTGGCAGGACAAGCTCTTTACTGATCAGCTTGATTAAATCAGCAAATGGCTGCAACAAACCCTTGATGCCGACCCGATTTGGCCCGATTCGTATCTGCATGTAACCAATGACTTTACGCTCGGCATAGGTAAGATAAGCGACGCCAATCAGCAACGGAACCACGATGACAATTATTTTTATAACAATCCACAACAAAATGCCTATTTCATGTAGCATATTCTTACCCGCCTAGCGCTTGATAGTGATTGCAGCAAAGGAATGGCCGAGGTCAACGGTTTCCGGCATCGCGTTGGCTACCCATACGACATCACGTGGCACACGTTCATCTCGTTTCAGCGGCAATGTTATCTCAATATCTCCCTGAGATACAGTAGCGACCTCACCTAATTTCAATCGATTTGCCGTTTCAGGGTGAACTCTGATACAGGCACTGTCAGTAGCCGCACAGGTTTGTAATGCCTGAGCATTACGAACGATGGCGTCACTCCGGTACAAAGGCCACTCGCCCACTCGAACCAGTTGCTGATTATGGAAAGGCAATGATTCCGGATAAAAAGGCTGATATTTCCTGTCGGCCGTCATATCCACTATTCCTTTTATTTCCATCAGCACATCTTCAGAAGACAGATAGTCAAAATCCTTGCACTGAAGAAGATTCCCGAGAACCCGTAGAATCTTCCATGCCGGACGGGATTCCCCAAAAGGAGTGTAGGCACCCGTCACCGTTTGCCACCGTCCATCGACATTGATGTAGGTTCCGGAGGTTTCAGCGTACGGTGCCATAGGCAGAATAACATCGGCGTAGTCCAGCATGGATTCCTGCCTGAACGCGGAAACCAGAACAACGAATTCCGCAGCCAGCATGGATTGTCTTGCGCTAAACGGGTTGGCAAAATCATAACCCGGTTCTGCGGCAAGTAAAAAATAACCTTTCAGTTTCGCATCCAGCGCCGACTGGACATCCAGGCCAGACTGTTTCACATCCTTACCTGCCACGGTGCGGTGAGGCAACATGCCGGCAAGAGAGGCACCATTCGCGTTGGCACCTGAAGTCAGGCGAAGGGTACGAACCTGACTCGTTGTCTCAATAACATTGACAAGAGTACGAAGTAACGCCGCATCGGGATGGTTGTCACAAATGGCACCTGTCACAATGACCGCATGCTTCGCCTGCCGCAGGCCATCAGCTATTTTTTGGGACGCTTCGTCTACTTTCAAACCTACCAGGAGACGTTGTACTTCTTCAGGTAGCCGTTTGCTATCGTCGATCATGGCCAAAGCTATCCTGGCTAATGTGATAGCCATATCCTGAGGTGACGTAACGGCTTTTTCCTTCACATCAAAATGAAACTCGTAATCAACCGGATTCACGGCATAGATATCAGCGCCATTGCGAAACGCCTTTCTCACCCGAACGCCTGCCAGCGGTACTTCTCTGTGAATGTTGCACCCTAACAGCAAAACAGCATTCTGATGTTCCAGATCAGCATAGGTCAGTGAATTGGCAATCAGGGCCGGCAAACCATCCTGATCACGAAAATCGATTTGCTGTAAACGATGGTCGAGGTTATTGACTCCCAGTTCCCGCATCAGTCTCTGCAATAAATACAATTCCTCCAGTGTCGAGGACGAAGAGGCAAATGCGGCAAATTGCTCGGGACCATGCTGTTTAATGACTTTACTTATGCCGTCAGCGGTAAATTTCAGTGCTTCCGCCCAATCGACGGTGTGCCATTGACCTTCTTTTTTAATCATAGGCTGAGCGGCACGGGCTTCACTTTTAAGTCCCAGGTAACTGAATCTGTCGCGATCAGACAGCCAGGTTTCATTGATTGCTTCATTTTCCCTGGGTACGGCACGCATCAACTGGTTACGCCGTACGTGCAGAAAAACATTGGAACCAAGGCAATCATGCGGAGCCAGGCTGTCATGCTGCGTCAACTCCCAGGCACGGGCGGTAAAACGAAACGGTTTGGAAGTCAGGGCGCCGACGGGACACAAATCGATAACATTACCGGAAACCTCGGACACGATGCTGTGTTTGACATAAGTGCCTATCTGCATATGTTCGCCGCGGCCTGTTGCCCCAAGTTCACGTAAACCGGCGACTTCATCACCAAAACGAACACAACGTGTGCAATGAATACAACGAGTCATTTCAGTAGCAATCAACGGCCCCAAATCATCGTCTTCAACGGCGCGTTTGGTATCAATATATTCAGAGGCATCCTCTCCAAAACCCATAGAGATGTCCTGCAACTCACATTCCCCACCCTGATCACAGATCGGGCAATCCAGAGGATGGTTGATCAGCAGAAACTCCATGACCGCCTGCTGGGAGCGCAATGCTTCGGCCGATCGGGTATACACCTTCATGCCATCCGTGATAGGGGTGGCACAGGCGGGTACCGGCTTTCTGCCGTTTTCAATTTCCACCAGACACATCCGGCAATTGGCAGCCACAGAAAGTTTTTTATGGTAGCAAAAACGAGGAATATAAATATTTTCCGCATCGGCAACCTCGATGATCATTTTGCCATTTTCAACTTCAAATGTTTTCCCGTCGATTTCAATGGTAGGCATTGTCTAAACCTTCTCAATTATGCTGCAACGATCGAGCGTTTGTGCTTAATAAAATATTCAAATTCATGGTAAAAATGTTTTACAAAACTTTGAACGGGCCAGGCCGCAGCCTCACCCAATGCACAAATAGTGCGTCCATCAATTTTGTTGGCAACGTTCACCAGTTTATCCACATCACCAGGCTCGCCATGACCTTCTTTAATACGATGGATTAAGCGCACCATCCAACCTGTCCCTTCCCGGCAAGGCGTGCATTGTCCACAGGATTCATCCATATAAAATTCTGAAATCCTGTAAAGCGCATCCACCATACAGGTGGTTTCATCCATAACGATAACCGCACCGGAGCCCAGTCCGGAACCGGCTTTCTGTATGCTGTCATAATCCATATCGAGTTCCATCATGACATCGCCCGGCAAAATACGCATTGATGATCCGCCGGGAATCACCGCTTTGATGCGATTACCGTCACGCATGCCGCCAGCCAGCTCCAGAAGCGTTTTAAAAGGCGTACCAAGTGGTATTTCAAAATTACCCGGTTTATTGACATGCCCGCTGACTGAAAAGCATTTGGTACCGCCGTTATTGGGTTTACCCAGCTTCAGGAACCATTCCCCGCCTTTTTCCATAATCACCGGAACGGAGGCAAAGGTTTCGGTATTGTTTATGGTGGTCGGCTTGCCATACAATCCGTAATTGGCAGGAAACGGCGGTTTAAAGCGCGGCAATCCTTTCTTGCCTTCCAGTGAATTCAGCAACGCGGTTTCTTCACCGCATATATAGGCTCCTGCACCAAGATGATTATGCAGATCGAAATCAATGCCGGTACCCATAATATTTTTGCCCAGCAATCCTTCCTGATAAGCTTCCTTGAGAGCCTGCTCCATACGTACGAAAGGCTCCCAGAATTCACCGCGGATGTAATTATAGCCAACCGTTGAGCCTGTTACGTAACCGGCGATAACCATACCTTCAATTAACTGGTGCGGGTTGTTACGCAATATTTCCCGGTCTTTGCAAGTACCGGGTTCCCCTTCATCCGAATTGCAGACGATATATTTCTGGACAGGAGCATTGCGATTCATAAAGCTCCATTTCAGTCCCGTAGGAAAGCCGGCACCACCTCTCCCGCGCAAGGCCGATGTTTTAATCTCCTCAATTATTTGCTCAGGCGGTGTTTTTTCCTTAAGAATACGGCGCCACGCACTATATCCGCCAACACTCAGATAGGATTCCAGTGACCAGGGCTCCTTGAGGTGGAATGTACGGTAGCAAACTAAATTTTGTGCAACCATGGTACCATTTTTAGCGTTCATTGGTACTGCTCCAGAACATGATCAATTTTTTCAGCATTCAGATTTTCATGGTAATCTTTATCCACTTGCATCATTGGAGCATTCACGCACGCTCCGAGACATTCAACCGATCTCAGGGTAAAACGGCCATCCTCCGTTGTTTCCCCCAATTTAATGCCCAGTTTGTTTTCCAGTCCTTTAACAATTTCTGCGGAACCGACCAGCTTGCAGGATATATTGGTGCATACATTGATCAGATGCCTGCCTATAGGCTTATGTTCATACATGGTGTAGAACGTGGCGGCTTCGTACACGGCGATAGGCGGCATTTCAAGATAATCCGCTACGGCATCCATCAACTCTGTAGATAAATACCCATGTTGCTCCTGAACCAGACGTAACGCGCTTAATACGGCCGATTGCTTCTGATCCGGAGGATATTTGGCAATCCATTCGTCAATTTCACTGATTCGTTCGGCTGATATCAGTTGACAAAGTAATTTAGCTGAATTCTCAGACATGCTTTCTAACCTTAAATTCGTTTACCCTGACAGGTGTTGTTTTTCATTTTTTAACGGTCAATTTCACCAAATACAATATCCTGACTCGCAAGTATGGCCACCCCGTCCGCCAGCATATGGCCACGGACCATGTCATCATAACCGGAAAGATGGGCAAAACCGGGAGCCCGTATTTTTAACCGGTAAGGCTTGTTGGCCCCATCGGATACAAGGTAAATGCCAAACTCTCCCTTGGGCGCCTCAACCGCAGCATATACTTCTCCGCGCGGCAAACAGAACCCTTCGGTAAAGAGTTTAAAATGATGAATCAAAGCTTCCATATCATGTTTCATTTCCTCGCGCCGGGGAGGTGTGATTTTATGATCCTGAAAATGCACGGACCCCGGATTTTTACGTAACCATTCCACGCATTGTCTGATAATCCGGTTCGATTGTCTCATTTCCTCAACACGAACCAGGTAGCGGTCGTAGCAATCGCCGGTTTTACCCACAGGGATATCAAAATCCATTTTGTCGTAAGCCGCATAGGGTTGTTTTTTTCGTAAATCCCATGCTACGCCGGAACCTCTTAGCATAGGACCGGTAAACCCTCGTTGCAATGCTTCTTCCGGTGAAACAACACCAATGTCAATATTTCGTTGTTTCCAGATGCGGTTATCCGTCAACAGCGTTTCATACTCGTCAACCCGTTTCGGAAAACGTTCCGTAAACGCCCAGATAAAATCAAGAAGATTACCCTGGCGATCCGCATTCATCTTGTCCACTTCCCGTTCGTTATGCCAACGTGACGGCTTGTATTGGGGCATGGTGGCAGGTAAATCACGAGCAACGCCGCCAGGACGATAATAAGTGGCGTGCATACGGGCTCCGGATACCGCTTCATACACATCGAATAAATCTTCACGCTCCCGGAAGCAATAAAGAAATACCGTCATGGCGCCGATATCCAGCGCACAAGCACCCAGCCACAGCAAATGGTTGAGAATTCGGGTGATTTCATCAAACATGGTACGGATATACTGCGCTCTTATCGGCGGTTCAATGCCCAGTAATTTTTCCATGGCATTAACATACGCATGTTCATTACACATCATGGAGACGTAATCCAGTCGATCCATGTAGCCAATGCTTTGCAGATAAGGTTTGGTTTCAGCCAGTTTCTCCGTGGCTCGGTGAAGCAGACCGATATGGGGATCGGCTCGAACTATCGTTTCACCTTCCAGTTCCATAACAAGCCGCAACACACCATGTGCGGCAGGGTGCTGGGGCCCAAAATTAAGGGTATAATTTTTTAGTTCAATCATCGTTTGCTCCCTTGGGCATATCAAGGTAGCGATTATCATTTCGAATTACCTTGGGTACCAGAACTCTTGGCTCAATATCAACCGGCTCATATATGACCTTTTGCAGATGCGCGTCGTAACGCATTTCAACATGACCACTGATGGGAAAATCCTTGCGGAAGGGATGACCGATAAAACCATAATCCGTCAAAATACGTCTGAGATCCGGATGATCTTCAAAGAGAATACCATACAAATCATAAGCTTCCCGTTCGAACCAGTCAGCCACTTTCCAGATATTATGGGCCGAGGGAATAATCAGGTGGTTTTCATCGAGAAATACCTTGACGCGCACACGCTGATTTCTGACGGTAGATAACAAATGATAAACGACGGCAAAACGCGGCTTGTCAAAAACAAACGCCCTGGACTCCTGAGCCTCTACCCCGCGCGAAAATCCGCTTTCAGTGGAGGATTCCGTTTCCCAGTCGTAAATACCGTATTGCAGGTAATCGACCGCGCAGAGGTCAATAAGCTGATCAAAAGCGAAATCCTCGTGGACTCTCAGTTGCTGTAACACGTTTTTGATAGAATCACGTCCGCATTCCACAGTGATTTCATCGTGCGCCACCTGGACAGATAGTATCTTGTCCTGCAATTCCTTGTTAATTTTTTCAGCCAAATTCTCAAGTTTAGTCATGAATAATTACCTGTGCCGGTTTATACTTCAATAACAGGTTTTCGCCTGATTTTATTTTGTAATTGAATAATACCGTATAAAAGAGCCTCGGCCGTAGGCGGGCAACCCGGTACATAAACATCCACCGGGACGATGCGATCACACCCTCTCACAACGGAATAGGAATAGTGGTAGTAACCGCCGCCATTGGCGCACGATCCCATGGAGATCACCCATCTTGGTTCCGGCATTTGATCGTATACGCGGCGCAAGGCGGGGGCCATTTTATTGCATAAGGTTCCGGCAACGATCATGACGTCGGACTGACGGGGACTGGGTCTGAAAATAATTCCAAAACGATCCAGATCATAACGCGCGGCACCAACGTGCATCATTTCGACGGCACAGCAAGCCAATCCAAACGTCATCGGCCACATCGAGCCGCTGCGCGCCCAACCGGCCAGCTTCTCTACCGTGGTTGTGACAAAGCCATTTTTCTGCAATTCTGCGACAGCCATAGCAAGCCTCTATAATAGATAATGCGGTTCAATTGAAACCAGGTAACAGGTATCACTGAATTGACCGGAGATCCGGGTTCATCATTCCCATTCAAGCGCCCCTCGTTTCCACTCATAAATAAAGCCGATGACCAGGAGGCCAAGAAAAATCATCATGGCGGTGAAGCCAAACCAGCCAATTTTGCGCAAAACCAACGCCCATGGAAAGAAAAAAGCCGTTTCCAAATCAAAAATAATAAACAGTATAGCAACAAGATAGAATCGCACATCAAATGGCAGGTGTGAACTTTCAAAAGCACCGAAACCGCATTCGTAAGGCGAATTTTTAGCCGCGTCGGGCTTGTGCTTGGCGAGTATGGTGCTGGCGGTCAGCATGACTACGCCTAAGACCAAGGCTATGATAATAAAGACTAATACTGGCAAATAGTGAGATAGTATCATTTGTATCGCTCTGATAAATGGTGCCGAAGGCCGGACTCGAACCGGCACGGCTTACGCCACCGCCCCCTCAAGACGGCGTGTCTACCAATTCCACCACTTCGGCAAGTTTTAATTATTGTTTTCCACTTTTCTCGCTATTAACCGGTACAGGCACACTGCTTTCCTGAGTTTGTTGAGGGATAGCCTGTTGCTCCGCTTTTTTATACTGCATTGTAACCATATAGGACAAGGACAGACTGGTCACAAAAAATGTCAGCGCCAAACCCCCGGTTAATTTAAACAGAAACCCTCCGGTACCCTGGCTTCCGAATACGGTATTGGAGGCGCCGGAACCAAAGGCCGCACCAATATCGGCACCTTTTCCGTGCTGGATTAGTACCAGGCCAATCAGCACTATCGCCACCAACACATGTATGATTAAAATTAATTGATACATTTGACAATTTCCACAAACTGTTTCGCATTCAGAGATGCGCCGCCAACTAACCCGCCGTCTACATCCGGCATTGAAAACAGAGACTCTGCGTTCATTTCATTCACACTGCCGCCATAAAGAAGCGATACGCTATCGGCAACATCCGGATCAAACTTACGAATCAATTGTCTGATAAATGCGTGGGTTTCCTGCGCCTGCTCAGGGGTCGCCGTCTGTCCGGTGCCAATGGCCCAGACCGGTTCATAGGCAATCACGCCTCCCCTGAAACATTGCCGATCACGTTCAGCGACCGCCAGAATCTGACGTGCCAGGATTTCCCCGGTTTGATCTTGCTGGCGTTCTTGCCAGGTTTCTCCCACACAAAGAATGGGTATCATACCATGTTCTTTAACATGGTGGTATTTATCTGCGACAAATTTTTCATCCTCACCGAAGAGTTTTCTTCGCTCGGAGTGGCCGGTAAGGACATAGGTACAATTGTAATTATTAAGCATGGAGCCGGAATGTTCCCCGGTATAAGCACCCGACTCGGCGGGATAAACATTTTGAGCGCCCCATTGAATTCCCCGCTCCTGTAACAGGTTCTGTACCATAGGCAAAAAGATGGCGGGCGGCATAACCACACACTCGCATTTGGGCTCCAGATGCTCAAAAAGTTGTAGCAGTTCCATAAGCAAACCGGTGACAAAGGATGTGCTGCCATTCATCTTCCAGTTTCCCGCTACGATTCGCTTCCTCATGACGACTCCAGTTATTAACGCGCGCAATATACCGTAATGCTTGCATAAATCCTAGTATTTTACTTGATTTTTATTAACAAGTTGCCTGATTATAAATCATGGCTTCCCATCCATCAGAGTACATTCGCATGTTTTAACCGGTAGGTACCAGGAGGTTTCCCGTGAAAGAACAGCTTCAAGGATTTATATCTCAACTGCTTACGCTAAAGCAGCCTATTGAATTTATAACCATTCACAAACTTTTTGAAGAAAACAGGCAACTGTTTGAATCCAGGGAAAGCATACCTGAAGACATGCTCGAGCAATGGCAATTGCTTGGAGAAATTGCGGCTCATTTGGAAGATTGGCAGAAGTCCCGCGTCAATCTTCATCTTTTTCACACCTATCAGAAAAAATTAGCCGAAGATAAAGGGCAAGCCGCAAAGGAAATCCGTCTTAAGAGAGGGGTTGAAAAGACCCTTTCAGAACTGGAAAGCCAGCTCAAAAGAAAATATACGGCAATTTACCAGCATTATGCAGCCGAGCAACAGACGGAAGATCCCTTGAGAGCCATTTATATCGCTTCAGACACCTGGGATGACAAACTGGTCCAGGATCATCATTACAAGCTGGTAGAGGAGCAAAAACAGTTATTGCAGAAAAACGCGCTTATCATGCTTTATGAGAATAATCTCGCGCTTTTAGACATCAAAAATCAGATAAAGGAACTGGGTTTGTTTGTTGTATCGTACATGCCGCGTAATCTGCAGGAAACCCGCGTGAATTTTGAGGGGGAAAAGAAGCGATATGACGATCTTCTGCAACAACTTTCCAGGTCACACCAACAGCTGGCACAGAGTATATCAACCAAGGAAATAGGGGATAAAATTTCAAATACAACCAGGAAAATCGAGGAAACCAGGTGTCATTTGCTTGAGATTGAAATGGGCATGAAGAGTATGGATATTGAGAGCATCGATAGGAATACGTTACTTCAGCAATACATAGATGCAACGGACAAGGAAGAATATATCCGGAACCAGGGTTATATGACTACCTTATATGACGTTAAAACTGCTATAACCGGCTGGGTCACGAGTATCCCTCAAAAAGTTGGCTCATTGGTTCGATGGGAGACACCCGCTGATCCGGAAGATTTATCTTCGAAAGAATCTGCCCTAAAAATAAACAAGCACTTTCAATTTACCCTTGCTCTGCACAGGCAACATCAATTGCAACAACAATTTGAAATCCTTACTACTCAACTGAAACATGCTGAAACACTAAAATCAGAAGCAGTGCCCTGCGCCAAAACGGAGGAAATTCACTATCACGCCTCGCGATTATTAAACGAAGCCGCGCAATTAATCTATCCCGATAAGGAATATCTGTTTTCCGAAGATATGGACAATATTGAACTCTTGCGAAATTTTATCAATTTTCAGCAGAAATTGTCTGATAATAAAGATCAGCTGGAGAAAGGCATTAACCTGTTGATCAATTATCAAAAAACGGCCGGATGCAATGCGGAATTACGAACCAGATACGAGATTACTTCCATTTTAGAGGAAGATTTGTTTAACGACATTAAAATATTGCGCGATGATAAAAATGCCCGTCAGGTACGTAGGGAAAAGCTGGACTATCTGGAGCAATCTATCCGATCCTGTGAGAAATATCTGGCTATTGCAAAAAGGCGCAACGATGCCCATATCAGAGTGGAAGATTGCAACAAACTGCTATTGACGCTCAAAAAATCCATCCGTGCCCTGCAATCGGAACTAAAACGCCTGGGCTCATTAGACGAACTTGAACAAAAAAATCTGGAGGCACAGAAAGCTGTTTGTCCTTTCATTGAGAGGCTCGCCCGTGTTGAAGCGGAAAAACTCAGTGATCTTCATGTTTCTACCAAACCGGATAGCCTGCCGGCAATCTTCGAATCCGAATCTTTCTCATCGGAACGGCATCCCTACCAGGAGACGCTTGGCAAACAGGATGAAAAAATCCGTCAGTTGCAGAAGAACATGCCGCCTGATTGGTATAGATGGTACCGGAGACTATATGAGGTCTTGATCAATCAGGATGGTGATGAAAAACTTAAACTGCAAAGCATTCAACTGTTGCGTGACATCCACTTTGAATTACAACACCCCGATGCCTCGGCGCCCTATGCGGTATTACAGCGTTACCGGCAATTATGTCCGGATCCTGAGCGAGACTGCGATACCTTGCTTGCTTTGAAGCCGGCCTTGCCGATTAACCCGGATGATTTATCCCCTCTCAAAAACGAAAAATTACAGGAACAATTGCAACGACTGCAAAGGCAACAGGGCAAAATGGCGGATAACCACCCTCGCGAGGCAGCCTTGCTGAAACAGGCAACGGACAACCTGCACCAAATTGCCTTACAGATTGAAGACGGGAGCCCTGAAGACTTGCCGGAGAATTTCATTAACAACCTGAACGATCCTCGTTATGAAAGCTTGCAACGCCATCGGGGTTTCCTGAAAATTGTGGAATGGCTGGCTGAATTTTGCACGTCTATTCTGGGATTGATTCGTCGACAGCCGGAAGAAAACTACCGCCATCGCTTTTTCTTCGTTCCGACCCATACCACACAATTGCTGGAAACGACCCATCAGGAATTAATAGCGTGTACGGCCTGAATGAAATGGCAGCATGTCCGGGGCTCCAGTTCCTGTAGTCCGTCATGAAGGCAAAGCCGAGATGCGGGATTTCTGTTACACGCCTTCCCGCAATCCGCTGTGCTCCTTGCAGGCTACCGTTCCTTAATAAAAAAATGGGGTAAAAGTCATTTTTTTATAAAATATACTATCCACTAGCCTGGGCAATGAAAACAATTTCATCACGCAGATGTTCGGCATGACGGCACACCTCCTGATCGTCCATACCCTCCACCATCAACCTTAACAAAGGCTCGGTACCCGAGGGACGTAACAGAACCCGGCCGCTGTTATTTAATTGCTTGCTTACATCCTCGACCAACCCCATCACCTTGGGATTGATGGCCAACTCCTGGGCCACGTTGGTTTTAATATTGATTAATTTCTGGGGCAACAGTTGTATGCCTTCGGTTAACTGCCGTAATGTTTTCTCCTGTTTAACCATGCAAGCCAGAACCTGCAGGGCGGCGATAATGCCATCACCCGTGGTGGTTTTATCGAGACAGACAATATGTCCGGACGGTTCCCCTCCAATTTTCCAGTCGTTTTCCTTAAGTGCCTCCAGCACATAACGATCACCCACTTTCGTACGCAAAAAGGGAACGCCCATGGCTTGAACGGCTTTTTCCAGCCCGAAATTACTCATTAAGGTGCCCACAACCCCGCCGTGCAGGATTCCTCGCAGATGACGGTCTCTGGCAATGATAAAAATCAGTTGATCGCCGTCAACCAATCGGCCTTCGGCATCAATCATCAGGACGCGATCGCCATCGCCATCCAGGGCAATACCAAGATCGGCTTTTGTTTCCAGAACTTTTTGCCGTAGCGCTTCCGGCGCGGTTGAACCGCATTGCTGATTAATATTAAATCCATCCGGTTTATCCCCAATGACAACCACTTCAGCGCCCAGCTCGCTAAACACGTTGGGAGCGATATGATACGTTGCCCCATTGGCACAATCCACCGCTATCTTCAGGCCGGTCAGACGGGTCATGGACGGGATGGTGGCTTTGCAGAATTCAATATAGCGGCCGGGCGCGTCATTGATTCGCTTTGCCTTGCCAAGATCGAAAGGTGCTGCCATCTGCAGGGGTTTTTCAATTTCAGCCTCTATCGCCAACTCCAGGGCATCAGGTAATTTGCTGCCGTTTGCCGAGAAAAACTTGATGCCGTTATCTTCAAAGGGATTATGCGACGCACTAATGACAATACCGGCGCTGGCACGCAGTGTCTGGGTTAAATAGGCAATGCCCGGGGTAGGCATTGGCCCTAACAAGTCAACATCCACACCGGCCGCCGATAATCCGGCCTCCAGAGCGGATTCCAGCATATAGCCTGATACACGGGTATCTTTACCGATGATCACTTTTTTACGCTGGCCGTTCCCGAGCACTCTTCCCAAGGCCCAACCCAATTTCAACATAAATTCCGGATTAACATTGGACATACCGACCTGACCGCGAATCCCGTCGGTACCGAAATATTTGCGTTGACTCATCCTATCTTACCTCATCATGTTCTATGTTTACTTGCATCATGGCATCCAGCATGGACAAAGCCTGGCTGGTTTCATCCACATCGTGTGTCCGTATGATCGCAACGCCCTGAAGTCCGGCATAAACCGCTATCGCAATACCGGCCATTAGCCGCTCATCCACCGCTTTATTCAATACGGTACCCAGAGTGCTTTTTCGTGATGCGCCTAACAGTATCGGCAGGCCATGTATTCGGAAGCCTTGTATATGTCTGGTTAACTGCAAATTATGCTGAACCGTTTTACCGAAACCAAAGCCCGGATCGAGAATCAACCGTTCACGAGGTATTCCCGCCTGCAGACATGCCGTCATCCGTTCTATAAAAAAATCGTTAATTTCCTCTACTATATCTTTACTATAGTAAGGATTTTCCTGCATGGTGGCCGGTTTACCACGCATATGCATCAGGCAAACAGGGACAGCCAGTCTCGCCGCCATCTCCAGGGAACCATCTCCGGAAAGTGCACTGATATCATTAATCAGATTAGCACCGGCTTCAATGCCGGCACACATCACGTCCGCCTTGGTGGTGTCAATGGACAGACACACATCGCTTTCACGTCGTATACGTTCAATCACCGGCACAATCCGGTCTATTTCCTGCTCCGAGGTAACGGATAATGCACCGGGCCTCGATGATTCACCGCCTACGTCAATAATATCCGCACCAGCCTCCACCATGCGCAGGGCTTGTTCGAGTGCCGCATCAGGGTTCGTGAAACAACCGCCATCCGAAAAGGAATCAGGCGTAATATTCAGTATCCCCATAAGCAACGGTTTCTGCACATAAGTTGTATCAGGGGCATTAGAATAATTGTGAAGCCAATTTAGAAAATACTGATTATTCACTATGTTTCTCAAAGTCAGACCACCCGACCCTCAACATAGGCGGGCGGCCTTTGAGTTTAATTAATGCTCGCCGGCAGGGTGATCAACGGTTTTACCGTTAATGATTTTGGATTCTTCCTTGGAATCCTTCTGATCACTTTCCGTTGTTTTTACGGATTCCCAGTCATCCGGAGGAGAAGGGTTCTTGCCGGACATGATTTCCTCAATCTGTTTGGCGTCAATGGTTTCATATTTTATCAATCCTTCGGCCATCATATGCAGCTTGTCAAGATTGGTTTCCAGAATTTGCCTGGCACGTTGATAATTTCTATCAATGATTTTGCGAACTTCCTCGTCAATACGCTGTGCTGTCTTGTCGGAAATTTCTTTATGCTGACTGACGCTGCGTCCAAGGAAAACTTCGCCTTCCTCTTCGCCGAACGTCAAGGGACCCATATCGGACAACCCCCAGGTAGTGACCATCTTCCGGGCAATTTCAGTAGAACGCATGATGTCATTGGAAGCGCCGGTAGTCACGCTGTCGGCACCAAAAATTAACTCTTCGGCAATTCGTCCGCCAAACAAACTGCATAGCTGGCTTTCCAGGCGACGCTTGCTATGGCTATACCTGTCCTGTTCAGGCAGAAACATGGTCACGCCCAGCGCCCTTCCACGAGGAATAATCGAGACCTTGTATACCGGGTCATGCTCGGGAACGGACAGTCCGACAATAGCGTGTCCCGCTTCATGGTAGGCGGTTAATTTTTTCTCACCTTCATCCATAACCATGGAGCGGCGCTCCGCACCCATCATGATTTTATCTTTCGCCTTGTCAAGCTCAATCATACTGACTTTTCTTTTATTGGCCCGTGCCGCGAACAGGGCAGCCTCATTGACCAGATTAGCCAGATCCGCGCCTGAAAATCCTGGTGTACCCCGTGCGACAGGCATCACTTCAACGTCTTTCTCAACAGGTACTTTCTTGAGATGCACTTTTAAAATTTGCTCACGCCCCCGGATATCCGGCAATGGCACAACGACCTGGCGATCGAAACGGCCTGGCCGTAACAAGGCAGGGTCAAGCACGTCAGGGCGGTTGGTTGCGGAAACGACTATTACCCCTTCATTACCTTCAAATCCGTCCATTTCCACCAGCAACTGGTTCAGCGTCTGCTCACGCTCGTCATGCCCGCCACCAAGACCTGCGCCACGATGACGGCCAACGGCGTCAATTTCATCTATGAAAATAATGCAGGGAGCGTGTTTCTTGGCTTGCTCAAACATATCACGCACCCGGGAAGCACCGACACCCACAAACATTTCCACGAAATCCGAGCCGGAAATGGTGAAAAAGGGCACTTTCGCCTCACCGGCAACGGCTTTAGCTAACAAGGTTTTACCGGTTCCCGGCGACCCCACGAGCAAAACACCCTTGGGAATACGACCGCCAAGGTTCTGAAATTTGGTTGGATCACGCAAAAAATCAACCAGTTCCTTGACCTCTTCCTTGGCTTCATCAACACCGGCGACATCCGCAAACGTGACCTTGACCTGATCTTCACCGAGCAAACGGGCACGCGAGCGGCCAAAGGACATAGCGCCACGACCGCCTCCGCCCTGCATCTGGCGCATAAAGAAAAACCAGACTCCAATCAACAATAGCATAGGGAACCAGTTGATAAAAATGTGGAGCAGGAAGCTTTCCTGTTGTTTTTCCTGACCGCTGACATCCACCTTGTTTTTTAACAATTCGCCAAGCAAAGCGTCATCCTGCATCGGCATATACGTCACAAAACGCTGATTTTTCTTGGTCATACCCTTGATAACACGACCATCTTCAACGGTCACCGTATTGATAGAACCTTGCTCAACTTCTTTCAAAAACTGGCTATACGATAATTTTTGCGTGTCGGCATGGCGCGGGCCAAAATTGCTGAACACAGAGACCAGGACGATGGCTATGATAAGCCAGAGAAACAGATTTTTTACCATGTCGTTCAAAGTATTAACCTCGATTATGCGTATTACTACGACGATAGAACGATAAAGTTACTATAAAT
The DNA here is from genome assembly GCF_900186965.1 of Legionella spiritensis. Lineage (NCBI taxonomy): Bacteria > Pseudomonadati > Pseudomonadota > Gammaproteobacteria > Legionellales > Legionellaceae > Legionella > Legionella spiritensis. The sequence continues at coordinate 3,146,549 of NZ_LT906457.1, forward strand.
TATAGCCCTTCGCCAGCAAATAGGTTTCCCGCGAGCGAGAACGTGAAGCCATCGGTTTACGAATGACCACCTTGTCAAAATGCGACCTGGCCAGTTTGATTACTTCATCAAACCCGGCACCATGAAAAATTTTTATCAGCATGGCTCCCCCCGGCTTTAACATTTTCCCGGCGAAATCGAAAGCGAGTTCCACCAGATACATGGCGCGCGGGATATCTATGGCGGCCGAACCACTCATATTTGGGGCCATATCCGATAAAAGCAAGTCTACTTTACGTTCGGGAATCAAATTTATCAATTGCTGCAATACATCATCTTCACAAAAATCGCCTTGAATAAACTCAACACCCGGCAGGGCGTCCATCGGCAGCAAGTCCAGAGCCACAATCCGGCCGTGTCCTTGCAGCTTTTCGCTGGCATACTGTGTCCAGCCGCCCGGTGCGGCGCCCAAATCAACAATCGTCATGCCAGGCTTCAGCAATTGTTCCTTGATATCGATTTCCTGCAGTTTATAGACAGCCCGGCTTCGATAACCGTCGGTCCGGGCTTTTTTGACGTAAACATCTTCAAAATGCTCTTGCAACCATTTTTTACTGCTTTTCGAGCGTGGCATCGTTGAAAAAAAATTGAAAACAAGTACACATGATACTTAAATTTACTACCGTTTCCCAGCAAAACGTGCAATAATTCGCCATTTATTTTGCAGGAATTGTCGTGGATACCGCTTTTAGACAACAACTCAAGGCGAAAGCCCATCATTTAAAACCCGTTATTCTTATTGGCGCCAAAGGATTGACTCAACCGGTTGTTGAAGAAACTCATCTCGCCTTGCAGACCCATGAACTGATCAAGGTTAAAATGAACGGAACTGAAAAAGAAGACCGGCCAGTGATAGCCCATGAATTGTGCACTCAATTACAGGCGGAGCTGGTGCAATTGATAGGGAACACCGCCATTATTTATCGGAAAAGGGACGATTAGTTTCCCCTTGTATTTGACCGACTCATCCTTCCCGCGAAGGCGGGAATCCCTATCCTGCGGCAACGCGTCACTATGAAACGGTAGACAGCCTCTAGGCTCTGTGAACAAAAATTTTCCCAGCTGCAAATGCGGCTAATTGGCGCCATTATGTCTTTGAATTCGTTAAATAGAGCCAGCTATTCGCCTCATTCAAAGACATAATGGCACTCAATTATCCACATTTTCGCTTTGCGAAAAAATTTGTTCACAGAACCTAGAAAAATCAATAAATTTTACTTGCAAATGAGAATGATTATCATTTATATTTACCTGTATAGACGGTATCGATGGAGAATCATATTATGGCACTCGCATATGGAAATTTTCATGAATTAAGCCATCATCTGCGATTTTTATTGTTTGAAATAGGGATAGGACTCCCGCAAAGCGCGGTGGAACATTTCATCACCCGGGTTCATCATGATTGTCTGCTGCGGCTGCAACAGGCGGCATTGACAGAGCAATTAATAGAACATCCCATCGCCAGCCACCATGCCCATGATTTTCTTGAACAGTTGCAGGCCAAGATGGCTAAGTCCCGGCCCGGCAGTGTTTTTTATCAATGGCAGTCACTGCAAAAAGAACTGAATGAAAGCATTGCCAACGAGGCCCTTGCGCTTGCCTACCGTCAACGATGGCAGGAAAGTATTCTTCACCAGGCCGCTCCCTTTGGTTCGATGTGGCAATGGATGAGCCAGCAATACAATGCCCAGGAAACGGTTGAACTGCTGGAACAATGGGGATGTACCGGCCATCCCCATCATCCCAATTTCCGCTGTAAATCAGGTTTCAGCCGTCGTGAAATCATGCAATATTCGCCTGAATTCAATGCAAAAGTAGCTATCCACTGGGGAGCCTTACGTCGGGACAGGGCCAATTTAACGCATTATTCCACTACTTACCCGCAATTACTGGCCGAACAATTTCCGCGGGAACATCGTCTCTGGGCAGAGAACCTTCGTTTCAAACAATTTAATCCGGACGATTATTACCCACTCCCCATTCATCCCTGGCAGTGGCGCAACAAAATCCAGGAGTTACACTCGGAGTTACTCGATCAGAAAGAGTTACTCTTTGTACCACACCATCAAATGACCAGGCCAACGATGTCCTTCCGCACCATGATGCCCGAGGGAAACAACGTCTGCCACCTCAAGCTCGCGACGGCCGTGCACACCACATCCGCATTGCGCACGGTATCACCGGCCTCCGTTCATAACGGACCGCCTTTATCCGCCTGGGTGTCGGGCCTGTTGGCGCAACACGATTATTACCGGCAACAACTCTATTTAGCCAAAGATATGGCCGGGATCAATCTTAACCATCCATCGATCCCCCATCATCAGAAAAATCAACTGGCTCTGATTATCCGGGAAAATCCACTGCAATGGATTACTCAAACCCAACGTCTGGTACCGCTTGCCGCCTTATTCGCCCCCACTCCGTTTGGCGGCAGGCCGCTGCTTACCGAAATTATTGATGCAAGCGGCGTGGCGCCGGAACAATATTTTACCCAATACTGTCGTTGTGTTTTAACGGGACAGCTGCATCTGATGCTTCGCTACGGCATTGCCCTGGAAAGCCATCAGCAAAATACCCTGGTATGTTTTGAAGATCACAGACCGGCAGCACTGGTTATTCGTGATCTTGGTGGTGTCAGGATTTGCACACACGCCCTTTATGATGACCTTGCAAAACCCGTTTTCCATCCGGACTCAACCATTACGACCAATCATCTCGAGGACGTAGCCAATAAATTTATCCATGGCAATCTGCAGAGCAACCTGGCGCATTGGATCCGGAGCATCAATCAGCATTACGGCATTGCCGGGCAGGATCTGTGGCGTATTGTTTATAAAACATTAAAAACGTTGCTGAACCGACTCGCACCGGAAACCCATCCGGCTATATTTCAATGTTACCGGCAAAAACTTCTTGTCCAGGCCTGGCAGCATAAAAGTCTGTTATCCATGCGTCTTGTGCAAGGCAACCTACCTGACTTGTTTGTTGCCGCCAGCAATCCGTTGAGTTGCTTTCATGAATAATCGTTTGCAAACCAATATCCTGCTCAGCCAGTTTATTATGTTACTGGCTTTGGAAATGACCAACCCGTTCCTGCCCTTGTTGATCGCCAGACAAGCGAATATGACAATGGCGTCGACGGTATTATACAGCACCCTGGCTCTGGCTCTTCCGATGCTGGCTAATATCATCATGGGTCCTGTCTGGGGTATGGCCGCTGATAAATGGGGCTATAAACCCATGCTGATGCGGGCGGCCTGGGTGCTGGTATTGACCCAGGCGTTAATGATTTTTGCCGAATCCGCCACCTGGATTCTGATAGTACGCCTTATTCAGGGCGCGTTTGCCGGCTTTATTGTGGCCATGCAAACCTATGCCCTGTCACAATGCGAATGGCAACATAAAAGCCGACAACTGGCTCGCCTGCAATCGGCCAAAGCCATTGCTACGACACTGGCAGGCATCACCGGCGGCCTGTTTTTGACCTTGTTCGGTTATCGAGGTCTTTATACCGTCGCCATGCTGTTGTGTCTGCTGACCACTCTCTTTATGCAACACACGCTGCCATCCGTACGGCGAACCACCACACACCCGACTGCAACGCCGCCATCATTAGCCAGGCCCATGTCCTTGGGCGGCAGCGTATTTCTCATCCTGTGTCTCATGATTACCATGACCCAGATTGCCAAATTTCTGACCGATCCCGTATTTACACTGGCACTCAACAAACTTTTTCATGCCAACGTTTTATGGGTTGGTTTGCTCTATTCACTGCCGGCAGTCGGCATGTTATGCAGCGCGGAATGGAGTGGACGTCAGTTTGATCGATGCCGAACCAATCCGGCCATGGTCAAGCAATATCTTATCAGTTACAGCCTTCTTGGCACGCTCATCATGCTGGGCCACGCCTTCGCCACCAATCTTTTTCTCCTGTCCGTCGTTCGGATAGGGTGGGGTGTCATTATGGCCGCCATTTTACCGGCCTTGTTTGCGTTAATCAGTGATCATCACCAACGACAGGGTTACGCCATCGGAATAGCCAATTCCTTTGCCAAGCTGGGTAATCTCGCAGGGTTGCTATTGGGAGGATGGCTGGCCGGATTTATACCGTTTCTGCAATTGTTTTTGGTGGTTGCAGCCATTTACGCCCTGATAGCGATTATCAGTTACGGCCCATTAACGGTATTTGGCAAATCACGCTGGTCCTGGCAGTCCATGAGGGCGGAATTATGAACAAATCCGCATGGCTGATGATTTTATTCACCTGGTTTCTTGGCAATCTGGGTATTCACTTCATGACCCCGGCTTTGCCGGCACTGGCGACCCTTTTCACACCACGCCGCGAATTGCCCAATTGACAATCAGTTTGTTTCTGTTAGGAAAAGCGTTGAGCATGCTCTTTTGGAGCGGTATTTCTGAGCGACGGGGCCGGAAACCGGTGTTTATAGCCGGCCTGGGCTTGTATGTGGTCAGTAATTTTCTGGCGTCCTGGAGTCCTTCCATGACGGTTCTACTCATTTGTCGTTTTTTGCAAGGATTGGCGGTTGGCGCCACGCTTCTAATGGGCAGGGCGATGATAAACGACACCCATAACGAACAACAGGCAACCCAACAATTCGCCTTCCTGTTTTCACTGGCCGGTTTATTGATTTGCTTTCTCCCTTTTCTGGGTGGCGTCATCAACAGCTTTGGCAATTGGCGCGTCGCTTCCACCATCATGGCAGGCTATGGTTTATTATTGTTGATTTTCAGTCGGATCATGCCGGAAACGATGCCTTACCACGCTTCGATCCCTACCTTGCGCTCCAGCATTTCGCTCGTATTTCGCAACACGCTTTTTGTGCGCTATCTTCTGGTGTCCGCCCTGATGATGGCCGGCGAATCGGCGTTTAACACCAGCGCGTCATTCATTCTGATTAAAGGTGCCGGCTACAGCGTCTCTCATTACGGAGCCATTAAAACCATCATGGCGATTATGCACATGCTGGGCACCGCGGCTTGCGGGCTGTTGATACGCTATTTCACCAGCGCCCACCTGGTTGTTCTGGGTGTGCGGCTGTTTGCGGTTTCAGCCTGCGCCATGTGGTTGTTTTCCCTGACCCACGGCAACGTGTTACTGACGTTTATCATTCCCATGACCATCTATTATTTTGGCACCGGATTCATTGTAGCCTGCACCACAGCGGCTTCAGTCCGGCCATTTCCCAAGCAAATGGCTACCGCGCTAGCCCTTACGCTGTTTTGTCAGTTTAATTTTTCCGCATCATTCAGCTTAATCAGCAGCATGCTGAATATTCAAAGTGTCACACCGTTCATGCTGCTACTCACCGTCATCAGTTTACTCAGTGTCCTGGCATGGCCGGGGACACGTCTGGTTAATCCACGTTTATCAACAACGTGACAGTCGGGACAGGATTGTATAAACTTGTGTACAAATTACTACTGGAAAAGCGAACCGTAAGGATAAATAATCCCGCGCTTTCCCGGCATAAACAGATGAGGTCATTATACATTACCGTGTCTCACCCCATACTAAAACACACCCCTAACGCGTTAACTTTTTTACGCCTGATATTGATCATACCGTTTCTGGCTTATCTTTATCAGAGAAGTTACGTCAACGCGTTCTATATATTTTTGCTGGCGGGGGTGACCGATGGCATAGACGGGTGGCTGGCCCGGCATTTTAACTGGCAGAGCCTTCTCGGTTCATTTATTGATCCGCTAGCTGATAAATTACTGGTTGCATCCAGCTTTATTTCTCTCGCCCTGATTGGCCGGCTCCCCTGGTGGCTGGTGATTCTGGTTTTTTTACGGGATTTGACCATTTCCATAGGCGTTCTGGCCTGGTTTTGGCTGATTCAGCGCAAAATTGATTTTGAACCCACTCGCCTGAGCAAAATTAATACCACGCTGCAACTGGCCCTTGTAACGCTTTGCCTGTTTGAGTTGGCCTATTTTGAATTCAGCAATTATCTGGTCTCCAGTTTGATAATCCTGACCGCAGCCACAACTACGGCTACTTACATATACTACGTCTGGAGCTGGGGCAGAAAAGCCTGTGAGATCAGTCACTTGCCTCAATGACCGGACAATCAAATACGTTGTGATAGCACGCTGCGAATGAGTCTGACTGGCATCGTATTACAACGGATTTCGTTAAATTAGGACTCGCTATTCGACTCATTCAAACGTAAAATGGCTCCCAATCATTCATCTGTTCGCGTCAAGAATGAAAATTCAACAGACACTAGCCATTCAATTGAATCATCAGGCCTGCCTGAGCAATTTTTGCTGGGGCGAACAGGCGTTGCTGAAACAGGAAATAGAAAAAATCATCCGGGGCCAGGGAGAACCATTCGTTTATATCTGGGGCAATCCCGGCAGCGGCAAATCCCATTTACTGCAAGCCTGTTGTCGTGCTTATTATAAACACGATTCGGCAATTTATCTTCCTCTGGATATCTTAAAGGAATGGGGCCCGGCCAGTATTGAAGGAATGAGCCAGCATGATCTGATCGCGCTGGATAATCTTGATGCCGTAGCCGGTGACGCTTATTGGGAAGAAGCCCTTTTTCATTTTTACAACCGGGTACGTGATAATGATAACGCCTGTTTACTAATCAGCGGGCAGCATGCTCCTACAGTGTCTCCTGTGCGGCTTCCTGATCTGCGTTCGCGCCTGGCCTGGGGATTGGTAGTACATCTTAAAGAACTCAGTGATGATTTAAAAATAGTCACCATTCAGGAGCAGGCGCACAAACGAGGGTTTCATTTATCAACGAGTGTCGCACAATTTTTAATCAATCGCTGTGCCCGCAACATGCATGACCTGCAAAGCATTCTTAACCAACTCGACGACGCCTCCCTGGCCGCCCAGCGCAAAATTACCATTCCGTTTGTCAAATCGGTTCTTGGCGTTTGACTTTTCATAATTCTTAACTATATTTAGGGATTGTTCCTAACCGGATCCCGTGGACAAACCGCGTACGTACCGGAATTATTTTGGCGGGCTGTCAAAGACAATCCGGCCTGCAAATTTATAGATGAGATTAAGTGTACAGAACATAAGCAACGTCCCTAAAATTTTTCCAGGGAGGGAAAATGGACATTTCACCTGTTACGCGAACAGATATATTGACAGTAGAATCGGCAACAACCGTTTTTGACCATTCACTCATTCAAACACTGGAACGATTCACCAGACAACACTATACGCCGGTCAGCCATGACGAGTTCCTTGCCAACGTGCTCAGCATCTCCAAACAGGGTCATCTGGCTCTTTATTATGACCATCAGGATAAATTGACAGGCTTCTCTCGCCTGTGCCGCGAAACCCTTTTCATGCGTTCACGGGAAATTATCATATTTACCGGAGGCACGTACCATAATCCACGCCATTGCATCAGCTATGAGGCCGCTAAATTCGGCTTGATTCAGGCAATGAAATACAAACTGGAAAATCCGGAAAAGGAACTGGTTCTTTTTTTAAACGCCTCGACCCCCGCCAAATACCGCTTCCTTGCCGAACAAGCGGAAGTTTTTTATCCATGTAGGGGTATTGTCATACCGGAGCACGTCCTGGCGCTGGTGAAACTTTTAAAACAGCAAAACGGCTGGTCATCCTGCCCGCAGCATCCGATGCTCCTCAGCAATCAAATAACTTTTCTGGACACAACCCTCCCTACGCCAGATAAAACAAACGAGCATGTTGATTATTATTTGACTATAAATCCCGACTATAAAAACGGGAATTCCCTGCTGATTTATCTACCTCTTAACCTGGCTACAATAAGCCACGGCATCAAACAGGTTGTCAGTCATGCCGTTTGCTGATCTCTGATCCAGCGCGTGGCGCGTCTGACATAAATACATCGAGGCAAGGGAACACCGAATGATTTAAAATCAAACATTTCTGACGGATGATTAGGCTCTGTGAACAACAATGTCCTGGCACCATTTTTTACAAAAGAACGGTAGCCCGTAAGTAGTATTGCGGGTTAATATTATCTCAGGAGAACAGGTGAGCGCCTAAGTGAACGGTTTTCCCGCATTTCGACTTCACCTTCATGACGGCTACAAATAAGGGACAAATCATACGCCTTTTTGCAGCCGTAATTAATTTTGTTCACGAACCTAGTACAACGTTTCACTGATTCTGTCCTGTTGCCAACGGTACAGAATAGGTAGGTCGGGCGAGGCGCCCGACCTACGACTTGACCCGCTGTCGCGGCAATAACAAACAAGCAAGACAACTTCAGTGAAACGTTGTACTAGAATAACAAAGATGGTTGCTCAGAGCGAACATAGCCATGATGCAAATCATCCATAGATTGGCTTCGGCTCAACCGGGAAAAATGATCAACTGATGGGGTTTTCCCTTCTTTTCCTGTTCTGAAAAGTCCGAACCCCCCATCGCACAGTACGGATTTGACTAATTCCGACTTCTCCTGTTTGACTTTTTCCAGCTCCTCCTTCGTGCTTTGCAATTCGCTCCTGGTCTGTCGATGTTCAATTAGATCCTGTTTTTTCTCCTCCAGGCTGCTTTGCAAGGCAGACAGTTTTCTGGCTTCTTTAGCCACTTTGTCTTTGTCACAAAATGTATCAATTTTTTCCTTATCCAGTCCAACCCAGCGTCCTATTAAATTTTCTATACCGGGACGCTCCACAAACCAGTACACACTGAGAGCCGCCAGTCCCACCAAAACACTGGCCAGGATAATAGGCCAAAACGTAGGCGTCAAAGCCCCGGCGGCAAACAGGCCTCCTACGGCAAGCGCCACGGTTTGGCCGGCAAAAAAGCCGCCACTGAAAAATATGATACCGGCAATACCCGCTGTTGCTATCTTGCCTGCTTTCAGCCAGGGTTTATTAAGCGATTTTTGCAACTGCTGACGTGCTTCATTCAACATCTCGTGTTTTTTCTGCAATATCTCGATCAATTCAAGGTATTGCGTTATTTCGGCATCGGATTGTGAGTTTGAGTAATTGTCCCTAATCGTCCTTCTGATTGCTTTAAGGGACTTAATTTCTTCCAGGTAGATATCAATAATTTTGCGTGAGCTTTTAAAATCAACACCCAGGTTATGGGATATCTCAACCAGATCAAAGGCACAAAATACAACAATAGACAACAGCGAAAATCCGATGCCTACCAGAAAAATAGTCAATGCCGGTAAATTAAAAATGCCCAGTAAAGCGGTTACACCGTCAAATCCTTCACAGCCGAAATACACAATCCCGGCAATGGCAAGCCCAAGCAACTTGATTTTGTTAGCCCAGCTTCCGGATTTATGTTTTTTCGCCTCTTTTTTTTGCCCGTTTTTCGCCAGGGCACGATTCATATCCTTCATCAGGGACACGTATAGCGATTCCAGCAAAAAACGCTCGTTATCTCTTTGCAGTTCAATATTTTTCAGTGTTTCAATCAGCTTTTGTAGTGACATTTCCTGAACAGCAAGGATCTCCTGCCTAATCGAGTCGCTACTTTTAAGTGTTTCAGCAATTTTTTTGCTGGCGTCTGACAATTGAATAGAATCGAGAGCCACGCTTTTACTCCAAGGACGTTATTACAAGCCTGCCTGGAAAATCCGCAGACAAGTGACATACCGCCATCATAGTGAATTTTTATTAAACAAATATTAAGAAAATTGTAAGGATTGCGAAAAAAATTTTTCACCTGGGAAAATTTTCATAAAAAAACGCAGGTTCCGTGAACAACATGGAAAGAGCGTCCGTCTACAAGGAGGCTTTCAAAGGTAGTGCGGGTTCACATCCGAATATCACGCGTTGGAGGGAATGTGTGTGCAGGATTGGTCGTTTCTCCCCACCCCGGCGTCGCTTTCATTTTTTGCCGGTTTATCCCGCACCGTGTCGTCATGAGATGGCTCGGCCGGTGTTTTTATATAACGGCTCAAACGAGGGGCGATAAGCCACATCAACACCCCGATAACCAGAGTCACAATGCCAATCCACGCGAAAACCCTGGTATAGATAGTCAACGACTCCAGTCCCGGCTTGATGTTCTCTGGCAAAGACGTCAACGATGCCACGGAGGCGCCGATGAAACCGGCGACTGAAGAGGTTAAAAACCACATGCCCATCACAAAACCTGCGATTTGCCTGGGGACAAGCTCGGCAACCATAGCCACACCTAGTGCGGAAACCATTAATTCCCCTGTGCTTTGAAAAAAGTAACTGGCAACCAGCCACCAGGACGACACCATGCCTGCTTCATCAGGAGTAAAACGGGCGAAAAACAGTAAAGAAAAGCTTAACCCGCAACAAATCATGCCCACAGCAAATTTATAAGGAACAGGAAAGGAAACGCCGCGGTGATAAAGCTTGCTGTAAACCATGGCCAGCACAGGACTCATAGCGATAATCCAGATAGGATTCAAAGCCTGAAAACTCTGCGGATCAAGCGGAATCCCAAGCAGGGTAGGCACCACATTATTGACGGCGAACAGATTCAATGACGTAGGCATCTGCTGGTAAAGCGTAAAAAACACAATGGCTTCGAGCATTAAAACAAAAGCAACCAGCATACGTAAAACCGACGTTTTACGCTCCTGTTTCATATAGAAAAAATAAATGGCGACAACAAGCGCTGTGACAATCCATAACAACCGCCTGGTTATCGTAACGTGCTGGAGAAGCCAGGCACAAGCCGCCGTGGCCAGGATAATACCCGCGACAACAAGAAACCACTGCCGGACTTTAATGATTTTGCTATCCGCATACGTGTTAATATCGGCCACATGACGGCGCTGAAACCAGTAATTGGCCAGCCCGAGAACCAGGCCTATGAAACTCACAAAATAGGCGTATGAGTAACCATAGATGGAAGACAGGCTCGGCCCCACAAACAAGGCCACGGTCGAACCAAGATTGATGGCCATGTAATACAGCGTAAAACCACCGTACAGACGATGATCACCATCATCATAACACTTGGCCAGCAAACTGGAGGGATTGGCTTTAAACAGACCATTACCGACACAAATCAACCCCAGGGCGAGGAAAACACTTTGTTTATCTGCAATCGTCAGCGCCAGATATCCGAAAGCCAGCGTAAACAGGCCAAGAACAATCGTTCTTTTCGTGCCGAGCACTTTATCGCCCAGATAACCGCCCAAGGCGACCATTCCATAGACTAGCGCCGAAAATGCCCCGAATGTGAAATAGGCTTCACTGTCGCTAAAGCCGAGAAAACGAATAAAATACAAGGTTAAAATACCCTGTACCGTATAAAACCCGAACCGCTCCCAGATTTCCAGCATGAAAATCATGTAAAATGCGCGCGGCTGCTCACGAAATAATGCCAGCATGAGCCCTCTTAATCCATTAATTTGACCATTTAAACTATACCAGTTTTTTGTGAATTGCAATCAGGCTTTTTTGCCTGGATAGAGGCTGGGGCTTGTTGACATGAGATTTATCGAAGCGAAAAATCAGGCCGGGCGCCTCGCTCGACCCTGTATCCCATCCTGATGGCAAACCAACAAATTCAAAAGGAAAATGGTACCAATCAATCGCATTGGCGGTTGTGAACATTTTTGTGCACAGAACCTAATGGACATTGGCAGGGTTTTCTCCCTCGCTCTCACCTTCCTCATCGTCAGATACCTTCTTCGTGGCGGGTTTGGTCGCATCCATACCCCGGACTGCGTCAGGACGTACCGGCGCCAGAGTCTCTCCCGAGATATCCAGATCCTGCTTGCGTAATATCTCCATTAATGGTCCGGATTTTAATAATTGTTCACGCTCTTGTGCAGACAATCGTATTTCTCCGCCAGCAATTTGTTTCATCGCCCTTTGCAGCACCGGAAGAAGTTTCGGCATATTATCAAAGGTGTTTAGCAAGCAGGTTAAATCCTGATGCACGCAGTGCTGTTTGAAAGCCTGCTGTGACAAGTCTTTTATAAAATTCAGCGCTTCCCTGGGATCATCATTTCTGACGATACGTCCAATTTCTGCATCCAGCTTACCTGCCGCCTCTGTATTTTCCATCATGTGCCGTAATCCTGACTCGACATCCTTCTTCCCGGACATGAGCAATTCTATTTTACTGGTTGAATCCAGCATTTTTTCAGGGGCAGGCGAGGGCGCAGGCAGGCTTTCGTCCAGTATTTCCTTGTCTTTTCCCTTGTCAAGCGCAGGATGCTCACTGTCCGTCACGCTGAGCGGCTTCTCCGATTTATCAAGCAACGCTGCGGTTTCTTCCATGGCGTCCTTCAACACGGACGGGGAAGCCGTTGCTTTTTGTCCCCACCCCAGTTTGCCGGCTACCCAGCCACCCAGTTTTTTAAATAAAGGCGCAACCAGGGGTACTGTGATACGGCCAACAATATACGCGGCGCCTAACCCGGCGCTGGCGGCAAAAATACCTAACCCCACCGGTGGGAAAAACAGACTCAGAGCAAGACCGGCCACAGCCAGGGAAGCCAGCCCGATACCCACGCCTTTGTCCAGAAAGGCGGCGGCTCCCATCATGGACAGCTTTTTTTCCTGCAAGACTTTGGTATCGTGCAGTTTTTGTAATTTCCCTACAGATGCCTGATAGCTCGTTTCCAATGCCTCCAGCTTCTCGCAGTGCGGTTGAGCCGCACGCTTATAGGCCGCTTCATCAATGCGACCGTTTTTATAATCGTCCTCAAGTCCTTGCAACAAATCGTGCGCGTCCTTAATTTCATTCTGAATTTCTTCCAGATTGTTGTTTTCAGCATCGATTTCCAGCTTGACCGCTTTCAACGCCTTGTTTGTTTTATAGCGTTGATATAACAATTTTCCCATGGAAAACACACTGACACCAAGCACCAGACCACCAATGGCAATACCGATGGGGCCTGCGGCAGCCGGCACCAGAAGAGCGGACAACGCCAGGCCCAGAATCACCCCGGAATAAGCCCAGCTTGCATTGCGACTCAAGGTAATCGGCGGTTTTTTCCCGGCGATGAGCGCGCCAAGATAAATCGCCGGGATACGGATAAAATTCAGGCCGGCTAATGCCACACCCGCGATTTGAAAACCGGAACCCGCCGCCTGTAGCGTATGGGTAGCATGGCTTAGAGAAATGGCTTTAGTGACACCACCCCCGGTATCGGCCAGCGTATGCGTCAATCCGGTAAAACCCGGCAATATTTTTTCAAAAAATTTCTGATAAAATTTGCTTTCTTCCGGAAGTTTACCGGTAATGATGACCGGCTTTCGCATTTCCCCCGCTTTGTTCGTCCACTCTTTAATGGTTTCAGGATCCCATTTTCTCTCTTCATCCGTAAGAATTTCTGATTTTTTCTTACTCATGTCGCAGTACCGTTGTTTATCAGGATTATTAATACTATAGCAACGAATCCTTAACAAAGAATGACGTGATTGTGCCGGATTTAAATTTAAAATAACGTTTTGATTCGGGAGATTTTCTCGAATTTATCCTTCTTCACTCTTGCCATATCCCGCACAAGTCATCTATATTGCAAAATATCATTTATAAAAAATTAATCCATGGCGAAAAAAGCCCTATATCTTGCCGGCGGAGGTGCTCGCGGCGCCTATCAGGCTGGCGTGCTTAAAGCAATCAGCGCCATACTCGGCGTAAAAAAAATTCCTTTTGACATGGTAAGCGGCGTCAGCATCGGCAGTATCAACGCGGCGATTCTGGCTGAAAACGCAACCGACTTCCCGGCTGCGGTGGATAAAATGGAAACGCTGTGGCAGGGGATAAGCTGCTCGCAGATTTTTAATACCAGCAATTACGCCTTAAGCAAATCCGTATTCCGCAATTTAAGTCATATACTCATCAAACAAAGGGAATCCGGTCATTTACTCAACACCGCCCCTTTACGTGACTTTATTACCACCAATATCAATTTTGACGACATAGAACAGAATATTGCCGGCAACCATCTGCAAACCATGGAGGTGATCAGCAATTGCTATGAAACGCATCAGACCATTTCTTTTTACCAACATCACAGCCCGCATTTTGAAGACTGGCATTACCCGCGCCATTTCAGCGAGCGAACCCACATCCAGGCGGAGCATATTCTGGCGTCCAGCGCTTTGCCGCTGTTTTTCCCCCCGACCAAAATTGACGGATTTCATTATGGCGACGGCAGTATGGGTCTGGTTTCTCCTCTTAGAGGCGCCATTCGCTTTCAAGTGGAAAAAATTCTGATTCTGGGCACACGTCAGCTTCCGGAATTAACCCGTCCGGAAAAGCTGCTAAACGGTGACATTGGTTTCGCACCTATACTGGGAAGCATGCTCAACGGATTGTTTCTCGATAATCTGGATCGCGACATTGAACTGGTCAACCGCATGAACGATATCGCCCGTATGATTTCCCTGTGGAGAAAGCGCCGCTCCCCCTGGCGCCCGATAGAAACCCTGCACCTAAGACCAAGCATCGACGTGGCCGCGATTGCCCAGGCCCAATACCAAAGCATGCCGACCCTGTTACGCTTTTTACTCAACGGGCTTGGCGCCAAAAGCCACTCCGGCGACTTGCTGAGTTTTTTGTTGTTTGAAAGGGAATTTACCGTGGAATTAATCAAACTGGGTTTTGAAGACACCTTGACGAAGGAAGCCACGCTGCTTAGTTTTTTCAGTTAATCCGCTGTTTTTCAGACAAGTGGCGCTACCGCTCCTGCCGCAATGCCCGCAAAACGCTTTCCGTTTCCGGCTCGAATCCATGCCAGATTTCAAACGATTCCGCCGCCTGCTCCACCAGCATCCCCAAACCGTCAACCGCCCGGCAGCCATGCTGCCGAACCCAATCGACAAAAGGCGTACTCCCGTTTGAACGATACGACAAATCATAACAAAACGGGACAACGCCAAGGAGCCGTTCCGGCCATAGCAGGGATTCCCCCCGCGTACCCGCTGATGTGGCGTGGATGATCACATCATAAGTGTCCAGCTCATCAAGAGCGACACAAAAAATCCCGGGAAAATCATGTTGCAAATCCTGCGCCCGCGACAAGGTACGATTGGTCACCGTAAGCGATGTGATCGACGCAGCCAGCAACGGTGCAATCACCCCCCGTGCCGCGCCGCCCGCCCCCAGTAACAATAGGGTTTTACCCGCCACATCGACATGACGAGACAAGTCTCTGATGAAACCTGCCCCATCGGTATTGTCGGCGTGCAACACGCCCTGTTCCATCCATAAGGTGTTGGCCGCGCGGGCCTGTTGACATCGTGACGTGGCAACGCCAGCCATGGCAAAAGCCTCTTCCTTGAACGGCAGGGTGACATTAAGCCCCTTGCCGCCATCCTGAAAAAAACGTTCCACCTGCCGCCTGAATTGCTGCGGTTGCACCAATATTTTATCGTAGCGAATCGTTATTTTAGCCTGGGCGGCAAACAGGTGATGGATAACAGGCGATAGACTGTGGGCAATGGGATCACCCATAACGGCGTAATGGTCGGACATAAAACCTCTTGTATGTTTTAAAGGGCGAACCCCGCAATACGGCCTGCGGCCTCCTTACGGGCTACCATTGTTCTTAGCAAAAAGCCACCTGCAGTGCTATAAAAACACGCTTAACATTTCGTTAATCTGGCCATGATACCATTTGCACAATTTTTGACAAATACTCACCAAGGTATTGATTTGCGTAGGAATGTAACATGCCATCGTTTTTTTTCAACGGCAAAGAGGAGTCCGTTTTACCTGATGAACTCGCCTTGTTCATCCTTGATCATTTAACCCCCAGGGAAAAACTGCAGTCTCGCAGGGTGTCCCAATATTTTCAATCGCTGTTAAATACGGATTGGCTTTGGCGACCCACAGGAGCCGAAAATCTTGCCGATTTTGTTGCCCGCATGAAAGAACTTGCCGGTTGGGATAAACAATCGGTGTTAGATGGCAACATGACGCTAACAGACGCCGAAATAAGGATGGGTGAAGACATAACCCTGTCCCTTATACTTCCAGCCAAAACTGCCAGAAATATACAGTTTCAAATAGTGACCCCACGCTTTCGTGATAAGGCAACAGAGACTCTTGAATCTCTTTTGGCTTTGAGGGACAAAAACCCCAAAATTTTCAATGATGAGTTTTATAAAATCTGTTTTAGCGAAACCAAACAGAATTTGTTTAGACAATCGAATTTTTTTTTGGCAATCAACGCGAGGCATTTTAAAATCATTGCCAGATTGCTGGCGGCAAAAAACTCAAAAGGTAAATACTTCATTGATCTTGATCAACGGCTTGGTATGATAAGAGATGTTCGCACATCTGCCAGGAGATTGGTCGAGGCCCGATATCAATCTAACCCTCCCCGCTTTAACAGCATCAAGCAATATTTTGATCTGGCTCACCAATACCCGGAGCATCGTGACAATCTGTATGCGTTAATTCACCAGGCACTGAGACAATATGCGAAATCGGCACCGGGCCGATCCGGCTGGAGCGCCTCATTTTTACGCGTTGCCAGCGGCCATATGAACACCACCCATGGTGCACGGATTCACAACCTCCTGTCCGAAGAGCGATATGAACGTATTGCCGATGAAGCAACGCTGATCCGCTTTTTACAGGAGTTTAAAAGCAGTCTGCCCGAGGGCAAAATAGTTAAGTCAAACGGCAGGCTGGCAACCACGGTGTTGTGTCTGGTCAGGGATTTTGCGGGTATTGACTTCTTTAACATGGAAGCCGGCGCGGAAATGACGATGACTACCGAACCTGACACAGAGCATGAAGAAGAATCGGGATACGGACTGTAAAGACTGCGGGTTGCCATTGGCAACCCGCTAAAATGATTCTCCAATCCGTGAAACCCCAGGTTCTGAGAACCAATTTTTTTCCGATCGAAAACAAGGCAACTATTGTTGCGCAACAACTAATAATGTCTTGTAGCCCGTCATGAAGGCGAAGCCGTAATGCGGGAAAACGTTCATAAGTGGCACATCAAACCCGCAATACGGCCGCAGGCCTTCTTACGGGCTACTGTTTTTTCGCAAAAAATGGTGCGAAGAAAATTTTGGTTCACGAACCTGGCGTTGCCTCAGACCTTGAGGCTTTTGGAAACTATTTCACCCAGATCGCGTGACAACTCAAGAGCCGCCAGACGCTCAAGCTGTGCTTTCATTAACCCTTGCCTGAGGCTGTCAAACCGTCGCCAGCGGGTAAACGGGGTGGCCAGTCTGGCGGCCACTTGCGGATTTAATGTATCAAGCTCGAGTAGCCGGCTTGCCAGAAATTCATAACCGCGACCGTCTTTGTCGTGAAAGTGCCGGGGATTATTCATACAAAAAGCGCCTATCAGAGCGCGGACCTTGTTGGGATTGCGCAGGGAAAACGCCGGATGTTTCAGTAACGCAACAACCCTTTGCAACGTATCGGGCGCTTCAGATGAGGCCTGAACGGCAAACCATTTATCCAGCACCAGTTCGTCTTTCTGCCACTGGCGGTAAAATCGCTCGACAGCCTGCTGACGCTCCTGCGGGGAAGAACAGTTATTGAGCAGCGCAAATCCGGCCATTTGATCGGTCATGGTTCGGGCATGGTCAAATTGATGCCGGCAAATGTCCAAAGTGTCCTGTTCCCGTGCTTTCATCATGTAAGAGAGACAAATATTACGCAGCTTGCGTTGCCCGTAAGCATGCGCATCCATGGTATGTTTTTCCTGCGTCCAGAGCGACTGGTATATGTCCGCAAAGGAGGCGAACAGTCTGTCGCCCAATGCGACACGGTATTGATCGCGAACGGCTTCCACGGCCTCGACATCAATGTCCGTCATGAAAGCCGTCACGTCTTCAAAGCCCGGCGGCGTCAGTAATTCAGCCCGTAGCGCGTTATCCAGGGTCGTATCCAGCAAAATATGGTGGCAGGCGTCCAGCAAGGCCTCTGGAATGGCCTTCTCGCCCTTGGCTTGCAATTGCGCCGTCATGGTGTCGATGGCCAGCGTCTGGGCAATATCCCATTTGGCAAACCCATTGCTTTCAAAACGCAGCAAGGCCAGCAATTCGTTTTGGCCGGTTTTTCTTTTCAGTTTGACCGGCGCTGAAAAATCGCGTAACAGCGACACATAAGGTTTCTGTTTGATGCCTGTAAACACAAAGGTTTGCCGCTGCTCCTTTAATTCCAGTACATCCCGTTCAATGGGAAGTTCATGCCCCTGCTGGTCAAACAAGGCTATTTTGACTGGAATATGAAACGGTTTTTTATCAACCGACTCCGGGGTCGATGGGCAATGCTGGCTCAGGATCAGGGTCAGGCAGTCCTTCTGATAATCGGTTTCTACCGTTACTTCCGGCGTGCCGGCCTGGCTATACCAGTATTTAAACTGCGTCAAATCGACCTCATTGGCGTCTTCCATGGCCGCCACAAAGTCATTGATTGTGACCGCCTGGCCGTCATGACGCTCGAAATACAAATCCATGCCGCGACGAAATCCTGCCTTGCCCAGCAAGGTATGCTGCATCCTAATCACTTCCGCACCCTTGTTGTAAACCGTTGCGGTGTAAAAATTATTGATTTCCTGATACGATTCCGGCCTGACCGGATGCGCCATACTGCCGGCGTCTTCCGGAAATTGTGCGGTACGCAGGATTCTTACGTCATCAATACGACTCACATCCCTGGAATTCATGTCACGCGAAAATTCCTGATCCCGAAACACCGTCAAACCTTCTTTCAAACTGAGTTGAAACCAGTCCCTGCAAGTCACCCGGTTACCGGTCCAGTTGTGAAAATACTCATGCCCGACCACGCCTTCGATGGCGGCAAAATCCTGATCGGTGGCCGTATCCGGACGGGCCAGAATGTATTTGGAATTAAAAATGTTCAACCCTTTGTTTTCCATGGCGCCCATATTAAAATCACTGACCGCCACGATCATGAAAATATCCAGATCGTACTCACGGCCAAATTCTTCCTCATCCCAGCGCATGGCCTTTTTTAAAGACGCCATGGCATGGCCGCATTTGTCTTCATTACCGGGCTCGACATAAATCCTTAAAGCAACCGTCCTGCCCGAACAGGTCGTAAAGGTATCTTCCACACAGCGTAAATGGCCGGCGACCAGCGCGAAGAGATACGAGGGTTTTTTAAAGGGATCTTGCCACACCACCCAATGCCGGCCTTCGGAGGATTCGCCGGACTCGATCAGGTTGCCGTTGGATAAAAGAACCGGATATTTTTGCTTATCGGCGCTGATGCGTGTCGTATAGGTGGTCAGAACATCGGGACGATCCGGAAAAAAAGTGATGCGGCGAAATCCCTGGGCTTCACACTGGGTGCAAAACAGATGATTGGAACGATACAGGCCGGATAACTGGCTGTTGTCCTGGGGGCGGATCCGGGTAACTATTTTGAGGGCCGCCTGATCCGGACAATGATCCACAATCAAATCACTGCCTTCAAAACGATACTCCTTTTCCGTCAGCAAACGATCATCGACGGACAACTGTATCAACTCCAGTTCATCACCATACAGATGCAAGGGGCCGTTGTTTAAACGCGTCACCACCATACGGTTTTCAATAAGGGCATGATCATCGAATAAATCAAAATTCAACGCCACCGACTCGACAGCAAAAACCGGGGGTTGGTAATCTTTCAGGTAAACGGTCGTGTTTTGCATAAACATTGCTCCATTTTCAACATCATGGTTGCGGATGAAATAGGGAATTGATTTTTTTTAATATTTTTCTGTGATAGCTTCTACCATCACGAGTCATTTTAGCTATACTAAATTTAAGATAGTTTCTCGCTTTTATCAGCGAAATGCAAAACAAACAAGAAGTAAAATAGCGTTTTCCCATCAGGGATCAGTAATAAGGGGCCGGCTTATGAATACAGATGATTTTTTAACGAATTACACCAGACGCTTTGTGGACAACAAGGAAGAGGAGCTTAGCTTAAACGAGTATCTGGAACTGTGTAAAACTGATCCGGGGGCCTTTGCCAACCCGGCGGAACGGCTGTTAATAGCTATCGGTGAACCGGAAATGCTCGACACCCGCCATGATCCGGTGTTGTCCCGTCTTTTTTCCAACAAAATTATTCCGCGATATGAGGTGTTTTCCGAGTTTTATGGCATGGAAGAACCTATTGAACAGATTGTCGGCTTTCTGAAGCACGCGGCACAAGGGCTGGAAGAAACCAAACAGGTTCTTTACCTCCTCGGACCGGTTGGCGGTGGAAAATCCTCTCTGGCCGAAAAACTCAAGGATCTCATGCAGAAAGTACCTTTCTACGCCATCAAGGGCTCACCCGTTTTTGAATCACCCCTGTCCCTGTTTGATCCGGAAGAAGACGGCGAATTACTTCAGGAACGCTACGGCATTCCAACCCGCCATCTCCGCTACGTCATGTCCCCCTGGGCCGTAAAACGATTGCAGGAATACAATGGCGACATTAATCAATTCAAAGTCATCAAGGTCAAACCGTCCCGCCTGAAACAAATCGCTGTTTCCAAGACGGAGCCGGGTGATGAAAACAACCAGGATATTTCCTCACTGGTCGGTAAAGTCGATATCCGTAAACTGGAAGAGTTCTCTCAGGACGATCCGGACGCCTACAGTTTCTCCGGAGGTCTTTGCCGTGCCAACCGCGGTATTATGGAGTTTGTGGAAATGTTCAAAGCGCCTATTAAGGTGCTCCATCCCTTGCTGACCGCAACTCAGGAAGGCAATTACAATCCCACAGAAGGATTGTCCGCCATACCGTTTGAGGGCATTATTCTCGCCCACTCCAACGAGGCGGAATGGCAGACGTTTCGCAATAATAAAAACAACGAGGCGTTTATAGACCGGATTAATATCGTTAAAGTGCCCTACTGCCTTCGCATTTCGGAAGAAACCAGAATTTACCAGAAACTGCTGGATAACAGTTCCTTAAGAGAAGCACCCTGTGCGCCCGGCACCCTCGATATGCTGGCACAGTTTTCCGTACTGACCCGCTTGAAAGAACCACAGAACTCAAGCATCTATTCAAAGATGCGCGTCTATAATGGCGAAAGTCTGAAAGACACCGATCCGAAAGCCAAATCCTATCAGGAATACCGCGATTTTGCCGGGGTTGATGAAGGAATGAGCGGCATCTCCACCCGCTTCGCCTTCAAAATCCTGTCAAAAGTGTTCAATTTCGATCATACGGAGGTGGCGGCCAACCCCGTGCATTTGATGTACGTGCTGGAGCGGCAAATAGAACAGGAACAATTCCCGCAGGAACTGCAGGAAAAATACCTGACCTTTATCAAGGAACACTTATCTCATAAATACGTGGAATTCATCGGCAAGGAAATTCAGACTGCTTACCTGGAATCCTATTCCGAATACGGACAAAATATTTTCGACCGTTATATTACCTATGCGGACTTCTGGATTCAGGATCAGGATTATCGGGATCCGGATACCGGTGAAATTTTCGATAGGGGCTCGCTTAATTCCGAGCTGGAAAAAATCGAAAAACCCGCCGGCATTTCCAATCCCAAGGATTTCCGTAACGAAGTCGTGAACTTCGTGCTGCGCGCACGCGCGAACAATCACGGCAAAAATCCCGTGTGGAACAGCTACGAAAAATTAAAAACCGTCATTGAAAAGAAAATGTTCACCAATACGGAAGATCTGTTACCGGTCATATCCTTTAATGCCAAGGCATCGGAAGACGACAAGAAAAAACATGAGGAGTTTATCTCTCGCATGGTTGAGAAAGGCTATACACGCAAACAGGTCCGACTGCTGTGCGAATGGTATTTACGTGTGCGCAAATCGCAATAATACAGATAAATTCGGCCGTGGTACCGGATGATTTCCGAATGCCACGGCCCGAATGACTGATAAGGATGTGAGGATGTCGCAACTAATAGACCGTCGGCAAAACGCCGGTAAAAAAAGTACGGTAAATCGTCAGCGTTTTCTGAGACGCTATAAACATCAAATCAAGCGTGCCGTCTCCGATGCCATGGGCAAGCGCAGCATTACCGATATCGATCAGGGCGAGCAAATCAGCATACCTGCAAAAGACATTTCCGAACCGCGCTTTCATAAAGGGAGGGGCGGCTACGTCGAACGTGTCCTGCCGGGCAATGATCAATTTATAGCCGGAGACCGGATCAAGCGTCCGGAAGAGCAGGGTGGTGGTGGAGGCGGGAGCCAGGCCAGCAACGGCGGCGAGGGCGAAGACGAATTCGTCTTTCAACTGTCTCGTGAAGAATTCCTGGAACTCTATTTTGAAGATCTCGAATTACCCGACCTGGTCAAAAAAGAGCTGGCACGCATGACAACCTACAAAACCGTGCGCGCCGGAGTAACCAGCAGCGGGATCCCCAGTAACATCAACGTGGTGCGATCCATGCGTCAGGCAACAGGCAGACGTGTGGCACTGGCTTCTCCCTACAAACGTCAGCTACGGGCGGCAGAAGCCGAGCTGGCCAGACTGGAAGAACAATCCAGCCCGGAAAAAGTCGACCTGCTACGATTGCAGCGCGATATTGAATTTCTCAAGAAAAAAATTCAATCCGTGCCGTTTATCGATACCCTGGATTTGCGCTATAACAACCGCGTTCGTATTCCGGCGCCCTCGACCCAGGCCGTGATGTTTTGTGTCATGGATGTATCCGGTTCCATGGACGAGGCGAAAAAAGACATTGCCAAGCGTTTTTTTATTTTGCTGTATCTGTTTCTTACCCGAAACTATGAAAAAATAGAACTGGTTTTTATTCGCCACCATACCTCCGCCAAGGAAGTCAATGAAGAAGAATTCTTTTACTCCCGCGAAACCGGAGGAACCGTCGTATCCAGCGCCCTGGAATTGTTGAACACGATCATCGAAGCGCGCTATCCGCCTTCCGCATGGAATATCTATGTGGCACAGGCATCCGACGGCGATAACTGGAACGCCGACTCGCCCTATTGCCAGGAGTTATTACAAGAACAGATTATGCCCCTGCTGCAGTACTTTGCGTACATAGAGATTATGCCCCGCCATCACCAGAGCTTATGGGAAGTCTACCAGAAAGTGCGCCAGCAATACCCTAATTTCGCTATGGAAAATATTGATAATGTCGCCGATATCTATCCGGTATTTCGTGAATTATTCAAAAGGAAGGTGGTATGAGAAAAAAAAAGCCCATTTCAACCGGCGCCGAATGGACCTTTGAATTAATTCAAGCCTACGACAAGGAAATAGCCCGTCTGGCCGGCGACTTCAAGCTCGATACCTATCCGAATCAAATCGAAGTGATTACCGCCGAACAGATGATGGATGCCTACGCTTCGGTAGGCATGCCCATCGGCTATCATCACTGGTCTTTCGGCAAGCATTTTGTCGGAGTTGAAAAAAGCTATAAACGGGGACAGATGGGGCTGGCTTATGAACTGGTTATTAACTCCAATCCCTGTATTTCCTATTTGATGGAAGAGAATACCATGGCCATGCAGGCTCTGGTCATCGCACACGCCTGTTATGGCCACAACTCGTTCTTCAAGAATAATTACCTGTTTAAAATGTGGACTTCGGCGGATGCCATCATCGATTATCTGGTGTTTGCCAGAAATTACATCAGCGAATGCGAGTTACGGCACGGGATCGATGAAGTGGAAGCCGTCCTCGATGCCTGCCATGCGTTGATGAATTATGGTGTGGATCGCTACAAACATCCCGCCGGACTCTCCATTCAGGAAGAAAAAATCAGGCAGCAAAACCGGGAAGTATATCTGCAATCCCAGGTCAATGAATTATGGCGCACCATCCCGCAAAACAAACAGGTGGATGCCAACGGCGAAAAAAAACGATTTCCGGAGGAGCCGCAGGAAAACATTCTGTATTTTATTGAAAAAAATGCGCCTTTACTGGAGTCATGGCAACGGGAAATCGTGCGCATAGTCCGTAAAATCGCGCAGTATTTTTATCCACAAGGCCAAACCAAAGTCATGAACGAAGGCTGGGCCTGCTTCTGGCATTACACGCTTCTCCACGCCCTCTATGACGAGGGACTGGTCACCGACGAATTTATGCTGGAAATTCTGCAAAATCATACCAATGTTATCATGCAACCGCCGTTTAACAGCCCTTATTATAACGGTATCAATCCCTACACGCTGGGTTACCATATGATGCAGGATATCCGGCGGATTTGTGAAAACCCCACCGAGGAGGATCGGCACTGGTTTCCTTTTCTGGCCAACACCGACTGGCTGACCGGACTGGATACCGCCATGCGTAATTTCAAGGATGAGAGTTTTATCGCCCAGTACTTGTCACCGCGCTTGATCCGGGAACTGAAACTGTTTCATATCGTCGATGACCACAGGCAATCGGAACTGGTCGTTGAGGCAATCCACAATGAACAAGGGTATAAACAAATTCGGGAAGCACTCTCAAGGCAATATAATCTGGGTTATCTGGAACCGGATATACAGGTGTATTCCGTTGATGTGGAAGGTGATCGCTCTCTGACGCTGCAATATACCCAGCAACATAGCATACCGCTGGGCGACAATACCCGGGAAGTACTGAAACATCTTCATACGCTGTGGAAATTCCCGGTCGTACTGCATGCCGTTGATACGCAAGGTCGGGTTACGGAGGAATATCATTGTCCGCCTCGTCCTGTTAAAAACCACAAGGAAAAAGAAACGCATTAGGTTATGTGGACAATTTTTTTTCAAAAGAACAGCCCGTAAGGAGGCCTGCGGCCGTATTGCGGGTTTCATGCCCCCAATATTGTCCCAAGAGAACAGGTAAATACCGAAATGGACGTAATCCCGCATTTCGGCTTCGCCTTCATGACGGGCTACAGGAAACTGTTATTTGTTTAGAACTACAAGGCTTGTTGACAGAACCTGACCGAGATTGTCTTTAAAAACAACCTCGGTCATTCGGCTTACTTTATTCGCTGGCCAGCTCTATGGCAAACGCCAGACCAAGCTTGGTGAAGTTGGTCATGTGCTCCAGATTTAATAAAGAGATCTGATCATCAGACGAGTGTATATAGGGATTATGATCTTCAAAATTGGTCTCGCATGGGAATGCTGCGGGAATTCCCTCAGCCATCCATGACGCGTGATCACTGCAACCATAACCGCAACGCGAATAATCCACGGGAACCTTGACGTAAGTCTGAATCAATTGCGCCACGAAATCACTCAGATTTTTATCCGTATAATCTCTGAAGACCCACATGGTCGGATCATTCTGATCGTTACGAAAACCGGTCATATCAAATTGTATGGCGGCCTTCACGGGAATGTGTTTGTCCAGAAAATCCTGCACGACATACTGCGATCCCACCAGACCACGCTCTTCCGCGGCATACCAGACAATATAAACAGGACGCTTAAACTCATGCTGGCTGGACAGCAACACGCGCGCCAGTTCCATCACGCTGGATGAACCGCTGCCGTCATCACCGGCACCGGGCATACGTCCGTCCAGAGTATCCATGTGCGCACCGATGACTACCGCCGGCGCGTCAATATCCTTGCCGATGACCGTCACAACGGAAGGTTGCTTATACCACCAGCCCGTATTGACAAAATAGGTGGCCGTATCCTGACGCCCGTATTCAGCCGCCATGGTTTCAAAGGTTGCTTTAAGCCATTCAGCCGTTTCAACGCCGGTATCCTTGGTGGCGGAACGATTGTAATAATTAGTCAAATGCGTCAGGGTTGACCAGATATTATCGGGATTTACTTTCGCCAACGCCGCTTCCACCTCATCCTGGTGTCTGATTTCATATGCATCGACAGCGGTTATTTTTTTACTCACAGCCTTTTTATTTAACAGTTGCTCCGCCGTTTGTGACCGTAATCCTTTGCCGGTTCCGGCCAGTTTGTGGCTCACATTAACAAACTTCCCGCAACGAACCTTTTCGGCCAATATGGCGATGTTATCGAGCTGATCGGACGGCACTTCCACAATCTTAAACGCCTTGTTCTCGGCAAGCACTTTGTAGTCGGATGACAATTTGCCGGCCAGACATTGCGGT
This sequence comes from Legionella spiritensis, assembly GCF_900186965.1. NCBI lineage: Bacteria > Pseudomonadati > Pseudomonadota > Gammaproteobacteria > Legionellales > Legionellaceae > Legionella > Legionella spiritensis. The sequence goes on from NZ_LT906457.1 coordinate 3,172,534, forward strand.
ACCTGTATCTGCTCCATAATCCGGGTGGGCTGAGCTGCCATGGACGTAGTGGTTATAAAAAGACCCGTAGACAGGCCGGTTATCCATTGTTTGATGCGCATTGTTTCTCCTTAAATTCAATAAAAATGCCTCCTGATAGTACATGATGATCGCCAGGATGCAACTTTATTTTTCCGGTTAAATAACTGCCGAGCACCATGAGCCAGATCGTCTCACAATCATAATGATTTTTTTTATATCACAATTTATTGATAATCATTTTCATTTGTTATAAAGTACCAAGACCTTAAATATGCCTCAAAGATAGACAATGAAAACAAAAAAGAATCTCTCTCGCCTCCTGGCTCTTTTATTGACCTTCGGTGCGAGTATCATCCTCGGTTTTTTAAGTTTTGGCGGTATGTATGCGCTGTTGCCGCTGTTGCCACTCGCTATCGGAGCCTTTGTCCTATCCGTCGCCTATGAAGGTGAAATTTACAACAAGAACATCCAGGGTGCGCTTGATAAGCTGACCCGACGAGATTATCTGAAACGTCATCTGGCCAACGAGTATTTATTATCGTTATTCAAAAATGGTATCGACACCGAAGCAAGAGGCTGCCCATTGTTCTTTGGGCATTACAAACAGCAACTTGAGGAACTGGCTAAATTAAGCGGTAAAAAACTGGATCCCGCCAGCAAGGCCCGCAAAAAACAGGTTAAGAAAACCCTGCGCGGTATGGAAAAATGGTTCGCCATGCAAGTGTTCCCTCCTGCCGGAGAAGATAAAACTCTTTTAAGCAATTATGAGATAGAACTGAGAGACTGGCTGGCTGAAAATGGACAACAGGAAAGACAGAATTTATTCAAACTCCGCCACCGGCAATTCCGGCTTACCCAGGGATTTAGTGTGTTGTCCGGCTTGTTTATGGGCCTTGGAACGACCTATCTCCTGGTGGAGGCGTTTGCCACTATTCCCCTGCTGGCCGCTATCCCGTTTGGAATATTACCGGTGCTTATCGTCCCAATGGCCATTATCGCCGGAGCCGCCTGGGGATTGTTGACCTACAACACCATAACCGACATGATCAACAACGACACCCTTCGCAAGTGGTACAAAAGGATTCGAGACGACTTAAAGGAAGGATTAACCCTGCGAAATGTCCTGATCGTGGGTATGGCGGTTCTACTGGTCTCCCTGGCGGTGGCGCTTACCATCTGTACCGCAGGCACATGGTGGACCGTGGCCAAACATTCTCGCCCCTTATTTGCCTGGATGGGGAAAATGCCGGGTTTTATCATGGGTGTTATCAATCCCCTGATTACCGGCATTGCGGCATTATCCTTTAATCTGGAAAACACGGCCGGTTCTCTCGAAATTGTATACGGTCTCCTGAGCAGTGGCCACAACTGGTTCAGCCGCGCCTATGAGAGCATCCATCAAAGCATCCTCGGATTGCTGCAACGGGAAAACTGGCTGCAAATTCTTAATCCGTTCCGGCTTTTGCTCAAGGTGACCATCGTACCTTTGCGTATATTGTTATTTTTCGGTCACTTGATAAGCATAGGCGTGACGGCCGATCGCGTTCCCGGCATTCCAGCCATCGTTTCAGCGATTCTCGGCATTATCAGCGAAGGCTTTGAAGACATGCATTATTTCGTGGAGCACGCTCACGATCAGGAAGAAGCTGATTTTAACGATTTACTGGATAAACGCTTGAATCCTGAAGAAGCAGGGCATGATCACAGTACCGATTTACCCACCCGTATTCTCAAACTGATTTTCTCACCGGTTTACTTGCTGGCCGCCGGCTGGGATTACCTGGCTTTCCGCCTGGTATCCGCTCCCCGCCCAACCAGCGAAGCGCTGACTTTTGCAGACGCCTGGAAAAAACAAACCGGACAGAAGATAGATCGCCGCACCGAAGAGCACGTTGATGTTGCAGCGCCTGCTGAACAATGGCAAGCCCAGCACGCCGTCTATAAGATAGAGCGCTACAAGGCAAAACACTTCGGCGGCCTGATTCTGGCAGATCGTTCCGGCGCAAGGCAAAAAATTGAGGGATTAAACGCCCTGCAACAGGATTTGCGCCATCTTGATTTCAGAGTACAAACGCCCAAGGCACGCATCGAGCAGGAACAAGAGAAGGCGATGTATAACCGTCATCGCCTCTTTAGCCATGGTAACACCAGCACGCAGCAATTATTAGATGATCTCCCCCAACAAATCAGTGCCCCGGCCGCGTGACGTGTCATTACAGTCGTCGTATTTCGGCTACGCCGATAACGACGACTCCTCAAGTCAATAAATTCTTTAATCCCGCCAGATGCGAACGCGCCAGTTCTCTGGATTTGACTTCGTTGCGCTCTATCGTTTTACCAAACCACTCCAGACTGTCTTTGGGCAGTTCGTCTAAAAAGCGGCTGGGTTGGCAATCCAGCAATTCGCCGCCGCGGCGACGTTGCCTGGCAAGGGTAAAGCACAATCCCTTGCGGGCGCGAGTGATGCCGACATAGGCCAGACGGCGTTCCTCATCGATCTGTTCGTCTTCGATACTGGTGCGGTGCGGCAGCAATTCTTCCTCCATGCCGACCAGATAAACATAGGGGAACTCCAGCCCTTTGGACGCGTGCAACGTCAGTAATTGAATGGTGTCCTTGTCCTGTTCATCCGATTGTTCCAGGATATCAATGAGAATCAGCTTGTTCACAACCTCGGCCAATCCCTGCCCAGTATCTTTCGCCAGCAGTCGTCCTACCCATTCAATCAATTCCCAGACACTCTCCATCCGTTTTTGCGCTTTGGCCGGTGTATCGCTTTGCTCATAAAGATACGCTTCATAACCGCTGTCTTCCACCATGTCGCGCAACACATCAATACCGCCTTGCGTCTGCTGACGGCTTTTTATATGCTCAAACCAGTGTTTGAATTGCGCCAGGGCAGCTCTGGGTTTATCGCCAATCCTGTCGGCCAGCGCCAGATGATCGGCGCAGGCGTAAAGACTTCGACCCTGACTTTGCGCGTAATGGCCAAGCGCATCCAATGTTGAATCGCCAATACCCCGTTTTGGGGTATTGATCACTCGTAAAAACGCCGCGTCATCGGCTTCGTTACACAGGAGTTTCAGATAGGCGAAAATATCCTTGATCTCGGTACGGGCAAACCAGGATTGACCACCGCTGATCCGATAGGCAACCCCATGATGACGAAGCACTTTTTCAAAAATTCGTGACTGATGATTGCCGCGATACAAAATGGCGTAATCACCAAACGGATGACCCATTCGTAATTTATGACTGATTAAATCAGCCACCACCTGCTCCGCTTCATCCTGTTCATCCCTGCAGCACAACACCCGCAAGACCTCACCATGCCCCAAATCGCTCCACAACCGCTTGTCAAACAAATGGGGGTTATTGGCAATCAAGGTATTGGCCACATGCAAAATTCTGCTGGTGGAACGATAATTCTGTTCCAGTTTGATGACGTTGAGTCCCGGATAATCCTTTTGCAATTGTGCCAGATTTTCCGGTTTGGCGCCTCGCCAGGCGTAAATAGACTGATCATCATCCCCGACCACCGTAAAGCGGGCCCGGACACCAACCAGCAATTTCACCAGCTCGTACTGACTGGTATTGGAATCCTGATATTCATCAATCAATAAATGACGAATACGATTTTGCCAGCGCTCACGTACCTCGGCATGCTGTTGCAACAACCGGACAGGAACACGGATCAAATCGTCAAAATCCACCGCGTTATAAGCGTTCAATGCCTGCTGGTAGGCGGGATACAGTCGTGCCGCCTCCTCATGAGAAGGCGTGACAGGTGGCAGCGCCAGTACCTGTTCCGGTGTCAGTAACTGATTTTTCCAGTGGGAGATTATCTGTTGCATCTGTAACAAATAATCACGTACGGAAGCCTTACCGGCCGGCAGAAACCCTCGTAACAACTGTAAGCTGTCCTCGGCATCAAAAATAGAGAACCCTTTCTTTAAACCGCATAACGCCAAATCCTTTTTAATCAGACTTAAACCGAGCGTATGGAACGTAGCGACTTTCAATCCCCGTCTTTTTGCCGCAGGCAAGGTTAAAGCGACGCGAGAGCGCATTTCATTAGCCGCCTTGTTAGTAAATGTCACCGCATAAACCGAAGGCGCGGCATAACCACATTCTTCTACCAGATAAGCGATTTTTCGCGTAATCACGCGCGTTTTGCCACTGCCGGCGCCGGCAAGCACCAGCAACGGGCCGTCGATATAAGTTACGGCGGCCATTTGTTGGGGATTCAGCACCATCATCGTCTCGTCCAAAAAATCGCCATTATCGCGTGACAATGCCGTGCAGGCAATCCACTTTGTGTTAGAATCGCAATTTTGTCGCCCAATATTGTTCCATCATGAAAGAAACCGATACCCTGCAACGTTTTTTATTTGAGAACGCCAGCATTCGAGGTGAAATTACACATCTTGAAACCACCTACCAAACCATCATGGCTCAGCGCCCTTATCCGGCAATGGTCAGGAATTTGCTGGGTGAGGCATTGATTTCCTGTTTACTGTTGACAGGAAGCATCAAATTTGAAGGAGAGCTCAGTCTGCAGTTTCAGGGCGACAAGCGTTTGCCACTGCTGCTTGTACAATGCGATCATCAATTAAATATACGCGCCTTCGCCAAATACGAGGAAGGGCTTGAAATCGCCGATTATGCCGACTCATTTCTACAGGGACGCATGGTGTTAACCATCAATCAATACCAGAACACCCAGGCTTACCAGAGTATGGTACCTATTTCCTCCACCTCCATGAGTGAAAATCTCATGCATTATTTTGCCCAGTCCGAACAAGTGGCCAGCCGGGTATGGCTTGCGGTCAATGAGGAGCGGGTTGCCGGGATGCTGCTGCAGCTCATGCCCGGTCAGGATACTCTGCAACGCGAACAATTCTGGGAATACGCCGTGCAGTTAGGCCAGACGGTAAGCGAACAGGAATTACTGACCCTCGATAACCAGACCCTGCTGCATCGTTTATACCACGAAACCGAATTACGGCTGTTTAACAGCCGGCCGGTGCAATTTCAATGCCGCTGCAACCATGACAAAATGCGGCAGGTTTTGAAAATACTGGGCGAGAAGGAAGCAGGGGAGCTTCTTAAAGAACAAGGTAACATTGAAGTCCGTTGTGATTTTTGCAACAGCTGTTATACGTTTGACGCGATTGATGTTGCCGTTTTATTCCGTGAATAATTGTGTGTTGCCTGCACGGCAAAACGCGTAGGCCGAATCAGATGTTTCTACCGGTAGAAAGTGTCTCACGCCCTTTTGGACTCCCCTCCGGTTCTTTTGTTGTATAAGAGGTAAAAAATCGCAGAAACCTGCTTACAATACCAACTTCAGATGACTCCGCTGTTTGCCCTGATGGTGTTTTCTCATGCGATATACTGCTTTTCTTAAAAGGTTGTTGTCCGGTTGCTTCCGATATCGCAGGACTGACAAGACGAGTTTGATCATTATGTTCCAAACCCTCAGGGATAGCATTAGCCTCGTTATAAGCCGCCATGAAAACAGTCCTTTCTTCCATCGTTATAAGCTTGTATTGTTCCAGCGCGCTCAAAATCTGATCCAGCTTTTTCGCATCGATGGTATGTCCAAACTGGGCATGATAATGACGAAACCTTCTATCAAAATCATCTTGATGATAACGCTCATGATCAACATGATAGCGTTGTACAAAACGAGTAACGCCTAATTCGACAACCTGGGATGTAAAAAAATGTCTTAATTGTTCCCTGATCGCATCAACTTGCTTAAAAAACAAAGCACGTCTGTTACTATCCAGTGATGCGTAATTTAGATAGACGGTTATGGTATCATCAAACAAGCTGACATTAATTTTTCCACATAAATGAGTAAACGCTTTAGCCACAAGAGATCCCCGAAATCAAATTCGGTAGCACAATAGGCGAAAAAAGATAGAGATTAACGATGTGATTTTTAATCATAATACCACTTTATTGCATGGGCAAATCCGGCATGGAAATAACCGTGTGGCTATCCATATCCAGTTCCAGTCCCTCATGGCGCATGGCCTGCAAAATGTTCTGTAGCGTTAAAAACTGTGCGCTGAGTTCGGAGTACAAATCAGCCAGCTGACTTTCCTGTAATTCGCTGACAGTTAAATAAGCGGCCTGTCCCATATCCGTAAAATAATTGAGACTGACTTTTCTTTTTTTCGCCATGCCGGGGAAAAGACCGCAGAATAACAGACTCTTGTCACCGACATCACGCAGCAATTCGACCTGACGTCGCCCAGTATTATTCATGGATTCGAGAAAATCAAGGGCAATAACCGATTCAATCAGCCTGGGTCCCTGGGTATAGCGCATCAGCAGGAAAACCAGATAACTTTCTGTATTTTCATTAAGAATCAAGCGAGTAGCAGCCTGTGCCTCGTTCACTAACGCATGCCATTGGCTGATTTCAGTGGGATGCAAAATCAATTTCTTCATGACTTCCCCCATTTTTACGTCCTACTCCAAGTTTAGCAAACAACATACCAACCTGGCAGATATATCCAGGAAACTTCAAAATGCGAGTTTCCAGGCTCTGTGCACAGAGCCTGGAAACTCATCCTGTTGAATATTGTTATTTACAGGATGACGTACTAAACTGTGGCAATCCTTTCTCCGTGGCCCGTGAGATAATGGCATGAAATACAAGGGGTTCATTCAAGTCGTTTCGACCGCACTGATGCTGTTTCATAATCAGGGCTTTTCATTGAGCAATCCCGAATCGTGTGAGGCAAGCAGGGCAAAACCATGTATTGTGCAAGACACCGCCCGGAAGACTGCCCCCGTCACGAACCTTCGTCACAGTCGGATGATTGGGGAGTACTACCACGGCAACATAGCCGGAGTCCAGGCATTGCTGGCCTCGGCAAGCGAAGCACCAAGTAAAACCGGCTGGGAGGATATTGCGAGATACATACGCAACCAGGCAAATTACAAACCCAATCACGTTCTGGTCATCGATTTACGCCAGGAAAATCACGGCTATCTTAACGGCAACGCCATTACTCTGTGCGATTTGCACAACTGGCTAAACCTTGGCAAGTCGACCGATCAAACCATCGCGGACGAATCCCGATGGCTGCAAAGCCTGGCCGTTGATCCGGCCATAGAAAATGTGTTGACTTCGCAGCAATTCGACAAACAGGAGTATAATGCCGGAAAAATCATTCCGATTAAAACCCTGCAAAGCGAACAGGATCTGGTACAGTCCATGGGCTTTGCCTATCTTCGTCTGGCCATTGCCGATCATCGCGCCCCGCAGGATGACGAAGTTGATAAATTCGTGTCTCTGGTCAATCAATTGCCGAAACATCATTGGCTGCATATCCACTGCCGGGGCGGAAAGGGCCGTTCCACAACATTTCTTGCCATGTATGACATGCTGAAAAATGCCGATAAAGCCTCGTTTAACGATATCCTTGCTCGCCAGGCGTCCATTCCTCCTTACTATGATTTAACTCAAATTGTCAGAAACGCTCCGGAATACACCGTTTACTACCAGGAACGGTTGACTTTTTTGACTTATTTTTATCAATTTGCCCAACAACGGCTGAGTGGTTATTCCGGAAGCTGGACACAATGGAAAGTCGAACACCAATTGCAAAATACGTAATTGATTCAGCCCTGTTGGGTTGTTTTCCAGTAACCTATCCATTTAGTATGGATAGGTTATGATATACAAATTGTTCTAAAATTGTCTACGTGCCGCGACTTGTTCTCGGCACGTAGATGTTTTTTAAGAATTAAAACCATGCCAAACGAAATGGAGTAAAAACATGACGCTACGATTAGGCACAACAGGACGCTGCTGGATGTTGGCCATCGGATTATTATTGATATCGATGACCGGTACCGCCGCCACCTATACAACACCCCAGGCGTTTATGGATTTGTATTTCGATTTCACAGGTACGGGAGAGACGGATTTTCCCGCCGGCAAAACCACGATTTCACAATACCTGATCCAGTCGGAACAAACTAAAAAGGCCAGCAATCCCTTTAATGGCCCCCTGATACTGATCCTGGACTCTTCCATTTATATTTACGATCAGAACAGGCAGCTTTTGTACAAGAAATTATTACGAACCAACCGCTCCACCGGTTTTTTTGAGATGACCGCCGTCTCCCACGTGGGCCCCGCGTTGGCCTATCTGGCTAAAATCAAGGAAAACGGCGACGATTCCTGGAAAGCTGCCCTGACCAGTCTGTTAGCCGATATCAAAAAAGTAAAGGCGCTGAATGCCCAAACCTCCAACAACTGGCTGCAACAACTCAACATCAAGGCCTGGCAAGGACATGAGCAACAAATCCAGGCCATGGTTGACTACGCCATGTCCATGGCCGGCAACTATATCGTCAATATTCAAAACGGCGCAACGTTCGATCTGTCGTCGGTACAAAACCAGTTTTTTAACGGCAACAAGGATTATCCCATTCCCTATAATTCTGTCATGGTAGGAACCTTTATGCTGACCGCGCTGCAAAGCATGGCCGAAGTTCACGACGACGTGGTCAAACTCAAGCTCGACTGGGCGAACGCCATGGTCATCGTGCGAAATGTGGCCGGCAGTAATGTCACAGCAGGATTAACCAGCGGTAGCAACTGGATGGTGCCGTTTGTACACGCTTTGGCCGGCGGCAATCTGCCTGCCAATCGGGTGTTTATTCCCGCCTATGCGAAAGTATTACCCGATGTCGGTCAAAATCCTTTGCCCGAGTCCACCTATAAATATTACGTGAATGGCGTGTGGGGCAGTGTGTTTAATCGCACTCAGATTGCAGGGCAGGTTTTTACCGATCTGGAAACCATTTATTTACCGGGACGACCGGCCATACCCGGGGATTACAATTATTCGAAGGCCGGCGACATCATTGATTTTATGGTTCGCCTGAAACATTCGCTACAGGATTCCCGGGAAATGCTATCCAATACGGTAGGTTTCTGGATGTCTGGAGAATTACTCGACAAAAACTGGGATTTAACGAAAATCGAGATCCCGGGACTGACCAGCGGGTTTCCGGAAGGTGTCAAACAATACCCGTCACAAAATCCGGCCATTGGACAATCATCATGACCATAAAACATAAGCTGACCGGTTTTTTCCTTATGATCGGCCTGTTGTCTCCGCTTTTTGCCGGCCAAATCCTGTCGGTAGCAGAGACGCTGACAACCTCTGGCGCACGCGAGGTAACGCCTTTCAAACTGAATCATGAGCAATTTCTGGCGGTAGCGCAACTGGCCGAGGACATTCCCGACACCCCGGCGAACATGAATGGCGGCAATTCCGATATTGCCGTGGTAATTTTCAAAAAACAATCCGGCGGCTATAAGGAATATCAGCGTATTCCCAGCCATGGCAATGAAAGCGTCGAATTTTTTACCATAGACAACAACGCGTTTCTTGCGGTGGCCAGTATTCGTTCCGGACCACACGCGCCCTATAATATGAATACCTATTCCAAATTATACCGCTGGGATGGGCATTATTTTTACCCGGTGCAACAGTTTTTTACCTTCGCCGCCAAACAATGGCATTATTTCACTATTGGCAATCGCCGTTTTCTGGCCGTAGCCAACGGGGTTACCGCCGGTGAGGCAAATACCCGGGACGCCAATACCAACTCCATGGTTTACGAGTGGGATGGTCGGCAATTTAAACCATTTCAGTCCATCCCCTCGCAATGGGCTTACAGCTTTGAAACATTTAACATGGACGGACAGCACTATCTGGCTCTGGCTGATCATCTCAAGCAATCAAGCCTGTACCGCTGGAATGGACAACAATTCATATCCGTGCAGCTTTTCAAAGGAAACGGCGGGCGAGCTTTTAAATTTTTTACTATTGCAGACAAGCACTACCTGGCTTATGCCAACATCAGCAACGATTCCGTTGTCTATAAGTGGAACGGCAGACAATTTGTTTCCTACCAGACTCTAAAAGGAGCCGGAGGCCGTAATTTCGCTTTTTTCACCCGGAATGGTCATTATTATCTGTTACGGATTAATTTTATTCTGGGTGATCGCACCAATCCTGAAACCTCCTTGTCCTCACCGCTCTATGAATGGAAAAAGGATCGTTTTATGGTCGTTGAAACCATCCCGACGTTCGGCGGCGTCAGTGCGGCGTTATTTGCAAACGCCGGCCAGACATTTATCGCCGTGGCCAACAGTTTAAGCGCCGATCGCCGTTTTCGGGTGGATTCCGTGATTTATCGTATCAATACGACAGCAAAATCCGGGAGCCATTCAAACCCTGGAAAACCCTGAATAACGGATGGTATCCACTGCCGCATTGTCAGCAACAGGAGTCACAAAAGCGTCGATGAATGCCTGCCAGAAATCATCATAAAGATAACGCTGCAGTGGGTGCTCATCCTCTACGGGGAAGCATGGCCCGTGATTAGCTTCCAGCAACCACAGCCGTCCCGTATCATCGGCCATGAAATCAAACCCGAAAATGGCCATACGACGTCGTTCACCGCATTGGAATGCTTGCGGAAATTCACGATTCAATCCCGCCAGCACCCTCGACACCATAGGCTCTATTTGGTGCATCTGCGCTGCAAAAAAAGCAAATCGTCGTGAGGGGATCTGCAAAACATTCACATCGCTTTCATGCAGATGCTCGTTGGTCAGATGGGGGCGCAAATCCGTAAAACCATTGCGGGAGTAAGGCGATAAAGCGACATTAAAATAACCGTCCTGATAAAGGTAGGAACCGGCGTAGTTCGTTAGAATGACAAACAGGCGAATGCTGTATTTGCGATCATCACGTAACAACTGGGGATTGGTAATATATCGCTGCAACACATGAATCCCGCCCAAACGCCGGGGATTCAGATAATGACGCTCAATCTCCCCGATCGATTGAAAAATTTTAATCTGCTGACCATTGTTTAATAGAGACGGCTTTAAAATCCATGTTTCCGGTGCGGACGTACTTTGCCCTTGACGGTCAGCCAGGCGATTCAACACGCCAGGCCAGTTATGATCATCAATACTATGGGTTTCGGGCATCACCTCCGGACAATAACGGGTTACCAGAGCCGCGAGCCGATGTTTGTATTCCAGACATTGCGCCGCAGCCTCATCAAAATGCAGATTGGTTTCGCCAAATCCGGCCCGCTTTGCAAAGCGCGTGGCAATCCAGCCTTGTGCGCGCAACAACCGACTCAAATTATAATGGGTAGGGGACTGTTCAGGAGCCAAACAGTACCGTCTTGTTCCTGGTTTCATTGACATTTGGTTTCATGACTCGCTTTATAATAGCCACAACATGATTAAATTTATATCAAAATGTATGATATGATATACTGTAAATATATGGCAACAAAATTCGGAAAAAGACATGTCCAGCACACCTGAAGATGCAAAACCGGAAACCCAGAAGCAACCATCGTCCAACATTCAAAGGATAAACGGCGCCGGCAATTTCTATGAGGTATTGGGAGTTGCTCAGGATGCCAGCCCGTCCGAGATAAAAAAAGCTTATTTCAAAGCGGCAAAAGAGGTACATCCCGATAAAAATCCCGAAAACGTGAAGAAAGAAAGCGAAGCGGCTTTTGACAAGCTTCATAACGCCTACGAAACATTAAGCGACGAGGGAAAACGGGCCACCTACGATAATACCCTGAAACAAACCTCCTCACAAACGCAGACTCAAACCAATACGGAAAGCAGTATCGTGGTAGCCAAAAGCCCGACCTCCGCACCGGAAAAAAGCAAGCCCAAGACTGAAAAAAAGCCGGAAGAAGATGCGAAACCGGAAGAAATAACCGATAAAAAAGAGGAAACCGCCGCTGAAAAACCGGCCGGACCCCAAAAAAATAAAGCACAACAAGTCAATGACAAGCTTTACGATTTCATGAAAGAGATTTATTCCACCGATGGCATTGACGATCCAGTGATAAAAGCATGGCTAAAATTCATGCAAACGATGATGGAATTAAATCAGGCGCTCACCAATGCCTTGCTCGGCAAACTCTTTTCCGACAAGAAAGCGGACAAGGGGAACAAGGAAGAAAATATTGTGGAAGATGAGCTTGCCCAGGAAGACACGCCTCTGTCAGAAATGACGTCGACTGACAATAATCAGCTTGCCATTGAAGACAACAAGGAAAGCAGCCCGCTGATGCTAACGGCGGCGTCAGACACGTTGGCCATAACAGACGGTTCCGAGCTCAACGACAAGGACATCCCAAGCCTTGATTCTTCCGGCGGCACCAATGAAATGACCTCATCCCAGGAGCTTGACCAGCCAGATACCATTGCGCCGAAATAAGGTGTGTGATTTGTCTTTTTTTGTAGTATTTCCTGTAGCCCGCCATGAAGGCTTCGCTCTGAGGAATCTCGACATTTTTTTGAACAAAAAAATGGAAGCGCCTATGTTTTTGTGATCAAATTCAGATTACCTCGATCTGCCCCCTCTCCCGCGCCAGGAATTTGAGTAACAGGATGATGTTTTTTCGCGGGATGAGGGTTGGGGAGAGGGCTTGTCACGGATGGTCATTGACGATGAGATATGGTGTCGTTTAGAAACGTTGCTTCCAAAACCTAAGGGACGTCATGGTAAGGATGAGCAGTTGTTTATGGAGGCGACAGGCGGGATGCTTCAAACGGCTTTACTTTAAAGCAGTCATGATGACGTCGAGGACTGTTGGCGTGTGCTGAAAGATATCATGATTCCAAAAGCGGAGCACTTTAAAACCACGTGTCTTTAGTCAATCAGTACGTTTCGTATCGTAAATTTGATTGTGCAGGTGTTGACCACCATCAAGTTCGATAATCAGCCGTTTTTCAAGACAGGCAAAATCAACGATGTAGTCGCTTATTGGTACTTGTCTCTTGAATTTAAATCCAGGTCTATTCGCTCGAAGATAGTACCATAGATGCCTCTCAGCATCCGTACTGTTTTTCCTTAAATCGCGGGCTCGTTGCCTTAACACCGATTTTTCCACACCCTCTCCCCAACCCTCTCCCGCAAAAAATATCATCCTACTACTCAAATTCCTGGCGCGGGAGAGGGGGCAGATCGAGGTAATCTCAAAAATCTGTGTTCAAATTCAGTCTGGGATAGCTATAAAAAACGTTAGGGATATGTATTTTTAACAAAAATATGTCAGGATCACTCAGGGCGAAGCCGTAATGCGGGATAACGCTCTTTTGTAAAAAAATGGTGCCGTGACATTTTTGTTCACGGAACCGGAGGCTTGTTGACATGTCATTTCATGGTTGCATAACGGCACGCAATTAGCCACATTTTCGCTTCACGTTATGAAATGTCAACAAGCCCTGCTCATCTGGATAGGATTTACTGACATTCCGATGTATAATGATAAATTGATGAACACTTTCTGCCTGTCATGCCGCTGACAACACCCGGCATAACGCTTTACTGTAAACCAAGGCCCTTTATGATAGAGAAGATACGTAATATTGCCATCATCGCGCACGTCGATCACGGCAAAACCACCCTCGTCGATAAATTACTGCAACAAACCGGTACGCTTAACGAGCGCGCGCCCAAAGTGGAGCGCGTCATGGATTCCAACGCGCTGGAAAAGGAGCGCGGTATCACCATTCTCGCTAAAAACACCTGTGTTAACTGGCAGGATCATCAAATTAATATCGTCGACACGCCCGGGCACGCGGATTTCGGAGGTGAGGTTGAACGCATCCTGTCCATGGTGGACAGTGTTTTATTGCTGGTAGACGCGGTGGACGGCCCGATGCCGCAAACCCGCTTCGTCACCCAGAAAGCCTTTGCCCGCGGTTTAAATCCCATCGTTGTGATCAATAAAATCGATCGTCCCGGCGCAAGGCCGCATTGGGTGATGGATCAGGTTTTTGATTTGTTTGACAATCTGGGCGCTACCGATACCCAGCTTGATTTTCCGGTAGTTTATGCCTCCGCCTTAAATGGCTACGCCAAACTGGATCTCACCGATGAGACAGAGGATATGTCGGCGTTGCTGCAAACCATCATTGATCGGGTACCGCCGCCGCAGGTGGATGAATCAGGTCCGTTTCAAATGCAAATCAGCTCTCTGGATTACTCGTCCTATGTCGGCACCATTGGCATTGGCCGCATTACCCGGGGGCAAATCAAGGCCAAATCGCCCGTTAAAATCATCGACAAGGAAGGAAACATCCGCAACGGACGTCTGCTTCAGCTACTTGGATTTAAAGGATTGGAGCGGGTGGAAATTGCCGAGGCAAGTGCCGGAGACATTATAGCGGTCACCGGTATCGAGCAACTCAATATTTCAGACACCTTGTGTGATCCCAATCTGGTCGAACCCATGCCGGCGTTAACCGTCGACGAACCCACCATCAGCATGACCTTTCAAGTCAACGATTCCCCCTTTGCCGGGCAGGAGGGCAAATTTGTCACCAGCCGCAAGATACGCGAGCGATTGCAGACAGAATTATTACATAATGTGGCCTTGCGCGTGGAAGACACGGAAGATCCGGATAAATTCCGGGTATCGGGACGAGGGGAATTGCATTTATCGATACTCATTGAAAACATGCGCCGGGAAGGCTACGAACTGGCGATCAGTAAACCGGAAGTTATTTTACGGGAAGAAAACGGCGAGCCGCAGGAACCCTATGAGCGGTTGACCATTGATGTCGAGGAAAATCACCAGGGTACCATCATGGAGAAACTCGGCGAGCGCCGTGGTGAGTTACAAAATATGATCCCGGATGGCAAGGGTCGGGTACGTCTGGATTATCTCATTCCCACTCGCGGCCTTATCGGTTTTCACACCGAATTTTTATCAAGCACATCGGGAACCGGCCTGATGTATCATGTCTATGATCATTATGGTCCCGCCTTTCGCGGACGTTTGGGTAAACGCAACAACGGTGTGCTTATCGCCAATTGCCAGGGTGCGGCCCGCGCCTTTGCCCTGTTTAATTTACAGGAACGAGGCCGTCTGTTCATCGAGCCTCAAACAGTCTGTTACGAAGGAATGATTGTCGGTATTCACTCGCGTGATAACGATTTGGTGGTCAATGTCACCAAGGAAAAACAATTGACTAATATTCGAGCATCTGGTTCGGATGAAAATATTATTCTGACCCCTTCGGTGAAATTGTCGCTCGAACAAGCTCTTGAATTCATTGACGACGATGAACTGGTGGAGGTGACGCCCAAGTCGATTCGATTGCGCAAAAAAACCTTGAAAGAACATGAGCGCAAACGCGCGTCACGCGCCCAGTCGGAAGAGTAATACGGGCGAACGGCTGGCGAAGGATCGCCTGCCTCTTTATAGCAAGTGCACTAGGGGGTATTCTCAATAATATGATAGAATTTAAGCAATCATCATTATTGTAGTCATAACTTGTGTCGAGTGCTCGGTTCCGGTGCAAGGAAGGAAATGAACCATTAACCATCTGACAAAATATGAAACAGAAATTTCAACGCGTTATCTTGTATGCACGCCAGCACCGCGCTAACGAAGGTGTTAATGAGAGTCTGCAACGTCTGGTGAAATTTTTAAAAAAACAGCAGATAGACGCTTATCTCGATACGGACACCGCCGGTTCCTTTACTATCAAACTTCCCATCCTGGAACGTGCCTGCATGGGCAAAAAGCAGGATTTAATTATTGTGGTCGGTGGGGACGGCAGTTTGCTTTCCGCCGCGCGCATGGCCATTAAGGTCAATGTTCCGGTTATCGGGATCAACCGCGGCCGTCTGGGCTTTTTAACAGACATCAATCCAAACGATATGGAAGAGCAGTTGAAGGCTGTTCTGAACGGCGAATATCAGGAGGAACATCGATTCCTGCTGCAAACCCGCATTCATGATGAAGAAAACACCTATTTTCAGGGTGACGCCCTCAACGATGTGGTTCTGGGGCGCGGCAGTGAAACCCATTTGATTGAATTTGACGTTTATATTAATCAACAATTCGTCAGCCACTACCGCTCGGATGGTTTGATACTGGCCACACCCACCGGCTCCACCGCCTACGCCTTGTCGGCCGGCGGCCCAATCATGCACCCGCAAATCAACGCCATCGTACTGGTGCCAATGTTTCCACATAGTTTAAGTTCACGACCCTTGGTCATTGACAGCCAGTCCAGGATAGATCTGGTTATCAGCGAACGCAATGAAACGGATTTGCGCATCAGTTGTGACGGCCATGAATCACGCATGGTCAAACCCAGACAACAGGTATCTATTGAAAAAAATGCCCAGCAACTTCGCTTGCTGCATCCCGTGGATTACCATTATTATGATACATTACGGATAAAACTCGGCTGGGAATCCAAACACCAGGGATAAATCATGCTCACTGCCTTGCGTATCGAAAATTTTGCCATAGTCAAACATCTTGAGCTGGATTTTGCCCAGGGTATGACAGCCTTTACCGGCGAAACCGGTGCCGGAAAATCCATTATGATAGACGCCTTGATGCTGGCCTTAGGCGGACGGGGAGACGCGTCTGTGATCCGTCATGGTGAGGAAAAATGCGACATCGTCGCCACCTTTCAGATCTCTTTGCAATCCGAACCCGCCCTTTGGCTCAAGGAACATGATATTGGCTGGGAAGACGGTGAGATTATCCTGAGAAGGGTACTGTATGCCGAAGGCCGGTCGAAATCATTCGTTAACGCCCAACCGATTCCACTTCAAAAGATCAAGGAACTCAGCGAAATGCTGGTGCATATTCACGGACAGCACCAGCATCAGACCTTGCTGCAACATCCGACACACCGCCAGCAACTTGATCATTACGCGGAACATGGCCCTCTTCTACAGGAAATCCAGACGCTTTATAAAACATGCCAGAAAATTCGTTCCGAACTGGAGGATCTGCAAGAACAGGATAAAAACCAGGATCGCGTGGCGCTTCTAGCCTTTCAAATTGACGAGTTGCAATCCCTGAATATTCAGGAAGGCGACATGCAACGTCTCGGTGAGGAGCATCAGCTCCTCCATCACGCCCAGGACTATTTGCAGCACAGCCACCACATTGCCCGGACTTTAAATGGCGATGAGGATATCACCGTTTGCGGCATGTTAAATCAGATCCTGCATTGGCTGCAGCAATTGCCCGAAGAACATCCCGCCATTAAAAACAGTAAGGATTTGCTTAATAACGCCTTGATCCAGTGTGAGGAAACGCTCAATGAACTACGGGGTTTTTCCGATCAGGTACATCTTGATCCGGAGCGTTTGCAGGAGGTTGAGGAACGGATCAGCGAGTTGCATCAAGCCGCCCGTAAATACCACAAAGACGTCGATCAACTGCCCGAACATCTGCGGCAGTTACAACTTGAATTACAGCAATTGAAAGACAGTGAACAGAGGGTATCGCATTTGCAACAGCAATACGATCAGCAACTGCAAACCTTTGAGCAAACCGCTCGGAAATTAAGTGCTTCCCGCAAACAGGCCGCTGAAAAATTAAGTGCCGAGATAACCGCCATTATCCGGAAACTCGGTATGCCGAACGGTCGGGTGGAAATCGCTATGACACCGCTGGATAAAATGCAACCACATGGCCTGGACAGGGTGGAATACAAAGTATGCACCAACCCGGGCACCATGCCGGACGCCCTGAACAAAATCGCTTCCGGCGGCGAGCTGTCCCGCATCAGCCTGGCTATTCAAATGATTACGGCACAACGAGGCGCCACACCGACCCTGCTGTTTGATGAGGTGGATGTCGGCATAGGCGGCGCGACCGCCGCCCTGGTTGGGCAACTTCTGCGTAAGCTGGGCGAGCGTCTGCAGGTCTTTTGTGTGACCCACCAGCCTCAGGTTGCTTCAAGCGCCCACCATCATTTTGTCGTTGAAAAATACAGCGAGCAGGAACAAACCTTTTCCCGCATTATTTCCCTGCTGGAAGACGATAAAATCAATGAAATTGCGCGCATGCTGGGTGGATTGACCATCACCGAACAAACACGCCTGCATGCCAGAGAGTTATTGGCGCAGAGCCTTTAAAAAGACACGGTTGCGGTAAATTGAGTTATGCAACAAACTTGAATTCGTATAAACCAGCAGGTACGCAGAATTCTGTAATAACCTGCCACTTGTTTCCAAACAGGATAAGAGAGATACACATGCCCGGTATATTACCTATTGACTTAGCCAATCAACTCACCGGTTTCTTTGGAAATCGTATTGATTTTTCAAATTTTGCACGCACATCAACCACGAAAGGCATAACCAGTTATAGTACCCGGCAAGTATACGACAGGCTATATATATGGGGGGGAATAATAGCTGGCGCAGCGGGGGGATGGTTACTGGAAGACTGTCTGGTCGATTCGGACGGTTATGCGCCCATGGCTTTGTTTATAGCTGCCGGGGTCTTAGGCGGCTTTTACTTTACCCATAAGCAAGTCATGCAGACCAAACTGGATTTACGCGATAAATTGATTAAAGACGGGAAGCAAATTAAATCAGATATCCGCGAGAAATTAAACGAATTACCAGAACGATTCGAGGAGGAAGACAAAAGATTCCTAGAAAGCCGTGTGAATGAACTGATTGAACTTATAAGCCAGTTCTCCATGAGTAATCAAGACCGTTCAAACGCTACCTTGACGTTGGACCGACGCAAAAGAGGGTTACAAAACCTGCTAACCACCATCAATGATTGGCTGTTAGACGAGGAAACGGATCAAAAAGTCGTACTGGATTTTTTAAACCAGAGCGATGAGACCTTGCTTAACCATTTAATAAAGGGTGAACCCGTCTTCCTGGCAGAAACCGGATCGCCTCATCCTGGCATCTAATACCTCATACCGCAATAGGGAGCAGAGACTTGCAAATCAAATGAGGCCGCTCTGACTTTGATATAGACGGATCGGTTATATTAATCTATTATACATATAATCTAACCATGCTGTAAAAATAGCATCCATATTGGCGAAATATCATGATTTATATCACAATTCCGGAAGGCTGGCATTTTACAACCCGAAAAGTGGGCGAGGAAGATAAAGACGTATTGGTCGATGATCTGAATGAAGATAATGAGAGTGTTAAAGTCATTAATCTTCAGGAGATTGTGAGAACATCCCTGCACCATAAATCCAGAAAAGAGACATCAAAAACAATACGGGATGCTGAAACCCATGATTGTGCGATCACCATCTATTTCCGTAAACCACCTGATACATCCGATTTATTTCTGCGATACGAACCTAACCGTAACGGAAAATTACCGGCCGACAAAACGTCAGACAAAAAACCGATGCTAGTCAAGGGCAGTAGCACACACACGCACATGGCTAATCCGGGCTATGGTCGCTTATGGTGGCAAAACCCTGACAATCAGGCTCGTTTAAGTGCGAAAAGACTGGCGAAAGTTGAAGAAAAATCAATGGAACAGAAAGAAGATCGCCGCCATACCGGTGATTCACCCAAGGCAACCTGAATTCCTCGTACCTGGCAAGCAATGATAGCAATCCGTATGAAAGGTGAGGAGCTCTCGGGCTGAACGGCCCGACCAATAGGCCTCTACTCTTTGTTTAAATGCGTACGGCGTTCATTCATGGTTTCAACACTGTTAATAACCGTTTGCCGGCATATGGCACGCATGACAGGAATATTCTCAAGAGGCGTTTCCTCTGCAATGGCGTGGGCAATAAAAAAGCTGTCCCACCACATTTTCTCACCCTTGCGGGCTTTCGCTTTCAACCACAACGTTACCCATAAAAAATGAAAGAACCATTTATCGCGGTGCAATTCCATGTCCTGTTCAAATACATGAGCCATCGCTGTTTCAACGTCACAAACCCGAACCCCTTCAACAAAACTGCTGCAGCGATTAACCAGCTTGTCAATATGGGCATTTTCAATAAACCAGGATTCGGTGAATTTCTTGCCGGTAGTCCAGCGATTGGAACGCTTGAACGATGCCTGCATGGCCTCGGGAGTAAATGGCAAAATTTGCACACTCAAACGATCCATGATCGCCGGAATATCCATGAGTTCCGGATAAAAATGCAAGCCCAGCAGTTCCTGTATTTCCAAAAGATGCAAATCCGGCATGGCGCCCTGCCGCAGCGTCAATGCCAGGAAATGATTGGTAAGCAACAATAAATAATCCGTATCCACATCCCGCAGCGTTACGGTGTCATCAAACGCTTCATCATAATAACCGGCAATGTCTTTGGCGGGAATGGCCGGTGTCATCCAGGCGTCCTTAATGCCAAAATCCTGTTTGAACAACAAACCGCAAAGACGATTGTGCCGCCGTTGTTTCACATGAATAAAAATACCTTGAGCGCCGCTACCGTCCACTTCACTCGCTTTCAGGCGAAAGGAAGGCAAAGCGGTTGTTTCATGATGGAAAACCACGCCTTTTTTACGTTGTATTTTTATCCAGCGATTGAATTGCTCCTGGTATTCGGGGGGATACCAGTTTTTGATGGCTTGCAGCCTCGACAGGGAGATGGAGCTGAATTGAATGGTATCTATAAGTTGTTCCATGGTTGCCGCCACAATGGCGCGCACTTCCGATTTGGGATGGAGAAGCAACAACAAGGCGATATCCTGTCCTGTATCAATACTATACAAATCAATCATCAGATCCGCAAAAAAATCTTCCGGCATGGCATAACTTTGCGCAAAAAAATTCTCCGCAATATCAAATACGGACAAATCCGATAATTCCTCGATCATTTCGCGAATGGCGTTTAAATGGTTGCTTTCTTCTTCGGGAGTCAAATCATCCTCCCGTTCCGCCAACTCCAGATAGGCCCCTTTGAGTTCAGGCGATAATTCCGTATGCACCTCATAAAACGCGTTAAGAACCGGTAACCAGAAACTTAGGGAATGGCCGCTGTGAAGCATGGTTTCAGCCATACGGCTCATGAGCTGGCGCAGTGTTTTACCACCCATTTTATTACCGTTTTCCTGAGCGGATTGCAGTTGTGCCACACAAATATCCAGGGCGAAAACACAGGCTGAGTAATAAGGACGCTCATCATCCAGTGCGCCTTCATCCAGTTCCGCAATTAAATCAACCAGCCGCAGCGCCAGTTCCGGTTCGTGTATGAAAGGCGTGTAATACTCAGGAACAGGATCCGTGCTTTCATCAATAAGCAAGGCCATCCTGGTAATCCATTGTTTTAATTGTTCGAATTCAGCAGTCATTCGTTATCAGACACCTTTCTTGCGTTGCCCTGACCATCAATAGCCACGAACACAAAAACGCCTTCCGTCACCCGATATCCCTGCGTGCCTACAGCAGGCATAGCCCACACTTCAACAGAGATGGTCAAGGACGTGCGTCCCTGTTTGATCAATTCCACATGGCAACTGACCACATCACCAACATGAACCGGTTTCAGGAAACTCATGGAATTAATAGCGACTGTGGCCACGCGGCCACGCGCCAGTCGTTTAGCTAGCACACCGGCAGCCAAATCCATCTGGGACACCAGCCATCCGCCGAAAATATCGCCATTGGCATTGGTATCCGCCGGCATGGCCAGAGTTTGAATAGTAATCTCGCCTCGGGGTTTGGTCATTCAGGAATCTCGTTTGAGTTTGGCCAGAGCATCGGCCATTGCCGTGTTAAACACTCCCTTTTTCACTGGAGTAATCGTTCGTTTGTCCGGCTCTCTGCGTCTCAATTTTTCCTTTTTTACCGCATGTTGTTTTTTACCCGGTTGAACTGCGGTCACTTTATTGGGTCGGGGAGTGCTTTTTTCCTCGTCAAGCTTCATACTTAAACCAATACGCCGCCTTTCCTTATCCACTTCAACCACTTTGACGGTGACAATATCACCCGCCTTGACCACGGTATGGGGATCGGTAATAAAACGGCTGGTCATTGCGGAAATATGAACCAGGCCATCCTGATGGACACCGACATCGACAAACGCGCCGAAATTCGTGACATTGCTGACCACGCCCTCCAGTATCATGCCTTCCTGCAAATGGCTGATATCTTCTATCCCTTCTTTAAAACTCACCGTCTTAAATTCAGGACGCGGATCACGACCCGGTTTTTCCAGTTCCCGTAACACGTCTTCAACGGTCGGCAAACCAAAGCGCTCGTCAACATATTTTGCCGCATTCATACTTTTCAACAGTTCATGATTACCAATAATCCCGCCAATTTCCACATGCTGATCGGAGATTATTTTTTCTACAAGAGGATAAGTTTCCGGATGCACGGCAGAGGCATCCAGGGGATTATTACCATTGATAATTCTCAGGAAACCGGCGGCTTGCTGAAAGGTTTTTTCTCCCATACGCGGCACCTGCATTAACTGATTGCGCTCGATAAATGCGCCATGCTCATCACGATACTGCACCAGATTTTTCGCCAGCGTTTCATTAAGGCCGGATACCCGGGTCAGCAGGGATACAGAAGCGGTATTGACATCAACACCTACGGCATTCACACAATCTTCCACCACACCATCAAGACTTCGTGCCAGACGGGTTTGATTGACGTCATGCTGATATTGGCCGACACCGATTGCTTTCGGATCAATTTTAACCAGTTCTGCCAGCGGATCTTGCACACGGCGAGCAATGGAGACGGCTCCCCGCAGGCTGACATCCAAATCCGGAAATTCGTCAGAGGCCAGTTCCGATGCGGAATAAACAGACGCACCCGCCTCACTGACCACCACTTTATTCAGCTTGATATCGGGATACATTTTTATCATATCCGTGACCAGACGCTCGGTCTCCCGCGACCCTGTTCCGTTGCCGATGCTAACCAGACCGACCTGATGCTTCGCTGCCAGTTTCGCCAACTCGGCAATAGCCTGGTGCCATTCGTTTTGTGGTGCGAAAGGAAAAACGGTCGTGTAATCGAGAAGTTTGCCCGTCGCATCGACAACAGCCACTTTCACACCGGTTCGAATCCCAGGATCCAGTCCCATGGTCACTTGGGCACCCGCCGGTGCGGCCAATAGCAGGCCTCGCAAATTACGGGTAAAAACACGAATGGCTTCTTCATCCGCCGACTCGCGCAAACGGGCAAGCAATTCAAGTTCGAGTTTGGTAAATAATTTGATTTTCCAGGTCATGCGCACCGTATCAAGCAACCACTGATCGGCGGCTCTGTTCTGAGAATTGATGTTAAAATAACTGCAAACATGCTTTTCACCATATTCCGGATCATCAGGCAATTGCAACGACAATTGCAAGACGCTTTCACGTCGGCCGCGAAACAATGCCAATGCACGGTGGGAGGGAATTTTTTTTGCCGGTTCCCTGTAATCAAAATAATCGGAGAATTTGCTGGCCGCGTCTTTCTTGCCGCCGGCACTGCCAATTGATGTCAGCACGGCGTGTTGCCACAGGTATTCGCGTAACTCATTAAGGAGATCAGCGTCTTCGGCAAATTGCTCCATTAATATCTGCCGGGCACCTTCCAGCGCGGCTTTGGTATCCTCGACGCCGGCTTCCTTGTTGATATAAGCGATAGCCTCGCTTTCAGGCTCAAGGGCAGGATTTTGCCACAAAGCTTGAGCCAAAGGCTCAAGTCCCGCTTCCCTGGCCATTTGCGCTTTGGTACGACGTTTGGGACGGTAAGGCAAATACAAGTCTTCAAGACGTGTCTTGGTATCTGCCGCGAGAATGGTTTGTTCCAGTTCGGGAGTCAGTTTCTCCTGTTCGCGGATGGACTGCAGTATCACGGCACGCCGTTCGTCCAACTCACGGATATAGTGCAGGCGTTCCGCCAGATGCCTTAGTTGCACATCATCAAGTCCTTCCGTTGCCTCTTTACGATAACGAGCGATAAATGGCACCGTCGCGCCTTCATCAAGCAGCCGAATCGCCGTTTCAACCTGTGATACCTTGACCTTGAGTTCCCGCGCAATGATTGTTGCGGTAGCCAATAGTTCCTGACTCATTCACATCCCCGAAAAACATTATAATAAAACGAACGCATTATATACTGTTCGCCCCGCACTTGCGAATTTTACCTCCTCCGGGATGCGGCTCCTGTACAGGCGCAATCAGCTCGTAAAAAGCGACGCCGACGTCGCCAATATCCGTACCGTCCGGTTCCGTGGAGAAGGCGTCTTGAACAACGACTGGAATCATCGGCCTTTCTTCACTCCACCGTTACTGATTTGGCCAGATTACGAGGTTGATCCACGTCCGTTCCCTTGGCAACCGCGACATGATACGCCAGCAACTGCAAGGGAATAGTATAAATGATGGGAGCTATCCATGGACCACAGGAAGGAATCGGAATCAAATGCGAACTGTTCGCCTGCCAGGTATGGGAATCATCAACAAAAACTATCAATTGCCCGCCTCTCGCACTCACTTCATGCAGATTGGATTTTAATTTATCAAACAATTCATCATTTGGCGCGACAGCAATGACTGGCATGTCATTGTCCACCAAAGCCAGGGGACCGTGCTTCAATTCACCGGCCGGATAGGCTTCCGCATGGATATAAGAGATTTCTTTCAGCTTCAGGGCACCTTCCAGAGCGACAGGATATTGCACACCTCGTCCTAAAAACAGGGCGTGGGCCTTGTTCACAAAAAGCGGGGCCAGGGATTCGATGGTTTTGTTCATCTTAAGTACACGCTCACAACAGGCCGGCAATTCCTGTAATTGCGTCAAAACACTGGCTGATCGTTTGTCATGGCAAAGAGCGGCGGCCAGCATAAGAAACGCCGCAAGCTGGGTGGTAAACGCTTTGGTGGATGCCACACCTATTTCAGTACCCGCCCTGGTTAAAAAAACGCTGTCAGCTTCCCGTACCAACGTACTGGTCGCCACATTACAGATGGCCAGCGTAGATAAATAATCGAGTGATTTGGCCTTATGGAGCGCCGCAAGAGTATCGGCGGTTTCTCCCGATTGCGACACGGCGATAAACAAGGTGTGTTCGTCAACCACAACATCACGATAACGGTACTCACTGGCTATTTCAACCTGTGTCGATAGTCCCGTTAACGATTCCAGCCAGTAACGCGCCGTTAAACCGGCATGATAACTGGTTCCGCACGCTACAATATGGATATGCCTGATTTTGGAAAAAATACGGCTTGCCTGTTCGCCAAAACTGGCTCGCAGCACTTCGATACTGGCAATACGACCTTCCAGAGTATCAGACAACACCCGCCCCTGCTCATGAATTTCCTTCAACATAAAATGGCGGTAGGAGCCTTTACTGATAACCTGACTGTCATTGTCTAACGGGTGAGCCACTCGATCAACGGGACGCTTGTGTTCATCAAATATACGCGCGCCGTCGGCGGTCAGCAAGGCGCTGTCACCTTCTTCCAGATAATAGACCTGCTGGGCGAAGGAACGCAGAGCGAGCGCATCGGAGGCTATGAATTGTTCGCCTATCCCGCACCCGACCACCAGCGGACTTCCCTTGCGTATCGCTACCAGTTCATGCGGGCGGTTTTGATGGATAATGCCCAATGCAAAAGCACCGCGCATCTCGGCCGCAGCATCCTGAACTGCCGTCAGCAGATGCTCATGCTGTTGGTAATGATGATGAATCAGATGGGCCGCGACCTCGGAGTCCGTTTCGGAAACGAACTGGTAGCCTAGTCCGGCCAGTTTGTTACGCAAGGCGTCATGGTTTTCAATAATACCATTATGAACCACCGCGATTTCACCGTGAGACAGATGGGGATGGGCATTTTGTTCGCAAGGCTTGCCATGTGTCGCCCAACGGGTATGAGCAATTCCGGTCATCCCGGCAATCGCGGTTTCCTGCATGGCATCGGCCAGCGCCTGCACCTTGCCTTGAATACGGAGACGTTTCAGGTGACCGGCATTGTCAATGACAGCCATCCCCGCCGAATCATAGCCCCGATACTCCAGACGGCGTAACCCTTCCAATAAAATTTTACTGATATCACGCTGTGAGGTCGCCCCCATGATGCCACACATAACAAACTCCTTACCGAATACCTGAAAGCCCACCGGCAATACTATTCATGCCGGTGTCTGTCTCGAAAAACAGGGCCAAGTATGCCACATTACCGGCCATATTCTAACTATTAAGCGGATTTTGACAGTTGGCCTGGTAACCATTGGCTTTCAAAACCTCGCAAATTTCATAGGCAAGCAAATGATGGGCGCGGGTAGTCGGATGGATTTCATCCCAGAATAAATAATCCTGCGGCGCATCACAAAGATGGTAATTCCTTTCATTCGGAGCAAAACCAGGGGCACGATAATTCAGAACCTGAGCGTATTGCAATACATAATTGCGGGCAAAAGGCGACTGGGCAAACGCGGAAAACATGGGAAATTTCACGTCAATACAAGCGTCTACTACATTGGAAAAACCAAAAAAAGACGGATTATCGAGCGCTTTTTGCAGGAATTTCTGAACATCGATATATAAAAAATCAACATCCGGTTGGGCCTGTCGCCATTCCTCCACACGCGCGCCAAGACGTTTGTTATGCAAAGCAATGGCCGCACTCAATACCGGGCTGTCGGATGTGCGGACAAATTTGGGCGTCAAACCCACATCGGGCAATCCCATAACAACAATGTGACGCGCCCCGGATTTGGTTAACTTATGAACACCTGCGGCGATGCCATCGAGAACATTATCAATATAAGCGCTCATAACAGCCGGGTTGTAATTGTCCTCAAACAACAGCACATTCAAATAATCATTGGCCCCTGTAAAGACAAAATAGGCCGTACGCTCATCCAGCTGCTCATGGATCAGCAAATAAGCCTGTACCGTCAATCCCAGGCTGGGGGGGATGAGCTTGCCGACAATTAGCGTTTTTAACGTATTCAGAGGATGACGAATCAAATTCCAGACCGTTAACTGATGATCATAGGTCATAGCCCAACTGCCGCCAAACGCCTGATTGCTGAAATCATTCATGTCCTCACGATCAACAGACAGCATTGGCGCCAGATACTCATTCCAGACCCGGCCGTTTGAAAAATGATTTTGCCAGTAAGGCTCCCCGGGCAGCACCGGCACCCGCCGCACTTTACTGACGATAGAGGCCAGCAAGGGACCGAGCTCGGTATCAAAATAATTCCTGACTATCTCAATGCCCGCGTCAAGAACCATTTGCGGCACATAATAGTCCTCGGCAAATTCGGTCATCTTGTTGACAACAAAAACCTTCAGGGGATGAACCAGATAGGCCGGACTTTCTTCCTGCCGCAAACTTTTTAACAAGTGGGTCGTGTTTCCGGTGTCGGACAAACTGTCCCCGAAAATAACGACGGAACGTATCGACTTATCGGCATGGCCGGTAAATGGCAAGCACAGCAGCACAAGCAACAACCATGCGCCCCGTTTCGCGAAGTGTGGCATAAGCTTCTCCTTAAGATTCCCTTGTCCAGTCCATTGACCCCTGCAGCGTGATCCGATTGTCCGCTATGTTACCGCGCAATGTCATTGATCCAGGGCTTGTTGACAGGTCAACAAGCCCTAACTATTTATAGCACCTAATCCTTATTATGTCTTGAGTGCTCATCTTGTCAACAAAGCCATTCAGGCCATGACTCCGGACGACAGCTCTAATTATTTTTCTTTAACAAGCGCGCCCTGTCTCGTTGCCAGTCCCTGTCTTTAATGGTATCCCGTTTATCGTGAGTCTTTTTACCCTTGGCCAGGGCAACCTTTATTTTGACGCGATTACGATTCCAGTACAGGGATAAAGGTACGATGGTGTACCCCTGACGCTCCACGCTGCCTATTAATTGATTGAGTTCACGACGATTTAATAACAGCTTTCGGGTTCGTGCGGCATCAGGGTGCAAATGAGTTGACGCCGTAGGTAACGGTTGAATTTGAGAACCCAGCAGAAACGCTTCCCCGTGTTTGATAATAACATGGGCATCGGAGAGATTGATCTTGCCGGCTCGCAGGCTTTTCACTTCCCAACCCTCAAGAACCAGACCGGCTTCGTATTCCGTTTCGATAAAATAATCAAAGCGGGCCTTTTTGTTGATGGCTATGGAATTATCCGATTTTTTTTTGGCCGTCATAAGCCACCTGATTACATAAAAAAAGGATAATTATACACGGAAATCAATGGATGTAGCTATTCTCCGTTCCAGGCAGGCTTACAAGTCCTGGCTTATTCATTCATTCTAATTTAGGCTTGTTCTTTTATTTTGAGGAGAGCACCATGCAGACTGGCGATAAAATACCCGATGTTTTATTTACAGCCACCAATAATCCTGACACCCGTTTGCATGATTTCCATGGGAAATGGGTTGTGCTCTACTTTTACCCCAAGGATTCCACACCGGGATGCACCACCGAAGGCCAGGACTTTCGTGACGCCTATGAACGCTTCCAGGCACTGAACTGCGAAATATTCGGCGTTTCAAGAGACAGCGTGACATCTCACAATAATTTCAAAAACAAGCAGCAGTTTCCTTTTGAACTCATCAGCGATCAGGATGAACAACTCTGTCAATTATTTGATGTCATCAAAATGAAATCCATGTACGGCAAACAGGTATGCGGGATAGAGCGCAGTACGTTTCTCATTGATCCGCAAGGCGTTTTACGCCATGAATGGCGGAAAGTGAAGGTAAAGGAACACGTCGCCGACGTATTGACAACCCTGCAAACCCTGCAAAAATAAAAAATCCCGGGTTCTGTGCGTTTCACTCATCCAAAGATTTGTTTAATTTGCTTGACTGCGCCCACCACCCTCATCACAATAAAATTGTCTTAGATGATAGGGTGAATCCATGGAAAAAATATCTGATGGCTGTAAGTTGTTTGTTCTTGATACCAATATATTAATGCACGATCCCACAGCCATTTACCGCTTCGAGGAACACGACATATATTTACCGATGGTTGTACTGGAAGAATTAGACAGCCACAAAACGGGAATTTCGGAAGTAGCGCGTAATGTCCGGCAAACCAACCGGATGCTGGTCGAATTAATGAGCAACGCCACTCATAATGAAATTGTCGCCGGCCTGCCCATCCCCAATTTTCTCAGCGCCGAGAACGTCAAAAGCAGCGGCCGTCTTTTTTTCCAGACCGATGAATTTGAACAATTAAGACCCACATCCTTGCCCGGCCATAAAGCGGACAACACCTTACTGGCCACCGCTCTCGGCCTGCAGAAAAAATACCCTGGCCGCCACGTCGCCATTATTTCCAAAGATATCAATTTACGTATCAAAGCGGGGATCCTCGGTATTTCGGCAGAAGATTATTACAATGACCAGGTATTGGATGACGTCAATTTACTGCACGGCGGCTTGCATATTCTGGACAATGATTTCTGGGAAAATCATGCCAAGGATATGGAAGCGTGGCAGGAGAGCGGCAAAACGTTTTACCGCATTACCGGCCCGCTGACCGGGCAATGGTATTGCAACGATTGCCTGAGTACCGAAAACGATGAATTTCAGGCCATTGTTAAGAATGTGGAGTCAGGCAGCGCCATCGTACAGCTGGTTCGTGATTTTACCCAATCCAAACATTCGGTATGGGGTATCAATGCCCGTAACCGTGAACAGAATTTCGCATTAAATATTCTACTGGATCCCGACATTGATTTTGTCACCTTGCAAGGTTCGGCCGGCACGGGAAAAACCCTGCTTACCATTGCCGCCGGCTTAACCCAGGTACTGGATCAAAATCGGTACAATGAAATTTTAATGACCCGCGTCACCATTCCGGTAGGCGAGGACATCGGGTTTCTACCCGGTACGGAAGAAGAAAAAATGACGCCGTGGATGGGGGCTTTAATGGATAACCTGGAAGTCTTGCACAGTTCCCAGGAAGGCGGTACTTTCGGCCGTAATGCGACCCAGGATTTACTCCAGAATAAAATTAAAATCCGTTCCTTGAATTTCATGCGCGGCCGTACCTTTCTGAACCGCTTTATTATTATTGATGAAGCCCAGAATCTGACGTCCAAGCAAATCAAAACCCTGGTTACCCGGGCAGGCCCCGGCAGCAAGATCATTTGCCTCGGCGATATCAAGCAGATCGATACGCCTTATCTGACCGAACGAACTTCCGGTCTCACCTTTGCCGTGGATCGCTTTAAAACCTGGCAACATAGCGCTCATATGACATTAATGCGAGGGGAACGTTCAAGGCTTGCTTATTACGCGGCGGAGCATTTATAGTACCCGCTTTACAAAAAGGATAAATAATGAACGACCAAGCCATCACTTTCGATGACGTGTTACTGGTTCCCGCATACAATCACCACGAATCCAGACGTGTCGTCGATATCGGCATGACGGATCGAATAGGCAAATTAACGCTGCAACTGCCGGTCATGAGTTCCAATATGGATACCATTACTGAAAGTAACATGGCTAACTTTATGAATAGCAAGGGCGGCATTGGCGTCATGCACCGCTTTCTCAGCATCGAAGAGAACATCAGCGAGTTTAAACGATGCCAGGGCCAGGTTTTTGTTTCCGTAGGCTGTACCGATGCGGAATTGCAGAGAGCGGAAGCGTTGCGTGATGCCGGGGCGGATTTTTTTTGTGTCGACGTCGCTCACGCGCATGCCAAATACGTCGGCAAGACATTGAAAAATCTTAGAAAAATACTGGGAAGTCGCTGTATCATGGCCGGCAATGTCGCTACCTACGCCGGGGCGGATTATCTCGCGTCCTGTGGCGCCGACATCATTAAAGCCGGCATCGGCGGCGGCTCCGTTTGCAGTACCCGCATCAAAACGGGCTTTGGCATTCCCATGCTCACCTGCATTCAGCATTGCGCCCGCGCCGACCGTTCCATCGTCGCGGACGGCGGTATTCGTACCTCGGGCGATATCGTGAAAGCGCTCGCTTTCGGCGCGGATTTTGTCATGATAGGCGGCATGCTGGCAGGAACGGAACCAACTCCCGGTGACGTGATTAAAAAGGAAAACGGCCAGCAATACAAACGTTATCGAGGTATGGCTTCACGCGAAGCCCAGGAAGATTTTCTGGGTCAAATGCAGGAATGGAAAACTGCGGAGGGAGTGACCACCGAAGTACCTTACCACGCCAATCAGGACGCCATTATTGCCGACATTATCGGCGGATTACGCTCGGGGCTGACTTACGCCGGCGCAGATACAATTTCAGAATTGCAGCGTAAATTAAATTATGTGACCATTACCCCGGCCGGGCGCCTGGAAAGTTTGCCCCATAAATTAATGGAAGCCTAATTTTTTACAAAAATGCAGTAGCCCGTAAGGAGGCCTGCGGCCGTATTGCGGGTTTCATGTCCCAATATTGGACTTGGGTACCCGGTTATCCCGCATTTCGGCTTCGCCTTCATGACGGGCTACAGGATACCAAGCTAAAATATTGGTACGTTGGGTTGTTTACAGGATGAGGTACTAGACTTTACTCGTTACGGAATTGGTATCCTCCGGCTCAATCTCATTCCCGTCGGTTATCTGTAACGGCGCTCCTGAAGAAGGGTTGTTTTTTTCATTATTTTCGATCGCAAGGGCATGGTAACCCTCCAGGGATTCCTTATGCTGCTGTGTGTTTGTGTTATCCGTTATAGCGGCGAACTCCGGTTTGGGCTCTTCCGGTTCGAGCTCGTCCGTTTCGAGGAGATCTTCCGTGTTATTCTGCGGATCCATAACAATTTCCGGTGTGTCACCCCTGGATTTGCCTGACATCGCGTTTAGTATCTTATCGAGGAGTTTATCGAATTGCTCATCTGCGATTCTCTCGATAGTCTTGATCAGGGCCATGAATTTATCGTACAAATCCTCTTCTTTCTTCTCCTCATCCTCACCTGTTTTTGGTGGCCCGTCCGTATCAGCTTCTTTACCGGATTTCTTGCTTGGTGCGGCAGGAGCAGGCGCTGCCGTTTGCTCGCTTTTCGCAACCGGTGCGCTCTCGTTAGCGGAAGTCTGCAACTTGCTTATCTCATCGCGAATGCTGGTCAGCTCCTTGTCTTTCATATCGCCAACCAGCGATTTCACACTGGACAGTTCCGGTTTTTTACGGTCAAAAGCGTCTTTCGCGCTTTCTTTATTTTCGTCGGTTAACTCGTCGTCTTCCCCAAGGAGAAAAAACTCCTTTTCGCCCGTTTCCTCGTTGGTTTCCGTCACTATTTTCTGACCATCCGGTACGATGAAACCGGACTCCTTGAACGCATCGACGACATTGGTGTCGTTTAAATCTATTTTTTCCCCTTCTGCCGTATACAGTGATTTCTCACCCTTAACGACGGATAGCATGTCTTTTAAGGTACCAACCTGAAGGTTTTTGGCATTCAGCTTCTGCAACTCGTCACGCGCCTCGTTTTCCTTCCCCTCATCAACCAGACCATAAATCCGTTGGGCATCCTTGTCATTGTTCGCTTCCAGTTCCTTGATTTTATCCTCGATTTTCTGGATAGCATCGTCCTTGTTATCCGTGGGTAACGTATCGATAAAATCATCGGCCTGTTTAAGGTTATCATTATAGTCTTCGTAGCGTTGCTCAATTTGTTGTCTGTGCTCTTCCAGCGCTTCCATGTTTTTATTGAATCCCTTCATCATGGCATCGTAAGTGGACGTGTCAGGCTCCTCAGGGATATTGTTTTCCTGCGGTTCAGACAATACCACTTCCGTCTCATCAAGAGGACGCACAACAACCGTGTCTTCCTGGCTTGCTGTAAGAATGGCTGCAGCCTTTAGTTCTTCCTGCTGCTGCCACAGGATAGCCGCTTGTTTTTCCTGTTCCTTTTCTTCAATAACCTCAACCACCTGCGATAAAAATTGTTGACCGTGTTTTGATTTAAAAAATTTTGTGGCCGCGGCTTCCGTCTGAAGCCCGGATGTTCCAACTTCTTGTTCGGTGTTTTCGCTTTTGCTAGGCATAAATCACTTCTCCTGCCGCATGTATCGCCTGTATTTTCTCCATAAAACCAGACGTATAAATATCATCTTTCATTATATTATAGTAGTTTAAAGCACGAAATCCGGCATTATTCTGGCCACCTATAGGGAAGAAATCAGGGAAGAACCCAACTCGGCTACCTGATCCATACTATCCGTGTTGCTGCTGCTTAAGCTTTGATTATTGGATTGCGCCATAGTGTTGTAGTCATCAACCGTACTGTCGTTTGCAGACGTCGCACCCGCTGCGGTTGTCGTATCGGAAAGGGCGGACATCCCGCTCTGTAATGCGCCGCTTACATTCCCGGAAACCAGAGAGCTGGCAGCCCCCATACCGGAATTAGCCAGATTTCCAGGCAAATCCGTAATAGCGTCGAGTTGCGCTTCGCCGCGAGCGCTGATCTCATCGGCCGAAGCCTGCAAATAGTCTACCAGACCGGTATCGTAATCCTGATACCCGCCCTGGGTGTTTTGATCACCCGTTCCGCTGGGATCCTGATTGTTTGAGGATGGATCATTAGCCATAGCACTCACCTGAAAATCATACTTTTATTAATTTAAAAATAGCACAAATACCAGCAACAAACTATGAACACCCTATTCAATCTTTGTTTTGTTTGCTGGCGTAGTTGCTGGAATAAATGCGTTGTCTGTTAATTATTATAATCAGACAGTATCCAACATCCTGTTTTATTGAATAATTTTTACACTTTTTTAGCATTTTCATACGATATTGAGTCATATTTATAGAAGCAAAGGGTTATTTTTGCCGCCGGGCACCATGAATTTGATAAAGAGATGGCAATAATAGGAGTCATGTCTCATAATTTCGACAAATTAACGACGGAATCGATTGAGACGGAGGATCAATGAATTTAGATGATTTTCGCTGTATGCGCCGTGGCGTCCAACTGGATATTTTACGTGCCCGAGACGCGAAATATCTGCGGGAATTCAGGCAGGTTAATCAGGATAATAGCCGTGCTTTGCTGTTAATTCACGGTTTCTCATCGTCTCCCGCTGTCTTTCGCAATCTGTACCCCGCCTTTTCGGACTACGGTGCCGTCATTGCCCCGGTTCTGCCCGGGCATGGCGAGAGCATCGATTGTTTCGCCAATGTCAAGGCCGCTGACTGGCTGGCTTACGTCGAAAAAGTTTGTGGCACGCTGATTCATGAATTCAAACAGGTCGATGTCATGGGATTATCGTTAGGCGGTCTGCTGGCCTGTCACTTAAGCCGGCGCTTTGACTTAAATCACTTGTATCTTCTCGCCCCCGCACTTAATTTACAGTTGTCATTACCGGGTATTATCCGACTCGCCAGAATTTTAAACCGTCTGGGGTTCAGTAAAATCCGAAGTTCAGCAGGCAACCTTTTTACACCGGAACACTGTGAGATAGCTTACCGCCAACTCCCTATCCCGGCCATTATCGAAATTCTGACGCTGGTTAATCAATTTGAGTTCATTCCGCCGAACTGCCCAACCGATGTCTTTCTCGGCTGTTATGATGAAGTGGTTGCGTCACGCAAGGTAGCCGCACGCTTTGCGGATTGTGCCAATGTCACTATACACTGGTTATCCAAATCCGCTCATGTACTTCCTCTGGATGGCGATCTGGACACCATTATCCGGTGTGTAACAAATAATTTACTCAACGAAACACAGGCTCAAGGCACGTAACGTGTCCTGGCTGGCAATCCGGGCAAACGTGATCCCGGGTTGTTTGCTTGCAATATAAACATAATTGGCAGGTTGGTTTGATTGTCATTAGCAAACCAACCTGTCAATAATTTTTTCTTTCCCGTCATATTGGCCATTTATTATAACGAGTGTATTCCTGCAAGGAATACATCCGCCAGTCACGCATATCAAGGACGGCTCCATTGTATGCCATGAAATCGGTTTTCATTTGGGGAAGATTGTAAAAATAAATATCGCTGGCATCGCTCGCCAGGGCATGTTGACGCCTGGTCGCCGAGATTTCAGCAACCGAAAAATTATGGGTTTTTACAAATACCCGGCTGGCACGGAGGTAACGCCCCTTGAAACGTGCGTGATCCCACAACTCCACATTCATCATATTTGCTATTCCGGCCAGTTGCAGAAAGATATTATCTCTGGCCTTGATGGTCAGTTTGTCGCTTTTAACCCAATACAGACTAAAACGTCCCTCTCCCCGCAGATCCAGGCAGGACAGTTTGGCCACACCGACTAATTCAACGACGGGATTGCCGGACATTGATAATTGTAAACTACTGGTTCTGACTCCGCTGATTCGAGTCATACCACTGCCCTTGACTTCCAGTTTTCTAAGATTTATGTTGCCACCCAACCGGGTTGTGCCGGGATTTTTTATCGACACATCAAGCAGCCCGGAGTTCAGGCGCATGCCGGAAACCGTACCGCCTCCGTCATAGACAAAGGAATTTAAATAACGAGTACGTATGTCCGCACTCACCGGGCCATAACGGGGATGACCGGCGCCCAGATACATGACCAGCCGGTTATTCTTGACTTCCGTGACAACCTGAACAAGATCGCGCGGATCGCCGCGCAGAATGACTTGCGGCTGGGCATAGCCCGTGTGCATACTTACATCAATTTGCCCCTCGGCAACCACATGATTAAACGATGGCAACTTGCGAGCTTGCGTGACTCTGGTTCCGGCTACGGATTTCCCGGCATCGCCATGATGCGTGCAGCCGGCCAGAAAAAGAGCAAGGAAATTCAGTATGAAAATCCGGATTAACATAGACCTTTATCCATAAACAATATCTCCCTACATTAGTGGAAGTTAAATCAATGCGCAAGCGATATGAGGGTAAGTCATCATCAATCGGCGAAGAACAAACGCCGGCAGGGATGCGCTTTACCCTCTTTTTCTTCACGCCGGGTACTGAACCTATGACCCGGCATGGAAATCCGAAATCCCGACAGTAGTCGGACAGCCCTGATGCGAACGACGTTCCGGCGCCTTCCTGACCAACTCTGCGAGGGGCGTCGTGTACGGAATCAAGGGAGGCAACTGGATAAAAACGTCTACCAGAAACCCGTCTTTACACCCCAGATACACTTTAGCGACAGCCTCTTTGCCAAACGACCGGGCTACCATATCTTCCAATTGTTTTCTTGGTACGTGATCACCACGATGCTGGTACAGATACTGTCCCAGCTCCGTTTTATCGGCTTCTTCGGTTAAACGAAGCGCCAATGAAAAATAGTCATCCTGTGACAGGATCTGACAACTCCCGTGTTTTTGCCATTCATGGCGCTCAAGGCAACTGCCGTATGCGAAGCTGGGCATCAAGATCCGTAATTTATCCGCGATCGGTTTGCTGATGGTCAGGGAAGGGTAGTCACAGTGATGGCTCAACGACTCCACACCGCAAAATCCGTAATTGGTGCCGCAATTGTCCTGGTTAGGCCATAAACCATGTAGAACCATATGAGAGGAGGCATAGGAATCCGTCTGTAATTTCAAGCATTCCGGTTTGCCGATTTCATAGCCGTAGGTCTGGCAAAAAGCAGGCTGCCAACTCAATGCCAGTACATAGGCATCCGCCATCCCCGGCGTTTGATCACAGTGGGAATGATCCGTGCTCCGATAATTGGCCTGACCGCAATCACGAGCCACCCACCGCAAGGTATGCGCGTTATCGGGAATAACGATACGAAACCAGTCGGGTTGGCCGGCACGGTTGATTTCTACCAGTTCATACTGCTCATTGGCAGGGACGGTAAGTTGATCGGGATTTGTTTTTTTGTTTTTGGACAGATAGGCCGGGCAAGACTTCAGCGTTTTAAAATACCCGTCAACGGAAGTCGAGGCAAAAGTATATCCCGAGAAAACAGATAACATCACAACGGCCAGCCCGGACTTTGAAAATGAATACGGTTGCCGTCGTGAAGCAAAAATGGAGACAATTGAGTGGCAGAATGGTTTTGAATGAGGCGAGCAGCATGCCCTGTTCAACGAATTCAAAACTGCTTTGGCGCCAGTGAGCCGCTTTTGCAGCCAAAGAATAAAATGAAAACCCGCCCTGGTCATAAGTGCATCCCGGCAATACAAGAAGCGTTAATTATACCTGATTTTTATGAGGTTACGACTTTTTTCAGACATTAAGCCACCTGCCCTGCAGCCCAACCGGACGACCAGGCCCACTGGAAATTGTACCCTCCCAGCCAGCCGGTAACATCCAGTACCTCGCCGATAAAATAAAGACCGGGAATCGCTTTGACTTCCATGGTTTGGGAAGACAGGGCATGGGTATCAACACCGCCAAGCGTCACTTCCGCCGTTCGATACCCTTCCGTACCATTGGGTTTCATGCGCCACTCTTTAAGGCTACTTACCATTTCCTGCAATCGTTGATCCGGGAAGCCATGCAATTCTCTCTCAAGTATATTGTCATCGAACAAGGCGGGTACAACACGTTTCGGTAACATCTGTTCCAGATAATGCCTTAAGCGTGTTCCCGGTCTGGCGCGTTTTTGCTCCAGAACATCGTTCTCCCAATCCCTGTCTGTCATCCAGTTAATAGCCAAATCATCACCGGGTTGCCAATAGGACGATATTTGCAGCATGGCCGGACCACTCAGCCCTCTGTGGGTAAAAAGCATATCCAGTTCAAAGTTCTGCCCGTTGCAAGACACCTGACAAGGCAATGAGATGCCTGATAGCACGCTATATCGCTCCTTGTCATGCGGCTGCAGGGTAAAAGGAACCAGTCCCGCCCTGGTCGGCAAAACGTTGAGGCCGAATTGCGCGGCCAGTTGATAGCCAAAAGGAGAAGCGCCCATGGTGGGTATGGATAATCCGCCTGTCGCGACAACCACACTCCGGCTTTTTAAATTCTCACCGTTATCCAGCCTGATATGAAAACCATCGGATTCACGCATCACGGACTTGATACGGCTGTTAAGAGAGATGGCTACGTTCACGTCCTCGCAACAACGTAATAGCATGTCGACAATGTCTGATGATTTGCGATCGCAAAACAATTGTCCATGAGATTTTTCGTGAAAGGGCACGTGAAATCGCCTGATCAATGCCAGAAAATCGTATTGCGTATAGCGACTCAACGCGGATTTACAAAAATGGGGATTGTTCGAGAGAAAATGATGGGACTCAATGTGATAATTGGTGAAATTACAACGACCACCACCCGACATTAATATTTTTTTCCCTGCCTTGTTGGCATGATCGATAACCAGGACGCGTCGTCCCCGTCGACCTGCCTCAATAGCGCACATTAAGCCTGCGGCACCCGCACCAATGACAATGACATCCGGTTTTTTCATAGAATAAAGAAGATCACCCCCTCACGAAGCCGCGCATATCACGTCACAACAGAGGGGGAAGATTGGAGAAACAGCGGGATTATATGGAGGTTACATCTTCCGCTTGCAGTCCTTTAGGACCTTTGGTTACTGTGAACTGTACACGTTGGCCTTCTACGAGCGTCTTACGTGAATCGCCACTGTTAATTGAGCGGAAGTGAACGAATACATCGTCTTTACCGTTATCACGGCTGATGAAGCCGTAACCTTTATCATCATTAAACCACTTGACGTGGCCAGTTTCTACTATAGCAGACATTTATACTTTCCAAATTAATTAAATTACACACTTGTGTTATCCGAATTTCAGGTTTGAAAAAAAGACAGGACTTACGCGATGATTCGCCACTTTGAATAACAAAAGAAGGGATTGTCACGAGAGCATCAATTATTCCACTGAGAATCAGGATTTCATCAAGTGAGTTAATTATAACTTAGTGTTTGCCAAATAGCGAGTTTCTTTTGTAAATAATTTCGCAATTTCGTCAGGAAGTAAACTATCTGAAAAAATAAACCCTCTTCCGATCAGGCTCTGCGCATCAGAAATCGGTCTGGTGCAACGTCATGACGGGTCTGGTAAAATCCGGCAAAACTCGTTGTAACTGTTCCGCCAGTTCAAGCAACAAGCAGTCTTGCCATTTTCCGGCTGCCAATTGCACGCCAACAGGTAAATGTTGATCCGCCATAACCGGCAGAACCATCGCGGGTAAACCGGCCTGATTAAAAAGGGAGGTGAACGGGGAAAAATCACGATTCTTTTGAAGAAACGACTCAAATCCGTCCTTCATAGTCAGGCTGCCGATTGGTAACGGCGGCTTTGCCAGAGCCGGCGTCAATAAGAAATTCGTTGATTGCAACAGGTCATGAACAGGCCGCATGTATTGATAAAGCTTGTTCCTGGCGGCGATCAACCGGGATCCCCTGATGGATGTACCCCTGCGTTTCAATTCCCAGGTTGCCGATTCCAGTTCATTCTTGCGAGGTTTTCTGCCTGTCTGTTCTTGCTGCCGTTCCAGTTCGGCGGCCACATTCGCGGCAATGATGGTTAATACACATTCATCAATGGCGGCTAAATCAAGCGGCAAGTATTGCCGTTTTATCGTATAACCCATATTCTCCAGATGGCCGCATACCACATCCACCGCCGTCCGGTAAGATTTGTCGACAGGCACATCGGCAAATAGCCCTTCCGGAATAATCACCGATTTGCCTTGATGCCTGGCCAAAGCCGGGATTGTTCGGCTATTGGGACGATGGCCCAAAGCTGCGAGTCCCGTTTCTGACAAATAAGCAAATAAACCGGCCGAATCGCGCACGCTTCGGGTCAGGACATGAATGCTTACCATGCCTGACCAGGCTTCACCGACCGCGGGACCACAGGAAATCAAGCCCGGGGTAGGTTTAAAGCCGAATAATCCGCAGCAAGCGGCGGGAATACGAATGGAGCCGCCGCCGTCACTGGCGGTCGCGACCGGCGCAATTCCAGCCGCCACCGCAGCCGCTGATCCGCCCGAGGATCCACCCGGCGTTCGGGATAAATCATAGGGATTGCGAGCCGGGCCCAGGTATGCGGATTCCGTGACATAGGATAATCCCAGTTCAGGCGTGTTGGTTTTGGCGAAAGGGACCATGCCCAGCGACAGCAAACGTGTGATCATGTCGCTGTTACGGTGAGAAACGGTTCCTTCATAAAAACGCGACCCCGCCGTATAAGGAACGCCGTTCATCTCAAACCCAAGGTCTTTCACCAGCACCGGTACGCCGTAAAACGGCTCGTCGCCGCGCATACCGGCCAATTGCCGATATCCCCATTCACTGCAGTCGGTCACCACCGCGTTCAATAAGGGATTCACCTGGCGCATACGCCTGACCGCGCAATCCAGTACATCCTCGGCACGCCATTTCTTTTTGCGGATCCACTCTGCCAGGGCATGGGCATCCTGCTGGCAATAATCTTCCATGCGCATGATTAATCCACGGAGGGATGGATGGGAGGAAGGGGATTGGATTTGTTTTTTCCAGCGGCCCTACCCAATTTGTTGTTGACAATGCAACGCCATAACTCATCACCTCGCCACCGCGTCTGATCCGCGTGATACAAAGCCTGTGCCAGAGCATTCAAATGCTTTTTAAACACCGGATCCCGTACCTGCCGCCCGATGTCTGCCAGATTTAAAACGCCTGCGTCAGGCCATTGGCAGTGCGCCCATTCGATAAGCGCATCCTTTGCCTGCTCCGGTTGATTGGCAAGACAAGCCTCCCATAATTTCTTACGAGCCTTCGTCAAACGGCCTCGATTATGAGGCGATTGACGCCACCACCACAATAACAGGGTTACAATCCAGGCCAGGGCAAAAATTCCGGCAACCCACCATGCCTTGTTATCATTCGCTACAAAGGCTCCGGACGAAGAAGGTATTGCGGCGGGTTGATTCGAGCTGACTGGTGCCGGTAACGGCGTTGCATTTTGTGCAGGAGACATGCCGGAACCAGAATTCGCCGCTGATTTCACTCCGGCGGCAGGGATCACCTCAATTGTTTTTTTCGCTAATGTCGCAACATCGGATTGGCCGCTCAACGTGTTAAACCAGGGTAATTTCACTTCGGGAATCACAATTTTACCCGCCTTATTCAGCAGATAGGTCACTTTCATGGTTGTTGTCCCGATTAAATCCCCCTGGACAAAGGATGTTTTTTCTACGGGTTTTTCAGGATAAATACTGTACTGATCACTTGTGGTCAGTTTCAGCGCGGGCATCAACTGAGCCACCATGCCGGTTGCCCGCACGGTTATGGTACGCACCAGCATATCGCCTTGTTGAAACTCATTATCCGACCGATCAAAAGTCTCCGTTACGGTAACCTGTTTGGCCGGCAGCCAGATTTGGTTCAAATACTTTGCAGGCACCGGTTTCACATCCAGGGTTGTGGTTTCAGCCGCCACGGTGATTCTTTGGGGAATGGTACCTGATAGCAAAGCTTGAAACCGGGGCGGCGTTATTTTTAACGGGCCGCTTTTCTGAGGAAAAACAGCGTATTGCAATTCATCGACAGTATAAGCCGTACCATTTACCATAACCTGATAACGTCGCCCGTCACCCAATGGAATCAACAAACCATCCTCTATCCTGGGAGGCTGATAATCAGCATCGAACAGCCGGCGATTATTGTATAACTTG
This sequence comes from Legionella spiritensis, assembly GCF_900186965.1. NCBI lineage: Bacteria > Pseudomonadati > Pseudomonadota > Gammaproteobacteria > Legionellales > Legionellaceae > Legionella > Legionella spiritensis. Next base: position 3,213,895 of record NZ_LT906457.1, read on the forward strand.
ACCGTGTAGAGCACCTGCTGATTCACGTAAGGTTTACTGGTGCTGACCTCGGTTTGCAACATCACACTTTTCTGCTCCCGGGCATTTATGGTATCTGTCATCCCGGCCGCGTCTTTCATGACCTCGATGGTTGTTGACACAGTCTCCTCTTGCCCGACCCGGATAGGAGGGATCGTGAATTTTCCCTCACGTTTCGGCAGCAACAATACCGTCCATTGGCTGAGTGTCCGGGATTGGCCGTTAATCAAGGCATAATTCACACTTCGTTCCGTACCGACTATGGTAAAATCCTTACGCAGGGGCGTTAAATCAGGAATGGCGTTCGTCTGTGCATCCTCAATGGTTAACGTCAGGCGAAATGGCTGACCATACTCGACGGTTGGCGACTCAACCTGCAAGGTAACATCCGCATACCCCACCATCCAGAACAGGATTAAAAAAACAGCTGTCAGTATATGTTTCATTGATACCACCCACGTTGTCTTCTTAAATGATCACGCAAGAATTTTTCTCGCATTAATCCCCCCGGGTCATCGGGGATCAAACGCAACCACTGTTCTTTCGCCAGTTGTTTTTCACGCTCCACCGCAGTAGCATGCTCGTCTGCCGCCGTTTTTCCTGCCTCATCGCTATTTTCCTGCTTTTTCCCCGACGATTTTTGATCAGATTGCCGCGTTTCTTTATTTTGTTGCTGCTTATCCGCAGTTTGCTGGTTTTGCTGATCCTGACCCTGCTGATCCTTGTTTTGCTGATTTTGCTGATCCTGACCCTGCTGATTCTTGTTTTGCTGATTTTGCTGATCCTGGCCCTGCTGATTCTTGTTTTGCTGGTTTTGCTGATCCTGACCCTGCTGATTCTTGTTTTGCTGATTTTGCTGATCCTGACCCTGCTGATTCTTGTTTTGCTGATTTTTCTGATCCTGACCCTGTTGATTCTTGCTTTGCTGATTTTTCTGATCCTGACCCTGCTGATTCTTGTTTTGCTGATTTTTCTGATCCTGACCTTGCTGATCCTTGTTTTGCTGGCTTTCCTTCTGTTTTTTTAACAAATCCGCGATGATCTGACGGTTATAGAGTGCGTCTTTGTTGTCCGGATTAAAGCGCAGCGCTTCATCATAGGCTTTGATGGCCGCCTCATATTGTCCCATATGAGCCAGCGCATTCCCCTGGTTATAATAACCTCGCTCAGAGTCTAATGCTGCAAATCCCTTTGCCGCATCCTGATAATGGCCGGCACGGTATGCGGCCGCGGCACGCCAGTCCGGATGCTGAAATGTCTTCTCGGCTTTTTTATATTGTCCTTTGTTCATCAGCGACTGGGCTTGTTGATCACCCGTTGCCCACAGGCTCTGCCAACTAAATGAATACGCACTGCAGGTCAGTGTCGTGAGGATGATAAATATCCACTTTTTCATGCGTCTATCCTTTGCAGCCAACCCCGCCTGAATACCGGTAATAAAAAAATCAGTGCTGGAATTAAAAACCAGCGTCCCTCATCACGCCAGACCGGAATCAGATTTTGTTGACTCGGATTAAACTGGTAGTCGCCCGTCGACAATGTTAACCAGCGTTCCAGATCGGCGGAACTATCGGAAAAGGGAACGACGATTCCTTGCCCGGCATTGGCCAATCGTTGAAATAGCGGATTAAGAGATTGATCACCTAGCATGGGAATGACCGACGTATAGATCTGTTGTCCGGCGAGCGTTTCAGCTTCTTCAATCGCCGCGCGGCTTGGCGATTCCGCGGTGAGAACCAGAATCTGGCCATAATGAAATCCGGCCTGATTAATCAATTGTCCGGCCTGCTTGAGAGCACTATCCAGTCGCTGACCGGACACAGGCATTATATCCGGCGTTAGCGACGAGAGGAGCGAATCGATGGTCTTCGCGTCTTCGGTCAATGGTGAAACGATAAAAGGTTCACCCGTGTACGCTATCAATCCTGTCTGTCCGAGATCAGGGCGGCTAAACAAATCATGCAATTTGAATTTCGCCCGCGTCAGTCGATTCGGATTCAAATCATCCATCAACATACTGTCTGACATATCCAGAATCAATACTCTTGGCTGGACTTGCCGGTAAGAAGGAACCGGAAATCTGGACCAGCTTGGTCCGGCCAGGCTGATGATTAGAAAAGCGGCGCTGATAAACAGACTTGTCATGGCAAGATGTCGTTTGTTTCTTCCCTTCGACTGAATCAGATGATCCAGTAAATGACGGTCACAAACGGCAGCCCAGGATTCAAGATGAGGTTTTGCCCGCCACAGGCGCACTGCCAGAATCAATAAAGGAACCAGAGCCAGCAACCACCATGGGCGCAGAAAGTGAACGTTCGTTATCATGAACCACTCTCCTGAACACGTGCGGATCGAAAAGAAATTTTCTGTACGTACCCGGCCTTTTCGGAGAACCAGTATAAAAATAACAACAACGCCAACGCCAGCGGCCAGGGGTAATAATCTTTTTGCGGCCGAATATTCGCCTGATCCTGGGAGATGGTTTCCAGCTGGTTAATCGTATTATAAATATCTTGCAACGACTTGGGATCCGTGGCACGGAAATACTGGCCCCCGGTCATGGCAGCCACTTTTTGCAACGTTTCCTCATCCAGATCGGCGGACGCATTCATACCAAGAAACATGCCGCTTAACGCGCCTGCATCAGTTTGCGAGCCCAAACCTATGGTATATACCTTGATATTATCCGTTTTAGCCAGTTCCGCCGCTTTCACAGGAGTCAAAACCCCGGAATTATTGGCGCCATCGGTAAGCAATATAATCACTCGCCCCCTGGCAGGAACATCCTGCAAGCGTTTGATGGCCAAACCCAGCGCATCACCGATGGACGTCGTGTTTCCGGCAAGCCCCGCCGTAGCATCTTCAATACGCATTAACACGCTATGCAAATCATAGGTTAAAGGCGTTTGTAAATAAGCGCGGGTTCCAAACAGAATCAAACCAATTTTATCACCTGTCCGTTCCCTGACGAATTGTTCCGCCGCCTGTTTTACCACGACCAGACGACTGGCAGGGCGACCGTTCATCATCATATCATTGATTTTCATGCTGTCTGACAAGTCCAGCGCCAGCATAATATTACGTCCTTCCCTTTGCAGGGGAATAGGGGAGCCCACCCAGCGGGGAGCGGACGCCGCAAGTAAAATCAGCACCCAGATAATCAGGAAAATACCGGTACTCCCCTGTCTGGCTAAAACCCGTTTTTCCTGATCAACGATGGAATATACTGCCTCGTAAAAAGGGATTTTCATAGCGGCCGGCAAAGCCAATGCGGCACGAGGGCAGAGAAACCAGATAACGAAAGGCAGAGGCAATAACAACAATGCCCAGGGGTACGCTAATTCGAACACGGTACACCTCGTTGCTTAATCCATATCTCGGCGCGTGTAAACAGTGGTTTTAAATTTATACTTTTTGGAGCCTGGTAGGGCAGCTCTATCAAACATTCACGAACGGCGCTGAAATTAATATCCTTGCCGGTACTGTTTAGAAACTCAATCCACGCATCTCCTTGCAATCCAGCTACCCGCTCCCTGGAAAAATAAACCAGCGCCACCCGTCGCAACAATTCCGATACCTTGGCACTGGTCACCTGACTATTCCCTTCATTCATATACTCCTGCCGGTATCTGGCCAGCAACTGCAAGGCCTGGCGCCTGGCACGACCGTAAGAGTAACGCCGGTGGATAAAAAAAACGGCAACCAGCAACAAAACCAGAACACCCAAAGCAAGAAAATACCAGCCTGGCGCCAGCGGCCACCAGCCAATGGGGGCGGGTAAATGAATATCGCGTAACTGCGCTAACGGTTGCGAATCAGCCATTAGACCTCCTGGGAAACGTCTGGCGAACCAGTTGCGCTATATCTTTTTCCGCAGTCACGGTCACGTATTGTATTTGCAGGCGTTTACACAATGATTGCAACGCCAGTTGTCTGTCCTCGCAATAATTCCGATAATCCTGGCTGACTTTGTCGATTCGCGTGTCTAGAAGGATCTCCTGCGCACCATTGGTGATGGCGTAAATATCCGGTTTGGGGGGAGCCAGTTCCAGTACATCACAAATATGGTAAACAAGTACGTCATTATGAGCGCGCAGTCGATTGAGATGCTTCTCGCTTTCCGCATCAAGATGATAAAAATCGCTGATCAACACCAGAATACTGCCGGGCCGGGTGACCCGCCGCATACGCAGCAAAGCATCGCTTAACTGGCGAGGCCCGGAATGATTCCGGTTATCCAGTTGTCCGGTATAATCACTCAAAGCCGCCAACCACGGCAGTATGCCTGATTCACGAGCCCGGGGAATGAATTCATCGTGACGAGAGGCGGAATACAGCAAACCTCCCACCCGATCACCCTGCCTCACGGCCGTCCAGGCTACCATGGCCGACAGGCGGGCAGCCAGCACGGACTTAAACGCGACTCGCGTGCCAAAATACATGGATGGATTAAAGTCGGTGAGAATGACCACCGGACGCTCGCGTTCTTCCTGATAAATTTTAATATGGGGGCGTCCCGTGCGTGCCGTCACCCGCCATTCCATATGACGAATCTCGTCTCCTGCCTGATAATTGCGAACCTCGGAAAAATCCATACCGCGGCCGCGAAGCCGGGATAAATGATTTCCCGCGCTGATCGTGCTCTTTCCCGGTTTGTAATGAATCTTGCGGGCATACCGCCGCAACGCAATCAATTCGCTGAGAGGTGCCACCACGCCATCGGTCATCGTCCTCTCCTACGGCACCGCCACCAGACGCAACAAGGCATCAATGAAATCATCGCTGCTCACTCCTTCCGCTTCCGCCTCAAAGCTGAGCAAAATACGATGCCTGAGCACGTCATGAGCAATCACATGAATATCTTCAGGTGTCACAAAATCACGACCGGCCAGCCAGGCATGTGCCTTGGAACAGCGATCCAGCGCAATCGTCGCACGCGGGCTGGCTCCGAAACGCAGCCAGCGGGTTAGTTCGTCGCTGTATGCCGCCGGGTTACGGGTTGCGACCACGAGTTGCACCAGATAATTTTCCAGGGCACTGCTGGTGTGTACCTTTAAAACCTGTTTCCGTGCTTCAAACAAGGCAGACTGGGATAGCGCCTTGATTTTTTCACCGGTTCCGCCCTGCAATCCCATCGCCTCATTGCGTGATAAAGACAGGATATCATGTTCAACGGCGGCTTCCGGATAACTGATTTTCACATACATCAAAAACCGATCAAGCTGTGCCTCGGGCAAGGGGTAGGTTCCTTCCTGTTCAATCGGATTTTGCGTCGCCATAACCAGAAACAACTCGGGCAACGGGTAGGTTTTACCGCCAATAGTGACTTGCCGCTCAGCCATAGCCTCCAATAGCGCGGACTGCACTTTCGCTGGAGCCCGATTGATTTCATCGGCAAGAATCAGATGATGAAAAATAGGTCCGGGTTGAAAGACAAAGGAGCCGTCCTCCGGATGAAAGACATCGGTGCCCGTTAAATCACCAGGCAGCAAATCCGGTGTAAATTGAATACGGTGAAAACTGCCTTCAATCAGCGTTGACAGCTCCTTGACAGCCCGGGTTTTAGCCAGACCTGGCGCCCCTTCCACCAGAAGGTGGCCATCGGCGAGCAAGGCGATTAACAATCGCGACACCAACCCCTTCTGACCGAGGATACGTCCATTCAGATGTGAACTTAACCGCAACATTTGCTGTTGCACCGTCTCTGTTGAACTAACGTCAAGCTGCTCCATTCATCCTACCCTGTGCAAAAAATCTAATCGTATCTTGAAACGAGCCTCATGCCAAGTTATCAGGCATGATTCAGCATTTTGAATTGCGCATCCAGCTGACCATGTGCGGACTCAATATTTATATAATTATTGCCGGCCAGATAATAAGACAGGGAACCATCATTCTGCGCATGATCCGCTTGTAAAACGACATTGTATTTCAGTTTTTTCAACCGCAGGTATTCCTGATAACGGGTAACAAAATAAAAATTGCGCGTATTGGTGCCCGGAGGGTGATGCCATGCTTTCGCATCCCGGGCCAACGGGTGTCCGGGGAAATAATCGGTCATGGAATACCCTTTGTTATTATGAACCGCAATCACCTTGCCGGGGGGGATCAAACGAATAATTCCCTGAGCCAGACGTTTAACCTCCCGATGCGCGGCTCCGGAATACGGGCCGTATTGCCGTAGCGTTTTTTTAATACCCTGATCGGTAAAAATGCGATTGGGATCAAACTGGTACGTCACCTTGTTTATCCGAAACACAATATTGCGCTGTCCGCTGTGTCGCAAGGTAATGAGAGTGCCGCCTTGCTGTGCGATAAAACGTTCCGCCGCTTTGAGCGCCGTCCTTTCATTCTCATGCAAATGAACAAAGGTGTTGCCCGATTCACCTTCCCTGACGATTTGTACCGGTGTGTCACCCAGTTTAATCGTATGTATTTCCGAGCGAATTTCAGCATAAAGCAGGCTGCTTATAAAAAACAAACAAAGGTAAAGCAGATATTTCATCGTATCGTTACTGGTTTAAAAAAGGCGAATTTTACCTCTTTTTGTAAAAAATTGCACCGTTTTAGAAAAAATGCCCTCTGTACATGACAGATTTTTTTGTCATGTACAGAGAAAAATGTCATGCCCCCTGGTACAAAACGCCCGGCATCAGTCTGTATTGGTCACACTGATTTGACCGGGCTTGCCATAGGCCTGAACATTAGGGTTATACATGGATTGAGCCAATACGGGTGGCACTGTGTAATCACCGCTGTTGGTGGCTTTGATACGATAAACTATTTCCGAAGCCGCCGCGCCCACGCCCATAAAAAACACCACCCGATCTTCACGGATGTCCACGTAATCGAATTTGCTTGTATCGACGGAATCGGCAACCACTTCAAATCCACCGGGCAACAGATCCACAACGGCCACATTACTGAAATACTGATCCTGCATGGCACGGATCTGAATATGAACCTCAATGTCTTTTCCGAGTTCGGCTTTTGTGATCACATCTCCCTCGGCATTACGATATTCGCGATACACTTCCAGACCTTGTTGCAGACTGGCGGCTGGCGGCTGCGCGTCAAAACCGGCCTGGATCAACTGATAGAAATAATCCTGCCCCTTCGGACCGTTGAACACAACATTTTTGGCGTTACCGTCTATCGTGACGGATTGATAGGCCGCCGGATTGGGGGTTAGGTATCGGGGTTTGTCATTAGCCAGAATTTCAGTAATCGTCAATCCGTTTTCCTGCGATGGTTCCACCGACAGACTATAAGCGTTCAAAGCCATACTGGTGTAACCGGCCAATACCGTATTCATCTCACCGGAATTGATAGCATTCACCAGCGGCATGACATAATCCTTGCCCACTTGTGCCAGATGATTGGGAAAATGGCGCGCGATTAAATACAGATATTGCGCATCGGCAATGTTCTTATTGTAAAAATCGGAGACGCCTGCGTTGGCTGATGATTTATATTGTTCAATCAACCGGGATGCTTCCTCTTCGCTTTTCAATAACTGATAGGAAGCCGCCACATAAGCACCGGTAATATCTTCCTGCCATAATTTATCCTGTTCCTTATCCAGATAAAGCTGCAGATTGGTCAGATAATTCGTAGTCACCATTTCATTGCGTGTCAGAACATAAATGGCGTAAGCCTGTAATCTGGCATGTTCAAGATTGCGAGGATTTTGTCCTGCAAACTCTTTCAGATAACCGATCCCGGCATAAAACAGATCGCCTGGAACAGTCACTCCCTGCGCTTTCGCTTCCGTTAAAAACTGCATCGCATAGACCGTGGCAAAATCATTGCTCCGATTCGCCCCAAGTCCCGGCCAGTAACTGAAGCCGCCGCTGCTCATCTGTCTTTGGCCCAGCATTTGTATGGCCAACGCCAGTTTTTCCCTGATCTCTGCCTCGTCCTGATGAAACCAGGGTTGACCCGCCATCGCGAGTAAAAGCAAAGCCCTGCTTGTCAGCTGTTCCGTACAACCATAGGGGAAATTATCCAGATACCGCTGTAAACCGCTGACCAGAATAAGCGGGCTGTTTGCAGCATTTGCTTCCACGGTGCGGTATTGTGGATACAATTTACGATCTACCGCGAGCGTTTTCTGATGATCACTCTTACCGCTTTTCAAGGTGGTCAGGAAAGGGGTTGCCGGTCTTACGCTCAAAGTCGCTTCCATTTTACCGGATTTATCGCCGGCTTTGGCCACCAGCGTGATGGTTGCCGAACCCGGTTGCGATCTGGCACGCAGAGTATAACGCACCGTCTTTTCCTTGCCTTCGCCAATAGTCAGGGATTGACTGGCGTCACTGATTAGCTCCAGCTCCGGAGACGTTAATAACTGTACATCAATCTCGGCAACATCACCCGAGTTCTCGAGATTATTGGCGATACTGGCCGTCACTTCAAATTCATCACCCGGTGCTACAAAGGTGGGAACGTTGGGGTTAATGACAAAATGGCCGCGTATTTGTGACTGTACGGAGGCCGATCCTATTGCATCAAAAGCCGCCGCCACCGCCATGACCGTTAACGTACCATTAAAATAATCCGGCACCTGATAACGCAACTGCCGCGGAGTCGCGTCGCTTTCGAGAACGCCTGACCAATAGGCCACCGGCAAATCGGTCTTGCGCTTGAAGGGATTGAGATGTCTGGCCAGCATAGCTTCCCCTTCATCACCACCTACAGCGGACAGTTCACGATCCCTTAAATATTTCGGTAAAATCTGATCCACTGTTTGCTGGGTCAGAACCTCCAGAGCTCTTTTCTGAAAAAAGAACGCCAGCGGATCCGGTGTTTGATATCCGGCAACCTGCAAAATGCCTTCGTCCACGGCAAAGACAATAATTTTTGCCGGCTTGTCGGTTTTATACACCATCGTCAACGCCTCGCCCGGACGTGCCCGTTTCGCCGTTTTCAATTCAATGGCAATCGCATGATCCTCATGGCTGACCGTGAATGGCACCACACTAAAACTTAAGGGGCTGATGAATATTTCCGGGGAATCCCAGTTACGCACAAAAGCGATGTTGACATAACCATTGCCCTGAAAATCAGCCGGGATCCGGATGGTTTGTACCGAGCTTGTGGTATCCGCCCTGAACCATTGCGAGGCGTAAACCTTGTCCCGTTCAATAGTGATTAATCCGGCTCCGGTATAAGGCGCGGTAACATGCAACGCGATATCCTCGCCGGCCCGATATTCCGTTTTATCAAGCTTGACGGTCAATTCCGCATTTTTGGGCAACGGTAACTGGCTGGCGCCAACCACACTGAATCTTGCCTGACTTAGTCTGGTATTTTTATCATCCACCACACTGAGAGAAAAATCACCGATCTCATCAGTCGGCAGAGAATAGTTTGTTCCTTGTCCACCAATGGAAAACGGCTGGCTACGAATTAGAGTGGATTTGATGACCGATTGATACTGATAGGTTCCATCCGGGTTTTTAACCAGTGTGGTTACCGGATGCAAGGCATGCAACTGAATTTTTAAATCGCGAACCGCCTGCTGATTCAACTGGGAATTCACCGCGATATAGTGAATGGAGCGCGCGCTTCCCTGATTGATGTAGCGCAATTCACCGTCCGGCTTATAGCCAATCAGATAAGGCAGGGGACTAACCAAGGCGGTCAATTGCGTGGTCACGCTGCGACCGCCTTCCGCTTCAAACCCTTCCGCGAAAAACGTCAGCTTATACGTGGCTTTTTGGAAACGATTAAGGCCCAGATCAAAATCTGCCTGCCCTTCGTCATTGGTTTTAGCCTCGGCCAAATTATCGGTGAAGACTTTAGCCGGTTTATGGTCATCGACCAACGGATCGACAAAACGGTAATCCGGATATTCGTCAAACGCCACATCCTGCGGCGCCAGAAGCAAATTGGCGCTAACCCGCCGGTTCGCCGCCGGCGCGCCGTAGAGGTTCCACAAATTAACACGGGCTTGCAACGCGTCGGGAGAAAGCCAGCCTTTCGTCTTTTTTTGCGAGAATTCCGCGGCAATACGCATGCGATCCGGTTGAAATTCAGCGACACGCAGGGTTGTGGAGCCCAGCAGACTGTCCGCCTGATTATCTTTTACAAGATAGAGGTTTACAAAATATTGGCCGGTTGGGGACGTCGCCGTGGTCGGGATATTAAAACTCATATAGCCCGAAGCATTGAGGGTAAATTTCTGATCAAGAATGGTCGTGCCGCGCGGATCACTCACCGTCATTTCCAGGGGCAGTCCGGCCGGCTGCGGCTGCGCAAACGTCTGCTTTACAATCAAGCCGACATGCGCTTCATCGCCAGGCCGGTAAATGCCGCGATCGGAAAATAAAAAAGCGCTCAAACGATGTTGTTCCTGATTGCCGCTATACAACCCGCCCACGTCGTATCGTGAATAGTTCAGCTGGCGTCCATAATTACTGTAGGGAATAAACGACACGTCCCCGGCAAAGTTAGCCAGATAAACCACCGGCTCGCGTTCGTCGGTAAAATCCTGCAGGGGCGGGAAACTGACACGCCCTTCCTGATCGGTAAAGCGGGTCAGCAGCGGTAAACCGTTTTTACCCAGCACACGCACCATGGCATTGGCAACGGGAAGTCCGGTGGTAATGGATTGCACAAACACATCGTGGGACTTGTCGCTGTTGTCTTTCACGATCAAAGCCATATCCGTAATTAAAATCAAACGGCCGGCTTTGACATCAAGCGCCACGTTGTTTTCCACATCCCAGCCTGTCGCTTGCAAGAGGAATAATCCTCTGGGGCCTTTGCTGTTGAGATCATGCGCAACGTAGCGGCCCAGATCGAGAGCGGAGTATTGTTGACGGCTCAAATCGGAATTATCAAAAGATTGCGTCTCTGAAAAAATCCGGCTGATGTTTTGCTGGTTAAAGCTGGTATGAAGGAAATAGGGGTTATTGAAATCACCTTCGCTTTGGGTGACCAGCTGGTTGATGTTATCCGGCAGTACCCGGGCAATATCAAATTTGACGGCGGGCAATCCCCGTACGGCTACCGATAATTTTTTCTCCCCGGTCAAGGCCAGCAGGGCGCCTTTATGAAGAAAATTGATTTCTCTCGGAAACTCGGGAACCGCAATGACAGCGGCGTAATCCTGGCTTAACACGAAATCCCCGAAACTTTTTACCCCTTTATCCAGCTTAAGATAAATATAACGGGGTGTCCTGGCCTTGAATTTATAACTGTGCAGGGTTGCGTAATTACGATCCGCGGGGATGGCTGATTTTGTCAAGGGTGTTGAAAGCGCAAGGATCCCCGCGGTGATTTCACCGGGATTTTGCCATTGGTAATGTTTGATTTCCCGCTCGTTTTTCGTTGCGGGATAATTTTCAGGCAGCAAATAAACGTGCAGGTGTTTATTCAATTGCGCTTGCATGACGCCCAGCGACGTTTCCAGCGTCAGAACCTGCTCCGGCTGATCCCTGTCATTACGGACGATGGATGCTCCGGTCTGTAAGACCTTAAAATAACTGCCCTGATCGGGGATCAGCAGGTTTTTGCTGACCGTATCAAGCGTTTCGGCCGTACCGGACGCCGATTTCACATCCTTCGGAACGGTAAGCAGCACATAACGGGAAACCTCAGGGATCTGCAAATTTTCGGAACGAAGGTAGGCAACACGTTTATGCTTGTCATAAGTGACTTTGAATTGATAAGGCGGGGCATCTGAATCAAGTTTCCCTTGTTGCAAGGCTTGCAGCTTGAGATTTGTCTTGCTTTCGAAGCTTGTCGTATCCACGGGAAAATTAAACTCAACCGTAGCTACAGCCTGTCTGTTTTTAGGATTAACCGTATCCTGATACAAGGTGAACTTACTGATGGCCGCCTTGAACGGCCGGGTAGAAAAGGTATAGCTCAGGCTCGCTATTTTGCTGCTGTCGGCAAAGGCTTTCACACCAAAGTTGATCTCATACCTCTGGCCGGGCGGCCAATCCCGGGCGGGCGTAAAGATCAACCGGCTGTCGCTTTCCCATCGCCATTGCCCGGCAATGGCCGGTTTTATCTCGATATTGTCCGTCACCACCTTGCCAACCTCATTAAGGGGCGCGACGGACGACGGCGTAAATTGCCGCTTGTCGCCCGCCAGTCCGAAATCAATGACCAGAGGCTCGGCAACCAGTTCATCCTGGTTGGGTGTGATTTGGGGTTCGGCAATTTTTGCGGTGATCAGCAAGGGTTGCGGTAAATTTTTATACCAGACGTATCCAAGAACAAGACCAAGCAGCACGACGCCTAAACCCGCGGCGGCTCCCAGGAATTGTTTCGGATTCTTGCGCGCTTTTTTTCGCAAAAACTTGAACCACGGAGGGCTTTTCCATTGTACCCGGCCTGTCAGCGGCGCTAAAAAAGAGCCGATTGCCGCCAATAACCAAGAGATCCTGTTTTTTTTCATAGTCTATCCGCAATGAGGTATAGTACCGTTTCCATTTAATATTTGACCGGATGCCATTAATGAACCTGAATGGAAAGGGTACGAGATTCCATGAAATTGACATTCAGACTAACTAGAATAATCGTTGTTGTGCTGTTTGTCAGTGCGTTGGCGTTTTATTTTTTCATTCCCAAACCACCGTTATTGAACGGCATCAGTTATTCCACCGGGGTTTTTGATGAACAGCGCCGATTGTTGCGTCTTACCTTGAGTCATGACGATCAATACCGTCTTTACACGCCGCTCGATAATATGGCTTTGCAACTGGTGGAAGCCACCCTGCTGCAGGAAGATCAATATTTTTACCGCCATCCCGGCGTAAACCCTGTCGCCATGCTGAAAGCCGCCTGGCAAACGTTTGTCCTCCGATCACGCCGCATCGGGGCATCCACCATTACCATGCAGGTGGCCCGTATGCGCTTTAAAATTCATTCCAGAACCCTGACCGGCAAGGTAGCGCAAATACTGCGGGCTTTGCAGCTTGAGAGACACTACAGCAAGAAAGAACTGTTGGAAGCCTATTTAAATCTCGCGCCCTACGGCCATAACATTGAAGGAATCGGCGCCGCGAGCCTGGTCTATTTTAATAAACCCGCGGAAAAACTGACTTTGCCCGAAGCGCTGGCGCTTGCTGTCATCCCCCAAAATCCCGGACGGCGAACGCCGGACAATCATCAACTGCAACCCATTCGCGACAAACTGTTTCAACGATGGCTGCGTATTCATCCGGACGATGAAAATCAGCAAGCCGCCATGAACCTGCCTTTGGCCATGCGGTCTATGCGGCAATTGCCTTTTAAAGCGCCGCATTTCGTCAACGACGTACTCAGCCGCCATCCTGATCAAAAAACCATACTGACCACCCTCGACGGTCGTCTGCAACGCCTGGTGGAACGTGTTTCCCGACGATATCTGGCCAGAACCGCCTCCCTGGGCGCAAACAACGCCGCCATCATGCTGGTTGATACCCGGACCATGGGTATCAAAGCCTTAACCGGCTCGGCCAGTTTCTTCAATACGGCCATCGACGGCCAAATCAACGGCACCGACATCAAACGTTCCCCCGGCTCGACTTTAAAACCATTTATCTATGCTCTGGCTCTGGATCAGGGGCTGATTCATCCGGCAACCGTTTTAAAAGACGTTCCGCACCGTTTTGGCAGTTACAATCCGGAAAATTTTGATTACGACTTTATGGGTCCTGTCAAGGCAAAAGACGCCCTGATCCTGAGCCGCAATATTCCGGCCGTTGATCTGGCCAACCAGCTCACCAACCCCACGTTGTATGAATTCCTTGAAGACGCCCGGGTCAGTTCGTTAAAACCCGCTTCCTATTATGGCCTGGCCTTGAGTCTGGGCGGCGCCGAATTGAGTATGAAAGAATTGACAACCCTGTACGCCACCCTGGTCAACGACGGTGTCTGGCATGAGTTGCGGTTGACGCAGGATGCAAAACGCGACGCCGGAAAACGTCTGTTAAGTCCGGAAGCCAGTTTTCTGGTTCTGGATATGCTTAAGGATACCCCGGGATTACAACCGGGGATCCAACGGCACGCCCTGCCTGTTGCCTGGAAAACCGGGACCTCGTCCGGTTATCGCGACGCCTGGTCGGCAGGCGCATTCGGCCCTTACGTCCTGGCCGTATGGATAGGCCATTTCAATAATCAGGGAAATCCCGCTTTTGTCGGTAAAAACATTGCCGCCCCGTTATTTTTTGAGATTGTGGAAGCGATGAACCATGAACTTGGCCCCATCCCGAGACTGGAAAAATACCCGCAAACCATGAATCTGACTCAAGTCCGTGTCTGCAAGGCTTCTGGCATGTTACCGACACGTTTTTGTCAGGATACCGAACTGACCTGGTTCATTCCCGGTAAATCGCCCATAACAACGGACACCATTTACCGGGAAGTGGCCATAGACAGCACCACCGGCCTGCGCACCTGCCATATTAATGAACAGTCGCGTTTTGAGATTTTTGAATTCTGGCCGTCCGATTTACTGGCCACTTTCCGGCAAGCCGGTATTCAGCGCCGCTCGCCCCCTCCCTACGAACCCGGATGCGGGCGCATCGCCATGACCGGGCTGATACCGCAAATCACCTCGCCGCATCATGAATTACAATACATCGTACGCGCCCATGCGCTGCAAAAGACCCGCATCCCGCTGACGGCGGTTGCGGACGCTGATGTCTCGCATCTTTACTGGTTCATTAATGGTCGTTATCTGGCCAAAACCCGCCGCGACCAACCGTACTGGTGGAAGGCGAAACCCGGACATTACATCGTACGTGTCGTGGATGAGCATGGATTAGCCAATACCCGGGAGATCATCGTTTCCGTGGCGGACTAGGTTCTGGGGTACGGCAAAACCTAGTACCACTTCCATTTAGTTTTGACAGGTTGGCTTGCACAGAGTGTTTGTCTTTTTGTCATCCCCGCGAAGGCGGGGATCCATACTGAATCAAGCACTGAGCCACATCAGGAATGGTTTCCCGCCTTCGCGGGAATGACAGTTAACTTGTCAAAACTAAATGGAAACAGTACTAGCCCTTCCCCGAGACATAAGGCCATTAAAGCCAGAAAGAAATAGCCGCTGCTGGAATAAAAAAGCAACGAATCTGAAAAACCGCCAATGACAAACGGTACCAGTAACGCCACGGCGATGGGTTTCATATCGCGTAAACGCCGGCTGGCGAGATAAAGCGTGGCCAGCAGAACCAGATAGGCGACGACGCCGACAAGCCCGTATTCCGCCGCAATCAGCCAATACTGGTTATGCGGTTCGTTAAGTCGTTTGCCCCAGGCAGGCACCGGCTGGCGTTGCTCAAAATAATAGGCGAAACTGCCAGTGCCATGGCCAATCACCGGACTTTCCCGAAACAGTTGCCAGGAAAACTGCTGAAACTGCAAACGAAAGCCCACCGACGTGCTTTTGTCACCTTGCTGAAAATGCTGCAGATTATCCACAATGCCATACAAACCCTGCTGCATACGCGGACTATAGTGCATCGCCAAAGTCAGCGCCAGCCCGGCGGCAAGCAACCCCGCAACCAGTTGTTTCCTGTTTAAGACGTGTACCATGAGCAGGAAAAGCAGGAGAAAATAAACAATGTATCCGGTTCTGCCGAGACTCAGGAAGAGAATCTGATAACTGAACAACAGAAACATTGCGAGATAGGCCATGCGCCATCGCGGCCGCGTTATGGCATAATACCCGGCGAGGTAGCTGGCAAACGCCATCATATGGCCGGTCATAATGTAATTACGGAATACGTAACCCGGGATATCGTTATGCAGTGATCCAAGGCTAATGGTTTTGGCCACCGCCACCAGACAGGTCAGCAACATGGCACCCAGAAAGGCGTGCAAGCCCCAGTGCCTCGTGCGCGGATGAACAAATCCCAGGGTTAATACAGGCAGCCAGAGCAATTTGCTGTATTTTTTGATGACCAGAAATTCTCCGGACCAGCTTGCCGGACTCCACAAACACCCCATGATCACCAGCAATAAGAAACCGGCCAGGGCCATCACCCAGGGTTGTTTCAGCAAGTAACGAAATGAATCCACGGGCCATTTGCTCGCCAGCAACAGCACTACGGCAACCACAAAGGTAATACTCTGAGCCGTATTGCTTAAGGGAATGGCAAATAAAAATGCGCTTAACGCCAGTGCCAGCACGGTTTCATTTTGAATCCGGCGATGTTTCAGCCAGGTTCCTTCGGCAAGATTGATCCACATGACGCTCTCTGTATAAATCGATAATTCCGGTGAAAAGCATTGTACTGCACCGCTCCAGGAATGGCATCTTTTTTAGAGGGTGTTTTTTCCATGCCGGACAAACGCAGCGTGAACCCGCAATAGCCCGCAGGCCTCCTTACGGGCTACAAAATAGTTTAAATTCAAAAAATAAGCTGAAAACTGGATAATTGCCAATCTTGCACTATTCTTTATCAGGAAGACTGAAAAAAAGGAGACCCTAAAATGAACGAACCCGAAGCACGCCCGCAAGAACAGGACGATACGATTCGAGCATTGGAGCCGCAGGAAAAAACCCATACCCGTCAACCGGACTTTCATGGCGACATTGATTTTGACGAAGAAGAATTCATTTGTATACGCTCAACGAATTAATCATTCCGTTTTCCCGGCTACAAGCGTTAAGCCTGTAAAACAAGAATTTATCGTTATAAAACCGGTTAACCTTGATACACTGGTTTCAAGGTTAGGCCAGGTTAAACCCGATTACAAACCAGTGCCTGCCATAAAACAAAACGACCTCCAATGAAAACGAGCAACACCACTAATATTTGACAAGAAACCCTATTTTCTGTATTATATTTGCTCTTTTTGTATTTTTTAAGTTGTAATAAAATGTTAGTTTATTTTGAAGGTATAGAGTATAAAGGCAAACCGTTGGTCTGGGAACTTCATAAAAACAAGGCAACCTGCCTGTTTCAAGTTGCAGGCAGCGACGAAAAGCTTGATCCTGAAGCAGTATTGGAAAGTTTAACTGGACAGGCTTTACCGGGCGTCAGGATACGAATCAAAAAAAATTCCGCCACCATTCGCCATGCCTCAAAATACTCCCCAGTTCTTATCGAAGACCATCCTGAAGTCAAGAATACATTATCACTATCGAAAAGCAGTCAGGAGTTATCTTCCGTTGAACCCCGTACAAGTTCTTCAAAACTGCAAACTCTGAAACGCACCTTAAGCAACAGTAGTTTCAGCCTGTTTAAGGATAATAAGGATAAGATTACATCTTCGCCCAGAAGTCCCCGATCCACAGAAAAAACACAATCGGGATCCGCCACAACATTGCCTGATTCCGATTCCGAAGGCGCCTCCGACCGTGATGAAAAAGAGATTTCCGTGCGCTCCTTGCTCGATAAATATAAAGAATACGAAGAAGGAAAAATCAAGAAAAGAAGAGCGTATTCATCCGTGGCGCTGCTAGACTTGTTTGACGAGGGAATGGATGCCACGAAATGGCGAGACACCATTGCTGTTCGCGACAAGTTTTCGGAAGTATCCGGTAACGATTTGAAACGCCTCGGTGCCACCGTGCATACGCACAATTCTTTATTGAAGGTGCTGCAACTGGAAATTGGCCAAACCTACTATCCGTTGAGAAACGAGTTGCTCGACCAGGTTGAGGCATTGCTAACCGGGATTTTAAATCCAATCTATCAGGAATGGATTGAACATCACCCCATTGAGCAGCGCCCATATTTTTATTCCTATATGCAAAAAGCCGTACAGGAAATCATGGTAGCCAATCCCGAATTGTCACGCCTCCCTACGGAGTATGAGCAACTTTCCGAAGAAGCTTATAAGAAACAATTCGACAATAATGACGCACGATTTGAATTTATGAACCATAAAGCCCTGCTTCTGCGCGCGGAAGGAAAGATGCCGCTATTCATGGCATTGACTCATCCGGACTATCCCGTGCATGCGGGTGTCGCCGACGTACCTGAATCATCAATAAAATATGCGTTGCGTACCTATAAAAACATCTTGCCACTATACAATCATCTGGTATCCCAGTCTTTTATCAAAGAGAGTTACCGTGACCGGTTACAAACCATGCACAACTTTGTGACAACAATCAAAATGCTTCTTGAATACGACAAATCCGTACAAGTTCTTTTCAAGAGCCTTGAAAAAGAACCAATGCGTCAACTCTCGTTTAAAGATCTATTAAAGGATAAAACCGTCCATGAACGCGTTAAAGTAAGTACCAACCTCATTGACAGACACCTGACAGGGCTGCTCGTACATTCCTTTAAAGAAAATCTGGCGGCAGAAGGACCGGAGCTCAGTGCCGACATTCAACGCCGACTCCGAACCTTTCATGAAACCATGACCCAAATTATGCACGCCGACAGGAACGCCGAGATACAAAGAAACCACTTGCAGGGCAGACTCGAACAGAAAGTACCGGTTATTCATGATTATCATTCCTTCCGTCACTTCATCGAAACCATCCTTACCGGGGAGGGTGCCTCCGATAAAAAATCCAGACGGCATGGCCAGTTAGCGGCTCTGGTAGAAACCATCACCACCGCCACCATCAAAGCCATTGCCATTTCTTACAAGGATTCCAGGGAAAAATCCAATGTAGAGCGCATACGAAACACGGATACGGATTTTTATCTAAGTACGGAATGGGAAGGAAAGATTCGCAATACACTCGATGAACTGGAAAGGAAGCGCTCTTCCCTGACCCAATTGAGAGAGCAACCGGACAAGGAAAAAATTGTCAACCCTGTTGTGGCTGAAATCGCCGGGGAAATAGCAAAATTTGTCATCGAGGCTTCCGAAGAACACGATGCAAAACTGAACCTTGAAAAAGAAAGGCAAGCCGCTTTAGCTAAAGAGAAAGAACGAAGCATTGATGAAGGCCGCTCCGATGCTCCAGGGCCGTCTTCGTCCTCCGGCATGGGCATGTAATTACGATACAGTTGTCTAACGGCGGCCGATATCTTGTATCTGCCGCCGTTTTTTCTGGTCACTTACGTCTGATAATCAAGCTGCAATTCCAGAGGCACCACCTCCTGCAGGCGCGCGTAAAGATCGATAATTTCCGTGCAAAACACCTGCTGTTCCTGCCTGTTTTCCCACAAATTGTATTCAATCCCCTTGCGGAAAGCGATCTGACGCGACAGCGTTTTCAACAACTGGCGATCCAGGCTTGAAAAACCGAGATCCGCGTTTAACTCCACCAGTTCCTGCAGGTTTTTATGTTGTTTCACCGGCCGGTGATCGTGCAGCAGAAAGGCCTTGAACATCAATTCAAACGCGGTATACATCAGTGACGCAACAGGGGCCAGCGCGTCACTGATCCCGTAACGGTCTATCTCCACTTCCGCGTCGTTATTGAGCAAATGCTGAGCACAATAGGCATGCTGGGCGGCGATTTTTAACATATCGATCGGGGAGTAATAATGTTTATCCATAGTACATTCCATAAGCAAGAAAATAATGTTGTCAGGAATCAGAGTCCAATGACGCCTGACAACCATGCGCACATGATAATAGATGTGTATAATGCAAACAACGTTGATTTTCACTCCCATGATCCGGCCGCATGCGATCTTTTCTAAACAACCCGCTTGCCATAGGTTCGCTGTCCTTACCGAACCGTCTCATTCAAGGCCCGCTGGCAGGCTTCAGTTGCGCCCCGTTCAGGCAATTATTCCATCGTTTCACCCCACCGGCCTATTGCGTATCCGAAATGATATCCGCTTACGATCTGGTACATAAACACACGGCGATGTCCCGCTACCTGTATCGCGCTCCGGAAGAAACCATCCTGGGTTACCAGATTTCCGGCAACGATCCGAAAGTGATGGCCGACGCGGCTGTGAGGCTTGAAAACTTGTCCGCCGATCTGATCGATATTAATTGCGGCTGTCCCAAACCCAAAATTCGCAAAAAAGGAGCCGGGAGCGCCTTGCTGGAGCAACCGCAGTTATTGTACGCCATCGTTGACGCCATACGTCAACGAGTGCGTTGTCCCCTGACGGTAAAAATCCGTCTGCAAGGTCGTGAGGAAGATATCCGGCTTGCCCAAATAATTGAACAGGCGGGCGCCGATGCCCTGATTGTTCATGGACGGCGCTGGGTTGATGATTACGATACGCCCTGTGACTTGAAACAAATAGCGCGTATCAGACAGGCTACGTCACTGCCGCTCATCGTCAACGGTGACTTGCAGGACATCACCGACCTGCAGACCGCGTGGCGTGAGACAGGCTGTGACGCGTTTATGATTGCCAGAGCCGGAACGGGAAAGCCCTGGCTGTATCAGGAACTGTTACATCTTTCGCCGGCACCGGTGACGCCGCACCTCCAGAAACAGCTTTTTTTGCAGCATCTGCACGGACTGGCAGCACTGGAGAACGAGCATCGGGCGGTGCTGCAAAGCAAATCACTGGTTCGTTATTACTTCAGAGAACAACGGCAATCCGCCTTCCTCTCCCATTTCTATACACTAAAAAGTCTGCGGGGCATTGAGCAGGCGCTTGGCATGACGAGAGATGACGGAATACGTATTTGAATCACCAACGCTTCAGCAGACACTGCGCCCCCCGTCCACATTCAAAATCTGACCGGTAATAAAAGGATTGTCGATCAACGCCAGTACCGCCTGGGCGATGTAATCCGGTTGCCCGTGACTCTTTAAAGGCGTGCCGGCAATAATGTGCTCGCGAATGTCCTGGTTTAAGGCATTCTCATGCTCCGGCCAGAGGATAGCTCCCGGGGCAACCGCGTTCACCCGTACGGTGGGGGCCAATTCCCGGGCCAGCGCCCTGGTCTGCATAGCCAGTGCCGCCTTGGTCTGGCAGTAGGACGCATACCCTTTCAGAGGCTTTACCGCATGAATATCGGTGATATTAACGATACAGCCTCTTTGTTGACTCAAAAATGGAAACGCGGCCATGCTCAGTGCAAGCGGCGCCAAAACGTTCACGGCAAACAGTTCCTGATGATCCCGGGCATCCCACTGGTGAAGCTCGGTTCGCCTAAACAACGACGCGTTATTCACCAGCAGATCCAGGCGGCCGGTCCGGTTTATCACGTCATGAATCAACCGCTCCCCGACATCAGGCTGATTCAGATCCTGTCGGATAACCAGGGCGCTGTCGGCCCGTAGGTCATTTAACAATTGTGCCAGCTTGTCCGCCTGAGTGTGCGAGTGGTGACAATGAATCACAACCTTGTAACCACTTTTATGCAATATCTGCACAATAGCCGCGCCTATCCGTCTTGCCGATCCCGTGACTAAGGCCACTGGAATTGCTTGTTTATTGTTCTGATTCAAGGTATGTTCCCCGTATTTATCCTATCCAACGCATGAACGCTATGACGTCCTTACAAACACTGCTCAGGCAGCGCCATGAAATCCCTTTTGCAGAATTCATGCAACACGCCTTGTACGCCCCTGACGGTGGTTATTATACTTCGGGACTGCAGAAATTCGGCCCCGAGGGGGATTTTATCACAGCCCCGGAATTAACACCGCTTTTCGGCCAGACCCTGGCGCAACAATGCCTGCAACTGTTCACGACCATCAATGACCCTGTTGTGTTTGAATTTGGTGCCGGTTCCGGCCGCCTGTGTGTGGATTTGCTCGCTCAACTGGAGCGCCTGCAATCCCTGCCGACACACTATGATATCCTGGAGGTCAGCGGCCATCTTCGTCATCGTCAACAGGCACTGGTCGAGCAGGAAATTCCTCATCTGGCTAACCGGGTACGCTGGCTGGATCGCTGGCCAAAAAAACCGTTTTGCGGCGTGATGATCGCCAACGAAATCCTGGACGCCATGCCGGTACACCGTTTTATGCAGACAACATCCGGACTCTGCGAGAGCATGGTGACGTTAAATTCCGCGGGGGAATTACAGGAGCGGTTTAAACCGTGTACCAATCAGCGCCTGCTGGATTACATACAAAGGAACCTGCCGTCCCTGCCGCCGTCCTACCAGTCGGAAGTCAATCTGTTTATTGACGACTGGCTTCAGGAGTGCGGTCAAATACTGGCGCAAGGTGCCATGCTGATTTTCGATTATGGTTTCCCACGCCATGAATACTATCATCCTGACAGGCATCAAGGCACCTTGATGTGCCATTATCATCACCAGGCCCATAGCAATCCTTTGGTGCATATCGGCGAACAGGATATCACCGCCCACGTCGATTTTACCCACGTTGCCGAAGCGGGGCATGCCGCCGGCTTTCATGTAAGCGGCTATACCAATCAAGCCTCTTTTTTGCTGGCGAACGGTTTGCTAAGCTTACTGGAAGCAATTGAGGACAAACGTACGCTGTTTCGCGCCCAACAGGCCGTCAAACGATTGATCCAGCCCGATGAAATGGGCGAACTCTTCAAGGTTATAGCCCTGACCAAACAGATAGACGTTCCTCTGCAAGGTTTTCAATGGCATGATAAACGAGCGAGTTTATGACTATGAGCAGATATTTAACAACCGTGGAATTACAAAAAGAATCGATGAAATTTTCCGCGGGCCACACCACCCTGTTTTCCGCAACCGAGCGCGAACCTCTGCACGGCCATATGTATACCGTCTATCTGGCATTGACGACCTGGGTGGAAGAAAACGGCATGACGTTTGATTACCGTTACTACAAGGATCGGATCCATCAGTTATGCCGGCATCTCAATCAAACGTTTTTGATGCCAAAATTTTCGCCTTTCCTTACGTTTGCCGAAGACGACACGTATTATTATTTTACGTTCAACCATAAAAAAATTCCTTTTCTTAAAGAAGACGTGACCATCATGCCCCTCACCAATATTACGGTTGAGGAACTGTCGCGCTGGTTTGTGGAAGAATTAATCAAGGATCGCGAGGAATTAATACGACACCGCATTGAAAAAATTGTCATTAAAGTGTTTTCCGCCCCGGGGCAATCAGCCAGCCATCAATGGCTGCGCCCGCAAGAAAGCGGACAGGAGTAATGTACGATTTTCCCTGCCGGCGTCATTACCGGAACATCCGGCTATGAATAAGATCGTTAGAGTATGCCTGCCAAACACCAGCCGCGACTATTTTGATTATCTGGCCAATGATGGCACACTTCCGGCCATAGGGGCGCGAGTCGCTGTGCCGTTTCGCCATAAAACACGAATCGGCGTGGTCATAGCCATTGATGAGCAAAAAGGCAGCGACCGCGCGCTAAAAACCATTCTCACGATCCTTGATGAACAGCCCCTGTTAAGTCCATCCATTCTGCAATTAGGTCATTGGGTGAGCCGTTATTATCAGTCACCGCTTTCGGAAGTGATGTCTCTGATGCTGCCCAAAAAATATCGTCTCGGGGAAGCGGCACAGCTACCTTACTGCGATTATTATCAACTGGCCATGCCAGCCGATACCGCCCACACCTTGCTTTCAAGGCAAGCCGGCAAACAACACGCGTTGATCGACGTTCTCAATCAATCGTCCGGGGCTGTAACCAGAAAAGAGCTGACTCAGGCGGGATTCAGCGCCGCACAGATGAACGCGTTACTGAAACTGGGCGTAATAACCCATTTCCGGCAGGCGGATATTCCGCGACACCATCGGCCATCCCGGGAACAACCGCTGTTGTTACACGAGGAGCAGGCGAGTGCCGTTGCAACCATTCTCGGGCATGGCGCCGCGTATCATTGTTTTTTATTACAAGGCGTGACCGGCAGCGGTAAAACCGAAGTGTACCTGCAGGTTATCGCCGGTGTTTTGGCTAGAGAGCGGCAAGTCCTGATTCTGGTTCCCGAGATTGGCTTGACGCCTCAGCTTCTGGCTCGTTTTCAGGCACGATTTGATCAGCCTATGGTCGTTATTCATTCCGGCTTGAATGAGCGGGAAAGGCAACAGGCCTGGCATCTGGCGCAAGCCGGTCGCGTGAAACTGGTGATCGGAACACGGGCCGCCGTGTTTACCCCCATGCCAGCGCTGGGTCTGATTGTTGTTGATGAGGAACACGACGCCTCCTTGAAACAAGCCGAGGGCGTTCGTTATTCCGCGCGTGATACCGCATTGATGCGCGCGCATCAGAGCGATATTCCTATCATCCTTGGTTCGGCAACCCCAAGCCTTGAAAGTCTGCAAAACTGCCGACAGGGAAAATATACCCTGTTACGTCTGCGCCAGAAAGCGATAAACCAGAATCCGCTTCATATCCAGATTGCGGACATGCGCAACGTCTTGCTTCAGCATGGCCTGGCACCGGTCACCCTGCAAGCCATCGCAACGCATCTGCAAAACCATAATCAGGTTCTGGTCTTTATTAACCGCCGCGGTTTCGCGCCGGTATTATTATGCCATCAATGCGGCTGGATGGTGGATTGCCGCGCCTGCGACAGCCACATGACCTATCATCGCCGCAGTCAGCGCGTTATTTGCCATCATTGCGGCCTGAGCACCCCGGTACCAGCCCTGTGCCAACACTGCCAAAGCACGGAATTAATTCCCATAGGAGCCGGCACGCAACGTCTGCACGACTATCTTTCCGAGCAGTTTCCGGAAACCCGGGTACTTCGTGTCGACAGGGATGAAGTGCGTGGGAAGCATGAACTTGACGCTCGTCTGGAACAGATCCACCGGGGCGAGGCGCAATTAATCGTGGGCACACAAATGCTCGCGAAAGGCCATCATTTCCCCAGACTGACTCTGGTAGTGGTTGTCGATGCCGACGCCGGCTTTTACAATCAGGATTTCCGCGCCCTCGAACGTCTCGGCCAGTTATTAACCCAGGTTGCAGGACGGGCGGGGCGGGCCGACAAGGACGGCCAGGTCATTATCCAAACCCATCTCCCGCAACATCCGCTGCTCAATCTGCTGGTGCAGGAAGGTTACGACGCGTTTGCCAGCGCGCTGCTTGACATGCGGCAACAAGCCGCCTTACCGCCTTATCACTACCTCGCGGTCATTCGCGCCCAGGATAAAAAAGCGCAGTCTTTGCTGCAATTTCTCCACGCCATCAAGGATCACCTGCGCAACCAGCCGGTTCAGGTGCTTGGGCCCGCTCCGGCGCCGCTGGCGCGCAAGGCTCATCAGCATCGCATGCAATTGCTGCTGAAATCGCCGTCGCGTACAACGCTACAGGGAACATTGACTGGATTACGAGAGTGGTTAACAATAAATAAATTAACCCGCAACGTCCGCTGGAACGTGGACGTTGATCCCATGGATCTGTCATGACTGAAAAAAAAATCACGATTCACCAGAAAACCTTTGCAATTGAATGGGGTGATATGGACGCGCTTGGGCATGTCAATAACACGCGTTACTTTGATTATTTTCAACAGGCCCGGATCGAATGGCTGGAAAACCTCCATCTGGACATGAAGCAACCCGCAGGACCTGTAGTCATTCACGTGGGATGCACGTTTTTAAAACCGGTGGTTTATCCGGCTACCCTGACCATAAAAAGCAGCGCCCACAGCCTGGGACGCTCCAGTTTTATCATCGATTACGACTTGTATCAGAGCGAGCAGTTGGTGGCGCAAGGCACCTCAAAAATCGTCTGGGTGGATTACCGCAAAAATCAATCCGTACCGGTGCCTGATACCATTCGCAAGTTGTTTGAGTAATCCCAGGCTCTGTGAATCAATTTTTTCGCAAAACGAAAATGTGGATAATGGCGCCAATTAGCCGCATTTGCAGCTGGGAAAATTTTGGTGCACAGAGCCTATAATAAAAGCAGCGTCTTTTCATCCGGCTGCCCATCGTCTGGTTCTTCCCCATGGAAGGGATAACGTTCATCAAGCACCCTATGGGTGAAAATAGCCTGGTAGAACGCCGTTGTACCGCCGTCCCGACCACGCCGCGGATGATCGATAGCCTCTTTGGCTATCTCGACAAGATCACGGTACAGTTGTCTGGTTTCCTCTTCTGTTGCTCGCGAGTTCCCTTGCCATAGGTTGATCCGCTCAAGCATCTCATATACCCGGTGAGGCAACCGCCTGCCTTCATGCTCTACACCGCCGCTGAAAAACCAAACACCACCTACTTTCCATTTGGTATGCAGAATATGGGCCTGGATATTGCTTATCGTGTCCGCCAGAGAATCGGTATCCGGTTGCCAGTCCAGCGTCTCTTCATCCGCTGTTAATTGTTCGTTAAAGGCGGCGACCAGCGCCTTGTCCTTGATTAAATCATAGCGTTCACCACGCATAAATTGCTCATCCGTGATGTCCGGCAATAGCTGCTCGTAATGAAACAAAGGAATAATTTGATAACCCTGCTCAAGGAACTGTTCGTATTGTCGGGACGACAAGGTGGTTTCAGCCGCACTGTTGATGATGGCCCACATGGTTTTAATTTCAGGAGCTATTTTATACTCCGCCAGCCTGGCTTTTCCCTGCTTTTGATAATATTGATTAAACCGCTCTTCCTCATGCCGGGCCAGGTAAGCGCGCATGACTTGCGCTAATAAACGATTTCCCGCCCGCACAGGATTATTACGATCCACAGAAAACTCCAGTTTTGCCAGAACTTCAATAATGGCCAGAACCTCTCTATCACCGCCCTGGTCTACTATTTTCCGGGCCAACGCCTGTTTTTCCTCTCCTGAAACAGCAGACGTTTGCTTATACTGCTCCCTTGTTAATCCAACATGCAGTAAAAAACGATGAGGCGTAACAGAACTTAAAAGCGATTCGATAATAGCGCCGGGCATAGGTGTTTCCTTCAGGATAAGGATTGCTGAAAATAAATTGTACGCAGAAATTATTAAGTCAATATTAAGGTGTGTTTTTCCTGCTATAGTTAACAGGAAACAGGAGAGAATATGTGCCGTCTGGTTGCCTATCTTGGCGATAAAGTCCTGCTGGAAGAAGTGTTAGTCAAGCCGGCCAATTCCATCATTATGCAAAGTCTGCACGCGCGTGAAACCGATGTTCCGACTAATGGCGACGGTTTTGGCCTCGGCTGGTATGCCCATCATATCAGTAAGGAACCCGCCTTGTTCAAATCCATTTCTCCGGCCTGGAATGACCAGAATTTATTGCATTTGACCGCTAAAGTGGAATCCACCTGCTTTTTTGCCCATGTACGAGCCGCCAGCGAAGGCGGGGTGACCCATTATAATTGTCATCCTTTTATTCATCGTGAATGGATGTTAATCCATAATGGCGGGATTGCCGATTTCATGCCGGTTAAAAGACACTTAAGGCATTTGCTGGATGATGACATTTACAACTGGATCAAAGGGGAAACGGATTCGGAACATTTTTTTGCCTTGTTTCTGCAACTCGCCAAAGAGAAAGACTTGTCTCAGCTATCCGTCGCCGCCGATGTATTCCAGGCCACCATTGAAAAAGTCAACGCCCTGGTAGCACAATTTGGCACACAGGATGATTCCTATTTTAATATCTGCATTACTGACGGGCGTCGCCTGCTGGCCACCCGTTATTGTTCCGGTAAAAAAACATCGCCGGATTCGCTGCATTATTTTTCCGGCCACTGCTTTACACCGAATCCCCTGCGAAACGACATAAAGGAAAACCATTCGGAAAGTCATCACGCGGTGTTAATCGCCTCTGAAAAATTGACGCGATTGGATGCTCAATGGGAGGATGTGCCAGTCAATCATATGCTGCTTGTTGATGATGACAGACGGATCCAGCTTCGACCGCTGTAATAAACAGGCATCAAAGATGTAGCGCTTCGGCGCTCTTGCTGACGGTACTGACCGGTTTTGTCTGGTAAGACAACAAACGCAATTGCATCAGGGATTGGCGAATGCGCTCCTGAGCCACTATTTTGGGCCAGCATAACATATCATTGAAGGGTTTTTTATGTAATTTATAAATTCTTGCAAACGCATGCCGCATGCCTTCGGAATCCGACCAGGCAATCATGGGCAAAGACGGATTGTTTTGCCAGATCAAATCTGCCAGGGCCGGGCCATTACAGTGCAAACCATCACTCGCGCCCAAATCACCATCCATAATAATCAGAGACGGCAACTCCTGGGCAATAGCGCTCAAGGCACTTATACTGTCGCCAACCGTCGTTACCTGCACATGAGGGTGCACCTCCTGTAACAAACGAGTCAGGCAAAACGCATTGAATGTATTGTCCTCGACAATTAATACACGCATGAAAGCTCCCTTTGACTATTGAAAATAGTATAACGGGGAAACCTTAAGAAAAACTTAAGACTCATCATCAATTATTTGCACAAAATTTATCCTATGTTTACTATTGTTATTGCGCTTTGGATATAAGACAACAGGCCACAATCGTTTATAGAATCAAAACGTCTGGTTTGATGTTCTTTATGGGGGTTTGTGACAATTGTTTCACGAGATTGCAAGTGCGGCCGTATTGCGGGTTTTATGACCAAATCTCGTACTCAGAGCAGGTGGGTACCTGTATAAACGTTATCTCCCATTACGGATTCGCCCGCATAGCGGGCTATTGGGTATCATTTACAATGGTTGCACACCCTGACTTCCGGCAACCAGCACTTTATCCGCGGTACGTTTGGCGAACAGGCCGCTTTCCACAACACCGGGGATCAATTTGATGGCTTCCTCAAGGGCAATGGGCGTTGTTATTTCCAAATTAAAGACATCCAGAATGATGTTGCCATTGTCTGTTATAAATCCCTCCCGGTATTCCGGATCACCACCCAGCTTCACGAGCTCACGGGCTACGTAACTTCTTGCAAGAGGCAATACCTCAACGGCGAGAGGAAAATGCCCCAGGCGTTTGACTACCTTCGACTCATCGACGATGCAGAGGAATTGGCTGGCCACAGTCGCGATAATTTTTTCGCGTGTTAACGCACCGCCGCCACCCTTGATCATCTCATGTCGTTCGGTGACCTCGTCTGCGCCATCTACATAAATATTCAAATCACCGGCTGCATTTAAGTCGATCACTGGAATACCCAGTGCCCGCAATCGGGCTTCCGTCGCCCTGGAACTGGCTACACAGGCGTCAATGCGATGCTTGACGGTCGCCAGTTGATCAATAAAAAAATTAACGGTCGAACCTGTTCCGACACCAATAACCGTTTCGTTATCCAGGTATTCCAGCGCCGCGCGGGCGGCTTTCAATTTTAAATCACTCATGGGTTATGTCCGATGGTTGTTATCTTCCGGAGGTATATTCTAACCCACATTCCTACTGACCTACAGACGGAGCCTCTAATGGGACTGCCGGAGTATTCACGGATTTGGTAGCCGGTTTTTTAGCGCTCATCGCATCGGAAGACGACGAGCCGCCCCCGGAACCACTGGCACTACTGTCCGCTGATGATCCAGTTGAAGAATAACCATTCTGGTGTGCGGTATCGTCGGAATAATAATTCATACTTGATGAATGGCTCTCCGACTCGCCCATCAAATCGCGAATGGCATCGCAACCGGCCAGGAGAACGGGCATGGTGACGATCAGAGAAAAGGTTATCAACGAGTTGCTCAACTTGATTTTTTGCATGGTATCATCCTTGGGAATGTTTGATAGAATTACGTTTTTTAATCTTAACGGCGGCACCCTGTAAAATAAAGCCTGGCCATCCGCTGATTTTTAAATCATACAACCTTCACGTTCAACAATAAACACCGGGTTTGTAGAAATGAAAACCGCAACCATTTTTTTGTTTTGCCCGATAGATTTGTCGGGTTGTCCATAGACAACACAACCTAAAAAAAAATGAGTCAAAGTTGAACGGAATCATCAAATTTCCGTTGGGATAAAAAATGATTATGCGTATACTGGCTACCAACTTGTTAGTAAGGACGAACTATGATTTATGATAATATTCTTGCCACCATCGGCCATACGCCGATTGTTAGAATTAACCGCATAAGCGAAGCGCTGTCTTGTGAACTCTATGCCAAATGCGAATTTTTTAATCCCGGCGGTTCTGTAAAGGACCGTATCGGCTATGCGATGGTAAAAAACGCGGAGCGATCCGGACGGATTAAACCAGGCGACACCCTGATTGAACCCACTTCCGGAAATACCGGAATCGGCATCGCTCTGGCCGGGGCAGTCATGGGTTACAAGGTTATCATTACCATGCCCAGTAAAATGAGTCATGAAAAACAGGCGGTTCTTGAACGTCTCGGCGCGACTATTTACCGAACCCGGACGGAAGCCGCATGGAATGATCCGGATAGCCATATTTCCCTGGCGCAAGATCTGCAACGCGATATCCCCGACTCGCACATTCTCGATCAATACGCCAATCCGGACAACCCCAATGCGCATTACCACGGCACCGCCCAGGAAATTATTGATGATTTCGGCAAGGATTTGCATATGATTGTGGCCGGAGTCGGTACGGGAGGTACCATCACAGGGATTGCCAAACGCCTGAAAGAATACAACCCGTCCATTCAAGTCGTCGGCGTGGATCCGGAAGGTTCCATATTGGGAGGCGGCGATGAGATCAAGCCTTATCAGGTGGAAGGGATCGGTTATGACTTCTTTCCGGACGTTTTGAATAACAATTTGATCGACCGCTACATCAAAACCAGCGACGCCGATTCGTTCAACATGGCAAGACGATTGATTCGTGAAGAAGGGCTTTTGGTCGGCGGCTCAAGTGGTGCGGCCATGTGGGGCGCCGTGCAGGCTGCGCAGTCATTGAGCCAGGGCCAGAAATGTCTGGTGATCCTGCCCGATTCCATACGCAACTATATGTCCAAATTTGCCAGTGACGAATGGATGAAAGAAGAAGGGTTTTTATAAAAGAGCCGTAGCCCGCAAGAAGGCCGCAGGCCGTATTGCGGGTTTGATGTCCAAATACCGCATCACAGAGAGAGGCGGGCACCGAAGTAAACGTTATCCCGCATTACGGCTTCGCCTTCATGACGGGCTACAAGAAATTATTAGTTGTTGCGCAACTATAGTTGTCTTGTTTTCGAGCGGAAAAAATTGGTTCACAGAGCCTAGGAAAGCCTCATGGAAGAGGGTTTTTCCTCC
Source organism: Legionella spiritensis (assembly GCF_900186965.1). Lineage (NCBI taxonomy): Bacteria > Pseudomonadati > Pseudomonadota > Gammaproteobacteria > Legionellales > Legionellaceae > Legionella > Legionella spiritensis. The sequence continues at coordinate 3,244,828 of NZ_LT906457.1, forward strand.
TCATTATTATCAATATAAGCGTATACCTGTTCCGGATCGAGATGGCCAATGGCTATAGCCCGTGCGATGGCATGCGTCAATTCATGAACAACCTGCGTTTCATGGGTATCGTTGCTTAGCTTGATGGGCAAACCACCACCCTGGGCCTTCTCAATGACATCGGCAAAGAACCGTTGATTACCGTTTTCCAGTCCCACCTGATGTACGCGTCCTTTTAAATAATCACTACTGCCCATACCATCTATGTAAATCTGTATTAATTGCTCCTTGTTTATTTCCCTGGCGTCGAGCATGCTGTTCAAGCGCTTGAAATGATCATCAAACAACGTGGCCATACGCTCATCGTCCTGCTTGATCCGCAGAAGGATGCTGGCCATATCCGGATCATGACTATGGTCCGCCGTGGGGAATGTGACGGATACCGGTTGTCCTTTGACGGATTTAAAAAGGGCAGACTGTCTTAATTGTGGAATATAATGCCCGTTTTGTAACTGTATGACCACCGGATCAAACGTGGTTTTCTTGCTATCCGGACCGTATTGCAATCGCATTGCCAATTCCTTGCCGGATTCTACTACCCGCACATCAATAGGCAGATTGGTCGCATTGGCCAGTGCCGCAATGGCCGTTTCATCTATCCAGGTAGCGGGCTGGCGCATCTCTTCCGGCGAAGTGCCTTCATGTCCATTCACAAACGCGCCTCGATAATGTTCCGGGTGGGCAACCATCTCTTCCACAGCAAGCTGGCGCAGCGTAAAAGCAAATTCGTTGAGGAATTTCGCCATACCGGCAGGCGTACTCACCGTATTGCGAACCCTATCAAACGGTGTACTCAAACCCACCGCCGGATTTGGAGGAAAATATTGAAAATGGCGCTCCAGCAATTTTTTTAATAATGGCTGATTGGTAAAAGTCTGGGCAAAAAAATTGTCAAGTACTCCTGCGGCAACCGCCCGGAATCCGCAATCCCCATAACCGCCAACATCAACCAGCTCCCGTCCTGTTTTTTGATCTTGTCTGACCTTCTGCACAGACGGGGTATCAGGCAGCGTGTTTGGTTTTTTAAAAAACCCTGTGATAGCCATGGTTCGTTCCTTTGGTCGTTCTATGATTCCATTCTAATCAATACAGATTAAGGAAATATTAACAGTATAGTGCTTTTTTTACTGCCCGAGAAATCATATTTTGACCATATTTTATATAAATATAACCCTGCTCATATCTCGGTCAAGTACAGTTGGCTTTTATGAACCGCAGAATATCGTTGACAAACGTCTGATCCCATAAGTCGTTATGCCCTTTACCGGGCAATTCAACAAACAACTTGGGTTCTCTGGCCCTGGCGAACAATTCAACCCCTTGTTGATAGGGAACAATAGCATCGTTACGCCCATGAAGGATCAGTAACGGCGCTTGAATATCCGCTATTCTGGACAGGGAATCAAATTTATCCCAGGGTTGAATCATAATCCAGGGGTAATGAACGCGTGCCAGAGCGGGGAGGGACGTAAACGGCGATTGCAAGATTACGGCGCATACGGGATAGTTTATAGCCAGATACGTCGCCACTCCCGTCCCTAACGATTCACCATACAATACGGTGCTTGACGGTGTGACGCCCTGCTCTTTAAGAAACGCCATGGCCGCTATCCCGTCCAGATACAGGCCTTGCTCGCCAGGGTGCCCGGGATTACCGCCATAACCACGATATTCCAGCAATAACACACCATACCCCGCTGCAAGCCATTGATTAGCCATAGGCATCCGGAAACCGATATGTCCCGCGTTGCCGTGTAAAAAAAGCAACGTCGGCTTGCCCGGATTCGCCGCCTTGTACCAGGATTGCAGGGTTAAACCATCTTTGGTAACCAGTTTTACCACCTGCATGGCTTCGGCATGAAATATCTTTCGACTTGGCATCCCTTTTGCTGGAAAATAAATCATATGGCGCTGTAAAAGATATATAATCAGCAAAAATATGAGAAACACGAACACGACGGCGAAAAATAGCTGTTTCATTAAAAACTTCGATTGTAAAATGGGATAACGTACTACTTTAATGCCAGGCAAACCATAGAACAACAAATTATTTTAACGGTATCGGCAGGGATGGTAATCAACGTAGTCTTCACCAAAGACCGGGGGATAACATGGAACATGTTCAGGAACAGGATTTGATTAAGATTAAGGAGTTGTTACGCCATACCGGTGAGTTTATCGCCTACTTTGAACTTGCCGAAGCAAAAATGACGGAGTGGCGGCAAGATATTGAACAACAAACAAAACTCCAGGAGCAACGCGCCCAACAGCAATTACAGGCTCTTCATCACGAACTTGAATCGTTACAGGATGTTTTAACCCAAGCCGGATTAGCCCGTCTTCGCCTCAGTGCCGAACAGGCTCTCAAGCAGGGAGAAGAGCATATGGCTCTCCTGCAGAAAACCAGCCGGCAAATACTCCATGATTTGAATACCCAACACGGAGAGTTCACCCAAATGGTTGAAAAAAGCGTGGCTCAAATTGAGCAGCACGCTGACAGGGCCATAACAAGAATTGACGAACAACTTGCCGCCTATGATATTCAGCATTTTCGGCGTGTTGCCAGTGAAAGCTGCGAGATAGTTGAAAAAACCGCGACTCAGGCCATCGCCAAAAGCGCCGGATACCTGAAAGCGTTTCAGTGGCGATCTATTTCTCTGGCCTTATTGACCACCATTTTAACCGCTTTCGCTATCGGTTTATACGTCAGTAATGAAATGCCCTGGGAAATTCATCAGCATGCCATGAGCGAGCGTGAAGCGGGAAAAATTCTCATGAAAGCCTGGCCTGGCCTGACCCAGCAGGAAAAGGATAAAATACTCAACCATCAAAAATTGAAGTATTCCTGATATGTGGTTGATCGGGTCTGTTCTACTGTTCGGATTGCTGGTGCTTTTTTTATGGGCAACCTGTCGCAAAAGACGGCTCGGGCGATGGCGTAAAGCGCTGGCGCTGGAGCGGCATAAACCTGTTTTCAATAAGTTGTATGACGATGTGAATGGATTTTTAATATCACAAACCGCCCGCATCCACCAGGACGCCATGGAATATGTCTATGGTGAAATTGAATTTGAGTCGTTTATTGCTCTGCTATCGCTGTGCGGTATCAATGACAAAACCGTATTTGGTGACTTGGGGAGCGGGACAGGGAAAGCAGTGCTGGCTTGCGCCATGGTGTTTAAGGTAGCGCGAAGTTATGGCGTTGAACTGTTTCCCGAACTGCATCAGGCGGCTCAGCAGCAACTTTGTCGGTTGCGACAAATTCCAGCCTACAGCCACAAAGCGAGATGTATCACGTTTACCCTGGGGGATTTTATGAACGCACCGTTGGGTGACACCACTCTGGCCTTTATCAATGCAACCGCTTTTTTCGGCGAACGCTGGCAAGCCATCAGCAAGCATCTGGAACAGATGAAACCCGATTCCCTGGTGATTAGCACCAGCAAGGCGATACAATCGGATTGGTTTGATCTGGTACACGTCACACCTGTACAGATGAGCTGGGGCATCAGTTACGCCTATATACAGAGGAAACAACATGCTCTAAAAAGACCATGAAGCCATACTCCCACTAAATCCAACCCCAAAAGAGGCAAGCAGTACCTTACCCAGTTTCTGATTATCATTGATCGCCTTTTCCAGCATAAAAGCCAGCGAACAAGCCGATAAATTACCGTATTGTTCCAGAACGGAGTATGAAATGGCGCTTTTTTCTTCATGTCCACCGAATTTTAGCGCCCGTAATATACAATCGATTATTTTTTTACTACCGGTATGAATGAAAACCAAATCCAGATTCTTTACAAACTCCTCTTGCGGCATGCCGGCGAGAATTTGCTTTAATAAATATTTACTGTAAATAATGCCTCTTAGAGGTACTGATTTGCTTAGGTAATAATGAGGAAATCCGGAATAGGAAGGAATTAAACTGCCGCCTTCATTCATGTATAAAATATCCGTATCACCGGGAGAGAGGTTGGTGACGTGCTCACAGATAAACGTTGATTTGCTGTTATTGTTGCTCAATAAAATGGTAATGGCCCCATCCCCGAACAAATAACCATTAATTAATTTATTTAACTCCAATAACGCTTCTTTTTTATCGTCCAGATTCACCAGCTCATCAATTTCCGCATAACTCAAAACATTATTTCCCAATATAGCGGGACACATAGCCGTATGAGTTTCAGCAATGGTTATCATGACCTGTTTGTTTTCATCCAGCTTTAAATAATTCTGGGCGATTTCCAGTGCCTTAACCATGGTTGAGCAACCTTGATTTTGCATGTTGATGACGTTGGTATTCCGTGGAATAATAGTTTCGTCAATCATGGACATGATTTCATAGGCCATACAAGGCAATGGGCGCAGCGCCGTGTTGGTTATGGCGATAAACAAACTGATGTCCAGCTTTTCCTTAACCGCGTTGACGCATTTATGAATGGATTTCACAGCAAGTTGATTCACATTTGATATGAGTTTTCTTTCTTTTTTCCCACTCAGATATCTGGAATAATCTTCCACCACGGAATAGCGTTGCCTGATATCCATGTTTTTCATCATATCAGCAACACCGTTGCTGACCTTGCCCTCCATTGCATTAATAATATCCTCGCTTAAAACGCGCTGGTCCGGTACTTCCGATGCAATTGACATAATGTTCACGGCAGCCATACGTCCCCCTGTCTTATTGTATTAATAAAGTATAGATAGTGCACTTAATTATATCAATGTATTTTTTTTGCACTGCAATATAATGACCGGGATTTGTTCCTGTTAACAGAAAATCGTCCTGTTAATCAAATAATTAAAAATTGTAACGCCTTAAATATCTCCTGAAAGCAGCGAAAATTTTCCTCTCTTCGCCCTGACATTTTGTTCAATATATAAACAAATGTGGCGAAAATGGTCTACATTATAACAACAGGGTTATTGAATCACTTTAAAAGGCATTTATCAGAGACCGTATCAATGAGTATAAAAATTTCAGGTATCGGCAGTTTTCTTCCTGCCGGCACTCTTAATAACGCTGATTTTGAAGAGGTCCTTGATACCACTGATGAATGGATTACACAGATGACAGGTATAAAGGAGCGTCACATATCAGGCGAAGAAGATGATTATCTGGATTGCTGTTATCAGGCAGCTTGTGCGGCCATTAATCAGGCGGACGTTCATGCGCAAAATATCGATTTAATTATTATAGGCACATCAACACCCTACCAATTAATGCCCAGCACAGCCGTGATGCTGCAACAAAAACTGGCTATTGAACGTTGCATTTCCTTTGATATCCAGGCGGCCTGCAGCGGTTTTATTTACGCCCTGGCCAATGCCTTCTATTTGATGCAGGCAAATCCCCGCATTCATTGCGCGCTAGTCCTGGGTTGTGACGCTTTTTTTAATCTGACCGACCCACTGGATAGAACAACACGAATATTGTTCGGCGATGGCTTTGGTGCATTTTTATTGACTCGAAATGATCATCACAAGGAAAAAGGGATATTTTACTGCGATATTGGTGCAGATGGTTACGGCAAGAACGCACTCGAGATCCCCTGGGGCGTTGCCAAAGGTTTTTCCGCATTAACGACTCAAAAACCCTATATTGTCATGAATGGCAGACAGGTTTTTAAAAATGCCATTGATCAGTTTGTTACTAATATACAAAACGCGTTAAAAGAAACGCACTTAACCATCGATGATCTGCAACAGATTATTACTCATCAGGCCAATATTCGAATCATTAACGCCGTAGCATCAGCACTCGATATTCCTGTTGAAAAATTTCATGTCACGCTTGATAGACATGGTAACACGTCGGCAGCATCCATACCGTTGGCTTTTGACGATCTGTTGCATCAGGGGAAAATCAATCGTGGGGAATTGATACTATTAACGGCATTTGGCGCCGGCTATACATGGGGAACTATTATTTTTGAATTTTGATTGTGTTTTTTTTTCTTTTAGCGGAATCTATGGATAGATGCCGCAGTCTCCAGGCAAGAAGCCCTAATTTACGATAGCAAAATATGAAACATGTAGAATTACTTGTTATTGAGGAAACCCAATTGCATGGGGTGCGAGTTTGTTTGAAACCCTGCTCGCCCGAGGTGCTTACCCACTCCCTGATCAAAGACATACGGGATTTACAAAACTCCCTGGTTGATCGCTATCTTACCTCGCCCTGGGAGGGATGTTTTTACGTGATTTGGTATTCCCACAGGAACCATGGCACACGCGGCAGGGGCCTTGATTTTAATTTTATTTTTGATTCCATCATCCACAGGAAAGAAAATGAGTTTGAGAACTATATCTGCATGGTGTTTGATCTGCTTTTTTTGAACTACATCGGATTAGGGATCCCTTTGCTTAATTGTTCTATTGTGGACAGAAAAATTACCGGAATATCCCAGGAGTTTTTTCTTCTCAACCAAATCAACTTCCTGAGGAAAGACGCTTTGGACAAATCCGATGATGCTTTTCACGAAGTCCATTTACCTGAGATTTCCAATAATTTTGTTTTTCCCGAAGACATTTATAAAAGAAATTCCTTTTATACTTTTTATAATTACGATTTGAATTTGATGCAGCATTTAATTTCCGAAACCGGCGTCCGCATCATTGGGGGAAATGAACTGGAAGAAATCAAACAAATCTTTGAAACCATTAAAAACGAGACCATTACCCAAATTTACAATATGGCTTCAAAAAATACCAAGGTACTGGAGCGCCTGGCTCACATACAATCAACCGCAAGCGTGCTGTGAAACTGGGGGTAAAGCGAACAACGGCGGGAACAAAACAATAATATTTGCATACCCCATAAAAAAATTGGTACAGTTAATTGATAACATTGAATAATTTGTTCCCACGTCTATACTGAATATAACTATATAACGATACCGTTTCCTGAAGCATCGTGAGGATGGTTCCTGTAAACGCGGCCAACCGAGGTGGATATGATTAAATCGCAACTCATTGCAAACCTTGCTGCAGAAATGACCCGTCTTCCTGAAAAACAGGTGACCGACAGTGTGAATCGGATTCTTGAATTAATGAGTGAAGCGCTCATCGACGGAAAACGCATTGAAATTCGCGGATTTGGCAGTTTTTCACTCCATTATCGGCCACCTCGCAACGCGCACAATCCTAAAACCGGCGAAAAAGTGATAACGGAAGAAAAATACAGCCCCCATTTCAAGCCGGGTAAAGAACTTCGCGAGCGCGTGGACGCGTCACGGGGAAAGGTACCAATCAAACACGATGATTAATAACGAGCCGGCGGGTAGGCGATCGGCAAGCGGTCAAATCCAGGATAAGGATCCCGCTGAAGCAAAAGCTGTCAGGTTCGGGGTAACGTGACTCCAGTCTGTCCCTGATATTTCCCGCTACGGTCACGATAGGACACCGCACACACCTCATCCGATTCCAGAAACAGCATCTGCGCCACACCTTCGTGAGCATATATTTTAGCCGGTAAAGGGGTTGTATTGGAAAACTCCAGCGTAACATGACCTTCCCATTCCGGCTCAAGTGGCGTTACGTTCACAATAATACCGCAGCGTGCGTAAGTGGATTTCCCGAGACAAATGGTCAACACATTGCGGGGGATCCGAAAGTACTCGACGGTTCGCGCCAGAGCAAAGGAATTGGGGGGGATAATGCAGATATCCGATTGGACGTCAACAAAACTATTGGCGTCAAACGCCTTGGGATCCACTATGGCGGAATTAATATTGGTAAAAATCTTGAACTCATCCGCACAGCGCACGTCGTAACCATAGCTGGATACGCCATAGGAAATAATACGGCCATTCCCGGTCTCACGAATTTGCCCACTCTGAAAAGGACTGATCATTCCTTCTTCCAGCGCCATTTTTTCTATCCAGCGATCTGATTTGATTGACATGCGGTATCCCGAGTAAAACAATGTACGAAAAGATAACCTTCTATCACAAAGTTCGCAAGAGTGGAAGTCATTAATCCATGATCCAGTACCGTTGCCATGTCGTTTTGACAGGTATGGTTGTCCGGCATGCTTGACATGTTGCCACCCCCGCGAAGGCGGGGGAAGACAGACTGTCAAAACGACTTGGCAACGGTACTGGTGCACTTATTTGGAGAGTTTGCCCAGCAAGTCAACCAGTTCCATAGGCATGGGAAACACGATCGTCGAATTATTGGTACCCGCGATTCCGGCTAATGTTTGCAGATAGCGTAATTGAAAGGCTTGCGGTTGCTGGGCCAGAACCTGAGCCGCTTGCATCAATTTTTCAGACGCCTGCAATTCCCCTTCGGCATGAATCACTTTCGCTCGTCTCTCCCGTTCCGCTTCCGCCTGCTTGGCAATGGCGCGAATCATGCTTTCATCCAAATCGATGTGCTTTATTTCAACATTCACGACCTTAATACCCCAGTTGTCTGTTTGGGTATCCACTATCTTTTGAATATCGCTGTTTAATTTATCCCGTTCTGCCAGCATTTCATCCAAATCGTGTTGTCCGAGTACCGAACGCAGCGTTGTTTGCGCCAGTTGACTGGTGGCTTCTAAATAATTATTCACCTGGTTGATCGCGTTATTGGGATTGACCACACGAAAATAAAGTACGGCGTTGACTCGAACAGACACATTATCTCGGGAAATGACATCCTGACTGGGAATATCCATCACCACCGTGCGCAAATCCACGCGTTCCATTTGCTGCACAAGCGGAATCACTATAATCAGTCCCGGCCCCTTCACCTTCCAGAAGCGCCCCAACATAAAAATCACACCACGCTCATATTCGCGTAACACTCTAAAAGTGGCCATGAGCAACAGCAGTATGATACCCAGGAAAAATCCTACGAATGGTCCCATAATTAATCTCCTTGCTCTTGCGACACGTCCTGCTCCTCGACATCGAGGAGTAAACTGCCTGCGCCTTTTACCTTAATTTTTTTATCTTTATCAATGGGCTGGACGGATCGTACTTGCCAGATTTCACCACGAATCACGGCTTGACCTTCGGGATCGACTCTAGACAATGTCCGTCCCTGCGCACCGATCAAGACTTCGAGGCCATGCTGAATTTGTTTTTTTCTGGATTTAACCGCCATGCCAAGCAGGGTCAACATCACCAGTATATTTGCAGCAGCCATTGCCCAGATGGCTGCCCAGGCTATTTGATAATGCTGATGTTCCGAATCCAGCAACAGAATGGAACCGATAACAAACGCGGCCGTTCCACCTATACCCAGAATACCGAAACTGGGCGTGAACGCTTCCACGACAATGAAAGCAATGCCCACGAGAATCAAAGCAAGTCCTGCGTAATTGACTGGTAAAAGCTGCAAGGCATATAACGCCACCAATATCGCAATAGCTCCAATCACACCCGGCAAGACAAAACCGGGATTAAGTAGTTCAAAAAAAATACCGTAGATCCCCAGTACAAGAAGCATATACGCGATAGTGGGATCGGTAATGACCATGAGAATTTTTGTGCGCCAATCCGGTTCGACGCGCACTATTGGCTTATCGGACGTATCAATCTGAATTTTAAGACCATTTTGGGTGACCACTTTACCGTGCACTTTGGTCAACAAATCCTTCTCATTTTTCGCAATGATATTGATAACCCCGGCCTTTAGTGCTTCCGATTCCGTCATGGTCGCTGCATCAACGACCGCACGTTGGGCAAAATCGACATCACGCCCGCGCAATTGCGCCAGCGAGCGTATATAAGCCTGTGCGTCATTATGGATTTTTTTACGCATGGTAGATTGGCTGGAATCCTTGCCATCCTCTTTATTTGATCCTACGCCTATACTGACCGGGCTTGCCGCTCCCAGATGCGTACCAGGAGTCATGGCGGCCAGAGTGCTCGCATAGAGCAGATACGTCCCCGCACTGGCGGCGCGCGCCCCACTTGGAGTCACATAAACCACAACAGGGATTTTGGACGCCAGAATGGCTTTGACGATGTTACGCATGGATTTGTCCAATCCACCGGGCGTATCCAGCCTGATGATAATTAACGCATTGTCTTGCGCATTGTTGATGCCGCGATTAACATAATCGGCCGTCGCAGGACCGATAGCGCCTTCTATGGATAAAATGACAATTTTGCCGGCATAACAGGTTATTGGAACGATCATTAAGAAGCAGCCCAATATCACCAACCACCGTCGCAATCTTTTCGGTTTACTCATAAAAGCGTCCTGCCCACTGATAACCACCATTTAAAGCATAGCAGGTTTTGTCGGTAGACGGCTTCAGCAAGCCAGATCACACGAAGCGGTGGATCAATAAATATTACTCAACAGCTGCCATCTGGCCAGGGATCAGTTTGAATTAGAAATAAACACCAATCTGGGCAACAAGCGTATCGGATACACCTCCGGTTCCTGTCGTGTTTGCATTAACAACGCCGGGAGGAGCGGCACCATTGGCAAATTGATTGGATTTGTAATCAATATCATGACGATATTCCAGACTTTCAACCGTATCCTTCCAGATAGAGATGTTAAACACGCCGCTGATACGATGTTGCGGTATATTCAATGCCAATGCTTCTTTAGACCATTGATACCCAACCGCCACGGAAGCCGGTTTATCGAACGCTTTAAATGTCACACCCCCTTCAAACTGTGCCGCTTGCGGCTTGGCGCCTCGACCGTTAAAACTTAAATCCTGTGGCCGGAAAGCCTGGGTTGCTCCTACCCATTCAGCAGCCAGGGTATAGCGATCGAAACTGATGTTGCCATGAACATTTGCCCCTGGTACGCCGCGAACCGCCTCTGTTCCGTTGGTTATGGAGCCGAATCCGCCAAACGTTGTGCCGGGCAGGGATCCGCTATTCTGCATACCGCCGGAATCAGCAATGGAACCGATATACCCGCCACCTATTTCCGCTATGGAGTCGTGCCCCTCAAAGGTATAGCCCAGATTCACACCACCTACTCCGGAACGACCTATCGTCGTATCGGTTATGAAACCATAAATGGCGGCGAATGGCCCGGATCCATCCGGTGTTTTATAACCAAGGATAAACGGTCTGGTTTTGGTTCTCGCCAGTATCAAGGTAAGAGGAGAACTGATCATGGCGCTGGCGTATTTGCCATAAGGCGCATAAAGCTGGCCTGCGGTAAAATAGACTGGTGATTTATCCAGATCACCAATGTTGACAAATCCCAAATTCAAATTAAACGACGAATTGGAAATTCGTGGTCCTCCGATATAGGGCGGTGATTCATCGTAGGCAATACCGATAAAAGCCTCGACCATGTTATTAAGAGCAGCAGCCACATCCAGCTCACTGGAACCCAGTGTGGCGTCACCGGTAGACGCGCCGCTATAGGGATTGGAAAAGGTTACTACCGGTTCCGATTTACCGCTGATGGCAATAATTGGCCTGTTGGGTTGCGGATATCCTATGTGCTGATAGGCTCTGTAAAGGCGTCTGCGCTGCTGCATTAAACGAATATCACGGTTAATACTGGAGATGTTAACGATATAGTCAGAACCGTCAAATGCGGGTCTTTCACCAAGATACGGAGATGAAACAACCGGTGTCCCGGCAATATAGGTAACAATCTGGTTATCCGCCACCAGTGCTGTGGGATAAAATCCTATGGATTCGGGATGGGTATCGGGGGCGTGAACAAGCAAGGCGCTACTGTGGAATTTTTCTCCGGCTATAGGTACATGCTGCTCGGGAGTAGTGGTTTTGTTTTTATTATTTTCGGCGGCAGATTTGGATTTCGCGGGTTTCGCTATGGCATGCGGGGGAATAGAGTGGGCAATAACCTGCTTCTGCAATTGCCTGATTTGTTTTTGCATGGTGATTGATTGTTTCTGCAACCGTTCTATTTCTTGAAGTAACTGCTCATTGGATACGGCAAATACGGGTTTAGCGAATGCTAATACGGCTAAAAATACTGCTTTACGTCTCACAAACCATACTCCTGATTATTTTTTTTCTTCCTCGCCTTTTTCAAAGGCATTATATCTTGCGCCAAGCAAACTGACCAGTGTTTAGCCATAAATTAACGGGCTTCCGAGTATAAATTTCCACCATCAGGGAATGCGGTGAACGCTTGAATGTACTATCAGGATTAGACTTGTAACGTTACGAACTGGAAACCCAACAAAAATTGAATAAAGGAAATCATGCGGTCAAAATAAAATCGACATGATACTGTCAGCCGAAATAGAGCCATAAAAAAGCCTATCGAATCGATAGGCCTTTAAGAAAAAAATCATGCTTTAGACATTACCAACCCATTTAACACCAACATAGGGACCATACAGACCAAAATCGCTATTTGCCAATGTTCCGGCAGCAGTCAACGTGTGTAAGGCGTTAAAATAGTTAATTACCTGATAACCCGCTTCAACGTTGATAGTACCTTGTGCAACGGGGTGTTCGTAATGACCGCCCAGTTTCATTTCAAGACTGGGTACCATCGACTTTTTACTGCCGTAACGAGACAGTACAACCAGGCTTTGGCTATAAAAGGTAGAATCATTATATCGAGACGACCCATACAGAATGGAACCGGCTATATTAGCTATCACACTAAACGTCGGCGTCACATTATAGCTAAAATCAGCGCCAACAACAGGTCCAACACCACTGAAGTCGGTATTTTGCAGGCCATCTACCGTCTGAGTAAAGATCGGCTGGAACTGAGCCGGCACCAGATAATGCAGTTTGGAATCGACTCGAATATCAGCGTATTGGAATCCGCCATAATAACGAACGTTTTTCTTCACTCCATAATCAACATGCTGCCCCATAATCAGGTTAACCTGATCAAATTGATTATCGACATACAAGTTGTAATAGGAGGGCACTATCAGAATACCCAAGGGAAACGTTCCGGCCAAATAACCATGGCGTGTATCCACATCATAGTGTAGCCAGGTCATGGTAATATCATTACCGGTTCTGAAATGATAAGACCCATGGAGACGATACCCCCATCCCCAATCGTTATCAATTTCCTTATAATCGTTGGCATTGATAGTAGCAATTCCATAGCCCATGTCCGCGTCATAGACGGCCCTTAAAAACAAGGCGTCAATGCCAATATCCCACATTTTAGTTTCACAAGGTACTGTAGCAGCATCGGGTGTACAAACAGGGCCCATAGTGCCGGCTGCAGCCCAACTGGAAATACTCAATCCTAGAATTGCCAAAGTTGTTTTTTTCAGCATGTTTACTCCATTATCCAAAAAAAAGCCCATCACAAGTGATGGGCTTTATTAAAACGCTGCCTAACAGGCTAATTACACGTTGCCAACCCACTTCAGACCAACGTATGGGCCTTGCAGAGCGAAATCACTTTCAGCACCTGGCACCAGAGTTTGAGCGTTGAAGTAGTTAACCCACATCCAACCGGCATCCAGAGTTAAATCGCCTTGAGCCATAGCGTAGGTGTATTTAGCACCCAGTTTAGCTTCCAGTTCAGGAACGATTGCAGTTTTGGAACCGTGGAAAGAAGCAACAGTAGCACCATTAGTGACAACTGCAATGTCAAAGTCGCTGTCGCCAACGAGGATTGCAGCAGCACCATTAGCATAGATACCGAAGCCGTTACCCCAGTCGTAAGACATATCAGCACCAACACGAGGACCGAAACCGTTGAACTTGGAATCCAGGTTTGCTCTGGTTGCGATAGCGCTAACTTGAGACCAGGATTCTGTTTCGATGCGAGCGTATTGAGCACCACCATGGAAACGAATGTTTTTCCACTCACCGAAATCAACATGCTGACCGAACTCAAAGTTTACAGCATCCCATTGCGGATTAACGCTGGTAACAAAAGTGTTAACGCCGCCAATCAAGCCTAAGTTGCCAACACTGTTACTGTATGTGAAGTCAGTAGTTTGATCGTAGTGATACCAGTTGATGTTGACATCATTACCAGTACTGAAGTGATAGGAAGCTTCCAGTTTGAAACCCCAATCGTAATCCATATCCAGATCATGGTAATAGAAATCGTTGTTGTTACCAACAGTAAAGTAAGGATAGGCTACATCTGCATCATAAACTGTCTGCAGGTATAAAGCCGTAACGCCGAAGTCCCAGGCAGTTCTTTCGCAAGGAACTGTAACGTTACCAGGGGTACAAACAGGACCCATGGTTCCAGCAAACACTGCACTGCTACCTAAAGCAAGAACAGCTACCGCTGTATTTTTCAATTTAAACATTGCTTCATCTCCACTTTTTTATTATTAATTTTCCGTTTTGCTGTCAAAACACAACTAGGTGCTGACCACAGTACGCAATCATCGCTCTATCCGAGAACGTACATAGGCAAATTATCCAGCCCAATTCTTGTAAAGTCAACATTAAAATTGCAAGTTTTATCAACAATCTTAATATCTTTCCCGAATTCGCTCACATTTTGAGCGGCCTGAAAAATTTATGATTCATCTATCCAGGCAGACTTACAAAAGGCTACATGATTTATAGTCAATTTTCCACAAACAACAGGAAATTTTTATTAAATTTTTAACTGTTTTTTGCCTTGCCGCCTTAAACGCGCCATTATTTAGACAACATGGGTTAATATCATCATCTTTGCCGGTGACGTTCTGACAACTTATCCATATCAGGGTGCATAAGGTGTTTGATTTGTTTATTTTTGCAGGAGTTATTTTGTCGGGTTGTCTACAGACAATCCGACCCGCTTCCAATTTATGGATGAGATAAGTGGGCAAAACGACATGGATGAGGTACTACTTTTCTATAATAATGACAACACGCCGATTCTGTGCCATCCCTTCCTCGGTATCATTGGATGCCGCAGGATCATTAACCCCGACCCAGGTAGTATCCAGCAAGTCCTTTCGGACACGAAGCTGCAGAAGATATCGCTTGACGGCAACCGCCCGCGCTTCAGAAATGGCATTATTATAGGATTTTCGCCCCCGATTATCCGCGTAACCGGTAATACTGATTCTTTTTACCTTGTGATCCTCGCGCACGTATTGCGCGACGTGCTGCAACTGCCGCTTGCCGGCATCGCTCAACGTATCGTCATCCGTTTCAAACAACAAGACACTGGTTTTGACGCTGGCATAGTCAAAAGGCAGTAACGATCCAAGACATTTCTGATACTTCGCGTAAACCGTCTGAAAGCGAACGGGCGAGAGGGATACTGAAACAGGGAATCCCTGCTCGGATTGATAACTGATTCTGGTCTGGAAACCCTGCGCCAGATACGTTAATGCCTTGAGTGCCGCCTCTCGCTTTAAATAAATACCATATTTTCCAGGGCTGATAACCGTTTTGGCAATAAAATGACTGGCTCCTTGCGGCTTCCAGACCGGTTGATTGGCATAAACGGCCGCAGTCAACGGTCTCTCGACCTGCTGCCATTTATGCAAAATAAAGTGGGGGGCTTTGGCAGCATATTGTTCAAAATAAGCCACGCCATAATCAGGAATCGTAAGCGCCAGACCACAACGCAGGCGATTACCGCTCATGCGCCAGTTTTCATCCCCCATCGGACTGGCGTAAACCACGGCCACACGAGCCTTCGCCGGAAAGGAGCAAAGGCCGTTTATCAATAATAACGGTATTATTATATGTATAAAAAATCGCGTTGATGGCATTTTTTGCTCATCCTGCCAGATATTCCATGTTATTCTACCCATATCGGCAAATAGCACGGAATCTTTATTGTGCGCAGATTAACTATTACTCGTCCCGACGACTGGCATGTCCATTTCCGGGATGGATCCATATTAATGAATACGGTTACGGCAACGGCGCAACACTTTGAACGGGCTTTAGTCATGCCTAACCTCAAGCCGGCCCTGACGTCGGTAGAGGCCGTCACGGCTTATCGCCAAAGGATCCTCGATGCCCTGCCGCAGGATTCCTCCTTCCAGCCATTGATGACCCTGTATATTAATGAACAGGTTAGTCCGGACGAATTAATCAAAGCAGGTCAATCCCCCTTTATTACGGGTGCCAAATTATACCCCGCGGGAGCCACAACCAACTCGGACGAGGGCGCGCGGTCATTGCGCGCCCTTTATCCCCTGCTGGATGTCATGCAGGAACAGGATCTGGTGTTGCAAGTGCATGGCGAAGTAACCCATGGCGATATTTTTGATCGTGAATCCGCTTTCATCACCGAATGCCTGATACCCTTGACCGGTGATTTTCCAAAACTTCGTATTGTTCTGGAACACATTTCAACGAAAAGGGCGGTTGATTTTGTCTTGCAGGCCGCAACGAACGTTGTGGCGACCATCACGCCGCATCATTTGCTATACAATCGCAATCAGTTGCTGGCCGGCGCTATCAGGCCGCATTATTACTGTTTGCCCATTTTAAAGCGGGAAGAAGACCAGCTCGCTATTCAGCAGGCGGCCACCAGTGGCAACCCTAAATTTTTTGCCGGAACCGACAGCGCCCCCCATGCGCAAAACACCAAGGAAAACGCCTGCGGTTGTGCCGGAATCTACTCCGCCCCCTATGCCGTCGCCCTTTACGCTCACTTGTTTGATAAGCTTGACAAACTAGATAGTCTGGAGCGCTTCCTGAGTTATTTTGGCGCAGAATTTTATAATATGCCGATTAATAAGACACAACTGATGTTGCAAAAAAAATCTCAAACCGTTCCATTCTCCTTGCCACTGGGGGAGCAGAGCGTCATCCCTATGGCAGCGGGCGAGCTATTGCCCTGGAGTGTCCATGAATCAAGATAAATTCATTTTAACCACCAATCTGAAGCAACGTTTTCGGGGATTTTTACCGGTAGTCGTAGATGTTGAAACAGCCGGGGTTATACCCCATAAAAACGCGTTGCTGGAAATGTGCGTGGTGATAGTGACGATGGATGAACAGGGGCATTTTACGCGCCAATCCACTCATTTTGAACATATCCTGCCTTTTGAAGGGGCCGAACTGGATGCCAAGTCCCTCGAATTTAATGAGATCGATCCTTATCAACCGCTTCGTTTTGCCGTGGATGAAAAGCTCGCCTTGCAACGTTTATTCACTCCTGTCCATGATGCTCTGAAAAAAAGCAAATGTCAGCGTGCCGTCCTTGTGGGACATAACGCCTGGTTTGATCTGCTTTTTGTGAAAGAAGCGGTAAAACGCACGGGGGTAAAATCCCCGTTTCACGCCTTCACATGCTTTGATACGGCAACTTTGGCCGGATTAATCTATGGCCAAACCGTATTGGCAAAAGCCGTAGAGGCTGCCGGTCTGGATTTTGACCCGAAAGAAGCGCACTCCGCTATTTATGATGCGGAAAAGACGGCGGATTTATTTTGCGCCATGCTGAATTCATGGCGCGAGAAATGGTCTAAAACATGATTTTTTACGTTTTGTAACAAGTCATTCCGACTTACAGGGAATCGGAATGATTGGCCAGATAATCAGCCACGCCCTGGGGAGAAGCCTTCATACCCGCCTTACCTTTCTGCCAGCCTGCCGGGCAAACTTCGCCATGATCTTCAAAGAATTGAACCGCGTCGATAATGCGCAACAATTCATCGATATTACGACCAATGGGCAAATCATTAACGATTTGTGACCGAACTACGCCGTTTTTATCAATGATAAAAGCGCCTCGAAACGCAACACCGGCTACAGGATGCTCAACACCATAGGATTGACAAATAGTGTGGGTAACATCGGCAGCCATAGTGAATGTAACCTGACCGACACCACCATCTTTTACTGCCGTATGGCGATAAGCGTTATGTGTAAACTGGGAATCAATAGAAACGGCGACCACCTCGACATGGCGCTCCTCAAAGTCTTTCATGCGATGATCAAGCGCTATCAATTCGGAAGGGCAAACAAAGGTAAAATCAAGAGGATAAAAGAATACCAGCCCGTATTTTCCCTTTATCGCGTTATGTAAATTGAATTTATCGGTAATTTCACCATTACCGAGTACGGCAGGAACGGTAAAGTCCGGGGCTTTTCTTCCAACTAAAACACTCATCTGCGTTCTCCTTGATAAAGCGTGCCCCATCTCATGGCACGCGGATTAAATGACACGATTAAACCTGTAATCGTGCCTCTTTGAAATTCAATAGTCAGGTGTGCTTTTAAAGCGCAACAGCTTCTTTCAATAAAGTCTCCAGCTCGCCTTGTTCATAAAGCTCGGCGATAATATCGGAGCCGCCAATTAATTCACCTTTCACATATAATTGCGGAAACGTCGGCCAATCCGCATATTGCGGCAAAGTCTGGCGAATGTCCGGATTGGCAAGGATGTCAACATAGGCAAAATCAACGCCACAGGCATCAATACATTGCACGGCGCGTGCGGAAAAACCACATTGCGGCATTTGGGGAGTCCCCTTCATATATAATAATATCGCATTATCAGCAATTTGCTGTTTGATTCGGTCAATCGTATCCACTAAGTCACCTGCGTAGTTTAATTAAGTACAAACAAAACAGCGCCAATTATGGCGAAAATAAAACCAGTACGCAACTATAGCTCTTGTTATCTATACTGTGCACAGTATAACGTTGAATATGTTGATCTTCCTGCTAAACTTAGCATTTCAATATTTTAGGAGACGAGCATGACCTTTAGTTTACCACCCTTGCCTTATGCGCTGGATGCCCTGGAACCCCATATTTCCAGGGAGACACTGGAATACCACCATGGTAAACACCATAACGCTTATGTGAACAATCTGAACAAACTGATACCAGGCACCGAGTTTGAACAATTAACATTGGAAGATATTATCCTGAAATCCTCAGGCGGTGTATTCAACAATGCGGCTCAAATATGGAATCACACGTTCTACTGGCATTGCTTAAGCCCTAATGGCGGCGGTGAACCCAAAGGAGATCTGGCCGATCTGATTAACAAGGCGTTCGGTTCTTTTGCCGCGTTCAAGGAACAATTCAGTCAGGCAGCCGCCACAACATTTGGCTCAGGCTGGGCCTGGTTAGTTCAGGATAACAAGGGCGAACTTAAAATCACCAGTACCAGCAACGCAGGCACACCGATGACAGACGGACTCAATGCCTTGCTGACCTGTGATGTTTGGGAACACGCCTATTATATTGATTACCGCAACGCGCGACCGGATTATGTAGCGGCGTTCTGGTCTCTCGTCAACTGGGAGTTTGTTGAAAGCAATCTGCGTTAACACGTGTAACGGAGGATTAATAAGGAGTTTTAATGGCACTGATTACAAGTTATAACCCCATGCCTGTCGCCTTCACCCACGGGAAAGGGATCTGGTTGTTTGATGAGCAGGGAAAGGCGTATCTTGACGGATTGAGCGGAATCGCGGTGTGCGGCCTGGGACATGCTCACCCGGATGTAACACGCACCATTCAACGGCAGGCGGAAAAATTACTGCACACGTCCAATGCCTTTCACATCAGGGAGCAGGAATTACTGGCTGAAAAACTGACAACTATGGCCGGCATGGAGCAGGTCTTTTTCGGTAATTCCGGTGCAGAAGCGAACGAAGCCGCTATCAAGCTTACCCGTTTGTATGGTCATCAGAAAGGGATAAAAACGCCTTCCATCATTGTCATGGAGCGTGCTTTTCATGGTCGAACCATGGCTACCCTGACCGCTTCGGGCAGCCGCAAGGTTCAAGCGGGCTTCGAGCCTCTTGTGCCAGGCTTTATCCGTGCTCCGTTTAACGATATTGACGCGCTGCATACCATTGCCGCCAATCGTGATGACGTCGTAGCCATCATGCTGGAGCCCATACAGGGAGAAGGTGGTATTTTCGCCGCTGAAGATTCTTATCTGCGCGCGGTTAAACAACTTTGCGAGGATCATGAATGGTTGCTGATTCTTGATGAAATCCAAACCGGCAACGGACGAACAGGGAAACTCTTTGCGTGCATGCACAGCGATGTGCAACCGGATATTCTGACGACGGCAAAAGGTCTGGCCAATGGTGTTCCTATTGGCGCATGCCTGATGAGCAAACGCGCCTGCAATCTCTTTAAACCCGGTAATCACGGCTCAACGTTCGGCGGCAACCCACTGGCCTGTGCGACGGCGTTAACCGTTCTCGAAGTGATTGAACGAGATCATCTTTGCGAACAGGCTGCAAAAAATGGCATGATACTGAAAGAAAAATTAATGGCCGGGCTGGGGCATCATCCGGCTGTACGGGCTATCCGTGGTCGCGGATTAATGCTGGGGATTGAACTGGACAGACCGGTTGGTGATGCCAGGGCCACAGGATTAAACCATGGTCTGTTATTCAACGTCACCGCAGAAAATGTTATACGATTACTGCCGCCGCTCATTATCACGGAAGAGGAAATTGATGAACTGGTACTGCGGCTGAATAAAACCATCCATGAGTTTATTGCCGCAACGGAAGCGAGGCAACCAGGCTAGAGTACCGAGTGACTTAAAATCAACCTGCTTGTGTTTCAAACACAATCGACACACGCCTCGGACGGCAGCAGTTGCCGGCCGAGGCCGTTTTTATTCCAGATCAATCAATTGCCGAGGTTTGACAAACCCGCAAAACCCGTGTTTTCCGGCATCAGGCAACTTGTCGTCGCTGTAATGATAGAGCCACATTTTCGCTTTAATAGCGGGACTCAGGGATTTAAGCTGCTCGTAATGCGCATGAACACCACTGGGTACGTCCGACGTTTCACAGTCATGGAAAATTAATTGCGACTCAACGTAATAAGGCATCAGCAAATGTTCATTGAATTGGGTATCCGCCGTGATAAAGTATTGACGTTCCTTGATTCTTATCAATAATCCGTAACTGGGAATTAAATGGCCATCGGAAAACGCGTGTATGGTTTGCACCAACTCAAGCACGGCGCCTTCCCACGCGAATTCCTGGCCATCAGCCAATGCGTGAACATCAAAAAAACTGGCCAAAGTGGCTTTTTCATTCTTTAAAGTATCCATTCCTCCTGATAAACAATGCTGCCACAAGGGATCAGCCAAGGTATGGTGAATAATTAACGAAGGCTTGCTTTTTTGACTTTTGAATTTACGATTAAATCCCAGCCATTCCAGACCACCGGCGTGATCGGCATGCAGATGACTGATGTATATGGCATCAATATCATCCGGGCAAAGCTTGGCCGCCGAAAGCGAAAAGCGAATATCGGTACCGCAGTCAATCAGTAGTTTTTTACCGGAATCGGCCATCAAAACCATATTGGATTGAAAATTACCGACACTTTCGGAAAGTCCGCTGGCACTGCCTAAAAATAATAATTTCATGATCCTGACCTATTTTGTATCCATGTCCGGAGTTAGGGCGTTCGAAGACAGCAATCGATTGGCATACATTAACCGTTTTGCCAAAACCTTAACAATACTTTTATGAAAAAGCGCCGCAAGCTCCGGTTGTTCAGACATAAGCGTTTTCAAAACATCCGACGTAAAACGGTACATGAGACAACGATTCGCGGCGACGACGGATGCCGAACGTGGTTCATTCAGGTACAGACCCATTTCACCTACGATGGCTCCCGCCCGAATACGCCGCAATCTTTTTGCATTGCCGGTACGAAACGCCACGATCACCTCCAACTCCCCTTCCGCCAGCCAGAACAGCTCCTTGCTTTGCTCTCCTTCATGGCAAACCACGTCATTTTTCTTAAACTCCAGTTTGTCCGCGTATTTTAACAGGGTTTGGGCCTGTTCAATTCCCGGGAAAGACATGGTAAAAAGCTGTATCAAATCATGAGGTATTGCGCAGTGATCCATTAACAGCCGGTTTTCACACCATTCCAGGGCATGATCCAGATCGTTGACGTTCATAAAAGGCAGTTGTTCATGTTCACTAGCCGCAAAACGCTGAATTTCCCCGGATATATTCTCCGGTAAACCGGTAAACAAAACCGTAATATGGCGCTTTCGAGTGTAATGCAACAAATTAACAAAACCAATGGTTCCCGACACCTCTATTCCTGTCGCATGACGGAAGTTAATAATCAAATACGTGTTTTTTTCAGCAATAGAATCGTAGATTGGACGGCCTTTCTCGCCCTGATGCTTAACTTCCACAATGTCATTGAGTTTATCTACAATGCTGCTGATCATTTCATAAACATTTCCGAAAAAGAGATAACCCCGTACGCTAACAATCAACAGATTATTACCAAACTGCTCCAGAATGGCTTTATCAAACTCGTTGCGCTCCACGTTGCTATGCAGAATTTGACCGGATACCATGGACGCGATCACGGGAATGCGGCTGTAGCGAAAAAAGAAAATGGCTAAAGACAACAATAATCCCACGAGGATACCGACTAACAAGCCGAAAATAGCAATAATAACTACGATAGAGAGTACGATAAGGTAATCGAGCCATGAAATTTTATGTTTTATGGAAATCATCCAGGCGACCATAAACTCCAGGCCGATATAGATCAGCAAGGCACTGAAAATAAACCGGGGTAAACACGTTAAAAACCCGGTACCGACAAAAAGGGTCGCCAGGCAAACAAAACCGGCTAACACTCCGACCCATCGGGTAGCAACCCTGAAATTAAGATTTGTTTTTGAAAAACTTAAGACCTGATAGCCTCCAAAACCACCAAAGAGGGAGGAGACGACGTTCGCTAATCCTGTTATTTTTAATTCACGGTTAACATCCATGCTCTGCTTGCTGCTCATTTCAAAACTTGAAACGTTCAGTAACAAGCTGATAATTCCAAGAACGCTTACCGCAAAAAATTCGCCGATGTATTGGCCCAGTAATCCCCACTGTACACCAAAACCCAAAGCGGAATTCGGAAAGAGGCGTAAATGACCTTCCGGAAAAGGCCCCATCATCCAATTGTAATTTCCAGCCTGTTCCAGGGAAATACCGCTGATTAACAAATAACCGTAAAAAACAAGAAATCCGAGAATTACCATGACCGGAAACACTTTTGTACTGGGAATAAAGGACTCGGCCAGCAAAATCATCAAACCATAAATACCTGGCAACAACCAAATCAGATAATGCTCGCCGCTCCATAAATGCCGTGCCGTATCCATAATCGAGTAGGTTGCGGTCAGCGAACCGAACGTGCTGCTTAGGATTAGCCAGCCCGTTCCGGCTAAAAATCCCCCGATCACCGGATAAGGGATAAATCGCACCAGTTTACCAAGACGTGCGACACCTAAAAAATACATAGCCAGTCCCATCAACAAAGCCATAATTGCGATGGCGCAAACAACCGTGCCCAACATCTCTTCAACGGATCCGTTTTGTTGCATGGTTTTTGTCACGGACATGGCAACCAGCGCCGCGTTGACGGCAAATATATCCTGCGTGGATGCAATGGAATACCTTGAAGAGCTAAACAGGGCGACGGCGATGAGCAGAATGCCCGAGCCGACCAGATTGGCGGAAATACCATACAACAAATACTGGTGCAGACTGTCGCTATAAACCAGAAATCCGAATGAAATACCGTCTACGGCGATTAAAACACCTAACATGAGTCCTGCAAACAGGATTTTACTGTTGTTCAGAAGCTTCATTCCATTGTCAGCTCGTCTAGAGGTATTCATTGATATCAATGCTGGAAGATACCCCTATATGGTTAAAATTCTGTTCAAGCCACGTGGTTGCCAACTCACGACCCACATCATGCAGCAGCAAAATAAATTCCCAATCCGTGTTAAATTTACTGGCTACCGACGAATCCTCCATCGCCTTGTCGGCTCTGATGGCGTGAATGAGCATACGTTTCATTTTTTTAGCGTATTCCTCTTTTAACCAGCCCTCGTCCAGCATTTTACTTACAAAGGCTATAGCACGCATTTCCCGCATCAAAGACGAGTTAAAGCTGATTTCATTGATACGGTTGATGATTTCAGAGGCCGATTGCGGTACTTCTTCCCGCTGAATCGGATTGATATGCACAATTAAAATATCACGACTTTTGGAATTATAGATTAAAGGGTACAGAGCCGGATTACCCATGTAACCACCATCCCAATAGGATTCACTGCCAATATTGACGGATTGAAACAGATAGGGCAGGCATGAGGACGCTAAAATGGCATCGAGGGAGATTTCTTCATTATTAAACACCTTGATCTTGCCGGTTCTCACATTGCTCGCGGAGATATGCAAGCGAGGTGATTTACACGTTCTTACCTGTTCAAAATCAACCATGGATTCCAGAATATCGCGCAAGGGATTAAAATTGATCGGGTTAAATTGGTAAGGTGAGAATAATTTTGTCATCATATCAAACAGGAAATACGTCGGGGAAAGCTCGGGAGCAATATTTAATAATTGCTCATACTGGGTAATGTGAACCGGGCTGTAAATTTGACCTACGTCGCTGATTTCCTTCCAGAAGCGATGCAGTAATTCCCGCGCCCCCCGATTACCGCCGCTTGCTATTCCCTGAGTCAGAATAACCGCGTTCATGGCGCCGGCACTGGTGGCGGAAATACTGTCAAACTCAATACGCCCGTCTTCCAGAAGCTTATCCAAAACCCCCCAGGCAAGAGCACCATGAGCACCGCCTCCCTGTAAGGCAAGGTTAATGATTTTTGTTTTCCTGGCCATGAACGCTTCCTTATTTCAAATGACTCACAAATCATCCCGGATCAAAACCATAAACGGGTAGTTTGAGGAGTCTGGATAAAGCAAGTGCTTGAATTAAAACTTTTTTTAATTATAAAAAAAAATTTTTCATAAGCCCTGATTTCATTCTAAGCATAAGCAGACTTATGGATACCGTCAAGTGACGCGCCTTCTTGCGGACAGGCTTGACCTTCCATTACACTGAACGGGAATGGACTTTATAGGGAAATAAACCATGACACTGGAAAACCGGGAACAAATACGTAAGGAACTGGAGAAAGCAAGGGCACTGGTTCATCCTCACAGCCGAAAGATAGAGGATCTGTCCGCACACATTGATAACGAGGAATTTCTGGAGTCGATACGTCATCTCAACAGGCTGACCAACATTCTGGCTAAAGAGCCGGTAACCAGATCGAAATCGGGCGCGCTTCATTTATTTTCAGCCACATCTCAAAAAATTCCTGTAGGCGAAATATTTCGGTTACTCAAAGACGGTTACGAAGGCAACCTCAATCGATATTTACAGGAAATATTATCCAACGCCACCATAGGTATCGGTATTGTTCCTCAAAACAACCAGGATAAAAACAGCCGTGAGATCCTGGAGGTTAAAATTCAGGTCGCCGCCACCGCGATAGACAATTACGCGGGTTTATTAACCATGATTCTGGGCCAGAGCAAATTCTCCAAAAACCAGGAAAAAATTATCGGCAAGGCGCATAAGGCGATAAAAACGTCAGCCGGAAAATTCCAGGTGTTACGAATCAGTTGTGACCTCAAGGAGTTAAGAAGCCATTGTGCACAATATATGGAAGAGCATGCACCCGTAAATTGTTTTAGCTCATTTGGCTGTTTTTCATCCAGGCCTTCCAGTCAATACAAAAGCCTTATGGACTGGTTTGAGGGTATTCGAACCGAGGCTCTGGCCGAGCAGGAACTGATAGGCGCTGTTTATTATATTCGCGCGAACATTGATAAAATCAGTAATAAATATGAGAGAAATGCCTTGCGGGACAGTCTGGATGCGGTATGCGGCAAATACGGGTATCCGGTCCATACGGACACGGAGGTCAATGGGGCGTACGTAACACCGTTTATCAATAGAGCGTTATACCTTGGTATGGACTGGCCAGGCAAATTTCAACCGGACAATATCGGCCAGACAACCAACCTGAAATTAGCGGTATAACGACTTTTATCCTGATCGGCGCTGACGGACCACCTCATACAAGGAAGCGCCGGTTGCCACCGACACATTGAGACTGTCCACGCTGCCCAGCATGGGCAAGGCAAACAAACCGTCGCAATGTTCCCGGGTTAAACGTCTCATCCCGCTGCCTTCCGCGCCCATCACCAGCGCCAGTGATGATCTGCAATCCAGTTGATAAAGTGTTTGGGATGCTTCACCGGCCGCACCATAGATCCACACACCTTGTTGCTTGAGATTTTCCATGGCGCGTACCAGATTAGTCACCCGCACCAATGGAACGGATTCGGCCGCACCGCAAGCCACTTTGCTGACCACCGGCGTCATGCCGGCGCTCTTGTCCCTGGGTATAATGACAAAATCCACGCCGGCCGCATCCGCCGTTCGCAGACAAGCACCCAGATTATGAGGATCAGTAATGCCATCGAGAATCAGAATGAGTGGCGGTTGCCTGGCCGAAGTGAGGAGGGCCGTTAAGTCCGCTTCTCCAAACTCCGGTAGCACTCCGGCTGCGGCAACCACACCTTGATGCGTAAAACCACTAAAACGCTGATTCATAACCTGTGCCGACATTTTTTCAACGGGGATATTACGTTGAACAGCCGCATCGAGAATCGCCTGCATCTTTTGATCCGTGCGGTCAAAATTGACGTACAACGCTTTGACAGGACGATGCGGGTTCCTCAGCAGCGCTTTTACCGCATGCAGCCCATAGACCAGGTGCTCAGTCATTCACAGCCTCGTTTTCGACCGGTTCAAAATCGATTTTCCGCTCATCGAGATCGACCCGGGCGACCAGAACCGTCATTTTATCGCCCAAACGATAGACATGTCCGCCGCGCTCCCCGACCAGGCGATGTTTCACCGCGTCAAAAGAGTAATAGTCATTGCGTAACGACGTGACGTGAACCAGCCCTTCCACATAAATATCATCCAGTTCCACAAAGATACCAAACCCGGTAACGGCCGAGATCGTGCCTTGAAATACCTGCCCCAGCTTGTCCTGCATGTATTCACACTTAAGCCAGGAGACCACTTCCCGGGTAGCATCGTCCGCTCGCCGCTCGGTCATGGAGCAATGCTTGCCGTACCGGTTCATATCGTCTTCGCTGTAAACAAAGGCTTCCCCGGCGCTATCGTCAATCAGATGGCCAATCGCCCGATGGATCAGTAAATCAGGATAACGGCGTATGGGCGAGGTAAAATGGGTATAGGCACTGTAAGCCAGACCGAAATGCCCGTCATTGCTTTCAATATACTGCGCCTGTTTTAATGAGCGTAACATCACCGTTTCAATCAAATGTTTTTCCGGCCTGTCCCCAACTGTCGCCAGCGTTTTTTGAAAGTCTTTGGGCGTCGGTTTTTTACCTCCGCCCAAAGTCAGCCCCAATTCGCCCAAAAATTGCCTGAGCGCTATGATTTTGTCTTCTTCCGGAGCCGGATGAACACGATACAGAACAGGAATTTTGGCTTTTTCCAGAAAACGCGCTACTGCAACATTCGCCGCCAGCATACATTCCTCGATCAAACGATGCGCATCGTTTCGGATGACCGGTACGATACGCTCTATCTTGCGCTGGGCATCAAATTGAATACTGGTTTCGGTGGTGTCAAAATCCATGGCGCCACGGATTTTTCTGGCCTGGTGCAGCGTTTTATAAAGGTCGTGCAATGATTCGATCATTGGCCACAACGCCTCATATTCCGTATCGCACCGCTGCCCGGCAAGCCACCGGCCCACCTGGGTGTAGGTTAATCGGGCATGGGAATGAAAAACCGCACGATAAAACCGCGAGCGGGTTATTTTTCCGTCGGCGCTGATGGCCATTTCAGCCACCAGACTGAGTCGGTCGACTTGCGGATTTAAGGAACAAATACCGTTGGATAAAGCCTCGGGTAACATCGGCACAACCTGGCCGGGAAAATATACGGAATTTCCCCGCCTGGCAGCTTCCTGATCCAAAGCGGAATCCATAGCCACATAATGACTGACATCGGCAATAGCCACAAACAATTGGAACCCGCCCTTGGGTTTCCGGTAACAATACACCGCATCGTCAAAATCCCTGGCATCCTCACCGTCTATGGTCACAAACGACAAATGCCGCAAATCGGTCCGTCCCGCTATGTCATTCTCATTAACATGCTGCGGGATTCGGGATACCTCTCTTAATACATCTTCCGGCCAATGTGCCGGGATACCATGGGCATGGATGGCCACTTCTATTTCCATGCCGGGAGCCATATGGTCTCCCAAAATATGAATGATTTTGCCAATGGCCTGATTTCGTCTGGTCGGAAAGGCAATGACTTCCGCCAGCACCACCTGACCATTCTGGGCGCCGCCGGCAAATTCCATTGGAATGGAAATATCCTGAGTCAACCTCTTATTATCAGGAATCAGGAAACCAACACCGTGTTCGGTAAAAAACCGGCCGACCACCGTCGCGTTAGCGTGCTCAATCACTTCGTGGATTCGCCCTTCCGGCCGGCCACGCCTGTCCACGCCGCTCTGATAAGCGAGCACCACATCACCGTTCATCACGGCTTTCATGTCCTTGGCGGACAGCACCATATCATCGCCACCCGCGTCGGGAATAAAAAAACCAAACCCGTCCGGATGGCCTTGAATCGTGCCTCTCACCAGGTTAATACGGCCAAGAAGACAAAAACGCCCCCGACGATCCTGCATAAGCTGGCCGTCTCTTACCATCGCCTTGAGGCGAAAGCCCAGCGGCTCCTGCTCATGCTCGCAAATATCCAGTTTCTCAATAAGTTGATTACGAGAGATCGGACGACCATATTCTTCCAGCACCTTCATGATCAACTCACGGCTGGGGATTGGTAATTTGTATTTTTCCTTTTCCCTTTTATAAAAAGGATCTTTGTGTTTTTTATTCACGGCCCACTTTGATGAAATAGAAATTCAAGTCAGTCTACCACCTATTCTTCGGAAGACGGTAATTTAAAACCGTTGCCGCCCAAATAAGTCATTAATTTTGACAAGGTCATATCCTCACCGGCCCAATAGGTACCTGCCGCTTTGGCGGGCATACCAACATCTGACCATTGACACACGGCTATGACACCCGCGCAGGGGATTTGCTGTTCATGGCCGGGTCTGGATTCAATACAACTTAGTTCAAATGATTTTTGATCAAGGGCAAGAGCGGACCATTTCCCGCTTTGCAGGCGGCTGCTCCAGCCGGCGCTGGCGCCTGGCTCCGAAACCGGATGAGTAATCCATAAATCCGCATCGGATAAATTATGGATCAAAACAAGCTGTGGTTTCCTGGCAGACAGCGTTACCGACTCACCCTGTACGGCAACGGATCGGCAGGAGGGCGGCGTTTTTTCTTCGGCATGCACGCCAACGGAAACCAGAAACAGCAGCAATAACGAACCCAAATACTTCATTCAGACATCTCCATCAATGATTTTGCACAGAACCTAGAAATTGAGTATAAAATAAACTAGTCTTAATAAAAAAAACAGGATCTTTATTGTGCGATGGTCTTTGCTAGTATTATCCTTGTTTTTAAACAATTGTCTATTTGCGCAAAAGGTTATCATCGGCACCATGCCGGATCACCCGCCTTTCAGCATGCTCGCCGATGACCACTCCCATTTTTATGGTTTTGAAATTGATTTGATGGAAGCCGTCTGCAATCGTGCCAACCTGCAATGCGAATATGTGGCCATGGAATTTAAGGACTTGTTCATACAATTAAAAGCCGGGAACATTACCCTGGCTGTCGCCACCATAGACATTACCGAAGAACGCGCCGGGAAGTTTCTGTTCAGTATCCCCTATCTATGCAGCAAGGTGCAATATATGACGACCATGTCAGCGCCCATTTATTCCATACCGCAACTCGTTGACAAACGAATTGGCATCTTAAAAGGTTCGGATTTAAAAATGATTGTTTTTCAGCAGCTTAATGGCAAAGCGACTGTGTTTGACTACCCAACCGCCTCGTTGCTTGTTGACGCGCTGGGCCATAACAATCTGGACGCCGTTCTGATGGATGGAGGAACCGCGCAATACTGGGCGGATAATAATGCCAATATGTTCAAACTGGTAGGCCCCAGAATTTTTATGGATACCGGCTACGGTATTATGGCCAATAAAAATCAAAGCCAACTTATCAACGCGATTGATAAAGCCTTACTGTCTATGGAAAACGACGGAACCTACCTGCAAATTTTTACCAGGTACTTCAGTGAGATATCCAATTAAATCGCAATACGACGAAGCACCAGGCTCTGTTTTGCGTTCATCTTCAGGCATGGTAAACTAGCCGTTTTCAAAAAAATGAAGCCCATGACCTCTATCATCGACGCCATTGAACCCCTGCACCGTAACTGTATTATTTCCTGGAAACAAAGCGGCATCAGCTACTCTTTCCATGATTTTTTAGGGTTGGTGGAAGAAAACCACGCCTTTAATTATCAGTTATGGCACGCCGAAGATCGGGCGAGGCGGGATGATATGGGCTTTGAATTCGTCTATCGCGCCAAGCGCGACATTGATCATTTCAACCAACAACGCAATAATCGTATGGAAGCTATGGACGAATGGCTGGTTCAATCGCTGCGACCGGTCGCCTCGGCCCAGTGCCCTGTGCACTCCGAAACACCGGGGATGATGATTGATCGCCTGTCCATCCTGGCCCTGAAAGCCTACCACATGAATCTGCAGGCCGAACGTCCCGACGCGTCTTTGGAGCACCGGCAAACCTGTCGGCAAAAATTCACGGTGATCATCGCCCAGCAACAACAATTACTGGCTTGTCTGCGTCAGTTAATCAAGGACGTAGAAGCCGGACAACGAACGTTCCGAGTTTATCATCAATTTAAAATGTACAACGATCCTACATTAAACCCCGAATTGTATTCGAGCTGACGACATCAACCTGTTTCGGTTTCATACCGATACCGATATCATCTTTGCTATAGGTTTTTTTACTTGTCTTGCTTGTTGCCAGGGGAGGGAAAAAGGAAAGGGAAAATGAGCGGGGGATCTTCGGACGTTGGGAATCAGGCGTCGGCTCGCTGGCAGGCCCTGATTCCCTTATCGACGAATCAGCCGAAGGAACAAGGGGAAGCAATTCCGGCTCATCGATATAAGGTTCGATATCCGGCTGATCTTTATCTTCCTCCCTGCCAAAGCTGGCTGATTTTTTTACATCTTTGGCAGGAACATCAACCTGATCAGGCGGCGTACGGCCAAAACCTCGAGTCAACGCGTTCAAGGCCAGAGCCAGAGAATAAACCAGCGAACTGAATACCGTAACACCCAGCATAATCGGCGTATCGTGATAATGCCCCTGCTCATCCCGCTCCTGAAAAGGATTCATGGTATAGTCCACCGATTTGGACCCTTTTCCAAGGCCTGAGAAAAAGGAACGTACCACTTCAAACCATTCCTGGAAAAAGAATTGCGGAGACGGATCAACCACCATGCCATTCTCAAGGATTGAATCAATTTCCACATCCAGATTCAGCTCCTCGACATCGGGAATACCGCTTTTCAGCGTTTTGAGTATGTCCTCTAACCGTTCATACGGCTCATGCTCCTGCTTTTTCTTTTGCCGGGAATTATGAATATAATTTTTGATCAGGGAATGAATAATAAATCCGAGAAGACAAGCCATGCCCAGCGAGACACCAACAATCAGAAGCAGGGGCGGGAAAGGCGTTGACGTCAGCAATAAAATCGTTGCGGTAGTAAACAGAAGGCTGGCAACGGCCGAATAAGCGGCCAGGCCGTTTTTAGCACCGACTAACAGGGCAGAGGAATAAGATAACGTGGACAGGGATTGCAAGCGCTGGCGTTTTGCGTTGAGAACCCCTTTTTTCTCGTCGAGTTCCTGAAGGATTTGCGTTTGCAGCTCTTCCAGATCTGCCCGTATTAACAGATCCTCTTTGCTATCAGACAACTTGGCGAGCTGTTTTGAAATACCCTGAAGCTCACGCAATAACTCGACTATCTGGGGACCCAGCTCTTTATTGCTTAAAGCCAGCTCCACTTTCGCTTCGGTAATTAACAACTTGCGCTGATAGTCGTATTCTTCATAAAGGCGGGTTGCAATCAGGCTAACTGCGTAAATGGCGGAAAACGCCACCATCATCACAAACAGCGGCCAGGCAACGGGGGCAAGAAACATCGTACCGACAAATAGATAAAGGCTGTCAATCACAGCACCCAGCGCAACCGAACCAAACGCGGCGATTCGGGTATTTTTACTTTGCAATTGTAATTGCTTGCGATACCGCAGGCACTCTTCCTCAGTGAGTTGGTGGGCATCCTGAATCTTTGCCAGCAATACCGCGTTCGCCTTCATCATGTCTTTGCGGTTTTTTTGCATGCGCCGCATCCACAGGCGATTTAAAATGGCCACCGCGCCAAGACACAATGACGCGGGAACCAGCATGGAATTCAGATCAGGCCCGCCCAGCACGTTCATCATTTGCAAGGTGCTGCGCAAGCCTTTGTAGGTGTTTTTGGATCCCTTAATCACATCGCGAAGATAAGGCCATACCGTGGCAATATAGCGCTTGAAACGATTTTTGTCCTTATCGTCAAAATAATTGCCCAGCATGGCCAAGGTGATCAGGGTGATGCTTTCCGTTGCAGCCACGGCAATACCGGCCGGGGTCAACAGCAATTCATGCATGACATCGGAAGAGGAAAGATCACTATTGGTCAGAGCAAGGTCTATCCAGTATTTGAGGAAACTGTAGGAATTACTTAAGCCATCCAGCGCGCCATAAAGGGCATAAATAAGCCGCAAATCATGCAGACGTTTTGCCATGCGTCGGCTTTTCGTATCCATTCTGCCGGCAATCCGGGATACATAATTTAACTTATGAGGCGGTTCAATTTTTTCGACAGGGATTGTTTCGCTCACAATGATCTACAGGTGTAATGCCTAAGATGGAGCAGATTGTACTTTAACGAACACTTTTTGGCAATAAAATTTTCATGATGATCTATTTCAGAACAAAAACCAAAGCACCATCAACAATCCTATCATAAGAAAAATAGAAAAAGATATTCTTTTTTTTATCTTATTGATTAACAAATTGACTTGCCAAGCGTAAAAAAAATGAGTATAACTGGGTTTGTTTGATATAAATTTGTTCATATGCAATCGATACCCATGACACCACGCACTACTGTTTTTCAATCCTCGGCCCATTTTGATTGGACCGCAATCAGACTATTAGCAACAGGAAAAGCCTCTTTTTCCCTGCCCTCAATCGTAACAGTGTCCCTTGTCGTGGATAATGTGGCCCGCCCGGCCATATAACCTTTCCTGACAACTACCGCATTTTTTCCAGAAACCATCTTAAAAGGGGCTTCCAATCCATGCAGCAACAAAAATCGATTTTCATCTATGGTTTTGCCATTTTCGCCATGTTTTTTGGCTCCGGAAATCTGGTCTTTCCCTTGCAGATTGGCTACGCGTCCGGTACAGGCTGGATTTATGGGTTTATAGGTCTGCTGTTGACCGGTATTTGCCTGCCATTGATGGGATTGTTCGTGATCAAGTTACATCAGGGCAACTACCGCTCCTTTTTTAACGAAGCGGGATCGTTCGCAGGCGTGTTTCTACCACTGGTTTTACTTTCCCTGCTCGGCTCGTTTGGTGTCGTTCCCCGTTGTATTACCGTCGCTTACGGCAGCGTCAGTTATTTACTGCCGCAAATTCCTCTGGGGCTATTCAGTCTGCTCTTTTGCATCGTCACCTTTTTCTGCTGCATTAATGATCGGATCATGATCAACGTATTAGGAAAATGGATGAGCCCGATTCTTCTGCTTATCCTGATGGTCTTGATTGGCATGGCCATTTTCAAGGCGCCAGTGACCACCACTGGAATCAAGCCTTACGCCTCCTTATCAAACGGGTTTTTCTCCGGTTATCAAACCATGGACTTATTTGCAGCGTTTTTCTTCTCCGCGCTGATCTTTAATCAAATCCAGCAGCAACTACAAAACGCCAGCCACAAGGACGTTATCCGCTACGCACTCAAACCCAGCCTTTTGGGAGCAGGACTGCTGGCTTTGGTGTATTATGGCTTTGTTTTTCTGGGCGCGCATTACGCGCCCATGCTGCAAGGCGTCAAACCCGAACTGATGCTCCCGGCTATTGCCGTAAATACGTTCGGAAACCAGGCCACCCTGTTAATGGGTCTTGCCATGCTGTTTTCCTGCCTGACAACGGCTGTTGCCTTAAATAACCTCTTCGCGCGTTACCTGCAGTCGTCCCTGAAGATGAGCGAGCGTCAGTTCTATCTTATTCTTGCTGGCACAACGGGCATTTCCTTTATTATCTCCCTGCTCGATTTCAAAGGCATCGGCGCGTTTTTAGCGCCGATATTGCAGATCACCTATCCGGGCATTATCGCCTTGACGATCATGGGATTAATCATGCGAAAACACCGCCGCTTAAAAATGGCAGTGTTTTATCTGATTACATTATTTGTTGCCATCGCCTCGCTGGCGATGACGTCTACCTCAAGTTAAGGCCCATGCAGGGCAATCCCCACCCGGATCCCCTGACAATGTGCACTGGCCATTAACAATATTGTCCCTGCCGTTGATTACATGCTTAATATTTTGTTAATATAAAAAAAATATACTAAGTGTATAAAATATTTATATTGCTTCACTCAGCCAACCTGTTGCAGGTTACAAATTATGAACATCTTCGAGGCATTAAACATTCTGCGAAACGACCTTGCAGAAATTAATAACGGAAAACTTCCTGTCACAACAATGGAAGGGCTGGATGACGCGTCTCAATCCCAACAGAATTTCTTTAATAAGGATTTATTCCCCGCGGACCTTCCGCTTCCCGATGATATGGTCAGCGATGAGGAACGGCAAGATTATTCGAATAAAGTGTTGCAGGCTATCTGGAATATTGCGGCTCATACCTCAAAAGGTTATTGGAAAGCCGTTCTAAATTTCACTGAAATCAAGAAATCATTTATCTACCTGGATAAAAAAACCTGGGTACCCAAAATTATTGATGAACGAACATATTTAGTAGGCAAAGCCCTGC
Source organism: Legionella spiritensis (assembly GCF_900186965.1). Classification (NCBI taxonomy): domain Bacteria; kingdom Pseudomonadati; phylum Pseudomonadota; class Gammaproteobacteria; order Legionellales; family Legionellaceae; genus Legionella; species Legionella spiritensis. The sequence continues at coordinate 3,279,686 of NZ_LT906457.1, forward strand.
AAACCTTTTTTGAAAATGCTGTAAATGACGAAAATCTGGCCATTATCCCTGTGAAGGACGTGCGAGACGATCTCCGAAAAAACTTGCGGGGTATGGAAAGCGTACTAAACCAGCGAATAACCACCTATGAAATGCACCACGAGAATGTACTGAAAAAAAGTCGTGAGGCGTTGCTGGTGAAAAAAGAAAGGCTTCGCATATGGCATGAAGAACACGGTAAATTTATCGGTAAACTAGACGAACTGGAGCAATTTGTCCAGGAAAACGGCAGGATCATGAATAGCTGGTTTCGTGGCGATGATGTTGCAAGCCTGAAACAACGAGCACGCCTGACCGACACTCTCCGAAAGGAACTGCAAGAGGCAGCAACAACCTTCGCTGAATTTAACAGTCGCTGGCATGAGGAAAATACAGTCCTGGACCTGCCTGATGAAATTCCCGTTTCCAGGTTCATCCTCAACCTGGAGAGTGGAAAGGACGATCCGCTGCAATTATGGCTTGAACTTTTTAATCACGATTGTGATAACCTCCCTTCTGAAAAAATCAGCGGGGCGCTTGAAGATACCTGGCAGGATGGAAACAAAGACACGGCCGATCTTGAGGATAATATCTATCTCATGATACTGAACCAGCACAGTTCATTATTTCCTGCCATCATAGAAGCCACGGACGAATTGGCAACATTTAAGGAAGCATTACAAAAGCACGCCGAAATGCTCCTCGACAAGGAAATGCCCGTTCTCGCCTTTGTCGATTATGAAACAGATGAATACCACATCACTTTATCGGAAGATCCTGATCCGATAGAGCGTCTGGAAGACAATATCCGGATTTATGATAAAAAAATTGAAGTGATGCAACGTCATCAGCAGCAATTGATTCTCTTCAAAAGAACGGTGGATACTGATTTCGAGAGCAATAACCCGCTGCCTTCCTCCGAGAATGAACATTTGAAAGGAAAACGTCATTTCGAGTTTGCCCGTACAGAAACCAGACAAACGGTATTGGAAACGATTTCTCAACGGATAGAGTTAACCCAACGACTCATCGACCGTGCGTCTTTGGAAAAGAACGACCTTGAGGATACGTTGTCAAGATATTCCGCCAGCAAGAGACAGGACATGCGGCAACAAGCCGAAGCTCGTGTGCGCAGAGCCTTTAACAATATGCATGATAAATCCGGAAAAACAGAGGCTCAGGCAAACCATGCGTACACCCAATTCATGCGGATGTATAACCCCGCGGTTAAACGCATCGAAGCGGCAACCATGGGAATCAGTACCCATGGACATTCACTTGACCAACTGGAGAAGAAGGGCAAGGAACGGCGAGAATTTCTGGCAACCGCTTATAAGGCGTTACAGGATTACCGGGATATTATCAATTCTCATCAAGGTCTTTACATACCCGCCGCATTAATCCCCAAAGAGCCATTGAAAGCCTTTCTGGAATGCAACGACGGCATCGGAGAGTTCATTGATGACGTCTATGAAACCGAACGGGAAGCCAGCGGCTGGGGCGGTTTTAACCGGGCTAATTTCAGCAATAAACTCAATCATTACACTTCCATCATTGGCCCTAGCGAATTTGACTGGGATTTGGATACCATTCTTGAGTACGTTGATGAAAAAATCTCGCTGATCGAGTTTGAATTGCAGACGGATATCCGCTTAAGTGACATCCACGGCAAACCGAATGTGGCTTTGCTAAAAAAAGATCACCTCTGGCAGCTACAAATGGAATATCAATCTGTCCAAAAGAAAAAAGACCAGTTTGCGAACCAGTTAGAGCAGGAAGAACCACGCGAGCAATGGGAACGCCAAAAAATGGGACTGGAGCAACGCAAGGCGTGGGCGACACTGCAATATCGACTGGATAAAACCGATCATCAACTGGCCATGATAGCACTTGATTACCTGAGGCTGGATCATAAATTACTAGCCCGCCAGGAAGCACAAGACGAGTTAACAGAGATTGTGGAAAACCTCGCGAGTAAAAATCCCGAGGATGCACTGGCCTTTTACGAAGAGCAAAAAGAACGAATCAATACCCTGCAAGCCCATGCGCTCCTGGCAGCCCGTACTGATTACAGGGACAAAACGGACGAGGAACTGGAAAAAAGTACCGGATGGTCACTCAATAGCCTGCAAAAGGAACTGGAAACGCTGGAAAAGCTGGTAAAAGACGTTAACGAGCCATCAGAGGAACAGCTAGCCAAACAGAAACGATTGCAGAAGGAATACCGCCAGCTTTCCGATAAACAGAAGCACTTGAAGACATCGCGACAGGAGCTGAACTCCTCCGCCAGCAAAACAATCGTGAAACTTGAGAGTATCCTGGAAGAAGCAGGACAATCCATCGCGCGTCAACCATCAGAAGCTGAAAGCCCGGTACTACGACCCGAGTTGGAAATGGAGATTGAGGAGATCGAGCCCATCCATGAACACGCCTCACAAACATTCCAGGAAAAAACGGATGCCATAGCCACCCATTATTTCAGCTATGAAGAAAATTCTTTTAATGACTACTTGCAAAAACGTGCCGCAACGTTCTGGCTGAAAGATTTCTTCAGCCATTTGCTCGCCATGGGTCTGGGTTGTTTGGGTTATAAAACCGATGCCCAGGAAAGGGCGGAATATATTGACGAGCTAAATGACGCTTTCACAGACTATAGGGAGGCTCCGGATGGTATTAAGGCTCTGGAACATGTACGCGGTGAAACAACCAACAAGAAGTACCTGCTGAACCTTATTGACTATGGATTAAGCCATTTTTCATCCAGAACCGAACCCGGAGAAGAGGGTTATGAAGCGTCGCTTGCTAGTAAGCTAACGGCATTTAAGACAGATATGGAAGAAGCAGACAAGCTATTTCCCCGCCCTGAAATGGAGGAAGTGGAAGCGTTCAGTTTTCACTAAACCCGCCATGGATTGGGTTCTCGGCCAATCATAAAGCAAAATAACAGCCAATGGCGTAATGCTCTGGGCGCAAGCGCTCTAATCTGCTAAAATCAGCTACCCTGTTTGACCGTTACTTAAAGAGTGGTAAATGAAATTAAAACATTTTCTTTTTATTGCAGGGATTATGTTATCAGGATACTCCATGGCGGCTAGTGATAAAACAATTTACGGGTACGTTGAAAAAGCCACGCTGGTTGACAAAAACCTGACTTTGTCCGCGAAACTGGACACCGGTGCCAAATCCGCATCGTTAAGCGCCATCAATATTCAGGAAATTGAAAAAGACGGCAAGACTTATCTACGCTTCATCGTTCCCAGCAAAAGCGGCGACGTTGAATTTGTTTCCGAATACGTCGGGCGGGTAAAAATCAAAGTCCGGGCAGGAGAGAGGCCGACCGGCGATTTCAAGGCCAAACCCATTAAACGGCCGGTAGTCATGATGCGGATCCGTATTGGGAGCAAGGAACATATGATTCCGGTTAACCTGACCAACCGCAAGCGTTTTAATTATCCGTTATTGCTTGGCCGTGACGCCATCAAAACCTTTGACGGCTTGATTGATCCCGGTATGGCCTTCACCATAAAAAATCAAACCGTGGAATAACATGAAATCGACTAAAAACCACGTCTATGGCTTGATTATCACCTTGTTCGTCATGGGCATGGGTATTTTTTTCTATCGCCACCTGGTTCTGGACGTACCGTTAACCGACACGGAAACCGTCAACAGCTGGATGATAGAAGCCAATCTGAAATTCACCGCCGATCGCAATACCCCGGTGAAGGCAAGCTTTACCATTCCCTATATGCCCCCTTATTACGCCATTCTGGATGAGTATTTCATCTCTCATAATTATGGCGTCACGACCAATCTGAGCGGATACAACCGCCAGACCGTCTGGTCACTGCGTCGCGCCAGCGGGGCGCAATCGCTCTATTACCGCGCCATTTTCAGGGAAACGGACAGCAACGAATCCTCTTTATCCAAACCACCGGTCGTCAAAGTCCAGCCATTGGAAGAGAACCAGAAATCAGCCGTGGAAGCCATTACCAATCTGGTACGGCAATCGTCGGCCGACATTCAGACCTTTGCCCAGGCAACCATCCGGGAATTGAATAAGAAAGACGGCAACGCCAAACTGCTGGTGGGTTCGGATTACGACGATGATAATATTATCAAAGCGGCGATTACCGTTTTGAATCAGGCGAAAATTTACGCCATGCCGGTCAAGGGCATTACCTTAAGCCAGCAAAGCAAGGCTGATTTCAAATCCTATCTCATCGTTTATAACGACAAGGACTGGATTTACATCAATCCGCGCACAGGCGGTGCCGGGTTTCCCAAAAATTTTCTGGTCTGGCAATATGGTTTCGATCCGGTCTTTGATGTCACCGGTGCGAAAAAACCGGTATTTAATCTGACGGTATCGCCCACCCCCATCAATGCCCTGAGCATTGCCAAGGCACGAGGCTTGCAGGACGACTCCCAATTGTTGCGCTTTTCGTTACTGCAATTACCCGTTCAGGTTCAGGAAACCTATAAAATACTGCTCACCGTGCCTATAGGCGCCTTCATTATTCTATTGCTGAGAAATTTTGTCGGCCTTAAAACCTTTGGCACCTTTATGCCGGTTCTGATTGCGCTGGCCTTTCGTGAAACTCGTGTTATCTGGGGCATCACCCTGTTTACATTCATAGTCTCATTCGGATTACTGGCTCGTTTTTATCTTGACCAGTTGCGTCTTTTACTGGTTCCAAGACTGGCCGCCATCCTGACCGTGGTGATTCTTTTAATGATTTTTATCAGCGTAATGAGTCAGAACCTGGGGCTGGAATTCGGCCTGTCGGTCGCACTATTCCCCATGGTCATTTTAACGATGACCATTGAGCGGATGTGTATCACCTGGGATGAGCGCGGCCCCCGTGAAGCCATTCTGGCGGGAATAGGCAGCCTGGTGGCGGCTGTTATTGCCTTTGGAGCCATGAACTACGCGCCCGCCCAATACCTGTTGTTCGCATTTCCGGAATTGTTACTGGTTCTTCTGGCGCTCATTATCTGGTTCGGACAATACCGCGGGTATCGCCTGTCCGAGCTTGCGCGCTTTAAAAGTCTGACCGGTGATAAATGATGCTCAAGACCTTTCGCCGTCTTAAGGAGCGTGGCATCCTAAGCATCAATCAGCGCAACAGCGATTTTGTTTTACGCTACAATAAACGCAAACTGTATCCCCTGGTTGATGACAAATTAAAAACAAAACAGTTGGCGGAAGCCGCCGGCATTGCCGTACCGAAACTGTATGAAGTCATCGAAAACGAGCATCAGATCAAGCAAATCGATCAAATCCTTCTTCCCTATAAGGATTTTGTCGTGAAACCGGCGCATGGAGCGGGGGGCGACGGGATTCTGGTCTTTACCGATCGAGTCTTTGGCCGATATCGCCAGATTAACGGAAAGTTGCTCACAGGCCAGGAGCTTGGCTATCATCTTTCCTGCCTGCTGGCCGGCGCTTACAGCCTGGGAGGGTATAACGACTATGCCATTATTGAGCATCGCGTCATCGTTGACCCGGTCTTTAGGGAAGTGAGCTATGAAGGGATCCCAGACATTCGGGTCATCACCTTACTGGGCTATCCCGCTATGGCTATGGTGCGGTTACCGACCCGCATGTCCGGCGGCAAAGCCAATCTCCATCAGGGCGCTATCGGCGTGGGAATCAATCTGGCAACCGGTAAAACCCTGGGGGGCGTGTTTCATAATGACATGATTGATTATCATCCGGATACCCTTAATCCCATCGTTGACATCACCGTACCTTACTGGGATAAAATTCTGGAAATCGCCGCCAGTTGTTATGAATTAACCGGCCTGGGTTATCTTGGTGTTGATATTGTTCTGGACAAGGAACAAGGCCCCATGATGCTGGAACTCAATGCCCGACCCGGCCTCAACATTCAAATTGCCAATCGGGAAGGCGGTGTACAACGCTACCGCGAAATAGAAAAACACGCCGCATTGGGAAAAGCCTCCGTAAAAGACAGGGTCGCGTTCAGTAAGGAGCATTTCGCCCGCTAGGTTCTGCGCACTTATCTTTTATCGGCTACAAAAAGGTGTGTGATTTGTCCCTTTTTTGTAGTGTTTCCTGTAGCCCGCCATGAAAGCGAAGCCGAAATGCGGGATAACGCTCATACAGGGACTCACCGGCTGTCCCGACATGAAACAGCAATACGGCAGCAAGCCTCCTTTTTGTTCAACAAGCCCTGGACAACCCATCAAACCACACAAAATTATAATGAAAAACGATATTTAATTATTGCAAAACAATAATTTTTTTCTTATGCTATCCGAAAAACAACAAACGAGGTGTCTATTATCATGAATAAAATACAACGCTTAAGCCGCCTGCTGCACCTGTTTTTTAAATCGCTGTGCTGGCTCATTCCGGCCGTTATGGCCTACCTTATTTTTTTTAACATGGAAGCCATGATCCATTATGGCATGTTTGATAAAATTCTTTCCGCTTCCCGCATACAAGCGACGGACTATTCGATGCTTCAACGGGCTATTCTCTTCCTGATTCAGGCCATTCCGCTTTCTATCACCGTATTTATTTGCCATAAGCTTGCCCGACTCTTCCGTTTGTATGAGCAAGGGTGCTTGTTTGAGGTGGAAAATATCCGAATTATCAGGCAAATCAGCCTGTTTATGATCACGGGAGAGCTTATCCATCTTGTCCTGTATCAACCATTGATAACAGCGGCGCTAAGCTTTAATAATCCGCCGGGACAACGATTTATAAGTATTACGTTCGGAGAAGCAAACGCCAGTACCCTGATGACCGCTATAATTATTCTGCTGGCTTCCTGGATAGTTAAAGAGGCGTATCAATTAAAAGCCGATGCCCAATTAACCATATAAGGAAACGTCTGTGTCTATTATTATTAATCTGGATGTCATGATGGCCAGGCGCAAATGTCGTCTAAAGGATTTGGCGGAGGCGGTAGGGATCACCGAAGCCAATTTGTCTATTCTAAAAAACGGTAAGGCAAAAGCCATTCGATTTGCGACACTTGAAGCAATCTGCCGCTATTTGCAGTGCCAGCCCGGCAATATTATAGAATATCGCGCCGAAGACAGCCCAACAACCTGATTGTGAATCAGGTACCAGGTTCCGTGCCTACGTATCGAGTCACCTTACGGCCTGAGGCCGGGAACGGCAAACCGTTTCCGGTCTTGTAACCGCAGCGCAATCAGCTCCCCGCCCCACAAACAGCCGCCATCAATAGCATGAATACGCGGATCCGGACATTGCCCCTGCAAGGCAGCCCAATGGCCAAACACAACATCGGCGGAAACAGATAATCGCCCGGGAACGGCAAACCAGGGCATTAAGCCGGGTGGCGCCTTGGCGATAGTACCTTTGTAATTCAGGATCAGACGGCCCTGAACATCGCAAAAGCGCATGCGGGTAAAATAATTGGTTATCACTCGCAACCGATCCATTCCGGCTAAATCGTCAGACCACACATCCGGATGATTGCCGTACATATGGGAAAAAAATTCTCGATAGTCTGGCCCGGCTATCGCTTGCTCCAGCTCCCGGGCATGGCGCCTCGCCTGTTTGAGATCCCACATGGGAGCAATCCCGGCATGACACATAACCACGTTCAATGTTTCATCGTAATGAAGTATGGACTGATTTCGTAGCCAATGCCCCAATTCCTCCCCATCTTCGGCTATCAGAATATCATGCAGGGTATCGTCTTCGTTGTTTTTGACCGGCTCACCGAAAAGCGTACTTAATAAATGCAAATCATGATTGCCAAGTGTGATGCGGGGAGGCACGGGAAGGGCTTTGATCAATCGCAAGACCTGCAGTGACTGAGGGCCACGATTCACCAAATCACCGACAAACCACAAGCGATCGCGATGCTCGTTAAACCGGATCTGCTCCAGAAGACGGACAAGCGGCTCATAACATCCCTGTACATCACCGATGGCGTAATCAGACACCGTGCAACGCTCCGGAGCCAGGCCGTAATGCCGCGGCAGCCGCTGGCGCCGTTTGCTGCCATTGTCCGGACGCATTGAGATATTGCATGGATTGGGCAGCCATCTGGGATGTCTGACCGGTAAAATGCTGATTAAATTTAGCCTGATAAATAAATTCCGTTGCAGAAATTTTGCTTGATTTTCCTGTATTCATCTGGTGAAGCCCCACTTCGTCCGGCAAGGCGACGGCATAATCCGCAAAAACAATTCCGCTGTGCATTTGCTGATTACTGCTTTGCTCAAAGCGGGAAATCGCATTGCCATCCGGCCCCACCTTATGCATGCCCAATGACAGGAAACCATTTTGAATCGCTTGCCAGTTTTTGAATTCGGGATGCTCTCTGACGAACAATTTAAAAACATCGGGCGACATCAGCAAACCACCGGGCACCATAAACAATGGCGCCTTGTTAATCATCAACCGTCCGCCCTCCAGCGCTTTGGTCAACCATTGGATAAATTCCATTCCGGTTATCTGCTCCAGATCGCTCAGTGACTCCGGAGTTCCTCCCGCAAACGTGCTGACCCGGCTGTAACGCCCGGTCCGCGCGCCATAGTTTCGCGCCAGCAACTGGTTAAAATATCGCTGAATAGCGATGGCATCGGCTCTGATTAATATCGCACCCAGCGTTCCTGCTGCATAAGGATCCTCATTCAACAACGCCAGCCAGACCGTCAAAACCTGTGGGTTGGAGGCAATCCAGGCAAATCCGGCGGACGGCATTAACCAACGCGCCAGCATCAAATTCAAACGTCGCCGAAACTCAATATCACCTTCCTTCTGAAACTCATACTTATAGTGACTGCCTACTGCGACAAGACTTTCCAGCAAGGGATTCCACTGTTTTAAAAACAGGCCGCTGTTATCAAAGATATCCACACGCAAATCCATGTACAGCTTTCCTATTCCCTGTAGCAGGGCGGCGGAAAATAAGGCGTATTGCCAAAGTTTCTGCTCTTCCGACAACTCATCCTTGCTATCTTCCCGGATAAGAAAACGACGAAACAGACTTAACGCGGCTTCTGTACGATTCAACGCATGATCCAGCAAACCGCCGGGCTGGGAATAGTAACTGTTTGACGTTTCCGGTAAACTCTGACAGTGATTGACCAGATTATGGACTAAAACCCGACACAGACTGTCGTAACGCGTCGTCTCCAGAGAGCACGCGTCTTCAATCCGCTGTAAAAGAACACGTCGCTTTTCATCGTCCAGCAATAATTCCGTAGCGACGATACGAGTCAACTCCTTCAATGGCTTGGCTTGAGATGACTTCCCTTTTTTCCCGTAGCGATGAAACAATGGAACCTCCAGAATTGATACTACATTTATAATTTTACACCATGGGCAAGATAGTCCGCCATACGGACATAATCTCCAACGGATATTTGTTCCGGGCGGGCGCCGGGATCAATGCCCAATTGCCGAAGTTGTTGTGCACTCAGCAGCGTTTTTAAATTATTTGCCAGAGTCTTGCGACGCATGGCAAAAGCCCTGGCTACCAGACACTCCAGCGTAGTGATCGAAACGTCGGGATAAACCGGTGTCTTATGAGGAATTAATCGCAACACGGCGGAATGAACCTTGGGTTGAGGATGAAACGCCTGCGGCGGCACATCGAACAAATGATAAGCCTCGCAGAAATATTGTATCATGATACTGAGCCGACCATAGGTTTTGCTGCCCGGATTTGCGACAATGCGTTCAACCACTTCCTTTTGTAACATGAAATGCATGTCCTGCATGAATGATACGTACCGCAGCAAATGAAACAGCAAAGGCGTTGAAATATTGTAGGGTAAATTACCAATGAGTCGCAACCGCTCCCCCCATTGGGAAAAATCAACCGTTAACGCGTCGGCCCGCACAAGATGCAAGCGTTGTTCCGTATCCGGTAAACCGGCAAGATAGTCCTGCAAATCCGTGTCGATTTCAATGACGGTCAGAGATTTCAGGCGCTGCAACAGAGGGAGAGTCAAAGCGCCCAATCCAGGACCGATTTCAACAAATCGATCGTCGGTTTGCGCGTTTAAAGCGGTGAGTATATTCGCTATAACAGGCTGGCTCTGTAAAAAATTCTGGCCGAAACGCTTACGTGGCTGGTGACGCACAGGATATTACCTCAAATAATCACACTAGGATGTTGACATGTCAACAAGCCCCTATTATAACGAATTTTCATGCCTTCCGGTTAATTAATTTTGACCAATAGATTCCCCGGGCTGTCTATAGACAACCCGTTTTTTCAGAGGAATACTTTTTAAATAGTGACAATCCCTGTAAGCTGATCATTTTAAAATGCCGGCACCAGCAAGGTTCGCCCATGCTAAACCATCTTATCGAATTGCGAAAACGCGCATTAATGGTTATCCTGTTTTTTGCAGGCTTGTTTTTCCTGTTCTTTTTCTACGCCAATCCTTTATTTCAAATTGTCGTGACCCCCCTGATCCAGGCACTTCCCAGCGGCAACACCTTAATAGCCACTCAAATCGCCTCACCTGTCTTAACCCCTGTCAAACTGGCCGCCGATGCGGCCTTGTTAGGTGCCATGCCCTTTGCGCTCATCCAAATATGGCTGTTCGTAGCGCCCGGTTTGTACCGGGATGAACGCCGCATCCTGACAGGCGCCATGATCATGAGCCTGCTTTTGTTTTGCGCCGGTCTGCTCTTTTGCTTTTATGTGGTGTTGCCCTTTATGTTTCAGTTTTTTGCCCGGGCCGTTCCCGCAGGTGTCAAACTCATGCCGGATATAGCCGGAGCCATGGGCTTCATAACCAATATGCTGATCTTGTTTGGATTGTGCTTTCAGGTTCCCTTGCTTTGTATGGCCGCCGTTCGCCTGCACTGGATAGAATTGAGCGTATTAAAGCAAATCAGGCCATATGTCATCGTGGGATCGTTTACGGCAGGGATGTTACTGACCCCGCCCGACGTTTTTTCCCAGATTATGCTCGCAGTTCCCTTATGCCTGCTCTACGAGCTGGGCCTGCTTCTGGCAGCCTGGCAAAGCCGTACCCTGGCCAGGCAAGCTCCCTAGGCTCTGTGAACCAATTTTTTCGCAAAGCGAAAATGTGGATAATTTCGTTTTCTGTAGCCCGTCATGAAGGCGAAGCCGAAATGCGGGATAACCGTTCACCGGGGTACTCGCCTGTTCTCCTGGAGCAATATTGAACATTAAACCCGCAATACGGCCGCAGGCCTCCTTGCGGGCTACCGCTTTTTTGTAAAAACACGCCCTAGATATGGTGGGATAGCCAGATAACAACGTCATTCAACCAACACCACAGCAGTACCATCAAGGCTAGCGCCGTGAGAATGAAATATCTTTCACAGTAACAAGCTAATCCCCGGGTTTTAATCGGGTAGGGCTCCAGCCCCTGTAGCCAGCGATCCAGCGCCAGACAAACCGGCGGATAGAGGAGCAAAATGATTTCATTAAATATCCGTACCTCATTGAAGTTGCCGATCAGGAATAAGCCGAGAAAATAAAAAAACGCAATAAAGCGAATGGGGCGGTACTGCCCGGGGATATAATCACGGAACACAAACCAGAACAAAGGCAAACCGGCAAAACAAAACATAAACAGCAGGAGGTTTTGATCCTCCAGAAGCCATACGAGATTCGCTTCAAAATAGGTATGGCTGCCGCCACGATAGTACCACTCAACAATGGAACCGGGTGCATTTTGCAGCCAGTACAAAATAATCAGTCGCGCAGCGACATAAGCCGTGGCCGCCGACAGCGTCGGCATTAACACCTTAATCCACTGCCGCCAGTAGAGGGCGGGAACCAGTATGACCAGAAGAATACTGCTTTCACGATTCAGGGTGGCCAGAAAAACCAGCGGAACAAAGAGAAACCAGCGTGCTTCAAGGCAAAGTAACCACCCTGCTGCGATAAAAAATAAGGCGGCCGTGTCGTAAGGATAAAAAAATGTCGCCTGTCCGCCCGTGGTAAAACGATAATTCACCACCGTTGCCAAAGGCAGGAGTAACAAAAACAGCCAACTCAGTAATAACGCCTGTTTTTCAGAAAACGATTTCAGGAGAAGGGCACGCAAAGCCAGAAAAAACAAGGTGGTAAACAATAGCTCCAGCACGAAAAAGGTTTCATCGACGGTCAATGGCAAATATCCATGTAAAAAATGGGCGATGGCAGGCACCAGCACGCGCTGTCCATAAGGCATGCGTACCCTGAAATTCATCAACTCCTGCAGAGTGGAATCGGTATAAACGCCGGTGAGTTTGACATGCATGTAGGCGTAGCCCACCAGTAAAACGATACTGATGAAGCGAATCTTATAGCGCAATAATTCTTTATTCACAGGAAATTATGATGATAATTCAAGATTTATTGAGGCTAACCGATACGAGTTATAAAAGGCAAGCCTTGCATAATTATTGGGGAATATGATGATAAAAACAGCAAAATTCAACGTCGGTGAATTCGTCATACATCAACAGCATGGTTATCGCGCCATCATTATTGATGTTGATCCTGTTTTTCAGGCTTCCGGACATTATAATCCCCAGGCATGCAAGCGTCCTTTTGCTTCTCGCAACCCCTGGTACCGGCTGTTAGTCGACAAAAGCAGTCATATTTCTTATGTAGAGGAATGTCATTTGGCCAGGGACATGGATACGCACAACATTGAAAACCCCAATGTTTCTCAGTATCTGATTGAAAAACAAGGGAATTTTCATAGGAACAGCAAATGCCATTAATAAACGTCGTGAGATGATCAGGTGTAGCGAACCATAATAATCAAAAAAGCGACGAAAGCAATCAATATCAAGGCCAGAATGCCCATACTGAAGAAGCTCTTGTTCAGATTAGCCCGGGTAAATAATTCCGGACGGCCTTTCACGACACGATACATATACCAGACAATCAATCCCGCTCCTATAAGCCCAAGGATCTGATAAAGCGTTTCCATTGTTTATTCTCCAGTTAAATCAGGTTTATTCAAAACTGAACGCGTCGGAAAACAGGGAGCTCCGAGGCACGCCATAACGTATTAGAGCGTCACGAGTTGCGTAAACCATATCAAAAGGACCGCCAAGTACCACCTGATAATCAAGCAAACGTTCCTGGTAATCCGCGATAACCAATGCGGCCAGAGTCTCTTTATTATGGCGCGGCAATAATGAAACATACCTGAAGCGGCTCACATGAGCCTGCCATTGCATTACTTTTTCATCCATATACAAATCACTTTGCGACCGGGCTCCCCAGTAAAGGGCAAAATACCTGGTATCTCCGGTTGCAAGTAATTGTTCTATTATGGCCTTGACAGGTGAAAAACCGGTACCGCCGGCAATAAAAAGAATGGGTTTGTTTCTATCTAGCTGATTAATATGGCAATCACCGTAGGGTAGGGACAGCAATACTTCCCCTTGTCGTTTGATCTCGTCGAAAAGAGGTTGATTATAGGGATTAACCGGATCATGACGAATATGCAATTCGTATTTATGGGAACCCAACGGGGCATTGGCGATGGAATAGCTGAAATGTTCCTCACCGGAGTGAATCTTCAGATACTGACCTGCCTGATAATCCACATAAGTTTGCGGAGCAAGAATCAGTTCAATAATACTATCGGTCAATGGCATAATATGCTCTACTTGAGCCTTTGTCCGCACCACACTCATTTCGACAACCCCAGTTTATCCCAATAATCCGCTACTGTTCGCAGCACGTTTTCATCCATTTCAATCGGTTTTCCCCACTCCCGTTGTGTTTCGCCTGGCCATTTACCGGTCGCATCCATGCCCATTTTAGACCCAAGACCCGAAACCGGGGAAGCAAAATCGAGATAATCGATGGGCGTGTTTTCCACCATAACCGTATCCCTTGCAGGATCCATGCGGGTAGTCATTGCCCAGACAACATCCTGCCAGTTACGCGCATCCACATCATCATCGCAGACAATTACAAATTTGGTATACATAAACTGGCGAAGGAAAGACCATACCGCCATCATCACACGTTTTGCATGACCCGGGTATTGCTTTTTGATGGTAACAACCGCCAAACGGTAGGAACAACCCTCCGGCGGCAGATAAAAATCCACAATCTCTGGAAATTGCTTTTGTAACAGGGGGATAAACACTTCATTGAGCGCGACACCTAAAATAGCAGGCTCATCAGGTGGACGGCCGGTATAGGTGCTGTGATAAACAGGATTAGGCCGGTGGGTCAGACGCTCTACGGTCAATACGGGAAAAGACTGCACTTCATTGTAATAGCCCGTATGATCACCAAAAGGGCCTTCGGGCGCTTCCACGCCGGGCTCCAGATAACCTTCCAGAATAATTTCGGCGCTGGCCGGCACATGAAGATCACTGCCCAGACATTGAGTTAATTGCGTACGCTGGCCGCGTAAAAGACCAGCGAACGCGTATTCGGATAAACTGTCGGGAACGGGTGTAACCGCCGCCAGAATGGTTGCCGGATCAGCGCCCAAAGTCACCGCCACCGGAAAGCGCTCACCGGGAAAAGCCTGTTGCCAGGCCTGGAAATCCAAAGCACCGCCACGGTGAGACAACCAGCGCATGATCAATTTGTTTTTACCAATCACCTGCTGACGATAAATACCCATATTTTCACGGGCCTGTTCCGGCCCCCGGGTCGTGACCAACCCCCAGGTAATCAGCGGTGCCGCATCCCCTGGCCAGCAGGTCTGGATGGGCAGGCAACCCAGATCCACTTCATCATATTCCCTGACAATAGTCTGGCAGGGGGCGTTACCGACGTATCTGGGCGCCATATTTAACGCCTGTTTCAATAAGGGCAGCTTATTAAACGCGTCTTTAAATCCCCTGGGCGGTTCCGGCTCTTTCAAGGCGGCCAGTAATTTACCCACTTCCCGCAGAGCGGTAACGCTGTCTTCTCCCATGCCCATGGCAACCCGCTCCACAGTGCCGAATAAATTGGTCAATACCGGCATGGACGCATCTTTGGGGTGGGTAAACAGCAAGGCCGGCCCTCCGGCACGTAAAACCCTGTCGCTCACCACCGTCATCTCGAGACAAGGTGAGACGGGGTAGTCAATACGTTGTAACAAGCCTTGTGATTCCAGCTGCGTCATAAAATCACGCAAATCCGCATATTTCATGCTTACCCATGCCGATATTGATGTGGGAGAATTATGGCATAACCCGCCGGACAGGGATACCTAAACCGCTTATCTCCTTTCCGGTCAATCCCAGGTTGTAGAGTTCGATTGTAACACACGGATTTGGGTGTGTTGCCTACTCATAAGTGGAATAAGACCAGGGATCGTCATAGCAGGTCACTATCTGGGAGGGATTAAATGGCGTGGCCTGCGTCAAAGTCCTGCCATACGCATGATTTTCAATCAAATTCTTGTTGCTTGTTCGAGCCAGTTCCTTGAACGTTACCGTCTGACAATCAACATGGCCTGCCTGTTGCAAAAAACGCGTCACAAATTCCGGATAATGAATTAGCAATTCGTCTGCTGTTTTATCAAACGGGTTATCAGGACCGGCGAATTTATCATAAAAAGAGAGGTACGTCTCGACAAACTCTACGAGCAGACCGCTGGCTTCCTCCGCTTGCCCGGGTTGCTCACGCAATGTTCTCAGCAAGGTCAGATAATCAAGATACAGATTTTCAAACGCTTGTATGGCTTCCTCATTATGTTCGTCGATAGCGACATAAAATGGATTTTTTATGTCGGTGTCACCGATGGTAATACTTTTGACGCTACAGAACAAAACAGCCAGCGCGACATGCTCTGCTTCGCGTTCCATTCTGCCCGGAAGATTATAGTGATGATACGTATAGGTTTTATGCACATCAATCACGTACTGACGAAACAGGACAGGATCCAGAGTAATATAGTTTTTATTACCCCAATCTTTCGCGACTTGTTTATTCGTTGTCAGGGATACCATGTGGGCATCATCGGTAATATTGGTCGTTTTATGCAAGCGGATGTCTTCCATCGTCACCCGTTCTGGCAACCTGTGGCCAAAAAGCCCCAGACATATGGTTGGCAAGGCAAACATAGTAGTTGAGATATCACCAAATCCCCTATACAGTTCGGGGATATCGCAAGAAGAATTCATCATGCCGATGAATTTTACGCCATGAATAGTTTCAGAGCTTTGGTTTGGCGAGAAAAAACAGGTTTTATATTTGGACATGATCACCAGGATTATTGCTGTTAGCGCAAAAACTTTTATTAAAGAGCATATTTTACACAGCTAATGGCCCAGTGTAAATCCCGGGCAGTCACTCATAAAGCTCCGTTTACCAGGCAATGCAGGATTACCAACGTGAAAATACATTCTATGTGCCTATTGTTCCTACTTCCTGTTAGTCTGTTATGGACCTGCCCCGCTTTTTCCAAATCAGACACGGCCGGCTCATCCCAACCGCAATCGCCCGATACTCAGGAAAAAACCATACTCGAAAAACAAATCCGGCAAGAGAAAAAGGCCGCAAGCAGCCCGAACATCATCAGCTTGCATCGACCAAACTACGTGCTGCCCTATTACTATACTGCAAGCCCTTATCAAGCCATTTATCTGAATTCGACACCCAATAATCAATTGATCAACAAGGAGGAATTCAAGGCGCAGCTCAGTTTAAAAATCCCAATCCTTCGTAACCTGATCAAAAAGAAACCCCTGTCTTTGAATTTTGCCTATACCCAGCTCATGTACTGGCAATTCTACGCCAAATCACAGTATTTTCGGGAAACCAATTATGAGCCGGAGCTCTATCTCGAACATGACATAAATTCCCGCCTTCAAACCCGGTTTGGCGTTGATCATCAATCCAACGGCCGCGGGGGCGAACTGGAACGCAGCTGGAACCGTCTTGTTGTGCAATTAAATTTGTCCGGCAACCGCTGGCTTGTGGGCTTACGCGGTTGGGCATTAATCGGTACGGCGGATTCGAGCAAATTACACAATCCCGATATTGCACATTATCTTGGCTATGAAAACCTGCTGTTTGCTCATGAACTGCCGTTTCAATCCAAACTAAGTGTTGAAATACAAAATATCGAAAGCGGTTTGAAGCGCGGTTTTGTTCAAGCCACCCTTTCTTTTCCCATACTGGACACCTTGTCCATTTACGGTCAGTTTTTTAGCGGTTATGGACAAAGCCTCATTGAATACAACCACCGCACGACCAGTGCGGGCATCGGCATAGTGCTAAACGACTGGATCAGCTGACAGGCACCTAAAGGTTTGCCAGCATAACGCTCAAACTTATTTCCCGTGAGTGTTGGGCCAGGGGGCCCAACCTACAGGTTTGGAAGCGAAAAAGGGCGCAGATCCCAGGCTTGTTGACAGATCATTCCTGACGCTTCATGGCCTCAAAAAATTCAGCGTTTGTTTTGTGATTTTTCATGCGCTCAAGCAGAAATTCAATCGCGTCGCACTCATCCATGGATTGGAGAATTTTACGTAAAATCCAGGTGCGATGGAGATCTTCCGGGCTTAGGAGCAGATCTTCGCGACGAGTACCGGAACGATTAATATTAATGGCGGGAAAGACGCGACGCTCGGAAATACTGCGGCTTAAATGAATCTCCATGTTACCGGTTCCTTTAAATTCCTCATAAATAACCTCATCCATTTTGGAACCCGTATCGACCAGAGCGGTAGCGATAATCGTCAAACTGCCGCCTTCCTCAATATTTCTCGCAGCCCCGTAAAGTCTTTTCGGACGCTGCAAGGCGTTGGCATCCACACCCCCTGTCAACACTTTTCCGGAGGAAGGTACCACCGTATTGTACGCACGCGCCAGACGAGTAATGGAATCGAGCAG
This sequence comes from Legionella spiritensis, assembly GCF_900186965.1. NCBI lineage: Bacteria > Pseudomonadati > Pseudomonadota > Gammaproteobacteria > Legionellales > Legionellaceae > Legionella > Legionella spiritensis. The sequence goes on from NZ_LT906457.1 coordinate 3,297,505, forward strand.
AATCACCACATCCCGTTTATGTTCAACCAGACGCTTCGCCTTTTCAATCACCATCTCCGCAACCTGGACATGGCGATTAGCCGGCTCGTCAAACGTACTGGCAACCACTTCGCCCTTGACGGAACGTTGCATTTCCGTGACTTCTTCCGGCCGCTCATCAATCAACAACACAATCAGATAACAGTCCGGATAATTTTTTTCGATGGAGTGGGCAAGATTCTGAAGCATCAATGTTTTACCGGCTTTGGGAGGCGAGACAATAAGGCCGCGCTGACCTCGACCAAAGGGGGCACATAAATCGACCACCCGTGCGGTTAAATCTTCCGTACTGCCATTGCCTTGCTCCATAACCAGACGCTTAGAGGCAAAAAGCGGTGTTAAATTCTCGAATAATATTTTACGTTTGGCACTGTCTGGTGAATCAAAATTGATCTGATCCACTTTCAACAGGGCAAAATAACGCTCACTATCCTTTGGCGGACGAATTTTGCCGTACACGGTATCGCCGGTGCGCAAGGCAAAACGTCGAATCTGGCTCGGAGAAACATAAGTGTCGTCAGGCCCGGCCAGGTAGGAATCATCTTCTGAACGTAAAAATCCAAATCCATCGGGCAATACTTCCAGAACACCTCCTCCGTGAATATCCTCTCCTTTACTGGCATGGGTTTTAAGAATAGCAAACAACATATCTTGTTTACGCATACGGGAGGTATTTTCTACCCCCATTTCCTGAGCGATATTGACTAGGTCGGCAATAGGTAATTGCTTAAGTTCTCTAAGATTCATACTTCTCACTTGATGTATTGGTTAAACGAAATGGAATTTCCGGGAAAATTTTATGGGAAGGGCAGCCTGGGAAGCCGCTGCCTAACTATTAGTACCTCATCCTGTAAATCACAAGACCATGATTCTGTCGCTATTTGTCCCTGCCCGTGTTACTCATCAGTTGAATATAGCCGCCGATATTCGCTTTCTCCGCGCCTTGGCAGGAAGAAATATCGCCTGGCCTAATGATCCTGTGATTTACAGGATGAGGCACTTGTTTTCTTGGATAACCAAACCCAGTATCCACTTGGGCCAACTGTCGATAGCAATTGGCATCTATTAATAGAATTCAAAATCAGAATAACTGGAGATTAGCGACCCAAAGAAAAATAGCCACTCATTGCATTATGAGCTTACCACGAGCTTTTAACTTTATCCAGCTTTTTTGCTCTCCAAAGGTTAAAAACCCTGGAGAGCATCATCCGGTTTTGTGAACAAGCCCTGGAAATATCACACATTGCTTTCTACAAAAGCACTTAACTGGGATTTGGATAACAATCCCATTTTCACGGCCTCAACCTGTCCGTTTTTAAACAGAATCAAGGTTGGAATGCTCATGACACCATATTTGGCCGGCATTTGCTGATTTTCATCAATATTAATTTTTGCAAACGTCATGCTGTCGCTATGAGCCGAGGCGACTTCTTCCAGTATAGGCGTCAGGGCACGGCAGGGGCCACACCATTCCGCCCAGAAATCAACCAGCACGGGCTTGCCCGAGTTAAGGACATCCGCTTCAAAACTGGCATCGGTTACCGTTTTAATATAATCACTCATAATTCACCTTTTAAAAAAATATGGATTGACAACCATTATAGATCACCCCACACCGCTTGCAAGACACTTAACCCGACAACAGCGGCTGTTTCCGTACGCAACACTCGGGCTCCCAATGTCAGCGGCGCAAAACCCGCCGCCGCACTCTGTTCCAACTCCTGTGCGGTCAGCCCCCCTTCAGGACCGATAAACAATACCGCTTCTTCGAAACCCTGCGAATAATCACGCCAGTTTTTTCCCGTTTCAGGATGCAAAACAAAACGGGTGCCGGCATGAGGCTGGTGCAGAAAATCAGAAAAGGCCACGGGATCATGCACGGTCGGGATCCGGTTTCGTCCGCATTGCTCGCATGCGGAAACTGCGATAGCCTGCCATTGCAACCGTTTTTTAGCCAACCGCGCGGCATCCGGCTTCACCATACAGCGCTCGGTAATAACCGGAGTGATTTGCGCCACACCCAATTCCACCGCTTTTTGCACAACCCACTCCATACGATCCCCTTTGGAGATGGCTTGAGCCAGATGAACGGCAATGGGGGGTTCGCGATTAACCGTTTGCTCCCCCTGCAACAAGACGGATACCTTTTTTTTGTGTACCGCCACGATTTCGGCCACAAATTCACGATTATCACCCGGAAACAGAATCAGCTTCTCGCCAGGCTGCATACGCAACACCACGCCGACGTGCCGCCCGGCTTCCTCCGACAACGCCACCGATTCCCCCACCTGAAAATCTCCAGGCTGATAGATACGAACGTCTCTCACCCTATGCTCCGGTAATATCGAATTTATTGATTTTCATTTAAGATAACACCTCACGCCCGGCGCCATCCATTCTTTCATAATCAATGGCGTCATGGTTATGAATATCAAGCACAGTTTGCGACCAATACAGCATAAACACGCTAAAGGGAAAAAGACAAAGCATATCCCAGGGAAACGCCAAAATACCCGCACCACCAAAAGTACCCAGTCCGGAGATGAGCAACAGCAATGTCATGCAGGATAAAAACCAGTACAAACTGGCGCCGCAATCACCCAGTCGCTTGCGGTGATAAACCAAAGACAGGCCAAGCCCCAGAAGCAAGGCAACATACAGTTTCCATAAAATGGAAAAACCACACCAGTACAGCATCAAATTACAGATATAAAACGCGATATGAGATAAAATCCGGCTGAACGGCAAGCGGAAAGGTCTTGTTGTATCCGGTTGCAGCTTGCGCATGGCTAAAAGACAGACAGGGCCAATACCGTAGGAAAGAATACTGGCGGAGGAAAGAAACGCCACCAGTTTTTGCCATCCTGGAAAAGGTAAAAAAGAAAAAACGCCTACCGCAAAATTGGCGTACAGGGTGATGTATGGGATGTTGTGTCGGTTGACTTTCAAAAAAAGCTTCGGCAAGTGGTTATTCAGCGCCATACCATAAAGAATACGCGACGTCGCCGCCGTGTAGACCAGGGTCGTACCAAAAGGCGAGAATGCCGCATCTATCAGGAGCAGCGTGCCAACCACACTCAATCCCAGAAGCAAAGTCAAACCTACCAAAGGCGCGCTGTCTCCGGGATAACTCAAGCCTTGCCAGCCATGCGCCAGAAACTGTGACGGCATCGCGGCAATGAAACTGAATTGCAGCATAAAATACAAAACAAACCCAATCAGCACCGCGCCTAATATGGCGATTGGAATATTGCGCTGGGGATTTTTCACTTCACCCCCGAGCATTAACCCGTTTTGAAAGCCGGTAAACGCAAACGCCACACCTCCGGCAGATAATGCGGAAAATATCTGTACCCAGCTTTCCTTGTCCGCCAGATGAATGGACACGTTACTCCATGTTGGTGAATGGCCAAGCAGCGCCATAATTGCAATGCCCGGCAACAGAAATTTTATAATACTTGCATACTTGTTGCATTCGGCCAGCATTTTGATGCCGTAGGAATTGAGTATCACCACAAACAACATGATGCACACCGCAACCACATAACCATAACCGGACAAGGTAAGTGCCGAGGAACCGCCGGCCATTAAACCAGGGAAAAAATAACTGGAATATTGCAAAATAGCCTGTATTTCAATAGGCGTCATAACGACGTAGGAGAGCCAGGATGTCCAGGCAAACAAAAAACCGACCTCCGGGCCATGTGTGAACGTCGGGTAGTTGGACATGCCGCCCGAAACAGGAAACATGGCGCCAAGCTCGCATAAGGGCAAGGCAATAAACAGCATGAAAACCGCGGCGATAACCCAGCTGACCAAGGCATTGCTTCCCGCCATTTGCGCGCTGATAAAGGGGCTGAACAACCATCCGGATCCTATCATTCCTCCCGCTGAGGCAATGAGAATATTCGTGGTTGAAATATCACGCTTTAACATAAACAGATTTTCCTGCAACAAAGTGAAACGGCTTTGCGTTACGCCATTCCCCTACAATAGGATTCCTGCCTCTCTTGCCGCAGGTATTTTGGTTCTAGCAATGGCCGCCGCTCTTTTTGTATTCTTCAGGCGTGCAAAAGGTAATCGTGTCGTTTGACCAGCTATATGCAATAGCTTTACTGATATACCCATGAAATACCAGTTGATCATGGGCCACTTCCACGCCCCAAAAGACGTTGCCCTGTTCATCATCGCGCCCGGCGAGATACGCTTCTTTCCCCGTCGCCAGAACCTCGGTGCTCACCTGTTCATTCACCATAAGGCTGAATTCTGCGGGCAAGCCCGGAAGAACCTGGGGGTTGATAGTGATCATCCAGTGCATGGGCTTATCAAAATGGTTGACTATGGTCAATCGGTGCTCATACCTGGCATACGATATCTGGGGAGCAAGTATAGATAATGACATAAGAACGAACGTGGCAAACCGGGTTGAATGATTCATAAGTCGTGATTCCCTGCGCAAATAATAAAATGTTTGGCCTTGATAAAAACAAGGCTTTGCGCAATATAAAAAATTTATCCTGGCCTTGCAATCATTTTTGGTTCACAGAGCCTAAGGTCGACGAGCAATCCTTCGTTCCATTTTTATGGCAAGCACGGCAGGCGGTGAGCCAAAGGGCGTGTGGCCTCCTGCCTTCCATAGTCCGAAATCAAGTCAACCTGTTCAAACCTCACCTTTAAACTCTCAAATAGCGCTTGCTATTCTCCTCATTAAAGCTAAAATTTGGACTAAATCAGCTTAACTTTCACTTCATAAGCATATGTCCACACACTGCGGAATCATCAATTTTCTTAAACAAGGAATCGAATACAATGGCCACCACACGCATTGAAACCGACAGCATGGGGGAAATTACCGTCCCCGGCGATCGTTATTGGGGAGCGCAGACGGCTCGTTCACTGCACCACTTTAACATAGGCCAGGATATCATTCCCCGTGAAGTCACCCACGCCTTCGGCATCGTTAAACAAGCAGCCGCCATGACTAACCTTGATCTTGGAAAGCTCAGTCAGGACAAAGCCGATTTAATCATTAAAGCGGCAGAAGAAGTCCATTCAGGAAAGCTGGATGATCATTTTCCGCTGCATGTCTGGCAAACAGGCAGTGGCACGCAGTCCAATATGAACGCCAATGAAGTGATTGCCAACCGCGCCATTGAAATAGCGGGAGGACAACTGGGCAGCAAAACGCCCGTTCATCCCAATGATCACGTCAATATGTCGCAATCATCAAATGACACGTTTCCTACCGCCATGCACATAGCGGCCGCACTGGCTTTTCAGCAAAAGCTGTTACCGGGCGTTCGTAAACTTCGGGAAGCACTGGCCGCCAAGATGGAGGAATTCAAGGACATCGTCAAAATAGGACGGACCCATTTACAAGACGCCGTTCCGTTGACCCTGGGACAGGAATTTTCAGGCTATGTCGCGCAACTGGACGCTTGTATCCTACGCATGGAACAAGTCATGCCAGAGCTTTATGAACTGGCCCTGGGCGGTACGGCAGTCGGAACCGGATTAAACACACACCCTCAATTCGCCGTTAAAGTCGCAGCCCATATCGCCGCCATCACCAGGCTGCCTTTTGTTTCCGCACCCAATAAATTCGCGGCTCTGGCCTCGCATGAATCCCTGGTTATGGCGCACAGCACCTTAAAAGCCCTGGCGTGCGCGCTGATGAAGATTGCCAACGACATACGCTGGCTTGGTTCAGGCCCCCGTTGCGGGCTGGGTGAATTGATTCTCCCTGAAAATGAACCCGGTTCATCCATCATGCCCGGCAAGGTCAATCCCACGCAATGCGAAGCCATGACCATGGTCTGCGCGCAAGTCATCGGTAATGATACCACTGTGGCCGTCGCGGCAAGTCAGGGAAATTTTGAACTGAATGTCTTTAAGCCCGTTATCATTTTCAACGTCTTGCACTCCCTCAATCTATTGGCTGATTCCTGTCATTCTTTTCGGGAATTCTGCATAGAGGGATTGAGCGCCAACCGCGAACAAATTGATCAATACCTGCATCATTCCCTGATGCTGGTTACGGCGTTAAATCAGCACATAGGCTACGACAAGGCTGCGAAGATCGCCAAAACGGCTCATCATGAGAATACGTCGTTGCTTGATGCGGCGGTGAAACTTGGCTTTTTAACGGCGGAGCAATTTAAGGAATACGTCAAACCCGAGGAAATGATTGGACCGCGTTAACCATAAATCCGGTTCCCTGAGCATTGAGCCGCAACCGCCAGGGAGCCTTCAAATAATTTGCGGGACTCTCTCTGCGTCAAGGTGCTGGCGGACAAAATCATTGAATATCCTTTAAAATTCGGCTCACCAATGCTGATTTATTGCTAAACACCCAATAAACCCCGCGGTTAATCTCTCGATATAAGCTATGCCGGGAATCCACAAAACCCACGCCAACCTTGAGCCCCGCCTCTCGCAGCCAGCGAATTTTTTTATGGGTAAGCAATAAAAAATGGCCCATCACGCCGCCGTATTGCCTCTGTATCGCCAATCGGCAAAACGCGGACACATTATTGTGCTCCGGCACCAGCAACAAGGATCTTTTCGGGAACAAGGTCAGACCGGCAAACAAGGGCGCATCGAGACTTAGCAAATGGTAATCCTCACAGGGTGTCAGTGAACGCAGGGTATCATGTAATTTTTTTTCGTGCGCAAAGGGCGCTTTCAACTCGATAAACAAGTGCATCTTACGGCCATAGAGGCTTACCATTTCCTCAAGGCTTGGCATATCAGGTACCAGCGCACGTAGCTCGGCAAACGTCATATCCCGTATCGCCATGTCATGCCCCCATAACCGCGACAAGGTCGGATCATGGTTAACCACCAGAACATCATCGCCTGTGGCGTGGACATCGAATTCAATCCCCCAGCAACCCAGAACAAGAGCCTGCTCAAAAGCCTGGCGGGTGTTTTCAATGACGTGCCTCTGTTTATCATGAGCGCCGCGATGAGCAATCAGTTTAACCTGGTTTGCCAGAGACGCCGTCGGCCGTTTTCTGGGAAGACAGGCAAAAAGCGTGTTAATGCCTTGCTGCAGAAAATCCATAAAAGACATATTTTTATTCCCCCGTAAAACAATCGGCTGTTTTCATCACCCGGACCGGCGTGACCTGGGAAACGATAAAAACATGCAACTATTTCCACATTTATTTGAATAAAGATTGACAGAGCAACCTTTCTTAAGTATTTTACCGTCCTATGCCGAGGTGGTGGAATTGGTAGACACGCTAGCTTCAGGTGCTAGTGGGGGTAACCCCGTGGAGGTTCGAGTCCTCTTCTCGGTACCATCTGGAATTTTATATAAATTCCAGACATGCTCAATCCTTAGATAAACTGCGGTTATACCGCACCCATAGACATATTATTGGTTTTATTCACCCCTTTTTGCGGTGTAATCATCTTTGCTAAAAGCGATTCGACACGGGACTGAATTACCGGTATATCCCTATCTTTTTTTAGTAGAAGACCACTTTGTTCACAAGTACCGATAAATGAGAATAATCCATCAAAATAGCCATCTATATTTAGAAAGCCGATGCTTTTCTCTAGCCCTCCGATTTTTATTGCATTCCATGTTTCAAATGCTTCTTCCAATGTGCCCAAACCGCCTGGCATAACAATAAATACATCAGCCATCTGCTGCATCATTTTTTTTCTTTCTTGCATTGTATCAACAATATGCAATTCATCTAGCAGGTTTAAAGGTTTTTCTCGTTCGATAAGTTGCTTGGTTATTATGCCAATTATTTTACCTCCGTGTTCTTTAACAGTGGTGGCAAGCAACCCCATCATACCCAAACTTGAACCGCCATAAACCAAAGTTAAATCCATTTTAGCAAGTTCTTTACCTAATAAAATGGCCGCCTCACTAAAGTGATTATTATTGCCAAAATTAGCGCCTAGATACACACAGACTGTTTTCATTGGATTTTCTTCTATTAATTTTAAAAAGATTAGCATCCGTAGTCCGGGCGTGGCTCCGGAGAACCGGATCCCGGGTTCTGCTTGCTTTCGCAAGTCATGAAACCCCGGCAAGCCCTAATCAACCAGCGCTTGCCCATATCGAATGCCACTACCGGCGTGCAGCGAGGAAGTCCAGTTTAACCGTTCGCCGTCGGCGAATAACAGCACAACCGTTGAGCCTAGTTTGAAATACCCCATTTCGTCCCCTTTTTGCAGCGCAATCGGGGAGGTTGAGTAGTCAAAGCGCTGTATACTCTTGCAGCGCGGAATCTCGCCATGCCAACTGGTCGCGATGGCGCCTACGATGGTGGCACCCACTAAAACCATGGCCATTAACCCCAGCGGCGTATCGCAATACACGACCAACCGCTCGTTACGTGCAAAAAGCCTGGGAATCACTCGAACGGTGGACGGTTGAACGGAGAACAACTGGCCCGGAATATAGGTCATGGAACGTATCTTCGCGTCAACAGGCATGTGAATACGGTGGTAGTCTTTCGGAGATAAATAAAGCGTTGCAAAGCATCCGTTGATAAAAGGCTGAAATAACGCCGGTTCACAGCCCAGAAATTCCCCCACATCATAAAAACGTCCCTTGGCCTGTAATAACTGGCCTTGTTTTACAGACCCTAACTCGCTGACTATACCATCAACCGGAGACACAACCGACGCATCGGCTATTGGACGGATCCCCGACTTTAACCGCCGGATAAAAAAATCATTGAACGTGGGATAATTCTCGGGATTTTCCTCCCGGGCCTCACTCATATCCACCCCGTATTTTGCGATAAAGCGTTTGATTATGAAATTTTTAACAGCCGGTACTCTCACATCGGCCACGGCCCCCGCGAAGGACGTTAACCCATGCTTTGGGATCATGAATTGCGGTAAGGTTTTTAAAAAATCATTAGCCATGACAATGCGCTCAATTATGTGATGGCGAATCATACCTTGAAATAAAGTGAATTGTCATGAGCTGCCCATAAATACATTTACAACTGGATAAATATATGGCTAATTAATAGTTGATTCTACAATTTAGTGTAATACAGTCCAGTTGCACGGATTTCCAACGCAGGAGGCCGTATGAGAGAAGGATATCATCGAGTCAAATATCGCCCCATGCCGAACCATGCAAGATTCGGCTTGTCCTCCCGGTTGTTTCATAATGAAGCGTGTTATACCGTAAAAGAACTGGCGCTTCGTAGCCTGATCCTCTCAACACGCGCGGCAAGCGGCATGGCTCAAGAATTATTGCAAACGGATAACCGGTGGTTTGATGATGACGAAACCGCGTTCATTAACGTCAACGAAGGCTCATGGATCTGGAATAGTGAACTGAAACCGCGTTTTGAGCTTGGCCGCGATGATTTTCACATTGGATTGCAGACCAAACGCAAGGTAGTCTGGACTCAATTATACACCATGACCCGTACCTTCGGTGATTACCTGCTAAAACGAAACAGCCTGCTAAGCGATGCCTACCTCAATCAGCCAATGAACTATTTTCTACTGGATATCGTTCATATTCTAAACCGCCTGGCCGTTATTTCCGATGGCCATTATGTCAACGAACAGCTACGGCTGCTCCGCAAATATATAAGAACGGTAGAAATTCATATTCCCGCGGATGTTGGCAGTGATCGCCTTTTTCTCGCAGATTGCCGCCGCACCATAGAATCAGATGTCCAGACTGAAATTGAAAACAAGCTGCAATCGCGTCAGTTGAAAGACAATTTTGAACGCTTGCAACAGCAGTTAACCCGTCTCGCGGAATTAAGACACACCGGACTGCATTTCGCTTTGACAGCAAATTCCGTCAACCCTCATCCTTATTGGGAACATTTTGATTCGCGACCTGAATTGCGGGACAACCCTCATAAGGAATTTCCAACTCTGGCGGCAAAACGTTGCGCCAAACCCCTTACCGACGCGCTTGCCGAGACGCTAACCACCCATGAGTCGACGATGCGACCGGATATCCTCGAACTGGATGAAACCATATTAGAAGACTGCGCAGATTTCAAATTTATAGATAACCTGCCCAAAGATCTCAGGAAAGCGTATAGTGAAAGTCTGGTCAACTTACAGGAAATCTCGCGTTTTCAACGTATTATTGAACAGGTATTGCTTTTATTTGATCAAGGCGGCGAGGTTTTTACGTTCATTCAGTTCCGTGAACAAATGCAAATGCTGTTACAAAGCATAGAACAGTTTGTTCATTATTCGCAGGCAAGCATTGTCGAAGTCATGGAGGGCAACACCCGCGCCTACCATCAATATCTTCAGGAGAAACAGGATTTGAGGTGGTGGGAACCCTGGCTATCAAACAAAGCGGAAAAAATAGACGTATTCATCAGCAATCAGGATAATCTGGCTCGTTACCAGGTGTCACCGGGCGATTTACAGGAAGCGAGTAATGAACTGCTGCAGACCATCAGCGACCTGGATTCCCATTTAAGCCAGCACACCGGCCAAACCGGGCAACAGGCCATGCTAACCTCTCTGCAAGCATCGGTGCAACAATTAATGAGCGCAATGGATGCCTGGGTTGGACATCAGTATTTATTACGGGGTCTGTCCCCTCCTGCGAAATCAGATGTGTTTTTACCGCGGGAGGAAGATATCGGTGAAAAAATAGATGTTCAGAAGCCTATACCGGTTGAATCAGGGATGAGGGGATTCAACCCGGAAAAACCCGAGATGCTCCATCCTGAATTATGCACATCGTCCGCAGCCCGTATATCTCCACCGATTACCTTCTGGTCTCCTCCGCCCTCACCTTTCAAATCCATTCCTTCGCCTTGTGACGTCATGTTGTCGGGGAGCAGCAGTACGGGTTGTGAATACCCGCAAATTGGTAATAGTGACAACGCCCGTAACATCACTCTCACGCCAGCACCAAACCATTTTAACGCCGGTATGACTCTGGGTATTCTGATTTTATTGCCGCTTGGCCTGTTGATATTGAAGCTTCTATACGACGCCTGGACGACCCAGGCGGCCGCAAGGACTGAGCATGAACCACAGGGTGATCCCGAAACATTTGATAAACTGGTACGCAACATTGAGGATTTGCTGGCTGAAGCCTGGCATCTGACCGATAACAAGGATACGGATCTCGGTCAATCCCTACAGGATTTCCAGAATGACTTACTGGAGCTCAAAATGGCGGCGATCAACAGGAAAAGCAACAATATCCTTAAGGCACAGGAGCTTTTTAACGACATTGACTATTTTATCAAAGACATACAAGAAGACCAATACACCTTTACAACCCAGGCTCCGTGAACAACCTGTTTCATAGCCGCGATGACGACGTCATTCTCATTTTCGCCCTGTAAACAGGATGTTCACGGAACCTGACCCAGCATTACATCAAGGCGAGCGCTTTTTCCTGCTCATAGGAACTGTCTTTTGCAAATTGACGTAAATCTCTCATAAATTGTTGTATATGCTCCAGGGTCAATTTGTTCATGAGTTGGTATTCTTCATCATCCTTTTTATCCGGATCGGTACTGATATCCGCTTGCATTGCCTGGATAATTTTATGATAGAGTATCGTGTTCAGGGAATTGGTCTCTATGCCACCCTTGCAAAAAATATAACCCAAAACACAGACGTTCGAATGTTCCGGCTTCAGATATTCTTTCACTTCGCCCCTACGCGAGGTTGTCCAAAAGCTTATTTTTTTCTCGTAGTCCGTAATGGCCTCAAAAACCAGTCCGATAAATTTCTCGCGATCCAGGGCGGAAACCCAGCGTTTCATCGTTTTGTAAAATAAATTTGAGGGAATTGTAGTATGAGCAATGATATAGCTTTTAGCCTTTTCAGCGTAAGACTCCGCTTTGAACTTGTTTTCCGCAAACGCATAGCGCACGCTAATCAAATTTACAGCCACTTCTGACATGGAATAATCCAGCATCCTTGGGATTAAGCTCTTTAATAATATCGTATTTAATGAATTGCTTTTTGTTTCACCCCACCGCAAAATCCAGGCAAGAATTTCAGAATTTTCATCCGTACTTTCCTTGATGTATCTTTTTACCTCCGTATGCCGGTATTTCCAGGACGTTATGTTTGCCCAATAGGGCTTGTATACATCAACAGCTTCTGCAATATACGAATTCAACACCGAACGATCAAGCGTATCGACCCAATCAAACAAGGTTTTAAAACAGGAGTCAATAATATCCTGTTCCATATGATCCCGGATAATAGGCCTTACAATATCAGCACGCTCTGTAGACGTTAAAGGAGCATCTTCCTTAATTAAATGTCGCTCTAATCGGATACGATTCTGATAATTGTCTAACCGACCCGTTATCCTGACAAATACCTTTGCCCAACTGGTGTGTTCGCCAAGCAATTCGGGTATACCTTCTGTACAATCGAGAATTAACTGACTCAGGTTATTAGCAAACGTTCTATTGATTCCCGGAGTCAATTCCTCTTCGGTATAGTATTTTTGGCTGAGAACAGTAAGTTCTTTGAAAAATTTCTGGATGCGAATCAAACCTTCCCTCAAACTGCTGGTCTCATCACAATCCACTTTGATCGTTTCATCGACCCAGCTTGTTGACCCCATAAATTGCCAGGCTTCCGTTATGGCACTGTTCTCCGTATCAAGCGTTTTTACTGCTTCGGATGATTCCGGTTTGGTCAAATCAATGGATGCTAGCGGCTCTTTGCTTAATTCGTTTTGTAACAGTTTAACCAGCGACTTGCCTTCGCCAAGGATATCTTTCAACAGGTCGATGTGAGCGTCACGAAAAACCTTATGGTAGCGCTGCCTGATTTTCTCTGCGCTGAATTGCCCCCTCTCCGCTATACAATAGGAATACCAGGGACTCTCCTGTTCAACCGTCTTTTTTTCATGGCTATGCGAGGCCATACCGCCTGACAGCAGATCCTCCGCTTTCCTGTCCCCATCCTCCTTGTGTGCCTGATACTCGCGGGCTTTTTCTATCCGACTGTTTTCCGCAGAAGCCCATTCTGCCACTCTTGGCAGGCCCGAAGGCTTGTTTTGCAAAAATTGCGCAAAGCTCGGGACCGTCACATCTTTTTCATTCTTTTCGCAACCACCATAAAACACCACCGCACGATATAATTCATTGTATTCATTCTGGTTAAGCAACTCCATATGATCAACAAACGGTTTTCCATTGCTGATTTTATTGAACAACTCACCATGCACCTCCTCCAGCCGTCCGCTTTTTTCAGGTGGAAGGGATAGATAATCCAGTGGGATATCCCCGAAATACTCTTCCATTCGGGCCCGTATCATATCAGGGTCATAGGTGATTAGTTCGTGCAACAAAGACTGGAACATCTGTTCCTGGAAATACACACGACCGTTAGCCGTTTCAAAGCAAGGATTACCCGCCAGGGCTTGAAATGCTTCATGGGCTTTATGGGTTTTGTAAAGATTCAAATTTTCAGGGATAACGTGCGTTGGCCAATGCGTGCGCCCATTGAGAATGGGAAAATTATCCAGATTCTTTGCCTTTAAGGTCATGGATTTTTCAGGAACAGGCACCAGAATCCCATGGATCCAGCGAGACCCTTTTATGATAGAGGTGATAGGGTAGAGACACATATCATAATCAAATCCGAAAAACACGCTGTAGGCAAATCCGACAAATTCCTCCCAGTCCGGTCTGAAAAATATATCGTAATCCACTTTTTCACCGGAGCAAGCGCCGATGTTTCCCGGATGAACATCGTCGTTTTTCCATCGCCAGTACAATATCAGGAGATGAGCCATATTCGACGCTAATAATTTACTTACATCAGGACAAACCAGATTTTTTTCCTGCTCATCGAGCGGCAAGGAATCCGAGTTGGAAAGCAAGGGTTTAAAGCCGGGAAGAACAAGGGATACCGTTCCAATAATTTCATCCTTGTCATTGAAAACAAGACGCTCTTCTGCCGCGGCGTTACCAAAGGTTGTACGCATGCCAATACTCACCGCCACAGAATACTTGGCGAGCAGGGGTGGATAAGTCTCATCGCATGGTTTGTAAAACCCAAGTCTTTCCTTGCCGTCGCCATCGGTAAACACAACTTTTACAACGTCATGTCCCGATTTGGGTACCGCCGATCCCGCCGTTTTATGTGTTAATTGGCCGAAACGTAACGCCTTCTTGGGCAGAGGCATGGCTCTTCCTTAATATTCTGTCTCCTACAGAATATTCATATTAAGCAGAAATCAAGGTTCAGTTCAATAGTATTTTTACTATCAAGACTGAATGGACAACACATGGATTGTATTTTCAGTTAACAGATCAGGACATGCTGGCCTGCCACCTCATGCTTGTCTGAATGCTCCTGTCAAGGGCAAGAACGGCATCACTGGTGGTGGTTCTGGAAAAAAACCAGAAATCACCGGTATTGTATTTCCTGACGGCGTTCGCGATACCTATGGTCAGTAAAAGACTTAAGGCATTGCTGATAATCATCATGGACTTTCTAATCCAGGGATGCCTGTCCTGACTCGCCACGGTAAGCAACGGTTTGGCAATATCATCGATTCGTTTTGCCAGCTCCTCTCCGGAAGGCCTTGTTTTGGCTTGCAGGGTCTCGCGTACCAGATTATAAATATTGCGGCGATACAGTCGCTCCGGCTCCACAAAGCCGTCGTACTTCAGAGGAGCGTCCTTCCGCAATCGCCTTCTCATCGCCTGACACTCTTTTTCTATCCTCAATATCAGATCAAGTACAAACCGCCCTTGTGCGGTGTTGCTTAGTAACAAATCAATCATTTCGTTCGCATTATCCAGATCCAGTACCCTCAGTCGATTGACAAGCGATATTCTCGTAAGTACCTCCCTTGCAATGACCGGATCAGTCGAGTCATCGAAATTCATAACTTTTAATAAACCGCACGTCTTTCTTGTCACAATGAAACTACAAGCCCAATGAACGGCATCGGCCTGATGTGCCTTGGGTAATCGTTTAATAAATGAAAGCATTCGACGAAAATCATGGCCCTTGTCATCCATAGCCAGCGCTAATCGCACCGTGTCCTCATTATCCTGTGCCATGTCCTTTAAATATTGGATAGCCTGCAACCCTTGCCGTTGCGATTCGGCGTCTCGCTGTAACAATTCCCGTGTTGACAGGCCATGTTGTGATAACAGCAGGACGGCCGAAGCCAAGGCCTGAGACGTCACAAAAATCCTGAAATAAGGCGTCTGGTGTTTTGCTGCCTCCCGGTTATCAAGATAAGCCGTTTGCAACGCACGTACCGCATTATCCAGCACCACGTCATCCAGTATGCCCGCATCAATGGCTCCGGAAGCAAACTCGTGAAATAGTTGACGTTTGATGTCAGTTACAAGCTTCAAGTCATGATCGAGAGCCGAAGAATCATTGTGTTCCGCAAGCTTACTGATGGCTTTGGCCAGGAATCGACAGGTTGCCGGTGCGGCAAATACCGTTTCCAACGCCAAAAACCCTATGCTTTTGGCCTCGGCAATCATTCGCAGATAATTTACAACGGTGGTTTTTATGGTTTCACAGCACAAAGCCGTATCGTTCTCATCGTTGAGATCCAATGTTTCGACGCCAACTGATAATTCGCTTAATTCCGTCTCACCGTTAAAATAATCCATCAGCAGGGGCAGCAGGGTGGCCAAATATTTTTTTACGGGTGATTGAAACTCATTGCCTTTGATATCCTGGGCAATCAAAGCCAGCAACACGCCAGCCTCCGCTGTAATGTGTTCCTCGATAAACGCGATATCGCAGGAATCCAGCACTCGCAACCCTTGATGCAGAACGGGGTTTTGACTCACCTTTTCCAGGAAATCAGGGGAATACCCTTTATTATGCAAATTAACCAGAAGACGGGATAAATAAGGATATTCCTGCAACGTATGGCGCAACCGCTCAAACTCATCCGCTTGCAATCGACCCTGGATCCAAAGCAGCAGGCAAGCGGTTTGATCCAAGGGTTGCGGCCATTGATAAAGGCCGGCAAGAACCGGTAACTTAAAAGGATCGTCAAACAAACTATCAATCAAAAGGCACAACTTCAGATCAGCTAATTTGTTAATAGCGGCAACCAGAAAGGGATTGGCAACGATTAAAGCCAGATTGGTGTCACGATAGCCCTGCTCCAGTAAAACTAGAGCGGCTTTGGTTTGCTCGACGTTTTCACAAAGGGTTAACAACGCCGGGATATCCGAATCGGGTTCGGTAAGATAACGCATACCCGCATCTTGCAGAATATCAGGCGGTAATGGTTTCCCGCGCACCTGTGCGATCCGCTTAAATTTCTGCAGCAAATCCTTAAAATAGTCGCTGAGGACGGTCAGTGTTGCCAATGGCTCCACCGTATCATTTTCTTTTTTTCGCAACAAATAATCAGCCAGTTCATACGGGTTAACAAATTGCTTTAAATGAAAAGAGTCCTTGAGTAATAAAATTAAAGACTGCAACTCCTCGATGGTTATTTCCGGTTGATTCAATACCAATTGACAAACTACGGTTTGCGCAAAATTATCCTCAGGGAAAGACCAGTTATCCTCGGAAAACAGGGCAAATTTATCAAACTGCCTCTCTTTATCCAGAAAAAAAGCCAGGTCTATAATCCGGGACTGGAAACCATAATCTTCCATGCGCTTGTAAACGCTTTGCAAGGTGTTGCATAAAGAGCCGGTATTATCCAGGCAGGAGAGGATCTGATGCGGAGCCGGATTCGTATGGGATAATGCGATTTTCTGCAAAAGTGGATCGTTAATGATCGAACCCGGCGAGGTTACAAGGCGCGCCAATAACGTCTGATTCTCGGGAAACCCGTCTTTTTCCGGATCACCAACCGATTCCGTACACAAATTCAATACATCACTATGATGATTGATGGTTCCTTTTGGAGTAATAATTTCCTTAATAATCGCCGCGATGAGGGGGGAGTCGGCCGCAGGCAACAACGTGTTTGCCAGAATGCTCTCTGACATACGCATCTTGCCAATCCTTGCGGTTCGCTTTTTCCTCTCCACCAGAAAAGCGTCCGGGCTGACGCCGGTTAAAACCGCTACCGTACGTTCATCAGGAGGAAGATGGGTATCTTTAACGAGACCCACCATCCATTTTGAGGGGTCATCCCGGCGGTAACAAATATTTAATCCACATAAACGCTGGTGTTCGTCAACGTAAGCAAACGTTATATTGACATGATTCAAGGAAGCGTGTTCATAACTTTCGCCTTTCTTTTGAAACGGGAATTCGCCATAGATTTTAAACAGGTTTCCTCCTGACATATCCCCCTGACAATAATAGTTCGGAGTAGGATATATCTTCGACCATATCGCAAAATGGCGCCGCATGGCCTCCCTGCCGCCTAATAGACAGGTTCTTGGCAAATCTCTTTGAATCAGGGTTTCCGATACTTTTGATGTCGCAATCAGAGATTCGCATTTAAAATCCTGAAATACGTCCCTTGCGCTTCCCTGTATAAAATAAAGCATACTCAAATCACCCAACGTTTTCTCTGCGAGAACGAAACGCAGAGCTATAACTGCAAGCGCAAAATTTAACAACTATTACAAATAAATCAAGGCCATACAAAATGCGATCCGGACTAAAAAACTTCGGACACATTCCAATCCACAATGAAGGAAGCAAGAAGGATAATGACCCGAAGAAGACGCGCCGTCAGGCACTTCGGGTCCATTGTGCGGTTGGCCTGCGTTACACAGGGCAATGCACGCCTACTTCATCAAACGCTTCAATGACGGCCGTTTCGTCCAGATCCCGATCTTTCGCGGCCTGAATAACCCCGCAGGCGGCAAAATCATAATAGGCAATGGGTGACCAGTAATTTTGATTGGCGTCGATCATGACCTGAAAGGCTTGCTGAATGGACCAACCCGGTTTGTGCGCCAGAAGATAAAACGCTTTATTAAACACGCCGCTGGTCTCATGCACATCGAGTTCATCGGAATAATCATCCGCGTGGGCGATGGAAATACCGTCTTTGGTCGGATCATCCATATAACGGAGCGGTTCGCCGCCCAGAACAGCTTCCCGGCCTATGGTCCAGTCCTCGCCATCCCAGTACCAGGGATAGTCACGACGCAGAAAATCCTGCAAGGCAATTGCCGCCATATCTGAAAAGGATTCATTGATGCCGCCGGATTGACCGTCATAAAACAGTCCGGAATTAAGTTCGGTAAAATTATGCGACAGTTCATGGCCTATCACCGCCTGTGCGGGGGCTGTCAGGAAATAGTTGCCGTTACCGATAATAATTTGCTGATGAGCCAGTAATTCCCCATTATAGCGAATGGTAGGAATAGCAAACGCGTTGTCCATCGCGCCCAAATGCGTGTAAGCACGCACCGGCAAATCATCACCAAGCGGCTTGCTCACGCCATAGACCTGTTCATACATATCGAGCGTTTGCTGGGCAAAATACATGGTATCGTTCACCGGCGAAAACGAATAATTCACCGGACCTGCGCTACCGTCGGTGTAATTAAGGTAAAAACTCAGTGCGTCGCAAGGATAGACAAACGCGCCCAATTTGTATTGGCTCTCTTCTTCCACACCGATGGGGAACGCTTCGTAACCCAATGGCAGGTTAAACAGATTCACCACACGCACCGCATCATTTTCCACATGACAGAATCCGTCTTTAACCGTCACATCAAATTTGCCCAGCGAAGGTACCCCGGGAATAGCATCGCCATGCTGAAACATGCCGGAACGATAGGGCAGAGGGAATGAATTGCCGCCAAGACCTTGACCAATTCGCTCCTGACGAGCCGCATTCCACTGTTTTAATACCTCGCCGCTGTTTGCATCGATGAGATAATTAGGTGCTGAAATCGGTTTTTTATCCTGATGTGTGTAGAAAGCCAGGTGATAACTGAGATGCGCCTTTTGCTCGTTGTCTATGTAGATCACTTTCTCGGTGGTTTTGAATTTTATCTTGCCTTTCACCGTCGCCAGCACCTTGTCTTCGGCTTGTTTGGCGGTCAGTTTGCCGTCCATACTGCTTAAGTCGTTCTCAATGCCTTTGACATCAATCCCGGTAACAGCCGGTGCCTTGCCGGATTTGCCGTGAAAGACCAGCTGATGACCCCAGACAGGAACACCTTTATACATGATTTGATAACGGCCATGATTTGATGTATTAACACCCGGGTTCCCCTTTAAGCGAAGCTGGTAATCACTCGCTGTCTTGCCCGATGCACCGGCAACGCCTTTTAAACGCGCGGAATACGTTTTGCTGTCTCCCCAGACCATCGTTTGTGAAGCCGCATAACCCCATTCTGCCGCCAAAGACATGACCAACAATGAAACAATCCGTTTTTTCATAGTATCATCCTGATTTTTTGACCGATCTCAATCGTGCAACAATTCATCCAAAAAAACAATCAAAATGATGAAATAAAGCACGGCTTATTGCTGTTTTTTTGCGTAATTCATTGAGTTAAAACAAATTTGCCTGCTTCATAATAAAGATATTACCCACGCCAATTTTTGCATTATGATAGAAACCATGCCAAACGATTATTTTTTGTTCAAATTAACCATCGATTACGGTACATTATCCGACAACGTCCAAACGATCGATCATCTCCGGAATTTGTTTTATCCGATCGATAAGGTAGCCATTAATGAAACTAACATTCAGCGTAATCGGCGCAGGCCGCCTCGGGACAAGCATCGCCTGTGCCCTGGTCAGCCAAGATCTGGCGGCATTGCAACAGATCTGTAATCGGCACCTTGAGAAGGCACAACGAGTCGTCGAATTGATCGGAGCCGGTGAAGCGATTGCCACACCGGCCGCTCTTGCGCCGGCATCATTGACGTTTATAACGGTTCCGGATGATAAAATTGTCATTATTGCGGAAAGGCTGGCCCGGGAAAAACGACTGCTCCCCGGCAGTGTGGTCGTGCATTGCAGCGGCGCGTTAAACGCCGACGTATTGCGCCCATTAGCTGATCAGGGATGCCATACCGCAAGCGTCCATCCTCTACGGGCATTTAGCGGCAATCCTCATTTTGGTAACCGCTTTAACCAATGCGACTGCGTTGTGGAAGGCGATGCCGTCGCATGTCAACGTCTGATCCCGCTTTTTGATTCCCTTGGCGCCCATGTCATGACCATCGATTCAACGTATAAAGCAAGCTACCATGTCGCCGCGACCATCGCATCCAACTACCTGATCACATTGGCGGCAGAAGCAACGGAGTTATTGAAAAAAAGCGGCGTAAACCCGAGCCAGGCCAAACGTATGATCAGCAATCTGATGCAAGGCTGCCTTGAAAATATTACTCGGAGCAATGAGGTAAAGGAAGCACTGACAGGCCCCTTGGCCAGAGGCGACGCGGCCACCATTGCATTGCACCTGCAAGCGATATCCAACTCGTCAACAAAGGCGCTTTATCGCGCCGCAGGTTTAGCCACCCTGCCACTGACCGATCTAGGCGAACAGCAGCAACAGGAATTATCGCAATTATTAAATGATGTCACCGGAGCTTGTTGACCCGCAATACGGCCGCAGGCCTCCTTACGGGCTACCGTTCATTTATAACAAAATGGGGCACGGAGAATTCTGTTAACGGATCCGTTTCACATAAACCGTTTTTTTCACACTGGCAACGGCCTCCTTATGTTGATCATAAATCGTGGTGTGAAAAACCGGCAGGGTTTTTTCATGGTGCTCCGCAGCGTTTTTAATATCCGTAATTTGTTGTTCTGTAATGGTAAACTCGGCATACACCCGGCTCTTGCCCGGTTTTATATATTTGATTTCCGCGTGTTTATCCCAGGCGATATAGTCCGGCCCCAGTTTTTTTATTAAAATCAATACAAAAAACGGATCCGTCATGGAATACAAGCTGCCGCCATATTGCACCCGCATGTAATTTTTATTGTACCAGCGAAAGGCCAGTGACACGCGAATCAGGGAAAAATCCGCACTGATGTGCTCCACTTTAATGCCGGCTCCCCAGAAGGGCGGCCAGGCATTCAATAGCCAGCGCAATTGCCTTGCCGATAATTTCATAAAAACCGTTTAGCTCCCGGAGACCTGCGTTGAGGTGACATTCTGCAAACCGCGCGGCAACCGGTTTCCTCGCCGGCCACGCTCGCCCATGTAATGAGTTAAATCAGCGGGTTTCAAGGTGTAATGGCGCTTGCCGGCATAAACGGTTAACGCATCCTGTGCGTGAAGAACCTGTATATCCATCACATACTCTTCGCGTGACTGGATTTTGGACGCAGGAATATTGATCATTCTGTTGCCTTTTCCGCGGCCAAGAACCGGTAAATCCCGGGCATTGAAAACGAGCAGGCGACCAATATTCGTGACACAGGCTATCCATTGCGATTCTACGTCTGTCAGTATTCGCGGTGATAATAACCGGCTTCCTTCCGACAGTTTGACACAGGCTTTCCCATTACGGTTTTTTACATACAGATCGTTAAGTCTTGTTATAAATCCATAACCGGCATCCGTTGCCAGAACAACCCATTCCTCCGGATCGCCGCTTATGGTTGTTTCAAACATCACTCCGTCAGCAGGATTTAACTTGCCCGTCAACGGCTCACCCTGCCCTCGTGCCGAAGGCAGCACGTGGCCAGGCAGGGAATAAACCTTGCCTTCGCCATCAAAAAACACCACTTGCTGATTACTGCGAGCGTTTGTCTGTGCCTTGAATTCGTCGCCGGCCTTATAACTTAACTCCCGTCCGTTGACATCATGCCCCTTGGCTGCCCTTATCCAGCCTTTCTGGGACAGTACCACAGTGATGGGTTCATTAGGCAGGATATCCTCTTCCCTGAGAGCCTGGGCGTCGTCCCGTTCAATTAATGGCGAGCGGCGCTCATCGCCAAACCGCTCCCGATCGGCCTTGATTTCATTTTTAACCAGCGTTTTAAGCCGCGCCTCACTGGCAAGAATGGCCTGCAAGGCGTCTCTTTCCTTGCCAAGTTCATCATGTTCCGTACGTAATTTGATTTCTTCCAGTCTGGCAAGATGGCGAAGTTTCATTTCCAGAATAGCCTCTGCCTGCGTCTCGCTTAACTGGAAGCGCTCTATTAAAGCCTGTTTGGGATGCTCATGCTCGCGAATAATGGCAATCACTTCGTCAATATTCAAATAGGCGATGATAAGCCCTTCCAGAATATGAAGCCGTTCCAGCACCTTATCCAGACGGAATTGCAGGCGCCTTTTTACGGTGGCTAAACGAAAAACCAGCCATTCATTAAGTAACGTCAATAATCCTTTGACCCGAGGCTTGCCATCCAGCCCTATCATATTGAAATTAACCCGATAGCTTTTTTCAAGATCCGTGGTCGCAAACAGATGCGACATCAATCCTTGCGCATCAACACGGTTGGAGCGTGGAACAATCACCAGGCGGGTAGGGTGTTCATGGTCGGATTCGTCTCGCAAATCCTCAACCATGGGCAGTTTCTTTTGCTGCATCTGAGCGGCGATTTGCTCCATGATTTTAGCGCCGGATACCTGATAAGGCAGTGCCGTGATAACAATGTTGCTTTTTTCCTGGTTAAAAACGGCTCGCAGCCTGATCGATCCCGTACCGCTTTCATAAAGTGCGCGGATCTGATTTGCAGGCGTGATGATTTCCGCATCCGTCGGGAAATCAGGGCCGTGAATATGCGAACATACGGCATCCAAATCCGCATCGGGATGCTCCAGCAAATGGATACAGGCATCAGCTACTTCCCGCAAATTATGGGACAGAATATCAGAAGACATGCCAACGGCTATTCCGGTCGCGCCATTGAGCAGAACATTAGGCAGACGCGCGGGAAGCAGGGAAGGCTCCTGAAGCGTACCGTCAAAATTATCCACCCAGTCCACGGTACCTTGCTGCAGTTCCGATAACAGCAGTTCGGCATAGGAAGACAACCTGGCTTCCGTATAACGCATGGCCGCGAACGATTTGGGATCATCGCTGGATCCCCAGTTTCCCTGACCGTCTACAAACGGATAGCGGTAAGAAAAGGGCTGTGCCATAAGCACCATCGCCTCATAACACGCCGAGTCTCCGTGAGGATGAAATTTACCCAGCACGTCCCCGACCGTTCTGGCGGATTTTTTATATTTTGCCGTCGCCTTGAGCCCCAGTTCGGACATGGCGTAAATAATCCGGCGCTGTACGGGTTTCAATCCGTCTGCCAGATGCGGCAGCGCGCGGTCAAGGATGACGTACATGGAATAATCAAGGTACGCCTTTTCAGTAAATTCCGTAATCGGTTTCCGCTCTATGGTATCGTTCATGGCACTCATTAATAATGCGTTTTAACATGCAATAACGTATTTTAACAAACAACAGGGGTTGTTATGAACAAGCAAGCCCGGTTAATTGTGAATAATTTTATCGCAACCCGTTTGCCTTGCCAGCAAAAAACTGCATCTCATTGATTTAAAAATAATTTTTTTAAATCAATGTCTTTAACATCCTGTGGATAACTCTGTGTATGAATACAGGGATAACGTTGTTAACCATTTGTAATGTTTCAATATTTTGTAGCGCGATGCTGAAAAGTCATGAGACTCGTCCTATCTCCCCGTCGTGATTGGGCAATATGTACAGGGCCAGATAGGTCAGCAGTTCAAAACCACCTTGTACCATATGATTTTCTTCCAAATCAAATTTCACAACCAATTGATCGGCAAGAAAAAAAGCCAGCCAGAAACTGAGTGAAATAATAAACGCCGCGTCAATCCGTCTCATCCGGTTTGGAGCCGATTGTTTAATGCCCATGCAAGCCCAAAGAAAAGCCAGTGCCGAGAACAAGGACCACAGAATGATTCCGGTTATGCAAACCACAGGAACCCAGGCCGGCGCGGAATACATTTTTAAAGAGTCTACCAGAAAAGGGTAATTGGTATCCGGCGCCCAGCTTTTTACCAGAAACCCCGCATGCGCCAGAGCTCCGACCACGTCGGTCCACAAAGCGATGAACCACCATAAACACCAGAAAATCACTATTATTTTTTTAAATAACAATATATTACGATCATCATAAAGAAACATGGCTACTAATTTGCAAACTAGTTTGCAACCATCATAGCTTGAATAAAACGAATAGGGAAAGAATCAACGGAGGATTTTCAAAAAATGCCAGGCCTTCCCTGTTTTTCAGATGCTCGCATCTTTGCTTCCCGCCATAGTTCCAGTACGAGTTCGATGGGCAGTCCCTTTAGAGAGTTATAACCATTGCAGGCGGCGACAGCCTTTAAAGCCTGCATTCTCGCGCTGAATTTTTTGACAATTCTGGCCAGGGTGTCCTCCGGATCAAAACCCGAGAACAGGCACATGGAAACCGCAGTATGCAGCAGATCGCCTATCTCTTCTTCAACCCGGGATCGTGGTTCCTCATCCAGCAAAGCGGATTTTATTTCATCACATTCACTCACGGCCTGCTCAATGATCATATAAGCATCGGGCCACTCAAAGCCAAACGCCCTGGCGTCCTTTTCAATGGCAATGAGTTCATGCAGAGGGTTGTCGCCGGATTTATTCATTAATCAACACCACTTGAGTAATTTGGCTTGCATGGGATCAAGGACTCCGCAAAGGACATGAGCTATTGATTGGAGAAACTGGATTCATGCTTTTGGTCATTAAAGGCTTGGGCGACATCCAGCAAGACATCCTTGAGCGTCTTTGTGTCGGAGAGAAAGCTGTCATAATCTACATTATGCCCGGACAAATATGTTTTGAATAACTCCAAAGAATCCTCTTTGGAAATAATCTGGTTTAACAGCGACAACCGGTTGAAATATTTGTGGCTGATTTGAATAGCGGGTTTACCGCTGCTCACATTTTCTTCAAAAAATTTATTGTCTTCTTGCTGAATATCCATAAGTTTTCCAGCCAACTCTTTGGCATCGTTTTCTTCACACCAGTTTTTAAAGTCCTCTACCAGACTTTCCGTAGCGTGGAGAAAATGGCCCTGTTGTACATATTCCCGATGTTGCGTTTCTTCATATTCACGTCGCGCCTGTTCATCTTTTTGCCACTGTTGTCTTGCTTTCAATAAAGCGGCAAGTCGTTTTTTATCATTGGACATAACATTCTTCTGAATATCGTACATATTTATATATTATACGATAATTTTTTAACCAAACTATAAAACTTTAACTCTTTTTTGCTTTTGAAGAGAGCAAAAAGGCTTTTATTAATAACTTATCAGTTAGAAAAATGGATGGAAATTTATTTGCAGACTGGGTTGCCCATAGGCAACCCAATAAAAAATGCAAAAGGGAATGGTACTACTTCTTGATTTTTCTGAGTTTCTGGATCGCTCGAATCTGGGCGACCGCGCGTGCCAGTTCAGCGGCGGCCATGGAGTAATCCAACTCCGCGCCCTTGTTGGCTATTGCTTCTTCCGCTCTGGCCTTGGCCGCGAGAGCCGCCGCTTCATCCAGACTATCCGCACGCTCCACCGCATCAGCCAGCACAGTAACGCAGTGGGGCTGCACCTCAAGCATGCCGCCTGAAACATAGTACACTTCCTGTTCACCGCCAGGCAGGATAACCCGGATTTCACCGGGTTTGAGAACAGTCAACATAGGGGCATGTCCCGGCACTATACCGACTTCACCGAGTTCCGCCGTGGCTATAACCATTTCCGCAGTGCCTGAAAATATTTCCCTTTCTGCGCTGACGATGTCTAAATGCGTAGTAATCATCTTACCATCTTGCCTCATAAGGTTTTAGCCTTGGCAACAGCTTCTTCAATGCTACCAACCATATAAAATGCCTGCTCGGGCAAGTCGTCGTATTCGCCGGCCAGAATACCCTGGAATCCCTTTATTGTATCTTTCAGGGAAACGTATTTTCCGGGTGCTCCGGTAAATACTTCGGCCACGAAAAACGGCTGCGACAGGAATCGCTGAATTTTCCTTGCGCGTGAAACAATGCGTTTGTCTTCTTCCGACAACTCATCCATACCAAGAATGGCAATGATGTCTTTCAATTCCTTGTAGCGCTGCAAGGTTTGCTGAACGCGGCGTGCCGTATCATAATGCTCCTGACCGACGATTAAAGGATCCAGTTGTCGTGATGTGGAGTCAAGCGGATCTACCGCCGGGTAAATACCAAGCTCGGCGATCTGTCGTGACAGAACCACAGTAGCATCAAGGTGAGCAAAGGTTGTCGCGGGAGACGGATCCGTCAAGTCATCCGCAGGAACATAAACCGCCTGGATGGAGGTGATGGAACCGGTTTTTGTTGAGGTAATACGCTCTTGCAACATACCCATTTCCTCGGCCAGTGTCGGCTGATATCCCACTGCGGAAGGCATACGGCCAAGCAATGCGGACACTTCGACTCCTGCCAGGGTATAACGGTAAATGTTATCAATAAACAATAACACATCACGTCCCTCATCGCGGAATTTCTCCGCCATAGTCAGTCCAGTCAAGGCTACGCGCAAACGGTTACCCGGCGGTTCGTTCATCTGACCATAAACCAGCGATACTTTATCGAGAACGTTGGATTCTTTCATCTCGTGATAGAAGTCGTTACCTTCACGGGTACGTTCACCTACACCGGCAAATACGGAATAACCGCTGTGCTCAATGGCGATGTTACGAATCAACTCCATCATGTTAACGGTTTTACCAACGCCGGCGCCGCCGAATAAACCGACCTTGCCGCCCTTGGCAAACGGACAGAGAAGGTCAATGACCTTGATTCCGGTTTCCAGCAATTCCTGGCTGCCGGCTTGTTCCTCATAACTGGGAGCCTGACGGTGAATAGACCACAACTCCTCGGCGTCAATATCGCCTTTCTCATCAACCGGGCGACCCAAAACATCCATGATACGACCCAGTGTTTTTTTGCCGACCGGCACCTGAATGGGTTTGCCGGTATTTTTGGCCTGCACGCCTCGCTTCAGACCGTCCGTACTGCCCATGGCGATAGTACGTACCACGCCGTCACCAAGTTGCTGCTGTACTTCAAAGACCAGATTGCCGTCGACAAGATTCAACGCGTCATTTATTTTTGGAACATTTTCTCGCGGAAACTCCACATCAACTACCGCACCAATTACTTCAACTACTGTACCTACACTCATGATATACCCTCTTATAAAGCGGATGCGCCACCGACAATTTCTGCCAACTCCTGCGTAATGGCAGCCTGTCGGGCTTTGTTATATGCCAATTGAAATTCCTTGATTAAATCACCGGCGTTATCCGTTGCGCTTTTCATCGCAATCATTTTTGCCGCTTGCTCGCAGGCAATATTTTCCACAACGGCCTGGTACACCTGTAATTCAATATACCTTTCAAGCAGACCGTCCAGTAATTCCTTGGCATCCGGTTCGTAAATGTAATCCCAATGATGGCCAAGTTCTTTACTGTCCTTATCGGAGACGGGAAGCGGCAATAACTGTTTTATGTTCGGCCGCTGTGTCATGGTATTAACAAACTCATTATATACGATATGCAGCGCGTCAATTTCACCATGATAAAAAGCATCCAGCATCACCTTGACGACACCAATCAAATCACTGATCCCGGGCTTGTCTCCCAATTGATCGGCCGAAGCGACAACCCGGCCGCCGAAACGTTTGAAAAAAGCCTGTCCCTTGCGTCCAAGAACACATAAATCCACTTCCTTGCCTTGCTCTTGCCACTGATGCACGGTACGGATGCTTTCACGCAACAAATTGGCGTTTAATCCGCCACACAAGCCGCGGTCGGTTGTCACGACAATAAGTCCTATCCGCTTAATCTCGCGAGTGGTCATAAAGGGATGATGATATTCGGAATTTGCCCGAGCCAGGTGTTCCACCACTTCATAAATTTTCGTGGCGTATGGTTTGGATGCCTTCATTCTATCCTGCGTTTTACGCATTTTACTAGCGGCAACCATTTCCATGGCCCGTGTTATTTTTTGCGTATTTTTAATACTCGCAATTTTACTACGGATCTCTTTTGCACCAGCCATATTTTACTTCGCCTTTCATCGTCAGGACGCCTGCTGCCGACATCCCGCTTAATCATTTGGCCGCCGGCATAAACCGGCGGATCCTTACCAGCTTCCGGTTCCTTTAAAATCTTCAACAGCCGCTTTCAATTGATTTTCAATATCGTTGTTGTAATCACCGGAGTCATTGATTTTGTCCATCAAACTGGCATAAGCCGCACGCATATGTTCCTGAATTGCTTTTTCAAAGGCTGTGACTTCAGCAACAGGAATATCATCCAGATATCCTTTTTCCACGATAAACAGGGATAAAGCCATTTCCGCGACCGACATCGGCGCATATTGCTTCTGCTTCATCAACTCGGTAATGCGCTGACCACGTTCCAGCTGCTTGCGTGTCGCATCATCAAGGTCGGATGCGAATTGCGAAAACGCTTCCAGCTCACGAAACTGAGCCAGGGCCAGGCGGGTTCCGCCACCAAGTTTTTTCATGATTTTCGTCTGCGCGGCACCGCCAACCCGAGATACGGACAAACCTGAATTAATAGCCGGACGCACACCGGAATTGAACAAATCCACATCAAGAAATATCTGTCCGTCGGTAATTGAAATCACGTTGGTTGGTACGAATGCCGATACGTCACCGGCCTGCGTTTCAATAATCGGTAACGCCGTCAGCGAACCGGTCTTGCCTTTGACTTTACCTTCCGTCAGTTTTTCAACTTCTTGCGCATTAATCCGCGACGCGCGTTCGAGCAGACGGGAGTGCAGATAGAATACATCACCAGGATACGCTTCACGACCCGGTGGACGGCGCAGCAACAGCGATATTTGTCGATAAGCCCAGGCCTGTTTGGTTAAATCGTCATAAACGATAAGCGCGTCTTCACCTTTTTCCATGAAGTATTCACCCATGGTACATCCGGCATAGGGTGCGATAAATTGCAACGCGGCAGAATCGGAGGCACCGGCGACAACCACGATGGTATGCTCCATGGCACCATGCTCTTCCAGTTTTCTAACGATAGAGGCCACCGAAGACGCTTTTTGGCCAACGGCAACATAAATACATTTAACGCCGGTACCTTTCTGGTTAATGATGGCGTCAATAGCGATGGCTGTTTTTCCGGTCTGTCTGTCGCCGATAATTAATTCACGCTGACCGCGCCCTACGGGAATCATCGCGTCAACGGCTTTTAAACCGGTTTGTACCGGTTGATCAACGGATTGGCGTGCGATTACGCCGGGAGCCACTTTCTCAATCGGCGACATTTTGGTTGCCTTGACCGGACCTTTGCCGTCAATAGGATTACCCAGCGCGTCGACCACTCGACCAAGAAGCGCATCACCGACAGGCACTTCAAGAATTCGTCCGGTACATTTTCCCTTGTCGCCTTCGGATAATCCGGCATAATCGCCCAGAACCACAGCACCGACAGAGTCGCGCTCCAGATTCAAAGCCAGACTGAAGACACCGCCGGGAAATTCAATCATTTCACCTTGCATCACATCTTCAAGACCGTGCATACGCACAATACCATCTTTCAAACTTACAATGGTACCTTCATTTCTGGCTTCGGAAACCACTTTAAACTGTTCTATTTTTTGCCTGATTAATTCGCTAATTTCAGATGGTTTTAAAGCAATATGTTCTGACATGAATTCTATCCTCTCTGTTACGCAGCCAAATCGGCGCCGAGTTTGTTTAATTTCCCGCGAACCGATCCATCAATAACCAAATCACCGGCCTGGATGATCGCGCCACCCAGTAAATGGGGATCAACAACCGTTTTCAGCGTTACCTGACATTTTAAACGCTGACTCAAGGCATCAATGAACTGCCGCTCCTGCGTTGAGTCGAGCTTTGAATAACTGGTTACATGGACGGTGATGGTCTTTTCCTGTTCCGCTCTCATGGCTTCAAACAGAATTTGTATGTCCGGCAAAGCCATCAGGCGTTTGTTGTGAGCAAGCTCTGATATAAAATTGGTCAATGCTTCCTGTTCGGTACCAGCTATTTTTTTCAAGGGATCGGTCATCAACGCGATTTTCTGCGCCACCGTTGTCACGGGGTTATTGATAAAACGAACCACCTGCTGATCGAAAATAAAATGAGACAGACCCATCAGAATTTCAGACCATTCACTCAATTTACCTTTGTCCAGCGCATACTCGAAGATGGCTTTCGCATAAGGCCTGGCCACTGTAATGGTTTCAGACATATCAAATCTCTTTAATCAGGTTATCCAGCAAGGCGGTGTTTGCCTTTTCATCAATCTCGCGCATCAGAATTTTTTCAGCACCCGCTATGGCAAGCTGGGCAAGCTGTTGCCGCAAGGTGTCCTTGGCGCGATTGACTTCGTGCAAAAGCTGCTCATGCGCCAGTTTTGCCTGCTTTTGCGCCTCGCGCTTCGCGTCTTCCTTGGCTTCCTCAATTAATTGAGCCGCGCGACGATTAGCTTTTTCAATAATTTCGGTAGCCTGTGCCTTGGCATGCTTCATCTCGTCTTTTACACGATGTTGCGCCAGCTCCAGTTCCTTGCGGCCACGCTCGGCTGCAGACAAACCATCCGCTATTTTATCCTGACGCTCTTCCAGTGCCTTGGACAGAGGAGGCCAGACAAATCTCATGGTAAACCAGACAAATGCTGCAAATACCAGCACTTGCACTACAAGTGTCAAATTAATATCCAAAATCGTCTCCCTTGTAACAAGTTCAGGGCGCCTTCGCGCCCCAGTTCGGTGTTATCAAGAACCCAGGTTGCTGAGGAAGGGGTTGGCAAAGGTGAAAAACAGGGCGATACCCACACCAATCATAGCTACAGCATCAAGCAAGCCGGCAACAATAAACATTTTTACCTGTAACATAGGCACCATTTCAGGCTGACGTGCCGAACCTTCCAGAAACTTGCCGCCTAACAGACCGAATCCGATGGCGGTTCCAAGTGCACCCAGTCCAATCAGTAACGCTACCGCGATAACAGTCATACCTTGAACTTGTGCGATTAAATTTGCTGCTTGCATAAAAATCCCCTTAATGGACAGAGTTTAAATTAAATATTAAATACGCAGGTTAATGATCTTCATGGGCCAGACTTAGATACACAATAGTCAAAACCATAAAGATAAACGCTTGCAATGTTATCACCAGAATGTGAAAAATCGACCAGGCCAAAGCCAGCAAAAATTGTCCGACACTTAAAGTCGCCGTACCAATAACGGACGCGGAGGTCGCGTTTAAAGTCAACAGTGCAATCAATATAAAAATCAGTTCGCCGGCATACAGGTTTCCGAATAAACGAAGAGAAAGCGAGATGGGTTTGGCAATCAATCCCACCAGTTCAAGCAAAAGGTTAAAAGGAATAAAGCCGGGATGATTAAACGGTTTTAAAGTCAACTCTTTGACAAAGCCTTTGATACCCTTGATTTTTATGCTGTAGAACACAATGAGGAAAAATACGGACACGGACAAGGCAAACGTCAGATTTAAATCGTTGGTCGGGACTATTTTCAGGTATGGAATACCAAGAGACTTGGCTGCCATAGGTAAAATATCAACCGGCAGGATATCCATGAAATTCATCAGGAAAACCCACATGAAAATGGTTAATGCCAACGGGCCGATTAACGGATTTCGGCCATGAAAACAATCCTTGACCTGATTATCGGCAAACTCAAGCATCATTTCTGCAAAGTTCTGTAATTTTCCCGGCACTCCGGTCGTGACTCTTCTCGCTCCCAGATACATGAAAAGCAAAACAATGGCGCCGGTGACCAGCGAAAAAAACACAGTATCGAGGTTCACCGTCCAGAAACCCTTGGCACCCAGACTCATGGACTGAAGATCATACGATAAGTATGTCAGATGATGCTTGATGTAATTTGTGCTTGATACCATTTCAGTCACTTTTAGGCCTATTGTGTTTATTAGCAAAAAATAGCGGCGCGAACCAAATGCTCATAACCACTACTATATACGTTACAAAAAACGCTAACGGTTTAACCTCATAAAATACAAAAACCAGCGTAAACAGAGCCATGGACAGCAGTAGTTTCAAGGCTTCACCGAAATAGAAACTCCTGACTATCTTCCGTGCCGCTCTTGCTCCCTGATATTGAAACAGCTTTCTGGCAAACAGAGCCGACGGTAATATGGCCACGATCCCGCCCAGTACAGCCGAGATAGCCGAGCGGTTACCGTTGCATAGGAAAAGAACCAGCGCGATAGCGGCGGTCGTAACCAGCTGCATAACCAGCAACGATTTAATAATCCCCATCGTACGCTTGCCTTTCACTACTCACCTTACTTTTACCGCGCGGATTATAAAGTAAACAATCTGGATAAGCAACGTCAGTGAATCTATTTTGTGCGTTTTACGAGGAATTTGTATGGCAAAAATTGATCATATTGGCTATATTTTAGATGAGAGTTTATACAATTCACTCCAATATTATCTCACAGTTAAGGATGAATTATGTCTGAAAAGCAACAAGGTACCGCTGCCGGAACGCGTGAAAAAATGCTTTCCCGTTACGGTGACGGTCTTCATCATAAGCACAATAAAAATCACATTTCCTATCGAAAACACTATCGATCTCATCCCACTAAAACACTAAACGGTATGGATAATGAAAATATTCAAGCCTCGAGCGGATTAATGCGTGAATTAAGATTAAGAAAAATCCGGAAACGACTGGATAAAGGTCGCTACCATTGATAAAGTTACAGGTAACCTCCAGGTTAACCACTTCCTGGATTGGAACGGGTACAGGCTGGCCTGTGATTGAAACACAGGCCTCTGTATTTCAGGGTTAAATATGTTCCTTCTTGCTCAAGTGGTAATAGTTGATTAATTTAACAACCCGGAGGACACCACTGGTATTACGGGCAATATGCAGCACACGGCGAGCCTGATCAGGGGTTATATCACCCATAACATAAACTATCCGGTCAGACGTTATGATTTTAAATTCGCTGGGGTCAATCTCGGCATCCGCAAATATCTGACTGCGTATTTTCATGGTTATCCAGCTGTCCTGAATGGTATGACTCCCTTCCTTTTTTACCGCGACCTGATTATAAATCCGTCGATAACCCGTTAATCGACGCAGGCGGGATTCCGCCAAACTACGGAGTGCCGCACTTGGAACATGGCCTGCGATTAAAATATCATTATTAAAAATAGCCAGATCAAGTGAACATCCCGGCTGTTTAAAAACCTTGTCCTTAAAAAGGGCGTGATGGGCATTGCCATCCAAACTGTAATTATCCAGCTTTTTATAGACATCGTGTCTGTCGTAAATCATGGTTGCACCGGTCCAGACACTGCTTATACACCCTGACAGCAGACCCGTGAACACAACCAGCAAAAAAATCACACATCCCTGTTTTTTCATATTAATGAATATACTGGAATACTTTTACCACTTTCTGTACCCCGTTAACCTGTCTGGCGACATCAACGGCTAAACTGGCCTGTTCGGAAGTCACGATACCCATTAAATAAACCACGCCATTTTCCGTCACAATACGAATAGAGCCGGACTCCAGGCCGGATTTGGTCAGCATTTGGCTTCGTACCTGGCTTGTTATCCAGGAATCCTGGGATCGCTGGCTTAATGGTATGGGATCACCAATGGTAACCTCATCATAAACCCGGCGTACTTTGGGCGTTTTTTGCGCTATTTTTTCAGCGAGAACCCGCAGCGATGCGGTGGGAGTCTGTCCCACCAGCAGCACTACCTGGTTATAACTACTGACTATTATACGAGATTCCTGAAAACGGGGATCGGTCACTATCGCCGTGTGGATTTTATGGAAAATACGCGCGTCACTTTCCAGCATGGTAAAACTGCGATTGTCATAGACGACCAGTCCGGCTGCCGCGCCGGCAACTACCGCTGCAACACAGCTTGCCAGTAACATGCAGCTCAAAAGAATAAACAGTGAACGATATTTCATAATCTACCCCAACATTTGTCCAAACAAAGATTGATCGATCAAATCACAAAAGCAATGCAGAATGAACAGATGGGTTTCCTGTATTCTTGCTTCATTATCGGCCATTACTCGTAATTCAATATCTTCCGGCCCGAGATGGTTGGCAAGCAACCCGCCATCTCTTCCGTTCAGCGCGATGGTATCCATCCCTCGATCATTGGCGGCATTCACGGCGTGCAGAATACTGTTGCTATTTCCGGATGTGGACAACACGACCAGAACATCGCCTTCCTGTCCTAAAGCCTGGATTTGCCTGGCAAACACCTGTTCATAATAACTGTCGCCCGCAATAGACGTCATGGACGCCATGTCACTGGTTAATGCGATAACCGGCAACGGCGGCCTTTCCACTTCAAAGCGATTAATCATCGCCGCTGAAAAATGCAGGCAATTCGCTGCCGATCCACCATTTCCGCACAGAAGTATTTTGCCGTTGTTGAGCAGGCAATTGACCAGACGCATGGCTGATTTGGCAATAAGCGGCGACAATAGGTCAGCAACCGCAATTTTAGACTCGATACTGACTCCGAAGAGTTGCCTGACTCTATCTTCCATTTGTGACATGATACGATATCCTCAAACGTTCAATAATCCAAATCAAAGGCGTTCTTTATCCATTCAGGTTTTCCCGGAAATCCTTGCAGGACAACCAGATCAAAGCGCGCCGGACTCTTTCCATATATATTCTGCGACCACTGATAATGTTGTGCCGTGCGAATCAGTTTTTGCCGCTTGGCTTTAGTGACACTGGCCAGTGCCCCGCCGAAAGCCATGGATTGCCGGGCTCGCACTTCAATAAACACCAGGTATTCTCCATCACGCATAATAATATCTATTTCACCCCAGCGGCAGCGGTAATTATTGATTACCGGCTTCAAACCCTGTTTTATGAGGTAACGGAACGCTCCCCGTTCAGCCTCATCGCCGATTCCCTTTGACATCAACTATATTCCATCCCTGTTTGGCCTGTGCTGCTGGTTTATCGGAGCCTAGATTGTCTCGCTGGTTAATTCAGCGACACCACCCTTGAATTTTCCCCAGGCGAGTATCCGGGCTACCTGTTGAGCCCGATTCAGATAAAGAACGCCGCTTTTATCATTAATACCCATCGCCGGAAAAAGAATTAACTGGTTTAACTGGGTAGTCAATGCGTAACTATCCATGCCCAGGGCGTATAACCGGTTATAACTGTTCAATTGTTCCGGCCAGTTTTTGTTCGCCAGCTGATGATTGAACACCCAGGGCATATCACAAAAAATAATGCCATCCAAATCCCTGTCACGCATGGTGTTTGTATTGCCGGCATAAACCGCTGACGTAGCGTAAACCGGGACATCGCCGGCGAAGTAATACTTCAGCAAAGGCATGATCTGTCGTGCCTTGGACGGATAGGCCAGCAAAAAGATCATATCAAAATCCTGACGGCGCTTCGGTACAAAGACACCATCCGGTTCAGCGCCTCTTCTAAATTGCTTTTCCTTCGCTTCACTTTCCGAAACATGAAGCAGTTCACGAACCGCCGTATTGAGATCTGTGTGATCATCAAAGGCCAGGCGATCAATGACCATGCCTCCACCTGCCTGCCATTGATCCGTAAACGCGGCAACAATTTCATCACCCCAACTGCCGGACGGAGCAATAATCAAAACGTGCTTTAATCCTTTTTTACCGGCTTTTGCCGCTACCTGTCTGGCTTCATTGGCAGGCGACAAGCTAAAACGATACGCGTTGCTACCGGTTCTCACCTCGTTATCATTCAATAGCAACGTTGGAACCGGGTGAGACATACTGGCAACAATGGCCACATCATTCTTGGCCAAGGGTCCAACAACATAATCGGCACCGTCTTCCAGCGCCTGTTGATAAAGCCGAGTGACATCGCCGGCGGCCGTATTGTAAATGCGAACACTGGTCTGGCTATTGGGATTACTGGCGTTATAAGCCGCCATAAAACCATCACGGACAGCACCACCTGGCCCCGCCAGTGGTCCGGTTACAGGCAACAGCAGTGCCATATGCCTGGGTTTTGGGTATAAATACGGTTTTACCGCAGACAGGGACGAAGGTAATAATTTGTTAGCGGGATGGCCGGGGAATTCTTCTTGCCATTGAGCGACTTGCGTCAACATGGCGTCAGGTTGGCCGGATTGGCGTCTGGCAACCAAAGCCAGCTTCATCCATCCCTGCAGTTCGGAACCATCACTCGCCTCAACCCCCATGGTATTGAGTTCCGCATCAGGCAATCGGGTCAAGGTAAGCCACAGCACACGCCGGTTATTGATACGACTCGCTTCATCGGGCAATAAGCGCTCCAGTTTGATTCGTTCTGCCACGGCGTAAGACGCATTACCGGAGGCTTCATAAGCACTGGCCAATTGTTCATGATAAAGTACCTGATAAAATTCCGGTAAATTTTCCCTGTTTCGAACGGCTGATAATCTGGCAATAGCTGCGCGAGGCTGTTCACGCAGCAAGTCTATCCTGGCCATAAGAATATTTTTTTCATTTTTTTGTACGGGCGATAAATCACGAGTTTGTGCCAGAATAGATAAGGCTTCCCGCCATTGCCCATCATACAAGGCTCGACCGGCCGCCATAATCAGCATATTTTGCTGTTCTTCTCCGATTTGATTTTTTGCCATGGCAAGATATGCCGCCGTCGGCATGGTATAGGGTGTCGCCGCTTTACGTACGGCCGTTGTATGGTGTTCAGACATTTTTGTGCAACTTACGGCCATCACGGTTGCAATAATAAGAGTAAATTTTGTAATGAATGAATTTGGCAACATGGAGAAATGTCCAGAACGCAGGAACGCAATAGGATAAACTATGGATAATTATTCGGCAACCTTTAGGTTGTGTGTACCTGATTTTTTCTGGCTGCGAATGCGGCTGACTGGTGTCCTGTTCAG
The DNA here is from genome assembly GCF_900186965.1 of Legionella spiritensis. NCBI lineage: Bacteria > Pseudomonadati > Pseudomonadota > Gammaproteobacteria > Legionellales > Legionellaceae > Legionella > Legionella spiritensis. The sequence continues at coordinate 3,334,378 of NZ_LT906457.1, forward strand.
GTTGAACTCACTAAATAAAAGCTTGCTATTCTCTTTGTAAAAGCTAGAATTTGAGCAAATCATCTCAATATTCACTTCATAAAAACATATGTCTACACACCCTGGCGGTACTCTTTATGTCGTCGCCACACCCATCGGCAATCTTGACGATATCAGCCTTCGGGCCATGAAAACCCTGAAGTCGGTTGATGTCATCCTTGCGGAAGACACCAGACATTCGGCCAGGCTTTTGCAGGCACTGGGCTGTGATACGCCTTTGCTGTCTCATCATGCCTATAATGAAGCCGAAACCACCGCCTCAATTATTGACGCACTACTCAAAGGACAATCCTTCGCGCTCATCAGCGATGCCGGCACACCTCTTATCAGTGATCCTGGTTTTGAACTGGTACGCAAAGCCCGGCAAATGGCTATTCCCGTAATACCCGTTCCCGGCCCCTGTGCGTTGACCACAGCCCTTAGCGCCGCCGGTGTACCCTGTGATCAATTTATTTTCGCCGGATTTCTTCCTGCAAAACAACAAGCCCGCATCAATAAACTGCGTGCCCTGTATGACAATGAATTAACGATTATTTTTTACGAATCCACCCACCGTATTCTTGATTGCATGGATGACATTGACAGCGTTTATGGCCCGGATTTTCAACTGGTACTCGCCAAGGAATTAACCAAGGCTTTTGAAAATTTTATTAGCGGTACCGCCCAACAGATCAAGGCGTGGTTACTTGCCGATAAAAATCATGGTAAAGGGGAATTTGTGGTCATTCTACCGCCTCACTCCGTACCCGCTACCATGGAACACGATTCTCACCTGCTTACTGTATTATTGCAGGATCTCCCTCTGAAACAAGCGGTCAAATTGGCCAGCGCGTTGACAAAAACACACAAAAACGAGCTTTATAAACTCGCATTGAAAATTCAGGACACGCCCTAGGTTCCGTGAACAAAATTTCTAATTAGTTGAAAAAAAGGCAGTTTCTATAGTGAAATACGATTTGCCGTCGAAAAATCACTAAAAAACTGCCAAAATGAATAATAACATATCAGAGCAAGTATGGAACCGACTCTATTCTTTTTTGCGAGGAATAAAAGGTCTTCATACACAAGAAGAAAAGAGATTGCGCCGATTTATAGAAGGGATTTGGTATATATTGCGGACGGGATGTCAATGGCGTCTTCTTCCTGATTATTATGGGCATTGGCGCCAGGTTCACAGACGATATAAAGCTTGGTCTGATCGAGGCATTTGGTCTGAATTAATGTGTTCAGTCAGTGATATTGATGATCAGGCCGTTATGATCGATGCAACGATTGTGCGTGCTCATGCTTGCGCATCAGGCTATAGCAAACAAGGAAACGAAGCTCAGGCACTGGGCCGTAGTAAAGGGGGCTTTACTACCAAAATACATGCTGTGGTTGATGGGTTAGGTAACCCTATTCGATTTACTCTAACAGGCGGACACAGAAACGACATTACTCAAGCGGCTGAATTGCTAAAAGAACAGCGCAATACATTAGTACTTGCTGATAAAGGATATGATTCACAGCCATTCATTAGCTCCCTGAAGAGTCATAATTGTTGTCCGGTGATCCCATCGAGAAAGCATGTAAAATGTCCAAGAAAAATTGATAACGAGGTCTATAAAGAGCGGTTCTTAATCGAAACTTTTTTCTCAAAAATAAAGCATTTCCGCAGGGTTTTTTCACGTTTCGATAAAACCATTTCAGCATTCTTAGGGTTTATTCACTTTGCCGGAGCGCTGATATGGATGCGTTAGAAATTTTGTTCACGGAACCTAGTACTGTTCCATGTCATTTTGCAAGGTGGTGTCATTCCCGCGAAGGCGGGAATCCAACTATCTGGTGGCGCCGAGCCATTATAAAAATGGATCCCCGCCTTCGCGGGGATGACACAAAAATAGAGCATAATGTTCAACACCACCTTGCAAAATGACATGGAACAGGAACAGTACCGGTATCTTGTCCTGTAAATAACAGGATTGTCCGAAAATAACGATACAATGACCTTTTAAACCATGCTTTCGAACACCTTATTGTTCTATATTTAGGCATAGCAACAATTATTTTAAAAGGTGTTTAAGATGACTACAAAGAAAAAACTGAGTTTTTTAATTGCCTATTCCCTGGTTTTTTTACCAATAGCGGGTTTTTTAGCAGGAGGCATGTATAATTTCCTATCCTACATAGTATTGTTTTCCGTAGTTCCGTTCATGGATTACTGGATAAAAGACACCGGCAATCCTTCCCCTTCGGAAGAAGCAAAACTGTTGCAGGATCGTTATTTCAAACTCATTACCCTGTTCTATGTTCCAATCCAGGCAGGATTGCTGATTTTTTCCGTTTATATCATCACTCATTATGATCTGCTTTGGTACGAATGGTTAGGATTCACTTTGTCCGTCGGCCTGGTAACCGGAGGGGTAGGCATTAATCTCTCGCATGAATTGATGCACAAGAACACTCCTTTGCAGCAGTTTCTGAGCAAAGCCTTACTATCGATGGTGTGTTATGGCCATTTTATTATCGAACACGTTCGTGGCCACCACGTTCGGGTAGCCACTCCCGAAGACGCGGCTTCTGCGCAACTGGGAGACAGCCTCTATCGTTATCTGCCCAAAACCATCATAGGCTCCTTCAAGTCAGCCCTGCATCTTGAGCAGCGGCGGTTACAACAAAAAGGATATTCCACGACCAGTTTTCATAATCAATTCTGGTGGATTTTTACCGCCCCTCTGTTGATTGCCGCCGGGTGCTTCTGGTACGGCGGGACAGCAGCGCTTGCCTTTTTCCTGCTGCAATCGGCGTTGGCCATTTTTCTGCTGGAAACCATCAATTACGTCGAACATTACGGCCTTCAGCGAAAGAAACTGGCCAACGGGCGATATGAAAAAGTATCCCCCATGCATTCCTGGAACGCCAACCACTGGTTAAGCAATATGTTGTTATTTCACCTGCAGCGTCATTCCGATCACCACGCCCACGGCGCCAGGCCTTACCAGATTTTACGTCACTGCGAGGAAAGTCCGCAGCTTCCTTCCGGTTACCTGGGCATGATCATTCTGGCTGTCATTCCACCCTTATGGCATGCGGTTATGGATAAACGCGCCCTCGCCTTTCGGGAAACCACTTTTGCAACGGATAAGGGACAACTCACTGTTTGATCCGCATACAATAGCCCATCATGTATGGGCTATTGTCACCCTTTTAAAAAATGATACATTCTGTATATTAGACTTTGTGAACAACAGGTTTCACCGAACCAGAGCAGTAGCCCGTAAGAAGACCTCTGGCCGTATTGCAGGTTCCTGTTCCAATGATGGACAAGGAGAACAGGTCATTACCCGGGTGAGCGTTGTCCCGCATTTCGGCTTCGCTTTCATGATGGGCTACAGGAAACTATTATTTGTTGACAACGATATTTTTAAAAGGAATTAATCATGTCATATTTTTTGCGTGGCTTGTTTTTTATATTGGCAACGAACGGTGTCATTGCGGCCGAGTTGGGACAGATTGTGGTACAAGACCCTGCTTCAGGCATTCGTACCCTGACCTATGAAAAAAAGAACAATTTTGCCGTGGTGGAAGGCGATATTCTTCTGACCTCGCTGGATAACCTACAGCATCAAGGTGCCGTCATTTTACCTAAAGTTGGTGGCGGCCGCTGGCCAAATGGCATTGTTCCTTTTGAAATGGCCGAAGATTTACCCTTGATAAACAAGCTCGCCGTTCTACAGGCAATAGCACTCTGGCAACAACATTCCTCGCTGGAATTTGTCGAGCTGACCTCTAAAAACCGCTATGAATACCGCGATTATATTTCTTTCATTCCCGCCGCCGGCACAACCTGTTCCTCTTTCGTAGGGCGGCAGGGAGGACGGCAGGAACTTCATCTGGCTCCGCGTTGCAATACCATGAATACCGTTCACGAGATTGGCCATGCCCTGGGCTTGTGGCATGAGCAATCGCGCGCGGATAGAAGTCAGTATATTCAGATTGTATGGGAAAATATTGAAGAAAATCATAAACATAATTTTAATCAACATCTGACCGACGGCAAGGATTATGGCGAATACGACTATCAATCCATCATGCATTACAGCCCTTACGCGTTTTCCAAAAACGGCAAGCAAACCATCGTTCCGTTGCAAGAAGGGGTCGAAATAGGACAAAGGAAGCGTTTAAGTGACAAGGACATAGCCGCAATTGCCGCCATGTATCCGGAAGTCTAGACAAGGTACCGGTAACCCGTAAGGAGACCTGCGGCCGTATTGCGGGTTGCATACTCGAATATCCCGGCAGGTGAACAGGCGGGTACCCGAGTGTTGTTACCCCGCATGACGGGCTACCGGGATCTGGTTGACGAATTCAAACAGCATTTTGCGCAAATTAATCGCAATTTGCAGCCGATAGAAGATAAGTGCACGAAGCTTTTGGTCAACCTGCGCTGTCAGGTTAGATATAACCAAGCTGCAACCTTCTCTCGTCCACCTCTTCGTATTCCACGTGCTCCAATCGGTCAACTTCCCGTCTTTCTATCTCTGGAAGGCTCGGATCAGGGGATGGGTTACGCCGCTTGCTGCAGGAGCTCCACAGTTCATAGCCAAGATACAACGCAGTCAGAACGATAGCCGCCGGCCAGCAGACAGCGAACGTTGCAATGATTAAGCTCGGCATGACCGTATTTTTAATCATCGTGTAAATCAGCTCGTTACGTGCCGCCTTGTATTCCTGCAATGCCTGGACATTACTGATATTGTCAATATCGGCCTGGCGCAGACGCAGACTTTTTTCCTTATATTGCTTATAGGCGCCATCCGACAGATACATACCGATAGCCAATACGCAAATCGCATAGCTGACAATGATCAAGGCAGGGGCATTGAACATCATGGCGGCAGAAAATCCGACCATCAGCAATAGCGCCGCTGAAACATTGAACCAAAATGCAGAATCCGTTGCCTGCCAACCGATTTCCAGTTCCGTCAACTGGCTATGCAATAAGGCAATGTGTTGCAGATAGCGTTTTCTTTCATCCTCGTCAAGATCAGGTTCTTTTAATTTTTCCTGGTAAAAACTCAACTCTTCGCGATATTGCGCTTTTTTTGCCAGGTATTTTTGTTCTTCCAAATGCCGTCGCCACAATAAGACACAGACATCAAAAAACAGAAATCCGGCAACTATCCATCCGGCCGCGGGCGCCGAAATATGAAAGATTTCATTATAATTGGTCAAACCGTTAATCACCGTCCACACAAAATCGTTAATAAATCCGGGATGGCGCTCCCAGAGTTCATCGGACAAACGCTTGCTTCTTAACCGTGTTTTTTCCAGTTCCGAGGGCATAAACGTGTGTTTGTATACCATGGACAAATTCATAAGGAAGCGGGAACCGAAGAAAGCGACGCTTAAAGTTCGCATGATCTCGCCGGGTGCTTCAAAAGCCGCGACGATGGCATCCACATCGATATGTTTACCAAGAAATCGCTCCAGTTTAGCCAGCACTGGACCATCTTTAAGCTCGAGCAGGGTATTGGTCAGCATCATGCGGCTGAATGCCCAATACAAACGCCAGACATTATACAATCCGACCTTCTGCCGTATTTTGGATAGCCTTTTAGGTGTGGAAGCGATTTCAGAGATATCGTCACCCAGTTCCTCACCGAGCGCTTTTATGAACGTTTTTTTTCTGGGGGGAGGCTCCGATGAGGACTCTATCTGGTGATAATGGTTCCATATCTGCCGGCGTAACTTTCCGTACCGTTTTTCTTCCTCATTAAATCTAGCTGATCCATGCCCGATATGATAGGTCTGTAAAAGAATGCTGAGGTAATAACAATACAACCAGAATTCCTCGCCATACGTCTCCTTACCGCTCGTAAGTGAAGCAAATAAATGATTAAATTCGTCTTCAATTAGCTTTTTATGATCAGCAATAAAATTATAAGACTGATTAAACGCATTGTGCCGCACAGATTTGGTTACAGATTCACCTTTGTAAAATTCATTCGCGTTTTGGAAAAAACTGTTTTTGTTATCAAGAAAAGTACGGTATTGCGTGGAATAGGTCATGATTTAACTCAGCAACGTTTATAATTGTCTATCTCATTACAGGAAGCCCTTAAAAAATCCATTATGTGTTTATTTTTCCCAGCGCGCAAGAAAATTTAAAAAATAGATTATCCATTGTCTTTTCGGAGGCAATTATTACTATATGGAGCGGCGCTTTTGCTGGTTGATAATTCGTATTTAATACAGCGTTTCAAGCATACCGGGCTGATAAGGGATTAATTCAGACTGATTTTTAATGCGCGTAATCAAATCAGGATTAGCAATAAACGGCCTTCCCATGGCAATTAAATCAAACTGGTGGTTTTTTATACCCTGACCGGCCTGTTTCAGGTCATAACTGCCGCTGGCTATGACTACCCCACGGTAATATTCCCGTATAAAGGCCGTCATGGTTTTATCCGCCAACTCTTTAAAAGTCAGCGCATCATTAAAATTACCGGTATGCACATAGGCGAGTCCGGTTTCATTTAGTTGCGTTAACAAAAATTGAAAGACGTCCGCGTCACGTCTGTCACCTGTTATTTGATTCAGGTAAGCACCGGGAGACAATCGGATCCCAACCCGGTTACTGCCTATTTCCTCGCAGCAGGCTGCTACAACTTCAAGCGCAAAGCGCGCCATATTTTGCGAAGAGGCGCCGTATTCATCATGACGATGATTCGTGTCGTAATGCAAAAACTGGTCAATTAAATAACCATTGGCACCATGGATTTCCACGCCGTCAAAACCGGCCTTTATCGCATTTTTGCAAGCGTTGGCGTAATCGGCTACCAAACGTTTGATATCCGAACGAGAAGCTTCCCGTGATTGACCATAGGTAAGATGGTTAGCGCGGCTCACTTTTCCGGTCATAGTCGTCACTGATGCCGATACAGGCAATTCCCCGTCTAAAAAATGCGGGTGAGAAACCCGACCGACATGCCATATTTGTAAAAATATCCGGCCATCCCTGCGATGCACCGCATCCGTTACCTGATGCCATTTATCAATGTGCGCATCGGTGAAAATGCCGGGAACGTTACTATAACCCCGGCCATCCGGAGCAATGATGGTACCTTCGGTAATAATTAATCCGGCGTCGGCTCTGCGGGCATAGTACTCCGCCATTTGCTCCGTGGGGCTCAGATCATCATTAGCCATATTTCGAGTCATGGGCGCCATCACAATTCGATTTTTTAAACGAATATCTCCCAGAAAAAAGGGTTGTAGCAGGGTCTCACTCGCTAACATGACAGGAACTCCTGATTACAGTGTATTGAAAACATGCTCTGTCGGCCGTTATTTGCCTATACAAAAACTCGAAAATATCTTGCCTAGCAAATCATCCGAGGTGAATTCGCCGGTAATTTCACAAAGGGATTGATGAGCAAGCCGTAAGTCTTCCGCCAGTAATTCTCCGGCTCGAGCCGTATTTAACTGATGCTGGCCATTGAGTAACAATTCCTTTGCCTGATCCAGAGCGGCAAGATGACGGCGCCTGGCTAAAAATTGTCCTTCCGAGGATTGAAACCCGACAGCGTCTTTGATCTGTTTTTTCAACAAATCTATCCCTTCACCGGATTTTGCAGACAGATAAACAGCCTGATCATCCTGATCTGGCGACATGCCGAGCGCGTCAATTTTATTAAATACCTTGATGACAGGTACCCCTGGCGGCAATTTATCCACAATAGCCTGACTGAGTTGGGTCGCGTCATGTTGTTGATGAAGATCAATGACCATTAACACACAATCCGCTCTGCTGACTTCCTGCCAGGCTCGTTTAATGCCTTCCATTTCTACCTTGTCTTCACTGGCACGCAATCCGGCCGTATCCACGATATGTACCGGTAAATCATCGAGTAAAATATATTCACGCATCACATCACGTGTTGTTCCCGCGATGTCGGTCACAATAGCCACTTCCCGTTTGGCAAGCGCGTTAATCAAGGTTGATTTTCCGGCATTCGGCCGACCGGCAATAACAATATGCAACCCTTCCCTCATCATGGCGCCTTGAGTAGCCTGGCTACGAACAGCATGTAAATCAGCAAGGATTTCCGTAAGCATCCTGGCGATTTTACCGTCGGCAAGAAAATCGATTTCCTCTTCCGGAAAATCGATGGCGGCCTCCACATACATCCGCAAATAAACAAGTTTTTCGTTAAGCTCGTTAATTTTTCGGGAAAAATCACCTTGCAGGGATCGAACAGCCAGTCGAGCGGCCGTCATGGAACTGGCATGAATTAAATCAGCGATGGCTTCTGCCTGAGTCAAATCCATTTTGTCATTCAGAAACGCTCGTTCAGAAAACTCACCGGGTCTTGCCAATCGCGCTCCGAAATCAACCGCCAGACTAACCAGCCTGTCCAAAACAATGGGAGATCCATGGACCTGCAACTCCACCACATCTTCACCGGTAAAGGAATGGGGCGCTTTAAAATACAAGAGAAGACCTTGATCTATTGTTTCTCCCTCCTCAGTGAAGAACAACGTATAGGCAGCTTCCCTGGGTCTTAACTGTGTTTTTTTGGTGAGTTTAAGGGCAATAGCGCAAGATTCGGAGCCTGAAAGACGCACAATTCCTACTCCGCCTCGACCTGGCGGAGTAGCGATAGCAACGATGGTTTCTTCGGACATGGTTTATTTGGCAGCAGCCAGTTTTTTGCGAACAGGCTTGTCTTCGCCGTATTTACGGGTGACATACCACTGCTGCAAAATGGATAGGGTATTATTCACAATCCAGTACAACACCAATCCGGACGGGAAATTCCAGAACAAGACGGTAAACAGGACCGGAAGAAACATCATGATTTTGGCTTGCATGGGATCAGGCGGCGCAGGATTCAAGCGCTGCTGAACCAACATGGTAATTCCCATGATGATGGGTAACACATGATAGGGATCAGAAGCCGCCAGATCATTGATCCAGAAAATAAATGGCGCCTGTCGCAGCTCGACACTTTCCAGAAGTACCCAGTAAAGCGCGATAAATACCGGGATCTGAACCAGGATAGGTAAACAGCCTCCCAGCGGATTTACTTTTTCCTGGCGATACAACTCCATGGTCGCCTTGCTCATGGCCGCTTTATCGTCGCCATAACGTTCGCGCAGGGCTTGTAGTTTGGGTTGTAATTTACGCATACCGGCCATGGAGCGGTAACTGCTCGCTGACAGGCGATAGAATGCCAGTTTGATAAGTACCGTAACCAGCACAATAGACCATCCCCAGTTACCAACAACGCTGTTTATCGCTTTCATCAGCGAGAACAACAGCGAGGATAAAAACCATAACCAGCCGTAATCCACGGTTAAATCCAGCCCGGGAGCGATGTCTTTCAAAACACTGGTTATCTCAGGACCGACATACAGACGGCTGCCAATTTCCCGGCTTTTCCCCGGCTCAACGGTTATCGGCGAGCTAACCACCCCAATCGTATAATTATTATTCGCAGCGCGGCTGTAAATAACATTGGTTTCATCCGATTGAGGCACCCAGGCGCTTAAAAAATAATGTTGCTGCATGGCAACCCAGCCACCTTTGGCATTGACATTCAGGTTAGCCTTGGCCATATCCTTAAACGTGACTTTCTGGTATTTATGCTGGCCGGGACTTGAGTAAGACGCACCGACATAGGTCCCTATGTGAAAGAGACTGGATTTATCTTCATCAGGCGAACCACGCAGCAATTGGGTATTCATATATCCTTGCCATGGTTCTTCACCGGTATTAAGAATCTCATACCGGACATTAATCAGGTAACTGCCCTTCGTAAATTCAAATATTTTCTTGACCTCAAGACCGGAACTGCTTTGACCACTCAAAACAACCGTCAGGGTTTTCCGGTCATTTTCCATCTGATAGCTTTGCTGGCTACTGGAAAAATTCAAATCCAGATTCCTGGCCCTGTTGTCCGTACTGACAACCAAACTGCTGTTAGCAACATAGCGCTGCTGGCTGTCGTCGTTTAACAAAACAAAGGGTTTGTCCTTTTCTTCCACGCTGACCGGATAATCCCGTAGCGAAGCATGAACCAGATCACCTTGCTGCATGTTAATACGCACGTTCAACACATCGGTTTTGACCGTTATAAAATCGTTTGTCCGGGTTTTCGTTGCTGAGGCAATATCTTTGGAAGCCGGTGTTTTGTCCTGACCGGAACCGGGTCTCACATCAGGAAGCAGGTTGCTCTCTTTGGGATCCGGAGAAACCGTCTGATCACTGACAGGCATGGGAGTCGGCGGATAGTCTTTTTGCCAGTTCATCCAAAGTGAATAAACAACCAGCGCCAGAGCTGCGTATAAAATTACTCGTCGTATTTCCATTAATGTTTCTCTTCGTTAGGTAATACCGGATCATAACCACCATCAGACCAGGGATGACAGCGCAAAAGGCGGCAACAGGCTAATCTGAAACCTTTGAGTACACCGTAATGTTTGATAGCAATTAAAGCGTACTGTGAACAACTTGGGTAAAACCGACAACAAGGTCTCATAACCGGACGAACAAACAGTTGATAAATAATAATCGGCAGGGTAATTATCCGGCGTATAATGCGATTAATTTGTCCCATGTTAAACCTAGTCTGGATGTGATTTTTCGGTTACCCGCTTCAGCCACGCCGTATCGAGCTAAAACAATAATATCTACGGCCGGCAGTTTACCGGTGCGAAAACTCTCACGTATGAGGCGTTTCAACCGGTTTCGTTCACAAGCTTTGGGAATCATCTTTTTTGACAAGGCCATTCCCAACCGGGCATACCCCAGGTTATTAGCTTTGTGTAAAACAACAAGCTCCGGGGTTACTGTTTTGCCAGGTTGATTAAAAACAGCGTCGAACTCTTTTTTATTCAAGAGCCGACGATTCTTGCCAAAACGATACACTTAGGCGGATAAACGCTTACGTCCTTTCGCACGGCGACGCTTTAAAACCAGACGGCCACCCCGGGTTGACATACGTTGACGAAAACCATGATCGCGTTTACGTTTTAAATTACTGGGTTGAAATGTGCGTTTCATGAGGAACCTGTTAAAAAATTAAATTTTGAGGCTGGCAATGATAGAAAACTTTACATAGTCTGTCAAACCATTGCTTCGTTTTTAAGAGAGCCGCTATCATCCATGATTGCGGAACCGGACCGGGCAACGGCTATTTCCTTACCCAGTTCCACGCCAAATTGATCGAACGGGTTAATTCGCCAAAGTAAAGCCGTCAGAATGGTGCGATACTCATAAATGGCCAGCAAGGTACCCAAAGCTGCCGGGGTTAATTGTTCAAGCATAATCAGATTGTGGGGGATATTGCCGGGAATGCCGCGGTGGTTACAGGATTGTCTGTCCATATTTCCTTTAAGTAAAGCCTCGGATTGGGCAATCAATTGATTATTCAGCAGGTTTTGTTGATGTTGCTGCTCGTCATCCAACGCTTTTTTTACCCCTATAAAATCGACATGAACCAGTTGTGTTCCCTGCATCAGCAATTGGTGGAAAGCATGCTGACTGTTACACCCGATACCTCCCCAGATAATAGGCCCCGTACTGTAATTTATTTTATTGCCGTCAATATCCGTTGATTTGCCATTACTTTCCATAACCAGCTGTTGAATATAGGGGATAAAATAATGGAAACGTTCGGAATAAGGAATAATGGCACGAGTGTCGGCACCGAGAAAATTTATAGTCCAGCAATCCAGCAACGCCAGACAAAGAGGCAGGTTTTTGTCCGGATCGGCATGAAGCATATGCTCATCCACCAGAGACGCGCCATATAAAAACTGCTGAAACGTATCGAATCCGGTGCCTAAGGCAATAGGTAATCCAATAGCTGACCAAACGGAATAACGCCCACCTACCCATTCCCATATCGGCAGAATGTTTTGTTCTGCAATACCGAAGTTGCGTGCCGCTTCATGATTTGCGGTAACGGCAATGCACTGTTGTTTGCCTCGTTCTTTGCTTCCAAGCCACTTCATGGCCTGTTCCGCATTCAGCAACGTTTCATAAGTCTTGAAGGATTTCGATGAAATAATAAATAACGTATGCTCAGGATCAAGTCTGGACAAGGTAACGTTCGTATCCCAGGCATCCAGATTGGAAATAAAATCGACTGTTATGGCTTGATTGCGGTAGGGGGCTAACGCCGCCAATACCATGCGAGGACCAAGATCAGATCCGCCTATGCCAATATTAACAATATGTTTTACCGATATGTCGTTAAAACGACCGTTTTGCAGGGACAAAGTCATTTGTTCCATACGGGACAGGGTTTTATAAACATCCTCGGCAATCGTTTTGCCGTGTGGTTCGGCAGAAAACATGGCAGGACTTCTCAAAGCGGGATGTAAAACGGCACGATCTTCCGTAAAGTTCAGTTTCTCTCCGCAAAACAAGCTTTTTACAGTTTGCTGAATCTGGCTTTGTTCCGCTAATTGATAAAGCAAACGCATGGTTTCCGGAGTAAAGTAATTTTTAGACATATCAACGGTAACAGCACCGATAGCGTGTCTGTAATGTTTCTTTCTCTGTGTATGAGACTGTAAGAGCTGCTCAATGCGAACACCATTTAGCGTTCGGGTATGGTTCTCCAAAGCTCGCCACTCTGCTGTTGATGTCAAGTAGCTCATGAAAACTCCTATCTGTCTGCAATTCCCTGTTTTCGCGCACGTATCTTATCCAAAAATTGGTAGCAGTAGCCCGTTATGAAGGCGAAGACGTAATGCGGGAAAACGTTCCCCCGGATGCTCACCTGCTTTCCTCATACCGTATTGGATCATGAAACCTGGATGTATATTGCCATATTTCCCCCGGGAATTCCTGTTTGTCAGAAATTTGTTTTTTCTTTATTTTTTGTGGGAACGTTATTATAAAAAAGTATTATTTAAATATACCTTGTTTTTTTTATTAGTCGTCGCATTTGTGTTTGTAAGTTTTATTTCGTTTAATAAATCAAAGTGTTATATCGATTTTTAACTTGTTGATAACTGCTGTTTTTTTTAGGGTATATCTTCTTGATAAAGTGTGTTTGACAAAATGGTTGTTATTTATCTTCCTGTTATCCACGTGTAAATTATACGGTTATCCCCGTCTTGTTCCCCAGGTCGTGACGTCATGAGATTTTTGGGCTGCAACGGTGAGCGACTGGTTCATTTTTTTCAGGATGGGTTACCCAATTGGCAACCTACACGTTTTTATTTTTTGACAGATACTGTGAATAACTCTGTTTTTTTGTAATTTGGTGCGTATAATTGCGTTTATGCTGCGGGTTTTGTTTTCCTGGATTTATCTGAAGTGAACCAGTAACAAATATCGCCTGCGATAGATGTAACTACCAGTACTCCCATGCAACAAGCGCAAAACACCAGGTTTAGATATCCGGGTGCAAAACGTTGAAAGTCGGGGTATATATAACTAAAACGGAATTAAAATATCAGCGGGTTTATGTTTGATCATTTGGTGTTTTGGATATCCTGTTTGTTCTGAATCTGCTCCAGGTCCATTAAAGTTGTTCTTTAGCTGGTTTTAACTTGCTCGATTCAAGTGATGGTGGCACTATAATGGTGGCACATATAAATATATTGCTTTTTCTCGATGTCAGCCTTTGTATTGTAGGATAGGGGAGTTTTT